>CAZUAQ010000068.1:0-25325 GCA_964618455.1 uncultured Planctomycetales bacterium | reverse complement strand
CGGGGGCGTAGATCGGATCGTTCGCCGAACGCACCCACACCGCCTGCGGCACCGCCTGAAGCGGTCGACGTTGCAGATACTCCTGAATCTCCTCGACCAGCGTGCACAACGTTGCGACCTCGGTGTCGAGATCCTTGCCCAGCTTCTTCTGAAGGCCTATGTCGATGGCCACCTCCCGCTGCGTCAGCGCGCGGGACACGGTCTGCATCTGCAGCTGCCTGGGCACCACCGTCACGCGCAGTGTCGTCAGCTCGGAGAGCTCGTGTTCGGGCAGCACGCGCCGCACCGGCACGATCGCTTCACTGAACGTGCCGTTCTGCAGTTCGGCGACCAGGGCGTCGGCGAGATCGATCACCAGGGCCATCTCATCCTCCCATCACCTGCTGCCAGATGGCGGTCACCGCGAAGGTGGCGACGGCGCCGACGATGATCCAGGTCAGCTTGGCCCGGGAGCGCTCCGCCGCTTCGAGCCGATCCAGGCGCAGCTGAAGACCCGGCTTGCCGTTGCCGCGAATCGCCTCGTCGAGCCGATCGAGCTTGGCATGGATCAATGCCAGCTCATCCTGGCCCACCCGTTGGTACTCGACGTCACCTTCGCTCACGTGTTCGCTCCGATGTCCTTCGTATGGATCCGGTAGGTGATCCGGTACGGATCGCTCCAGCGCCAGCATCCCTCACCGCCGAGATTCATCACTTCGTACGCGTGGCCGTCGGCCACGATCACATCGCCGGGCTCCGGCTCGAGGCCGAGATCCGCCGCCCGAATCAAAAAATCCCACACGCTGGAGATGAGCGTCAGTCCCGACGCGTCGGACAGTTCCACGCGCGTGCGCCCGAAGGTGGCCGGCACCGTGACGCTGTCCGGAGGGCGGCGATATTCGACCGAACTAGCCGCGTGGGTCGTGCGCTGCTGCTCGAGCCACTGCGATCCCTCGCGAAGCAGATCGCCCATGGCCTATTGATCCAGGCGGACGCGGACGGTCGCGTCGGCATCGGCCGCCGTGCGGATCGTCTTGCCCAGCAGCTTGTTGACTCCGGCGGCGGCGTCGGTGGTGGCCACAGTGTTGCCCGCATCCCAGTAGACTTCGCTGCCGGCCGTGATGGCGGTCCCGCCGCCGGTGGCCTTGGGCAGATCGAAGACGCCCTTGACCGCCAGGGCGCCCAGGGCGTCGGCGGGAATGTCGAGTTTGGCGATGCCGACCAGCTCGCCCTGAACGATCACGTCGCCCGCGGCGACATTGGCGCTGGGGATGTAGTCGATCGCGTCGCCGTCATGAATGTATTGTCCGGTAGCCATGAACGAATGCTCCTTGAACTCGCGTCTGATGAGGTCTCAACACGGGGTCGGCCCACGAAGGCCGATTACGTTTCGCCCTTCTGCATCTGCGCGCCCCGGTAATCCTGTTCCCGCACGCCGAAGTCGATGAAGCCGCGGAACTGGATGCCCAGCGTGTTGAAGTCCGCGTCGGTCTTCTCCACCGTGGGACGATCCACGCCGTTGAGGAAGGCGATCTCGATCGCCGGCAGCCGGTTCGGATCGGCCAGCAGGTACCACGCCTTGCTCGACGCGCCGGTGAAGCTCGCGTTGGAGAGATACACCGAGCTGACCACGTCGTACTTGCCGGTGTGCGGATTGGTCGACGGCTTGCCCTTGTTCGCCGTGGTGGTCTCGTTGAGCTGCGTGCTCTTCATGAGCATCTCGGCGATGACCTTCAGCGTCGGCGGGACCAGCAGCGTCGAGGCGGGAATCCCCAGCGGCTTGCCGTTGGGCTTGGTCTGGTTCCCGAAGAGCACTTCGGCGGCGGTCAAACCGTCCACCGACAGCGCCGTGTCGGCGCCGGCAGCGTAGTTCTTGTGCTGGGTGGAGAAGAAGGCGTTGCCGTCCGCCTGCACCGGGTTGCTCAACCACAGGCCCCAGACCGCATCGGCGATCGCCTCGGCGGCGCCCATGCCGATCTGGCGGGGAATGTCGGTGAACGCGCCCATGTCATCGTTGATGATCATCTGGCGCGTCAACGCGAACATGATGCCGTGCGTGTCGGCCTTCTGGCCGAACTTCATCTCGTCGAGCTTGCCGTGCTTGAGCTCGCCGTCGGGACCGACCTGCTCGAACTGGAAGCTTCCGGTCATCCGGTAGCGGGTGTGCTCCTTGAAGTCGTTCACGCTGGCGACCTTGGCGATGCGCCGCCAGGCATCCTCGATGTAGTTGTACCCCTCCAGCAGCATCTTGTTGGCGATGTTGCTGAGAATGCCGGGCAGGCTCGCCGTGCTGAAGGCGGCCTGCAGCCAGCCGGTGGCATCGCGCCGATAGCGCGGCAGCTGCCGTCCCCCCGCCAGTTCGCAGAACTCCTGGATGCCGACACCGCGCAGCTTGTCGGCCGCCTCGAGGATCGGCGCGCCGTACACCGCCTCGATGCGCGAGTTCGGCATCCCGCCGGCCATCAGGGCCACTGCTTCGAAGACCTGCGGACTCGACGGCCGTGACGCGGTCTGCACCGCGGGCACCTGCGGGCGCGCGGCGCGCAGCACCTGCAGTTCGGTCCGCGAAGCGTCCCAGCCCTCTTCGATGGCCTTCGCCTCGATGTCGGCGTGCTTGCCGCCGCAGAGACGACGGATCGCTTCCACGCGGCGGGTCTCCTCGGCCATGCGCTTGCGCATGTCGATCACAGGATCCTCCGCATCGTCGTCGGCATCCGCCGACGCATGGATGCGCGCGGGAGTCGAGGACGTCGATTCCGGCGTGGAAGCCGGTGTCGGCGGCTGTGGCGGCGTTTCGGGCGGCGTGGCCGTGGGCTCCTCGGTTGCGGGCGCCGGGGCATCGGCAGGCTCCGGATGCGACGTCTCCTGCGTTACCGTCGGCGTGTTGGCGTGTCCTTCCATGGATTCGGTCTCCTGATGTTGAGCGGCGATGCGGGCGCTGGTGTGCGGATCCGCGCCGCTGTCGACGAACGAGATTTCCTTGAGGATGGCCCGGCGCACCACGTGCATCGGCCCTTCGAATTCCTGATCGTTCACGGTGACGCGCCGGCCGTGGGGAATGAACTCGGACTCCACCACGGCGGCGCCGATACTCGCCTGCCACGGAAACCCGTTACCGGCGCTGCGGGCCACGTCTCGGGCCCAGGAGGTGTCGCGACTGATCCAGCCCTCGGCGACCACGCGCCCCGCTTCGATCGCCACGCGCTGCGTGTGGCCCACGCCCTGGCGCGACTGATGATCGAGACGTACCGGCAGATCCTGCCGGGCGATGGCCAGACCTTCGAGATCGACCACCACCGGATGCGGAAACCCGGCGATGCGCATCGTGCCGCCGGTGTACGCCACCATCTGAAAACGCGGCAGCGCCTTCCCGCCGTCACCGGCCGCTTCCACAGTCAGCGGACACCGAAACGTGATGTACTCAGGCGGCGTGCTTGCGTTCGACGTTCCTGCTTGTGTCATTGTGATCTTGCTCAGCTCAACGAAGTGTGAAATAATCTTTCACATGGCCTCAGAGTTCGATGTAAACGGTACTGTTTCTCAGCTTATCGATGCGTGGTGCGAGCGCCGTGAACTTCATGCACTCCGGTTACTCCTGCCTCATTGGCCCTCCAACGGCCTTACAGACGGCGTCGAGGAACTGCGACGGGCACTGCGCGAGGTTCGTGCATTGACTGCTGCGAATCTGACCGAAAAGGAGCGAGACAAGCTAAGTCGCGCGATCGCACATTTGGACCGTTCACTCGACAACCGATGATTCACTATCCCTCGATGCTTCCTTCTGACCATCCGGTTCGCCCAGCGTTGGTGGCAACAACTCAAGCTCCTTCATTAAGACTTGCTCCTTGGCCCGCTGACGCAGCTCGGTCTCCCAGTCCTTGCCCTGGCGGGCATACTCGGCGGCGAGCGTGGTGGTGTTGCTCGCCAACCGTGTGGCCTGGGCATTCGCCTCCTTGGCCGGATCCACATGCTCGGTCCCGTCAAAGAACCACTGATGGGGAACGCCGGAGAGCCGGCGCAGCGGCGCCAGTTCCGTGGTGAGCATCGCCTCGTCGACCCACGCGCGAAGAATGCGATCCAGCACCGTCTCGGCCAGGTGCGCCTGCTCCACGCGGATCGACTTGAAGTACGTTTGATGATCGAGGCGCCCCGAGGCGTAGTTGTAGCCGGCGCTGTTGCCCGCGGCGATGTTGAACGGCAGGTTCAGACAGCGGGCGATCTCGTTGAGAATCTCGCGCTTGAACTCGCCGTATCCGGTGCCGGGCTGCTTGGCATCGATCTGGCCCAAACGCCAACCGTCCGGCAGCACCGTCGCCATGCGCTTCTCGAGTCCGACCACATCCATCGGCTCGAGCGGCTGGGCTTCGCCGTTGGCCGGGGCATCGGTGAACAGCACCGCCGCAAAATCCGCCGCCGTTTCCGCCGCGGCGATCACCGCCTGCGTGTACCGGCGCAGATCCGCGAACAGCGACAGCGCCGACGTCAGTTCCGGAATGCCGCGATGCTGATCCGCCCGATCGGCGCGGAACCAGTGCACCATGGCACGGGCGGGGACGACGTCGTAGCTGATGTTCCACCGCACCGGATCGCCGGGATGCTGACGAAGAATCGTGTACGTGATCGGGTTGCCGAACGAATCGATGCGAATGCCGTCAATGTCTTCGCCGATGTTCAGCAGGGCATCCACCGGGGAGGCCACGCGATCGGCTTCGATCAGCCGAAGATCCAGCTTGACCGGTGAATCGATGTGGGGATTGTCGGTGAGCAGGCCGAAGGTCTCGCCATCGGTGCTCTTGGCCATCCGCATGGTGCGCAGCTTTTCGGGGAGGCGCACGGCGCGCGACCACTCGGCGAACATCGCTTCCACGCGGCGATTGGTGGCATCGTCGTCCGTGAGCAACTGCAGGCGCGGGCCGGTGCCGATGCAGTCGTTGGCCAGCGTCAACACGATGCCCTTGGCATAACTGTTGTTCGCCACCTCGTACCGGGCCCGCTCGCGCAGCGTCTTGCGGACGTCGGGGGACACGGCGCCGTCGGCCGAAAGGGCATCCGCCATGGCCCAGTGCCGCGCGTTCTGCGACGTGGTCTGGGCGGCATCGAAACGCGCCCGCAGCAGACGCGGCGGCGACCGGCGCGGAGAACCGGTTTTACGGAAGGGCCAGATCATGTCGTCCCTCCCGGAGAAATCTGGGTGAGCTTGATGCTGAGACCGGGATTGCGCGCAGCCTTCTTCGACTCCAGGTACTTGTCGGCGGTGATCTGATCGGCGATCGGATGCTGCTCGACGGCGCCGGAGTCGCCGGAAGCCTTCTTCGGGCCCTCGGCGTTGGTCTCAATGGCTTGGCTCAGGTCCTCGGGCATACCGGTTCCATCCGCGATACCGACGCGGGATCCATCCCGCTGGATATTGGGTATGTATGCCGAGAATGCGATGCATGGTCAGTCATTTAGGGATGAGGGGCAGATTGTTCCATATATGGAGATGGGCCGGTTCAGGATGGCCGGCAGACGGTCTGTTCACGCGTGGTGATCCGCCGACCGCAGTACCGGCATTCGCGCCGACGCAGGATGTAGCCCGCTCGCGGCTGCGTATAGACCACGCGAAAATGCCGGCATCCACACCGGGGACATTCCAGACCGCGCGCCTGCTGCTGCTCTGATAGGGATTCCGCCATGGCTACTTCCTCCTCCGCTGAATCTCCGACAACCGCACCCGGGTCGGCACCGGTCGCGCATCATCCTTCTCCACACCGAGTCGGATCCCGCTCATCGATGCCGCCACGGCCGCCCCGACGAGGCAGTCGAACCAGTGGTTGTCCGGCCGCGACGGGCGGATGGTCCACTCGCGGACCAGGCGGCCGTGCCCTTCGGTGGGCGTGCTGACCTCGGATCCGGCGATGTGATCGGCGATGAGCCGATGCTCGTTGGCCGAGCGTCCGAACAATGTCAGCGACCCGCGATCGCCGGGCGCCGTGGCCAGGCGGGCGTGCACGAAGGTCTTCCAGTAGTTGGTGTCGAACTGGACGTGACGCACCTCGCGCGTCCGTGAGACGTTGGGCACGACCCAATGATGGCCGTGCCGCTCGCCGGGCTTGCGGCGGTAGGTGGCCATCGGCTTGTGACCCGCCCGAATACCCACACCCTTCGACGGCATGATCGAACCGGGCAGCTTGTGGCAGAGGTTGGCCACGACACCGGGAAGATAGCCAGCATCAATCAGCAGCCGTTCGATGCGGGCCACGCCTTCATGCTGTTTCCACGCCCGCGCGAGCAGCGTTCCCGCCAGTTCCTCGAGACCCGCCTGCACCGCCCCTTCAACCCCGGCATGAGGATGGACGGTCGCCAGCGTGCGTTTCGCGTCCCGCATCGTAAAGTGCATCCGCTTCTGATCGGGCCAGGTGCCGTAGTCGATCACGGTCCCGGTGAAATCCGGCTCCCAGGCCGCCACCAGGTAGTACAGCAGCTTGTCGTGTACGTCGATGAAGGCGGTCAGGCAGACGGCGGGCTGCGGGACGACACCGCGCGATCGACCGTTGAAGCGCTCCGCCACCTCGTCCGGCGTGAGGATGTCCTCTTCGCTCTGCTCGGTCAGCGGCTCGTTCTGATATTCCGCGAGAAACGCCTCCTCGTCGCGCAGCTTGAGATTCACCGCATGCTGCAATGCCGAAATCTCATCCTCGTTGTAGCGCTGCGGCCAGGCCACGACCGCCCCCGCGTCCATGGCCGCGCGATGCTTGCGGTAGAACGCCGTGGCTTCCGCCCCGTCGCCGTCGGCGCGCAGGCTTTCGGCGCGGATCTGGGCGTACCGATCCCAGAGCTTCTCGGCTTTCGACGAGGTCGGAAAGCTGTAGATCATCCGGGTGCACTCGCCCTGCCAGTCGGGATTGCGCTCCCGATCGAGAATCTGGTCGGCCAGATCGTCATGATAGATCTTCGTGCAGGTCATGAACCCGGCCATCTTCACGCCGGGGCCGCCCATACCCAGCACGTCACCGTTGAGAATGGCCAGGCGATGGCGCGTCTGCGTCAGCGAGGCGGCCGACTGCCGGGTCTGCGGATCGTCGAGAATCACCAGCGAGGGTCGCACGATGGTGCCGTCCATCTTGGTGTGCTGCTGACCGCGGATGTTCGAGTCGAGGCCCGCCACGGTGATGATCGAGCCGGCCGAGGGAGAATCGGCCACCGTGGGCATGACGAGTTTGTCGGCCGACCAGGTGATGTAGGTCGGTGCCCCGTTGCACAACTGGCCGATCTGGCGGCGGGCATTGTTCTCCAGCTTGCGGATGGGATAGATCGCCTCGGGGAAGTCGGCCAGCAGCAGATCGTTGCCCAGCAGATCGCGCTTGATGGATTCGAGCATCGACTTGGCCTGATCTTCAGCCGATCCGATCAGGCAGACATAAGGACGGTGGCCGTACAACACCGCCCACAGACCGGCCACGCGGGCCAGCGTGGTGTTGTGGGTCGGTACCATGTTTCGACCGGCAAGATAGAGATGGGATGGTGCATCGACCTGCAGGCAGCGCACGGGAACGGACGATACCGGGTCGATGGCGGTGATGATGCGCGGAACACCTGCCGTGGCCCTCGAGGCAGCCAGAATCGATGACTCGATGGTCCCGGCTGTCGTGACAAGCGGATCGGTCACCGGAAGCACGAATCGCCCTACTCCCTTCGTCATGCAGAGAGAGTCCACCATGTCCGCCGTCCGGCAGGTCAGCGGATTCCGTCGGGAATATCGATCGTGCACCGTCCACAGGTGATCCGCGTCACAGATGATCGAAGCGCTGTCGCTGAAGGTCACGCGATAACAGGGACGATCGTGCATCACCTCCGTGGCGAAGGTCACGCGGCACTGCCGACCCCGTTCGTCGAACAGCACGTCCCCCACCGCGACGTCTCCCATGGTCGTCCACCCCGTCGGCGTCGGGAGCGGGGTGTCCAGGGCCAGCGCTTTGCCCGATCCGCGCGGCATGGCGAAAGCGAACAAGCCGCCCTGGAGCACCGCCCGTTCGATCTTCCGGATGATCTGAAGATGATCGTCCGACCATGCGAGACTGAAAGCGGATGGGAAGTAGGATTCACAGAACGACCGAAAGGATCGGACACTCTGCTCCCGTCGTGCCGGATCGGCCACTTCCGGCAGCGTTCCGATGTCACGGCCGGCGCGGCTCTTGGCCAGGTTGCGGGCCGCCTCGCGCTCCTTGCGCTCGGCATAGCTGACGGTGGCTCGCGCCGGCTGTTCACGCTGCTTGGCCAGCCATCCCACATACCGCACCAGGTTGATCCGCTTGCCGTTGCTGTTCGGCGCGGCGATGCGGTAACCCGCTTCGTTCATCTGCCGATTGATCTTCGGCGCATTGAGCACCGGTCCCATCGGTGTGGAATTCACCAATCGGATCAGTTCGGTCGGCGTCAGCTGGCGAACATCAAGCGCCATCATTCCCTCCATCCGTCCCGTTCAGCCAGGCGGCGTAGTGGACGAGGTTCATCGTGCCGTCCGGGTTGAGCGGAAACCCCTGGTCCACATGCCGTTGCAGGATTGACTCTTCCACACCGAGCAGCTTGGCCGCCACCGGAATAGATAGCGAAGAGGGATCGAAGGCGCGGGCGGGTTCCGCCCCTCCGGTCGCGCTAGGCGGCGAGCGACGCGTCATGCGAACCTCCTTCCAGTGTGGCCTGAATCGCTGCCCCTTTGAACGGGATTCCGGTGACACCGAACGGCGTCTCGAAGAATCTCGCCCGAAGTGCATTAATAAGAGGGATTTGCCTTCCTTCTCGCCAAAACATGAGGTACATCATGTGTGGTTCAACGAAGCCCGAAAGGAGACGACCATGACACGCTCGAACGCCACGCCACGCACCGCCCGAGACGCCTACGCCCGACACGCCGACGACATCGCCCGCCTCATGGATTGCCTGCGGATGGAACTGGATCGCCACGCCGAAGAGGCCCAGGCCGATCCGACCAACTGGGGACGCGCCGGCGACGTCGGCGAGGTCCGCCGCCGGCTGATTGACACGCTGGCCTTCATCTCCAACCGCGAACCGAGCGACATTGAAAAGTTTCTGAACGAGGCCATTTGAACGCGAGACCCCGAATACCGAGGAGCACGAACCATGGACGCCACGAAGCAGAATGATCTTTTCGCAGACATCGCCCGCCGGATCCTTTCCATCGAGACGCTCGAGCCCCGCAACATGGACAGCCTCGATTTCCACGAGGTGTCGGTCCAGAGCATCACGAAGGCCCTGCAGGCCGCCTACGACGCGGGGCGCAGCGCCGCCTTCGACGCGATGTCCGACGACGAGGGCCTTCGCGGGGCCGACGCCGACGATCTGCTGCGCTTCGCCCGAGCGTACGCCGATCTGGGCGACGCCATCACCGAGCAGCTCCGGGACATCCTCGACGGTGACTACAGCGACATCAACGACAACGCCGTTCGCTATCTGCGCGAGCATCTCGCGGGCTTCAACACGGAGATCGACGACGCGCTGGAGGCGTACGACGACGCCCGATGAGGCGTCAGGCATGAGAACGACACACTTCCGATCCACGGTGGATCGGAGAAGCACGCTTAACGAAGGAGACTTATCATGAAGAAGAACAATGTCGAAATCGGAGCCACCTACCTCGTGAAGGTCGGCCAGAATCTCGTCCCGGTGGTGGTCGTCAGCGAGAACGAGCACGGCGGCTGGAACGGCGAGAGTGCCAAGACCGGCAAGGCGATCCGGATCAAGAGCGCCCAGCGCCTCCGGAAGCGCCTGCCGGCTGAGCCGGATCGCGTGGAGGCGGAAGAGGCTACGGTCGAACCCGACGGTGCGTCCGCCCCCAAGGCGAATAAACGCGGGAAGGCGACCACCGGGACCGCCTCGCCGAAACAACGCGACACGGGCGAACACGGTGCCACACAGGGCCCACGTAACGGGAAGCGCAGCGCCCTGGACGCTGCCGCCGAGGTGCTCGCCGACATGGGCGAACCCATGAACTGCAAGACGCTCATCGACACCATGGCGGATCGCGGCCTGTGGTCCAGCCCCGGCGGCAAGACCCCGGCCAACACGCTGTACGCCGCCATCGCCCGCGAGATCAAGGTCAAGGGCAATGACAGCCGGTTCGCCAAGGGCGAGCGCGGGATGTTCACCTTCGCCGGAAAGGACGGCTGAGCCATGGTGCGACGAGCCGAATCGCGCGACGTGGCCTTCCGGGTGATCGACGATCATCTCGAGCGGATCGTCGCCTTCCCGGACCGGCCGGAGCGGGACTACACGCATCGCTGTCCACGGGCGGCCTTCGAACGAATCGCTCATGCCGCCGAGGAACTCACGGAGGGGTTCACGCTCGAGATGCTCTCCACGCACGAGGAGCTGCCGTGGACGCAGGTGGCGGTGGCGCTGGACTTTCTCAAGGAGCGCGGGATCATCGACACCCGCTCCCGGAAGAATCATGCGGCCACAGGCAGTGTGCATCTCGATGCCATGACGGAGTACTTCGCTCTGGCAGAATGTCCACAGGCGGACTGACATCACTTCCCGTTCTCCTCGCACGCCCTGGCTTCCCCCGGGGCGTTGCTTCGGTCATACCACCGGACGTACACGCTGTTCTCCAGTCGGCTCATCATCGCATGTTCTCCTCGCACGGTTTCATGGGAATGGGCGACGTGCCGGTGCGCTCGAGCACGGCAGGCTGGCCGGTGAACCGTTGGTACCGGTCGCAGATCACGTCGGCGTACGCCTGGTCCAGCTCCATGAGGTAGGCCTTCCGTCCCGTCTGCTCCGCCGCGATCAACGTCGAGCCGCTGCCACCGAACAGGTCCAGCACGTTCTCGCCGGGCTTCGAGGAGTATTCGATCGCGCGCGCGGCCAGTTCCACAGCTTTCTCCGTCAAGTGAATCATGTTCTGCGGGTTGACCTTCTTCACGTGCCACAGGTCGGTGGCGTTGTTCGGGCCGTAGAAGTGATGCCCGGCCCCTTCTTTCCAACCGTAGAACGCAATTTCAAACGATCCCATGTAGTCCTTGCGCGTCAGCACCGGGTGCATCTTGTCCCAGACGATCCCCTGGCTGAAGTACAATCCCGCCGCCTTCAACGGCCCGGGATAGTTGCCGAGATTCGCGTACCCGCCCCAGATGTAGAAGGAGCCGCCCGGCTTGAGCACACGTGACGCGTTCGAGAACCAGGCCAGAAGCATCTCGTCGAACGCCTCGTCCGTGACGAAGTCATTCTCCAGCGGCCGATCCTTCGCCCGCATCTTCTTGTGCGTGCCCTGGGCTTTCTCGGGATGACGTTTCACATCGAAGTTCTGATGATGCGTGTTGGCGAAGCTGGACAGCCCGGCGGCGATGGCATTGTTGCTGCGCGGTTCCACCTTCACGTTGTAAGGTGGATCCATGTTCACCAGGTCGATGATCGCGCCGTCCAGCAACCGGTCCAAGTCCTCCACGGACCCGCTGTCGCCGCACATCAGCCGGTGGTTGCCCAGTACCCAGATGTCGCCCCGCTGGGAGACGGGATCGTCCGGGGGCTCCGGCACGTCGTCGGGATCGGTGAGCCCGGAATTGCCCGCAGGTGCGAGCAGCGACTTCAACGCATCCTCGCCGAAGCCGAGCAGCTCGAGGTCGTACTCGGCCTCCTGCAGCGCCGTCAGTTCGATCGGCAGCAGATCGACATTCCATTCCGACAGCGTGGCCGTCTGGTTATCAGCGATGCGATACGCGCGAATCTGCTCCGGTGTCAGGTCGGTGGCCACATGCACCGGTACTTCGGTCAGCCCGAGCTGCTGGGCCGCCTTCCACCGGGTGTGGCCGACGATGATGACGCCCTCTTCGTCCACGACGATGGGCTGACGCCAGCCGAACTCCTGGAGCGAACGCGCCACGGCATCCACGGCGGCATCATTGTGACGGGGATTGTTCTCGTACGGACGGACATCCTGTGTCTTGCGCTTCACAATCTTCATGAGCGTTGCCTCCATGCAACGGGTGTGAGGGACGGTTTTTCATCTGCGACCAATTCAAAGGTATAGCGCGGCTGTTCCCGGGGCGAAAAGCCTTCTCTATTCTTCCGGAAGTACCTAATTTACCATATTGCGCTGCCATTCTGGCAGCCTCCATGTCTCGACCTCATAACCGATGACAGATCCATGACACATTTTTCAGAATGTGTCATGCACGTAACTCCTTTGATGATCATTACTTGCATTCCAGCCTGCCTCCCGATGACACATATGACGCTACTTTCAGTAACTTTCTCTTCCATTCGCGCGCGCCCGCGCGCACGCGTGTGCGACTTTCCGGGAAAATGTGTCATATGTGTCATGCAATCCATAAGCCTATTTCCTGCAGCGAGTTAAGGCATGACACGTTTGAAAAAAACGTGTCATAATGTGTCATGCATGTGTCATGGATTGTTAAGCAATCCACCTTCTGCCTGTAATCCGATCCCAACCCAGTGCCGTTCATGCATGCTCCGACCTTCTTGAATTCCGCGCTCCACCAACTGCTGACCGAGTCGTTTCTTACTCATGGGTCGTTCTCCCGAGTCATGACACCACTGTTCGTAAGCGGCATACACCTCCTGCTTGCCCGTCCGTACGTACTCATGGATGACGCAGCATTCCTCCAGGAAGGCGCCCAGACGGTCGCTCTCATGGCGATACGCCTCCGTGGCCTCCGCCACCGCGCGAGGTGCGCCCAGGCCCGACCGCTGCCATGCCAGGCAACCGTTGACGGCCCAGGTAAGAATGCCGTCACGTTCGGCGCGCAGTTTGTCGAGCAGATGCGGATCCTTCTCCCGGTCGGGAATCGTCACGGTGAAGGGAATCAGTCGGATGCGTCGCCAGATGCCCTCGTCGGTTCCTCGGATCAATGGCTTGTGATTGCCGTAGATCCACAGCTTGTGCGTGGGGTCGAATTCGACCGGATCGCGATACAGGGGACGCGCGACGATGCGATCGGCGCCGGTAAGATCCTTCACCCGGGCTTCGCCCATCTGCTGGTTCTCCTCCAGCTCGGCGGTGACCGCCAGACGAACACCGCGCAGACGAGCCATGTCCGGCGTCGCGCTGCCGGCGTTGGATCGATCCTGCTTCATGATCATCTCGGTGGGCGCCTTCTGAGCGTATTCTCCCATGACGTGCAGCAGCGCCTGGATGAACACCGACTTGCCGTTCTGCCCGGTGCCGTACAGGAAGAACAGGCACTGCTCGCCGACATCGCCGGTGAGCGAATAGCCGATGGCCCGCTGGATGAAGGCGATGAGCTCGGTGTCTCCCGCGAAGATCCGTGTCAGGAACGCATCCCACCGGGGACACGCTGCTTTCGGGTCGTAACACGCCCGGGCCAGTTTGGTGATGCCATCGGTGCGCTGATGGGCATGCATACGACCCGTGGTCAGGTCCACCGTGCCGTTGTAGGCGTTGAACAGCATCTGACCGGCATCGATCTGGCTGATGTGCACCTTCACGCCCGGTTCGGACTGGGCCATCTTCAGCGTATCGCGCACACCGTTAACTCGGGCTGCCGACAGCTGATGCTTGCGATACGACGTTTCGATCTTCTGGAGTTCGTCATCATCGGCGCCAGCGCTCCGCGCTTCGTCGAGCGCCAGTTGCATTTCCTGGAGAATCAAACGGGCCGTCTTCTTGGCCATGGCCTCGACCTGCACCTGGCCGTCCAGCGACCAGCGCTTGTTCGTCCAGACCATCCATTTATCGAGCTCGTGGCTGTAGCGGACCTGCTGGCCAAAGTTATCGATGAAGCGCTCACCGTTGCCGATGCCGTCGAGACGCCGAAAACGGATGACTTTCGGATCACCATTTCCTGAGGAGGCTGTGGGCGATGGCGCGGCCATGCCGGCGTTGTAGCCGCTGTCGAACGTGGTCTGCGTCTGGGCCGGCTCTTCCTGCTCCAGGCCGCAGAGACGGGCGCCCTGCAGGCACAGCCGCTGGGCTTCGTCGCGCGGCACACGATGCTTGCCGAGTTCATACGCCGCCTTATTGAGGGCATCATTGCGTCCGGGCTGGCGGACGAATCCCCGCAGAAAATCCAATGTGGCCGACGATAGCCGTACCGAAGGCGGTTCGGGCAGCTTCGATACTTTACACGACTCGAAGGTTCCGCTGACATATCGATCGCCACCATGTTCGTTCGGCGCGTTGGGCAGCCACGCCTGCGTGTTCTTCTCGGTCTTCGGGAAGAGCTCCGGCGCCCCCTGGCGGTTGAAGCCCCACGCCTTCGCCCACGCGACGAACGCTTTGGCCTCCATCGGCTCGGTCAACCGCAGGAAACAGTGCAGTCCCTTGCCACCTTTCGATGTGAACGTCAGCGGCTGCGCGCCGAAGAAGCGGTTGATCGCCTGGGCCAGATGCACGGTGCCGCCGTCGTCGCCGTGATCGTCCAGATCGACACAGAAGATCAGCACGAGACCGTTGCGATGGGGAACGAGACCCAGACGCTGGGCCTTTGTGATGCGATAGGGCTTGCCGTCCTTCGTGGTGGACGCGAACGTCTCCTCAGCCAGCGTGCCCTGGCGATACGCGCGGATCGCCCGTTGGACATCTTCCGTACCGACCACCCAGCCGGGAGATAGTCCCTGTTTGCCCTTCGGATAGAGCAGCGCGACACGATCGCGTTCGCAGTTGCCTTCGAGCCATTCCAGCAAGGCTAAGCGATCGATCGGCTTTAAGGGATGAGCATCCATGCGCGTCATGACATGACCTCCGGTACTTCAATGTGTTGCTTCTGCGTTGCCCACCGACTTAACAATGTTCGTCTGCTCAGATTCCGCACTTGCCTGGCCGCGCGCCGCAGACCGTAGCTATCGCCGATGAGGATGCAGGTGTGCGAAGCCCGGGTGACCGCCGTGTAGAGCCAGTTGCGATCGGCGAAGAAGTGCGACTTGTGGCAGAGGACGACGCAGCAGGGGAATTCACTGCCCTGCGCTTTGTGGCATGTCAACACGAACGCCAGTTCCAGCGCCTTGGCCTTCGACCACTCCATGGCAATGCGACCCGCGCCTTCGAACGCGACGACCACCCCCTTCTTATCGATCTCCTTCACGAAGCCGATCGTGCCATTCATCACGCCCAGCTCGTAGTCATTGCGCGTCTGGATCACCTTGTCGCCGACCGTGAACCGCCCTTCCACCTGGCCGGATAGCAGATACTGCATCATGGCATTCAGCGAGCGCGTGCCGAGCACACCGCGATGCTCCGGGGTGATGATCTGGACGTCGCGGACGGGATCGAACCCGAGCCGCGCAGGGATGTGATCGAGCATCAGATCGCGCACGTAATTTTGGATGACGTGAGCGTCTCGAAATCGATCGATCAGAATCCACCGGGACTGATCGTCCTCCACAGAGGGAGAGACGACACCTTCCAGGACACGCATGCTGTTCGTTTTCAGGACGCCCGCCTGGCGATGGACCTGGGTCATCACCGTGGTCGGTACAAGCTGATGCTGAATGATGTCACGCAGGACGTTGCCCGGGCCGACCGGGGGCAACTGGTTGTGATCGCCGACCAGAATGAGTTGCGTTTGCTCAAGGTCGATGTGACGGAGCAATTCGGCCATCAGACGGACGTCGACCATGGACACCTCGTCCACGATGACCACGTCGTCGGTGATCTGGGCATCGCCGAAGCGCATGCCGTTGTAGCCGAGCAGCCTGTGGATGGTGGATGCCTTCAGGTCGACGTCGTGCCGTCCGAGCAGCTGCTCGATCCGTTTGGCCGCTTTGCCCGTGGGCGCACAAAGGGCAATACTGAGCCCGGCTTCGAGGAAACGGCGAGCGAGACGGGCGACCGTAAATGTTTTTCCAACCCCCGCACCGCCCGAAATCACGGCCATTCGGCTGGTCAGCGCCGTGGCGAATGCCTCCTGCTGGTCGGGACCGAGACCTTCTTCATCGGTCGTGGGGATGTCATGTGCCGGAGACTGCCACGCATGCGCGGCGAAGAGGTGATGGATATACTGTTCATCCTGGTGCAGGCTCGGCAGCGAGACGGCAACCCTCTCGGCCAGAATGTCCCCTTGGGCGAGCAGACGCTGCCCCGCCTGCTGAATCAAATCCCGACTATCGAGCGTATCAATGGTCAAGATTTCATTCGCCTGGTCGACGAGCTCGGCGCCGGAGGTCCAGGTGTGCCCGTTGCCGACCTGCTCGACCAGGCAGTACGCGATCGCCGCTTCGATCCTGCCGGGATGCGCCTTCGGAACACCGAGCTTCAGGGCGATCTGATCGACCTTCTTGAATCCGTACCCGGAAAGATGTTTGATCAGCAGGTATGGATCATGCTTGAGCATGGAGACGATGCTGGTGCCGAACTTTGTCAGCAATATGTCCATCTGATGCGGTGTGAGACCGAAACCGGCCAGGTACGAGCGGACGGCGTTCTCGCCGGCGTGACGGGTCCACACGTCGGCCAGAGTGTTCACCGTCTTCCTGGGGACGCCTGCAGCCACCAGCGCATCGGGGCGGTCGCGCAGCACTGTGGCCAGATCCTCACCGTCGCGCAATGTGTCGACGATTTTCACGGCGGTGCGTTCGCCGATCCCGGTGAACGCCGGATGCTTGGCCAGGTACTGGATCAATCCCTCCCGTGTCTGGGGCAGGTCGTAATCGAGCTGTTGGATCTCGAACTGGTGCCCATACTTCGGATCCACGGTCCAGTGGCCCACCGCGGCCAGGCGATCGCCTTCGGCGGCGTAGAACTTGCCCCGAAACCGAACGCGATCACCGTCGTCCGTCGTCAGCACCCCCGCCGTGAACTGCGCGTCGCTGTAGTACGTCCGCGTGACGGTGCCGTGGAGGGTGGTGCTCATGACGTCCCCTCCGCCTGGCGGGCGAGCAGCTCACGCGTGGCCATCCGCAGATACGCCTCGGTGAACGCGCATGCCGCCTGCCGGCTGCCACACCAGTACACAGGCACGTTGTGGTGAATGGCGATATGCAGGGCGGCCCCGAGCACGGCTGTGGGCATGACCAGCCGAAGCTCCGCCTGACGGAGACCACGCAGGACACTGTCCAGGTCCGCCTCGACCACCACGCAGGCAAAGTCATACGTGCTCAGTTTCGCCAGTTCGCGCCGGAAGCGACCCGCACTGTGAATAATGGTTTTCACGAAGTCAGACAGGCTTTTCCGTTCAACGGCGATCCGGTCCTCCGCGCCCAGGACCGCGTAATCGCCGGCGTCGAGCTTCTGGCGGATCGACGCGCAGGCGAAGCTGTAGGGTGCCTGCTCGCGCGTATCGATCACAACGGTAAAATCCATGGGATGTATCCCGTCCCTGCCCTCCATGGCAAAAAGCCGACCCCCGACCCTGAGCCGAAACCCAGGGCCAGGGGCGGCCCCACGACAGACAGACGATGCCCCGATCGGGGGGAGAATCGGAGCCAGCGCCCATCCGCGCCAGACGGGGCATCAGAAAGGATTCGGTTCACCGGGCATCGCGTCGGCGTCCGGACCGGCCAGGACATCGATGCGCCGGTTGAAATACACGTTCGTGTACTCGCCTTTGGTGCGCTTGGTGATCTCGAGCGTCTTGTCGAGCAGCCCCTCGAGATGGTTCGGCAGCTCGCTGAACTTCGGCAGCTGCACGTTCAGCGTCTTCAGATCGCCCTTGACGAAGGGGATCGACTTCTGCGTGATCACCGCGTTCTTGAACACATGACGCCCGGTGTACTGCCCCGACAGGACGATCAGATCCCACTTGAGCATGGGATCGCCGGCCTGGCTGTGGGTCAGGTCGACGCGCTCCACGCGCACCTGGTACTTGCCGTCGGGGACCTCGGCGCCGGAGGCCGCTTCCGCCGCGTCGTACGCGTGATCGAAGTCGCTCAGATCGTTGTCGGCCGTGGCCTCGTGGCCGCCACCGAACGCCTGGCCGTTGTCGCTGGGCGCCGGCGGCGCGAACGTCTGTTCGGGTTGGTGCGTGACATTTCCATCTGTCATTGGTGTCTACTCCTTTTTCGAGGACGGATTGTTCGTCTGGGCGGACGGGGCAGGCTCGGGACGTTCCCGGCCCGCGGGAGTGTTCGGTTGGAAGCAGGCGGCAAACGCGTGGAAATCCAGCGGCAGCGTCTCCGGCAGACGTCCGGTGCGATCACCGGCCTCCCACGTGGGATGGGGTTTGGTGCGGATCACGCGCTGGACGGTGATGTTGCCCTGTTCATCCTTCTTCGCGATCGTGTCGCAGAAGAGGATCATGTCGACCAGGCCGAGCACCACCTGGCGGGCCCGATCCGGCAGCGAAGGCTGCGTCTTGGTGTATTCACCGGTGCGCGTCTCGATGCGCTTGTCCACCGCGTGGCTGATGAGCACGAGTCCGACCGGCAGGCTGGCCAGCCGTGTGAGCACGCGATGCCATTCGTTCTTGACGAAGGCCCAGCCCTTGCCGTGGGCGAGATCGCCCTCGTACTCGACGTTGTGCTTGGCGTTGATGTAGTCGCTGCAGTACTTGAACGCGTTATCGATCGTGTCGATGACGACCGTTTTGAAGTTGTGGTTGCCGGCCGCGACGAGCTTGCACGCGTCCAGCAGGTCGGGCCACGTGTAGGTGGGCACCTTGTAGACGGAGAGTTCGCCGAGGCCCGGCTCGCACTCGAAGAAGAGCGCGTTGGGAAACTGCGACGCCATTTCGCTCTTCCCAATTTTTTGACAGCCGTACACCAAAATGGTTTTAGAGGATAGATCGAGTGTCGGCGTCGTCTTCTCCGTCGGCAGTGCAATGCTCATGTCGTGGTCTCCGTTAAAACGTGTCGTCGGTCGCGCCGACGGTGACTTCGGCCAGTTCCTCATGGGGCGGCGCGATCTCGTACAGGTTGTCCCGCACGTTCGGACTGAATCCCGTCTGGCAGAGCGGCAGGTAGTCACACGCCCGCTGGAACGCGAAACAATGCGATGTGTTCAGCAGCCACTTGCCGCGCCGGCGGGCGTCGAGATACTGCTGCGTGATCTCCCAAACCTCCTCCTGAAGCATGGCCATGCGATCGGCGGAGAGATAAATGCGTTCACGGTGGAATGCTTCTCGTTTGCCATACCACTCCGCCAGGCGGGCGCGGAACTCGGTGTCTGTCTCCGGCAGCTGGCGCTGGGCGGTGGATCGCCCTGATTTGTTCTTGGCGGCCAGAGTTGCCTTACGGATCTCGTACTCCTCGAGCGTCTCACCTTCTCGTTGCTTCAGGCGAGTTTTGAGCAGGATGTTGTAGATGACGCCGACGATCGGATAGCCGATTTCGCGCAGATAATGCGAATACAACGCGATCTGCGTGTCGGTCCACAGTTTGTCGAGGTAATCGGCGGTGATCGATGATGCTGTTTTATGTTCGAGCAGATACAGTTCACCTTCGAGCCGGACAATGCCGTCCGCTTTGCCGGCCATGACGAACGTCTGACTGGGGCGGCCGGTCTCGGGATTGCGAATGTCGGCAGTGAATTCCTTCTCGATTTCGACAATATCGAAAGTTTCCTCGGGGTAACGGGCTGCGTACCCTTCGATCATCGCCCGCGTCAGGTGCCAAAGATGACGCTGCCCCTCGTCGTGATCTCGATCGGGATACTGATCGTCGATGAGATCGAGCACGGCCAGCAGGCGATTCTCGTCATGAACGTTGCGGTACCAGTGCTCCAGGGCGCCGTGAATCACGCTGCCGAAGGCCAGGGCCTCCGGCCGTTCGGGACGGCGCAGATGTTCCTGGTAGCGAAGGTGATACTTCCGCGGGCAGTTGCGGAAAATGTTTAATGCCGAGAAAGTCAGAACATTTTTGTCGGTCGTGATGGAATCGGTCATTACGCTGCTTTCTCCCTCGGTTCCGCGGCGCCCACGCGACGGACCGTGAACTGATCCCGACCGTACGCACGGATCAACAACGCTGTGAACATGCGAATGATCGCGTTGCCCACGTCGGTCGAGCCGTCGAACATGAACATGCGCCGGCGGGCGACGACGTGATAATTCAGGTTCATCCGCACGGCGGCCTCGCCGAACAGTCCCTCGGCCGCGAGAATCGTCAGTTGCAGCGTTTCCTCGGCCTCGGCCAGCGGTATCGCACTGTCGAACGTGAACCGGTACGTGTCGGTGAACATGGCGTTGCCTCCCTGGGCCGGTGTGGCGATCGATGTCGACATTCGGAGCGGGCCCTGCCGCTGACCTCCCTGTCCGCAGCAGGAACCCGCCGAACGTCCGGCTCTGGATATGTATGCCGAAAAACGAAGCGCTGTCCGCCTCAATCGTGGCCCAGACCGGCCGCCTCGAAATGTCGCCGCATCCGACGCAGCGCATGGTCCACCTGGCGGCGAGAGACGCCGTAGCGCCGGGCGGCACCCGCCTTGCCGTACAGGCCCACCAGTTCGGCAATGGCGCGATCGTCGTCATGCAGCCGACTCATCGCATGCGCGAAAGCCTCCTCTCGCTCCATCTCCTCGAGAGGATCCTGCGGCGCGTTGCCGGTGCGGCGCGTCTGATCGTCGGGCGACAAGAGCGACCACAGGCAGGTCGGATCCTCCTCCATCGCGCAGAGCGAGCCCTCGAGAGAAATGCACTCCAGATCCAGCCGGCGCTTAACGCGCCGCCGATCGCGCAGAATCATCGCCACCGCCGAGTCCAACGCCCGGGCGACGAATGTCTCCAAACAGGCCCGATCCGGATCGAAGTAGTGGGCGACCTTCAGCAGGTAATGTCGCATCTGCTGATGCAGATCCTCCGTATCGGAGGAACTGAAATCGGCGCGACGGCAGAGTTGCCTGGCCTTGATCTTGATGAGTGACTTGGCGTACGGGGTCGAGAGAAGGTCGTGGGACCGGGCCATTTTGCCTCAAGGCCGCTCGTCATGCTCCCGAGCCCGACATCCGAACGCACGTCAATGGCTGCGTCACGACAACGCGTCGTGAGTCTCGCAGGTGCGGTCGCTGACTGCCCGGTTATGAGCCGAAACGGCCTCGACCGAGGCCCACGGTGTCGCGTTGTCGCAAAGAGACGTGGCAGCGATAGACGTGTCGGATGCGACGTAAGTGATGTGATCTTAATTACTTGCGGTATTGCTCCATTTTTTTTGATCTGTCGCGGCGCTGCGACGCGACAGATCTTGAGAAGGAAGCAGTGTCCATTTCGGCGCGCAGGGCCTTCGCTCCGCCGGCCCGAGTGACCGCCCCTTGAACTTTGTCCTTGGTGATCGTCCGCTCAAGTTGCTTCGTCAGGGCTTCGGCTGCCTTGCGAACGGACCCGTACGTCTTGTAAACCGCTACGAGGACGTCGTCCTCGAGTTGCCCCTTCATTTCGGCCTTCACCTGTTGCCGAACCATTTTCTTTCCGGTCGGCCCCAGCGCGATCGCTTCGGTTGTTGTGGCGAGACTGTCGGCAGTTTCAACGGCTTCGACCATCGCCATAACATCCAGAACGGGCTGATCGTCATCCCACAACATGACGTCACTCAGCACAATCACAGCCGGGACTATCCCAGGCCAGGCCCGAGTATCTGGAACGTGCCTCGGAACCACCACAATGTCACGACCGCCTATCCCGACATGCACTGCGATGGATGAGGCGTCCGCCTCGACCAGACGTCGAGCGAAGACGACCTGCCGCGTCGTATCGCGCCAGGGGATCCGACCCAGTCGCCACAGTCGGTTCGGGACGACCTGTTTCGGCTTGCCATTGAGATTCATGGCCTCAGCCACCAAACTGGCCAGACCGTCTGGATCGACTTCCCAACAGGAACATGTCGCCGGCTCAACTTCGGTCCGAAGCGACTCCGGGCACCAGATGTAGAAGCGTTCGGTACCATCGGGGCCGGCGCGGATGGTCACAGGTTCGATATGACCGTCACTGCAATTGGGGCAAGGCGCCATGAGACTGCCCGAGGACATACGCAGCACGCCGAGCCTGCAAAAATAATCGATGCCACCGATCGGCCACGTGGCGACCTCCGCATGATCAAACGACCGCCCCTCATCGTCAGCAGCGGTGAGGATCAGCTGCAACAGATCATCCATCGTCATTATCCACACCCCAGCGCTTCAGACATCGCTCGCCGACTTCCCGTTGCTCATCCGGCTTGCTTTTCAGATTGCATGAACCGGGCGTCGATACGTCGAACGTCAGCGTTGGCTGCCGGCCTGAACCCTCATGCAGGAACGTCAGCCGAAACGTGACCTGGAGCACCCGCGTGCCCTCCGGGGTGATACATTCTGACTTCAGCCATCGCTCGATCTTGTGATAAATATCATTGGGATGCCGCTTGGGATCGGCCTTGATCTCGACGTAGCCGCCGCTGCCTCGGGGCGCCAGACGGATGCGCGTGATGCGTGCTTCTTCGACACGGTCCTCAGGATCCGTGGGGAGGGGGAAATTCGGCGTCAGCAGATGATCCAGCTGGTAGGACGGCCTCAGAGGGTCGGCCGGCTCCACGTCTACATCGAGCACGGCCTTGCAGAAGGCCGCTTCCAGGGGTGTTCGCACTTTCTTTCCGCCCGGCGCGTACATCTCCATCGAACCGTCGTCGCGGTTGTAGACGAACACGTTCTCGAATGCATAGCGATCGGAGTGGACACGTGACTCGCCGTTGTCATCGAACACCACCTGCTTATCGGGATAGTCGTCGAGATAGGCAAAGAAGTAATCCGCGCCACCTATGCGGGCGTAGTGCTCGATCGAACAGAACCGCCCGCGCATTTGCGCCGGACCATAGTAGGATGTCAATGCTGCCGACAACCTCTGACGCATCGCCTCAACCACGACGATCGGACGCCGTGGCAGGCTGTTGCGTTTCTCCCAGTAACGGCCAGCTGCCAGCGCATCGGCGCGGGCGAACATGGCTGCCTCGTCAAAGGCCCGCGGGACATTCAGATACACCCACATGGCCTTGTCGGCCCTACTGACTTGAGCCTGAAACTCCTTAAGCCGTTCCTGGCAACGCCAGCTAATTTCCTCGATCAGCACGCTGATCCCTCGATGATCAGCCAGCTCGTTGATGTCCCGGAGAATGATCTGCACCTCCAGTTGCTGTGGTTCGGGAAGGGCCTGCCACGCTTCGAACACGGGCTCGATCTTGTGCTCGGTGAGATCGTCCCATGGGACTTCCTCGAGCTCGCTACGCCTGGTGAAAAACTCACGGAGCAGAGGATTGGCGATTTGTTTCAGTACCTTTCGTGGGTCAAACGATTTGGCCACAAGCTGTCCTCCTGATTCAAAGACGCCCGCGAGGGCGGGCTGTACCGGACGGACCGGTCTGCGCCGGGCTGGATTACGGCCGACATTAACGCCATAGCTCTGCCCGAACGTAAGGGTAATGTTAGGTACCTGTCAAGCGAACAATTGATTCATCCGTAATTTCTTAATTGACAGATTGATATGACCAGTGGCGGCAGGGATGCCCCGAGGCGTTAGTGCCGGGTGAACCTCGGAAGTCATTATCCCTTTGCTGACGCCCGATGAAATGTTTATGGGAAACGGACTCTGGCCAACTCGCGGCGTCGCCGAGCACGCCTACTGCCCTCGCCTCTTTTACTATATGACCGTCGAGGGCGTCTTTGCGCCCAGCGCCGACACGGAGCAGGGTAAGGGCACACATCGGCGCGTGGATCGGCCCAGCGCGCGCGCACCCCAGCCCTGCGAGAAGCAAAAGGCCTACGGGCGCAAAACGACCGAGAAGCTTGAACAGAGTGAGGGCGACCCCGACCGGCCTCAATTAGTTCGGAGTCTGGTACTCACCAGCGAGCGGCTGGGCTTGACCGCGACACTCGACCTCGCCGAGATCAACGGCAACGTCGCGGTTCCCGTCGAATATCGCAAGGGCCGACCTCGCCGTAACGGCAGCAGTCAGCCAGAGGAAGCGGTTGACGAACTTATGGAGGAGCCGCGGCTGATCCCCGGCCCCGAACCCTGGCCGACGGATCACGTGCAGCTCGGCCTCCAAGTGCTGCTTCTGGAAGACACCGGGTACACGGTGCCCGAAGCCTATCTCTATTACGCAGCCGAACGGCTTCGTCTTCGCGTAGAGGTCGATGACAGCTTACGGCACGAAGCGCTCGCGG
Organism: uncultured Planctomycetales bacterium; assembly: GCA_964618455.1. Taxonomy (GTDB): domain Bacteria; phylum Planctomycetota; class Phycisphaerae; order UBA1845; family PWPN01; genus CAZUAQ01. The sequence goes on along the minus strand of CAZUAQ010000068.1, from coordinate 1,312 downwards.
AACTCGAAGCGGCCAAGCGCACGGCCGAGGGGCAGCGGCCGCCGCCGCTGGTGAACGACCCGCGCTGCCCGCGCTGCTCGCTTCAGCCGATCTGCTTGCCCGATGAGATCAACCACCAGCGGTTGACGACATTGACCCCTGACGGGCAGCCCATCGATCAAAAGATGGCGCCCCGCAAGCTCTGGCCGCCGCGCGACGATGGCATCCACGTCGTGCTTCAGCGCGAAGGCATTCGCATTGGCGTGCGTGGCCAATCCATCCGCATCACCGACAAGGACGGGGCAGTCGTTCGCGACCTGCCGCTGGCCAACATCGAATCGCTCGCGGTCGTCGGCCCAGTTCAGCTTTCGACGCAAGCGCTGGGTGTCTTCGCCAAGCAGGAAGTACCTGTTGCGTTCCTCACCGCCGCCGGTCGGGTGACGGCCATGATGGATCCGCTCGGACCGACCAGCGCCGCGGTCCGTGCCGCTCAGGTGCGCGTCTTTGATCAGCCTGCAAGGGCGCTTGAACTGGCCCGCGCTGTCACGGTGGCCAAGATCGCCAATCAGCGGACGCTGCTGATGCGCAACCACGCCGATCTGCCGGCCCGCGTAGCCGCCGATCTTCAGGATTCCATCACATCCGCCGGTCGAGCTGCGACGTTGGACGAACTTCGCGGACATGAAGGCAACGCCGCCGCGATCTACTTCAAGCACTTCGCGGGCATGTTCAAGGAAGGTGTCACGGAAATCGCCGCGCGGTTCGACGGCAACGGTCGCCAACGCCGCCCACCGCCGGACCCGATCAACGCCGTTCTGTCCTTCGGCTACTCCATGCTGACCAACGAATGCACCGCGGCCTGCCGATTGGCGAGCTTGGAACCCACGCTCGGCGCCTTGCATGCCACGCGCCCCGGGCGTCCCGCGATGTCGCTCGATCTCATGGAGCCGTTTCGCCCGTTGATCGCCGACTCCGTGGCCATCTCGGCATTCAACCGCGGCGAGTTAACCGAGGGGCACTTCCTCGACACCGCTTCTGGATGTGCATTGACCGACGCGGGCCGTAAGGCGTTCTTCGCTGCATATGGCCGCCGCATGGACACGGAAGTGACGCACTCGGTGTTCGATTACCGTCTGAGCTACCGCCGCATGCTCATGCTGCACGCCCGCCTGATCGCCGCGTGGCTCCTGGGTGAGGTGCCGACGCTGGCATTCCTGACGACCCGCTGAGGTGTCCCATGCGCCGCTGCTACCTGGTCTGCTACGACATCCGCGACCCGAAGCGCCTCCGCCGCACGCACAAGCTGATGAAGGCGTACGGCGAGCCCTGGCAA
>CAZUAQ010000067.1:0-25665 GCA_964618455.1 uncultured Planctomycetales bacterium | reverse complement strand
GGGATTCGCCCGGAAGGAGCTTGACCATATTTTGCCTCCCCTGCAGCGTCACGCGCATGACGACAGCGGCGTCGCTCGACTCCGGCGAAGGGTACTCCAGACAGGCATCGCCCTCGTCGGTGGTCGGTGCGCAGGGCATAAATTCAAGGGGTTTAGGGCCGATTTCATGAGCCACGTATGCTCGGACGGAATCCGGGGCCACACGCTCCAGGTCGCGCGAAAGGAAGTAAACCCGCCGTTCCTTCGGCAGCCATTCCAGCAGGCCCGTTGCGCCGACCGCGAAGAGCGCACCACCGTGCGGGCCGACCTCCGGGATGCTTGTCGCGGCATAACCATCGGTATCGGTGACCGGTCGTGTCGTGAGCGGTTGCGTCGTCAACGGCTGCGTGGTCGGCACATTCGGGGATTCCCTGCATCCGCCGAGAATGATGAACGCCATCACGAGCAGTCTTGAATTCCGCCGACTTCGACTCATCGCACCCCCAGCAGGAGTTCCTGCGTCAGTTGGTCCAATTTCTCGTGGTGCCACCGCCTCGCGGCGAGCGCATCGAGATCGAAGGTCATGCCTGCAAGGCTGCTCGGCGAGGGGATGGGTGCATCATTGCCCGTCGCGTACTCACTCAGGATTCCCTGGATCTCCGGATCGCCGTTGAATCGCTCCACTTTCTCCTTGAGGATCAGGTAGGTTCGCATGCATCCGTCGACGAAATCACAGACCTCGGTACGATCGGCGGTCCGGTAGGGGTGGGCGTCGAAGGTCCGCGGCCCGTCCCAGCCACTGTCCTCGATCAGTTTTACCACGAAGAAGCTCTCCTTCAGGTCCTCGGCACCGAAGCGCAGGTCCTGATCGAATCGAAGCGTCTTCTGTCCGTTGAAATGGCATCCGAACAACTTGCCCGCCTCGAGGGCCTGGGCGATCTCGTGATAGGCGTTCAGCCCCGCCATCCGGCAATGGGCGATCTCCGGGACGAGGCCCGCGTTCTGTGGCTTATCCAGCGTCTGGAGAAATGCCAGACCGTGGCCGACGGTGGGCAGATAAATATCCCCACGCGGCTCGTTGGGCTTGGGCTCCATGGCCAGTCGATACCCTTCATAACCTTGCTCATCGATGTACTGCTGCAGGTAGTTCATCGACTCGCGCAACCGGCGAATCGCGTCGCGCGGGTCGCGGGCGGCATCCACCTCGCCGCCGTCACGTCCCCACCAGAGGTTGGTCAGCCGACAGCCGACCGCGTACCCGATGTCGATGGCATTCAGATAGCGCTGAAGGGCGTACTGCCGGATTCTCGGATCGTGGTTAGTCAGCGCGCCGTCCTTGAAGACGGGATGACCGAATACATTAGCCCCGCAGTTCACGCAGGCGATGTCCGTGTCTTCCATCCGCCGGCGGGCCTCATTCAGGATGCGATCGCGCTCGGCGGCCGATGCCTCGGCGGGGACGAGATCCTCGGCATGCATCTCGTAGGCGTAAACATTGCGTTTTCCGAGTTCACTGATGACTTCGAGTCCGGACATGTCCTCGCGCGTGGCCGCGCCGAACGGGTCGCGCCCGGTGTTCTGAATGCACCAGAGACCAAACGCAAAACGATGCGATTTCTCGGGCGTGTACTCCGACATGATTGAGCGTCTCCAGGGCCTCGTGTCCTTTTCCGGTGACGGTATCGTAATCGTGTTATCTTCATGTCGCCACCGATCGGGCGTGGATGTTGGTCGCTCCGCGTGGGGCCGCATAAGATCGCCATACACGAGTCACAGAACAGAAACATACCTCAAGATGGAGCATGTACCATGGCACCACTGTCCAAAGCGCAGATTCAGGAATACCTGGGCAAGCTGTCCGGCTGGGATGAGATCGATATGGGTGGCCGGCCGGGCATCTGTAAATCATTCGACACGAAGGGATTCATGCGCGGCCTGGCGTTCGTCACACAGGTGGCGGTGCTGGCAGAGAAAGCCGAACATCATCCCGATGTCACGTTGACTTACCCCAAGGTCACGCTCCAACTCACCACTCACGACGCCGGCGGACTGACGGAAAAAGACTTTGCCCTGGCGGCGGAAATCGACAACCTGGAAGCATGAGACCGATGAACATGCATCGAACGAACCTCATTGACTGGCAAATCCTCCGGCTTTGACTATACTCTCGGCTCGAAATCAGGACCGATCAGACCTGCTACTTCCTGGAGGATTCCATGAGAATTGTCACGACGTTCTGTCTCCTTGCGGCGATTGCCGTCACGATTGGCTGCGGTGCGGCTCCTTCAATCCCGACCGATCTCTCCATTCCGGTCAACGACACGATGCGAGCTGCCTGCCCCTTCGCGGACGATGCCTTCATCGAAACGATCATCATCGCCGCCGATGTCGATCGCATGGCGGGCCTGGGTGAGGCTGAAGCCATTCAGACCGCGGAGGATGGCTGCGCCGATGCCGCCGCCGGAAATCAGGAGATCGTGACGCAGTGCTCGGATTGCTTCTCCGCCGTCATTTCCGAAGTCTACGCGCAGTAAGCGTAGCGACAGAAAATCCGGAATGTAAACAGGCGCGTCGGCGATTGGGCCGGCGCGCCTGTTTGTTTTCTGGCGGATTTACTCGAGATCATTCATTCTCAGCGATCGTCCCCATCACCGCTGATCGTACCCTTCTCGCGTCTGCTCCTGAGCTTGGCGATGTTGGTCTCCGCGACGTCATTCATATCCAGCCCAAGCTCTGAGCACAGGGCGGCAACGTACCACAGCACGTCGCCGAGTTCTTTTTTCAGGGCGGTGCGCCTGTCATCGCTGAGCTGTCCTTCGGCATCGCGCATCAGCTTCTTGATCTTCTCGGCCACCTCACCTGCTTCACCGGCAAGCCCCAGCGTGGGGTAATAGAGGTTCTCGCCCATCTGAGGATACTGGGCCGTGGCCCGGGCCGCCTGTTGATATGCATTGAATTCCATGCCATCCCTCGTCTGCCTGTCACGAACAGTCATCGGCGCAGTTCGATGGGGGGAGCTACGAAATGCTCCACGCATCGCGGCTCATACGCTTCCGCGCCGCCGATCATGTTTATCTCTTCCACCGGCACCAGGCGCTGTGTTCGCTCTGCCGGGGCATCACACACCGCACATCGCGCGCAGAATCGCGTCACCGTCTCCGCCTGTTCCATTACGAGCCGCATCGACTCGAAAGGCAGCCCCCACGAGTCGAGATCGAGCCCCGCGACGAGCAGGGCGTGCCCCTGGTCGGCAAGCTCACGACATACCCGCGATAAAGCGGCATCAAAAAACTGTGCCTCGTCCAGAGCAATCAACCCCGGACGGTTCACATGGCCTGCCAGATCCTGAATGTCTCGGAGCGCGACGGCGGGCACGCTCATCCCCGCATGGGAACACATGTCCCGTTCTTCGTAGCGTGTGTCGCTGGCATGTTTGAACACATACACCCGTTGCTGTGCCGCTACCGCCCGGGCAATCCGCCCGATCATGGCCGTAGTCTTGCCGCTGAACATACATCCGCACAAGACCTCGATGCACCGCGCGCCCTCCGGGTGTTCCGGGCGGGTTGGTGGATTGAAATCAGGCTCATGTTTCATCGTTATGACGGCTGTTCAACAGGCTCGAGGACCAGGGCGGCCAGATGCCCACCGAAACCGAGCGAAGTCTTCAGGAGCGGCCCAGGACGGAGGTCGACCGCCGACATCGGCAGATTCAGGCCGTCAAACTCCGGATCGGATTCTACCAGAGTGGCATTCGGCGGGCACTGTCGCGCCAGCATTGACGAGATCGCCACAACGGTTTCAACGGCACCCGCGGCGCCCAGCAGGTGGCCGATGGCTCCCTTGATTGAAAGCACGGGGGTTTCTGAAAGGCGGAGGCCCAGTATTTGCTTGAAGGCGCGATATTCCAGGCGGTCGTTGCTTTCGGTGCCCGTCCCATGAGCCATGATGGCGGAGATCGCCTTCGGATCGCATCCCGCCCGGCGGCACGCCTCGAGGATGACGCGAGCGAGCGGTCTTCCCGATTCGTCCATGCGGGTCAGTGCCGTGGGATCCGTGCCTTCCGCGAATCCGGCGATCCGTGCGAGAGGCTGGGCCGCCCGCCATTTTGCCGAAGCAAGCGTCTCCAGGATAAGGATCCCCGCTCCCTCGCCGACCGAAAATCCGCGCCGCCCGTGGTCATAGGGCCGACAGGCGTACATCGAGCCCAGTTGCGGGTGAGGTTCCGCGAGCACGCCCATGCGTTGGAATGCTGCCAGCCAAAGCGGGTGCAGCGACGCATCCGCACCGCCGCAGATCACAACATCCACCTCGTCGTACAGCAACGCGCGACACCCTCGGATGATCGCCTGCAGGCCCGTGGCACATGCGCCGACGCTCGTATGCATGCCGCCGCAGGCGTGAAGCCACTGCGCTACACTGCGGCAGGGGGCATCCGGCGGGATCTCGCCGAGAAGGGGGATCTGTGCGGAGGGAAGCGATCGCCGCCCGTGATAATCATCCATCACCGATGCGAAGCTCGCGATGCCTCCCTTGCTGGTGCCGATGGAGACGAAGAGTCGATCGGGGTCGACGGTGTCGGCATCCCCTCGGGACAGCAGGTTGGCCTGCCGCAAGGCTTCGCGGGCAGAGGAGATGGCCAGCAGACTGACACGGTCCATGTGGTCCCGGTGGGGTGACGCCGTTATCTCCGAAACCCCGCCGAGCCATCCACGATCGTCAAAGTCGTCCCCCAGGTGATCCAACGTGCGAATGAATCGACCTGCCTGGTGCAGGTTCCGCCACGACTGTGCGGCCGTCGAACCGGCAGGGCAGATGGCCCCGAGCCCTGTGACCACGATGGTCGTGGATTCAGTCTGTGTAGAGGCGGACACGTCAGGCCGAGTTCATCACCGGGAGAGGAATATGCCCGGGCCGGGAAGTAACCACGTCCGGACGGTTGGGGGCCGGAGACCGCGTGGAGGGCAGGGGATCCGGCTGATCCAGGGGAATACCGAGGTCCTTGAGCATCTGGCGATCGGTCGTCGCGTCGCGCCCGCACGTCGTGAGGTAATTGCCGATCAGAAAACTGTCCGCGCCGGCGTAGAAGATCCAACTCTGCAGGTCGCGCAGATTCGTCTCCCGCCCACCGGCGATCTTGATCTCCTGACGTGGAAACAGGAAGCGATAGATCGCGATGATCTTGAGGCATTCCATCGGCGGAAGGGGCTCCGTCTCCTCCTGCGGCGTCCCGTCAATGGGAATCAAAAAGTTCAAAGGAATGACATCGGGATCCACTTCGCGCAAGTCGAAGGCCAGGTCGATCCGGTCCCGCCACGTTTCCTTCATGCCGAACAGGGCGCCGCTGCAGACACTCATGCCCGCCCGCTTGACGTGGTGAAGGGTGTCCAGGCGCTCGTCGTACGAATGTGTCTTGATGATGTTGGGAAAGTGGCGCCGCGAGGTCTGCAGGTTGTGATTGAATCGCTGAAGCCCGATTTCTTTCAGTCGCTTCGCCTGCGACTCTGACAATACGCCAAGCGACGCGCAGGCCCGGATCTCGCCCGATTCGCGAACGCGGCCGATGACGTCTCCCCAGTGCTCGATCTCGTCGTCGCGCGGGCCGAGGCCGCTGTTCACGATGCCGAACGAGGAAGCGCCGCTCTGGGCGGATAGCATTGCCACGTCGAACACTTCTTCCCGGTCGAGAGTCGTATGCTCCACCGTCGTGTCGTAATGCGCGGATTGGCTGCAGAAGTTGCAATCTTCGCTGCAGCGGCCGACCTTGGCGGCCACAATACTGCAACAATGAACTTCCTTGCCGACGAAGTGCTCACGGATGCGCGTGGCGGACCGAAACAGGTCGTGCAGGTGCTCGTGCTCGATGGTCGTCAGCCAGTCGGCTTGCGGGCGCGACAGGGGGGTGCCGCCGATGACCTGTTTTTCCAGGGATTCAATCGTTTTTGCAATCATGCCAATATTCCGAACTCGTGGTGGGTATTCGCCAGGCGATGGGCGCCGACCTGCCTCGACCGCCTGTTACGGCGACCGCTCATCGGGCAGGTGGCGGGCCGATCGGGAAACACGCGTCAGTCCTCGTCGTTCTCGCGCAGATCGAACTGCTGAACGAGTCGAATCGTGCCATTCTGAAACGCATAAGCGTACACGTTCATCAATTCCGATCGCGAATCGATCAAAACCAGGACTTCCTGAAACTCGTCGATCTGGCTGGTGGCGGCGATGTACGGGGCGGCCGAAGAACTCTGTGCGAATCCGTAGGCCGGCGTCGGGGCCAGCACCTGGATGAGAAGGATCGCCGTCAACAAAACAACCGCGGTCACGCTCAACATGCCGATCGCCAGGTCTCTTGCATTCATGCCCAACTCCACAATCCCGCCGTACAGGCTTGCTGTTTCCATTTCACAGGACTCACGGAGTCCGTCCCGGCCCGCGATTCCGATTGCCGCCGCGAAGATCGGTTTGAACACCGAAATCCGCCCTCAGGTCGCGGCTGTCGGACAAGAGAATCTGTGTCGGTCCGCCCACCTGACGCAACGTCTGAATCCGGAAGGCGTGCAGCCGTTCCGTCCGTCGGTCCACCAGGTAGAGGACGTCCGTGTTCTGTTGCGCCCGCGCGGAAATCAGAATGAACGACTTGTCCTGGACAATCTCCTGGGCTACCGCCGCCGGCGGACGATAGGCCAGCAGGATCAGTATCGTCAACAGGAACAGGTTCAGCCCGAGCAGTCCGACGACCCATCCTTTACGCATCTCGGCTCTCCAAATCGGTCCGAGGTCAACGGAGGTTGACCCGCTTGGTGGGCTTGAACGCCACCACCAGACACCCGATCAGAAACACGACGCCGATAACCCAGGACACGATCGTGGAATCCTGGGTCAGGTTATCCGCCGTCTGCGGTTTGGGGAGCTCGTACTGCTGTGCCCAGACGCAGGTCGAGGTCCACAACACGATTCCCAGTGCCAACAGCCATTTCTTGATCATCTCAAACTCCAGCCTGCTCATGCCCATCCATTCCAACATCAGGGGGAACATTGTACCGCCCCGAACCATCGACGCCAACGTCATCCCGGCGACGCCGGGGCAGGGACATCACGCGCGGCGGGCTGCATCAGGGCTTCGACCGGCCGGGCGATTTTCCGGAAGACGGATCGCGCCACGGTGACGGTCTGCCAGCTTGCGGATCGCTCCCGGGCGTTTTCTTTGTACGCTGACAGTGTGACGTGATAGAAGGCATAATACTCCCCACGAAAAGGATGCGGGCGCGTCGGTGGCCAGCGGTCCGGCGGGCCGTCCAGCGAGTACGCGAAGATGAAGCACGCCTCGAACTCGCCACCGAACACTTTTTCCCACTCGCTCAGCCCGATGAGATCGTCCCGTTCCACCCAGTTCTCCCAATACCGCTTGCCGCCCCGGCTGCTGAGGTAGGGAAACTTGCGCCCCTTTATGTCCACGATCCATTTGGCGTCACGAGGCGGGTACACGAGGATGTCAAAAGACTTGATCCGGCTGCCGGCAAAGATCGCTCGGCGGGCTTCGTCCACCGGGACGTAGGGAATGCCGCGGCTGCGAAGATAATCCTCGAACGCCGCCTCGTAGTGATGGAACATGTGCCGTTTCATCACGCCTCCGGAGATTGGAGGAAGGTCTCCATCGCGATCTCACGTTGATCACCGGACGCCATGTCCTTGACCATCACGGCCCGCCGCGCGCGAAACTCCTCGCCGAGAATCACCGCCCGGCGTGCTCCTGCGTTCGACGCCTGCTTGAACTGCTTGCCGACGTTCTGGCGTTTTGAACTGAAGGCAGCGCTGTATCCCATCTCGCGCAGCCGAGCCACCAAACTGAGCGCTTCATCAAACAGTTCCCGATCGGCGTCGATCACGAAATAGTCGACACTCCCCGTGCGCGTCGCCTCCTCCGGCAGGCGGCCGAGCTCATGAAGCATTTCGAGAATCACCACGTCGCTCGTACCGAACCCGATCCCCGACATCGGCGGGCCGCCGAGAATCTCCAGCAGCTTGTCATATCGTCCACCACCGCAGATCGCCCGCTGGAACGAGCCCTTGCCGAACCCTTCAAAGACCACGCCCGTGTAATACGCCAACCCGCGAACCACGCCCATGTCGAACGTGCAGTATTCCGCCATACCCATGACACCCAACAGGCGGAGCACCTCGCGTAACCGTGCCATTTCTGTGGCAGCCTGCTCGTCGTTCTTTCCGAGTTCCTCCAGTTCCGCCAGCCCGTCCTCGCCCCTGGCCTGTCCGATCGCCAGGAGCAGCGAAAGCTCGTCCTGGTCGTCGGTCACTTTGTCCAGAAGCTCGGTAAAGGCTTCCGTGGGGATCTTGTCCCGCTTGTCCAGCACGGTATAGATGGCCTCATGCCGCTCCTCGGAAAAGCCTCGGGCCGTCAGCAACGAGGCCAGCAGCGAACGCGAGTTGATCTTCATCACCATGTCGTCCGGCGTCAGCCCGATCTGACGGAAGAAATCGATGGCGACGTAGAGGCACTCCGCATCGGCGAGGGCATCGTCGGAACCGACGATATCGATGTTCCACTGGAAGAACTCGCGCAGTCGCCCGCGCTGCGGACGCTCCGCACGGCAGAGCCGCGGCACACTGAACCACTTGATCGGTCGCGGCAGGGCGTTGGCCTTCTTCGCGATCATCCGGGCCAGCGTCGGGGTCATCTCCGGGCGAATGGCCAGCTCGCGGTCCCCGCGATCGGTGAAGTGAAAGAGTTCCGACACGATCCCATCACCGCTCTTGGCGCGGTAGAGATCGAGCAACTCGAAGATCGGGCCGTCATATTCCTCGAACCCGTTGCGCAGCGACACGCGCCGCCAGTGATCGACCACCCAGTTCCGGACGGCCATCTCAGCGGGATAGAAATCACGTGTGCCCTTGGGTGCTTGGATACTCATGTTCCGTCTTGCCTCTCCCACTTCCGCGTGTGGCGAATCGACGTCAAGCGGATTTCCGGAAGCGCAGCGCCGCCCGTGCCCGCGTGGCCGATCGCTTTGCCCCGCTTGATGAGACGGCGCCGGCTTTGGCGGCTACCTTCTTTCGGGCCGCTTTCGGCGAAGTCTCCCGGCTCTTGCTTCGCGTTTTCCGCTTTCGTTGCTTCGCCAGGAATTCCTTCATGTACGTCTCGATCTGCTCAGGCTCGGTAAAAAGCTCATCGTAGTCGTACTCGTCGCCATGCCAGTCGCATCCCTCCGTCGTGTACTCCCGGCAGATGGAAGGCCGGTTCTCGTAGATCCCGCACCGGTTGTCCGGCAGCAGCGCCTTGCACTTGCGGTTGATCTGGATGTACCAGTCGCCATCCTCGACGAAGAGAATGCAATCTTCGTGAAGAATGAACCAGCGCAGATCCTCGAAGTCCCGCCTGGTCTTCGGCTTGTCGATCGCAAACGCGAAATACCGGCAGCACAACGCGACACACTGATCGCACAGACTGTTCGTGTCCGAATGGATAGGCAGTTTCATCGGGTCCTCCTTAACCGTGGCAGGTCAACGTCGGCGATTGTATGTACCACACGTGAGATCAGCAACCGTCGTGCATGCCGCCACTTACATGTTTATACTGAATCCATGAGGTTGATCGCAGGCAAATGGCGGGGCCGCCGGATCGATGCGCCGGCACATGACCGGACGCGTCCCATCCTGGATCGCGCCAAGACAGTCCTCTTTGATGTACTGGGACATCGTCTCGCTCAGCCCGGCCGGCTTCCGCCGATCGCCGTGCTGGATCTCTACGCCGGCTCCGGGGCCATGGGTCTGGAAGCCTTGTCCCGTGGAGCCCGATACTGCCTGTTCGTGGAGAAATCGCGCGGCACCTCGAGGTTGATCGCGGGCAATATCGATGCCCTGGGCGCGGGCGATGAAACGTGTCTTCTGACGGCGGATGCCTCTCGGGTGTCCTTCCCCGCACCGCCACCGGATGAACAGGAGAGGTCGCGGTACGGTCTCGTCTTCGTCGATCCTCCCTATCGCGAACTCAGCCAGGCCTCGCCGACACCCGCCGTACGCCACCTGCTGGCCCGGCTCGATGAAGAGGAGACCATCGCGCCAGAGGCGATCATCATCGTGCGGCATCCGCAAGTCCGCGCCGCCGAGTCGATCCCGGATCTCTCGCCCCTCGTCGAGATCGAACGACGCGACGTCGGCACGATGACGTTTCGATTCATGACCACGCGGCGTGCACGCGTGACGGAGAACTCATGAGCAGGCCGCCCTTGTCACCTCGAGAAGCCGCCACCGCCGTGGTGCGCCGACTGCGCGACCACGGACACGTTGCGTATTGGGCAGGGGGGTGCGTTCGCGACATGCTGCTCGACACTGAGCCCAGCGATTACGACGTGGCCACCGACGCACCCCCGGAGCGCATCATTGAACTCTTTCGCAAGACGCGGAAAGTCGGGGCCGCCTTCGGCGTGGTGATGGTGCGCCAGGGACGCCACTGGATCGAGACCGCCACCTTCCGTACCGATTTCGATTACGCCGACGGGCGCCGTCCTTCGCGCGTTCAGTTCACCACCGCCGAACAGGATGCCGCCCGGCGCGACTTCACCATCAATGGCATGTTCTACGACCCGATCGATCAGCGCGTCATCGATCACGTCGCCGGACAGGAGGATCTCCGCGCGGGGCTGATCCGGGCGATCGGCGATCCGCCGCAACGATTCGCCGAGGACCATCTCCGCATGCTCCGGGCGGTGCGCTTTGCGAGACGGCTGGACTTCACCATCGAACCGGTCACGGCGCAGGCTATTCGCGATCACGCCTCCCGGATCACACGCATCAGCCCGGAGCGCGTTCGCGAAGAACTGGAAAAGATGCTCACGCGACCGTCACGCGGGGCAGCGCTGCGCGAAGCAGGGGAGCTGGGCCTGCTGGATCATCTTTGGCCGGGGGCAGACTGGAATCCCCCGCGACTTGACCTGGCGGTACGCGTACTGGGGGCGCTGCCGGAGCGCGCGGATTTCACGCTCAGTATGGCGTCGATGCTGCATGATCGAGATCCGGCCGAGGTTCGCCGCATCGGCCAGGCGCTGCGGTGCAGTAACGAACTTATCGATGACGCCACGTGGCTGGTGCGCCATCCCGATGAGATCGAACAGGTTGAGATCCTCAGCCTTCCCGCCTTCAAGAAACTGATGGCGCATCCCCGCTTCGGCGATCTTCTCGACCTTCATGCCGCCATCGGCCACGCCCGTGGGCTTAGGCCTGATGCGAACGTGCTCGCCCGTCAACGAGCCGATACCATTCCGCGGAAGGAGGTCGCCCCTCCGCCATTCGTCACTGGGGATGATCTCATTGCCGCCGGCCTCACGCCGGGCCCGCGGTTCAAAACGATCCTGGAGATTTTGTACGATGAGCAGCTCGATAACCGCCTGACGACGCGGGAGCAGGCGATTGAAAAGATGCATGAGATTGTAAGCGAGCCTCCGCCGGACAACGATTAGCATGGAATCCATGGAACCACGTGAGGAGCATGACGAGAAGCGCGACGAGGCCATGATCTGCACGAGTTGTGCGGCTCCGAATGATCCCCGCGCCGATTTCTGCAACAAGTGCGGCGCTCCGATCGGCGCGCTCACGATGTATGATCCCCTCAAGCACATTCATGGATTCGGATGGGCGGTGAGCCAGGCCGGGAGAAGTCGCAAGCCGCGATTTATCGTTCTATTGGGCATCTGGTTGATCTTCGGTCCTGCGTCCTTGGGGATAGGAGCATGGCTGACAGGGATCATGATGTCGCCCTGGCGTTTTCCCGGAGGTGATGCAAAGTCGATCTTTAATGTGTTTTTCGTAGTTCTGTTCTGGTGCATATACCTCGGAATCCTTTGGAAAGTCACGCGGAACTTTTGGGGGCGCCGCCGCTTCAAGGCCGGGTCATGCCTGGATTGCGGCTACGACCTCACCGGTCTGAGCGAGTATCGCTGCCCTGAGTGCGGATGCGAGGTGGATCCCGAAGAACACGCAGTAGAATTGCCCCATCCCGATCGAAATCGGGTCACCAGAACTCATCAAATGAAGCTATTCTTCTTGGGAGGAGCACGTTATCTATTGGTGGTCCTAGCAGCAATCACAGCAAGCATATTCGTGTCTTCGTATCTGCAGGTATCATCCGACGATCGATGGATTGTGAATGTCGTCTACCTCTGCGTCGTGCTCATCCCCATCGAGTTTCTCGGCATCTCTCGTATCATCTCCACGACAAAGCCGGTCGGTGCAGGCCATGTTGCCGGAGTGCTGCTCCACTCGATCCACCTTGTCACCGTATTGTCCAAGCTGCTTCCGAGTGGGTAATGCTTCACGACGCCTGCGGCCGTTCCACTCACAACGAGGGATACTCGTTGCACAGCAGGTGCAATGGTGGCTCATCCTCTTCGATGGCGGGGAATCGACCGACTGGCTCATGGAACCGGTTGTCGGTGTTGTCATCGTTCGTCCGCGACACTTCGCCCACCATGCAATCCTCCCCCTCCGCCCAGAACTTGTGATACAGCCGTGGCGGCAGGGTGATGCTGTCCCCCGGCTTCAGGCGCACGATCTCGCCCGCGTCAATCGTGCGGGATATACCGTCGATCGACACGGTCACTTTCGACGTGGTATCCAGATCCTCGTCCGGCGTCGCGTTATTGAGTTGGATCGCCAGGTCGCCTCCGCCGCGGTTGATGATGTCCTCCATCTTCGCCCAGTGGAAATGCATCGGCGTCACCTGGTCCGGCTGCACCAGCATGATTTTTTCGGCGTACGTCTTGGCGTTGTCCGGACGCGCAAGATTCCCGTTGCGGATCGTCAGGAGCGTCAGCCCCATCCGGGAAAAATCATTGCTGCCGAAGTCCGTGATATCCCAGCCCAGCATGCACTCGACGATCTCCCGGGCTTCCGGACCTGCCTGCGCCCACTCCGCCGGGGACCAATGCGCCCAGCGTGGAAGACAAAAACCGAATGTCGCAAACAGCTCCTTCGCCCGACGAATGTTCGCATTGATCTCTGATCGTTTCATGATTTTCGTGCCTCCCGGATGCGGTGCTGATGAATGCTGCCGTCCACCAGGCCAACGCGATGCCCGTTGTCCTTCGGCAGAGCGCTGGCATGATAACGCATTTGCCGAGCCGTTGACCGTCCTCACGGCTCGGGTATATTCGATCTCACCATGAAGATCGCCATGCTCGCTCCGATCAGTTGGCCCGTTCCGCCCAGTGGTTACGGACCATGGGAACAGGTCGCCGGCAACATCTGCGACGGCCTCGTCCAACGGGGGCATGACGTGACGCTCTTCGCGGCAGGGGGGTCGACCTCCAGCGCCAAGGTCGTCGCGACCACCCCTTACGCCCTCGGCGCCTGGCCCGATCAGGAACGCCATCAGCCCACGCGGTTCAGCCCGGCATCCGGCCTCCTCGAAGGGCCGCCGGATGCCCGTGTCTGGGAGCAGCTTCACATCGCCACCTGCATGGAGAGGGCGTTCGAGGGCGAGTTCGACGTGGTCCATTCGCATCTTCATGTCCACGCCCTCGGCTACGGTCGCCTGATCCCCTGTCCTCTCGTCTCGACACTGCATGGTGCCGCCTGGGTCCGCTCGGCGCACCCGATGTTTCTGAAGTACAAGGATCTGCCTTTCGTCTCGCTCTCCCATGCCGAACGCCAACTGCTCCCGGATCTGAACTACGTGGCGAATGTCTACAATGGCATCGATCTCCAGGCGTTCCCGTTCGAGTCCGCCAAGGAAGATTATCTGCTCTTTGCCGGACGGCTCTCCCCGGAGAAGGGCCCGGCCGAAGCCGTCGAGGTCGCACGAAAGGCAGGGCGACGATTGCTCATTGCCGGGATGATCGAAACACAGCACGAAGAGTACTTCAACACACGCGTCAAGCCATACATCGACGGAAAACAGATCGGATACCTCGGGCTGCTCAGCCAATCCGAGCTCGCCCCGGTGTACCGCAAAGCGGCGGCGGTGCTCTTCATGATCAACTGGTGTGAGCCGTGCAGCATGGTGGGCATCGAGACACAGGCCTCGGGTACGCCGATTATCGGTACCCGCTTCGGCTATCTGCCGGAGCTGATTCGCGACGGCGCAACGGGCTACCTGGTGGACACGGTTGACGAGGCGGTCAGTGCCGTCGCACGCCTTGGACATATCAATCCTGCCGCCTGCCGGCGGAATGTCGAGGAGCGCTTCAGCGTGGATGCCATGGCGCGCGGTTACGAGCAGGCCTATGCTGGAATAACGGAACGGTAGTAATTACTACATAATGTAATAACGTTATTACATAACATTGTAATAATATAATTATGCAACATATCGCAGCTACATCGGACCAGGTCCTGAGGAGCCCATGGCCAGCAAGAAAGCGTCTCCGAAATCACGGAAGTCCCCACGGAGAGCGACACACGAAAGTGGCCCCCCTCCGAGTTCCAGGCGCACGGCGAAGGCCCGGAAGGCCCTCGGGGCCAAGCGCAGCCGCCGGCCACGCGGCATGACTGAGAAACAGGCGATCGAGGTGCTCCGGGGCGCGAAACCATCGGTATCTCTGAAGCGTGCCGCCGCGCGCGACCGACTGGCGGCGACGTTTTCCGCACTGGGGCACCCTGCCCGGCTCCAGATCCTGTTCCTGCTCGCGGAAGGTTCTGCCACCCATCAGCATCTCAGCAAGGCCACGGGGCTCAAGGCGGGGCCCCTTTATCACCACATCCGGGAATTGCGGGAAATCGGCCTCCTGGCCCCCAGATCCCGTGATCTGTATCTGCTGACAAAGAAGGGCGAGCGCGTTGCCCAGGCCGCCATTATCGCGCAGCGACTCCTCGCGAAATGACGGTGCCTTCCAGGGCGGGGCCGCATGCAGGAGGACGTTACGATGAGGGCTCTCCAGGCGGTTGGCCCCTCTGCAAACGCGACCGCCCCGCCATGTCCGATAATGTATGTTATGTTGCGTTGGGGATTCAGGGCTCGACTCGGGAGACGCACCCATCGACGATTGTACTACTCGACGGTGACGCTCTTGGCGAGATTCCGGGGTTTGTCGACGTTGCATTCACGCAGTACGGCGGCATGGTAGGCCAGCAACTGGAGCGGAATGACAGTCAGCAGCGGTTGAAGTGGTTCGGGCACATCGGGGACCGTGAATACATGGTCGGAGAGGTTCCTGATCTCCTCGTCCCCCTCGGTCGCGACGGCGATCACCTCGCCACCACGACTGCGAACCTCTTCGATATTGCCGAGCACCTTGTCGTACTGATTTCCCCGCGGGGCGATGAAGACGACCGGCATGCCTTTATTGATCAGCGCGATCGGCCCGTGCTTCATCTCCGCCGCCGGCATGCCTTCGGCGTGGATGTAGCTGATTTCCTTGAGCTTCAGGGCGCCTTCCAGGGCAATCGGATAGTTGTAGCCCCGGCCGAGGAAGAGCCAGTTTTCCCGATCGATCATCTTCTCCACGGTGGCCTTGATGGCATCGGATTGCGTCAGAATACGCTCCACCTTGCCGGGAATGGCGGCCAGTTCCTTGATGAGTTGATGGGCATCCGTCTGCGAGAGGAAGCGTCTTCGCCCGAGTTGAATCGCGATCATGGCAAGCACGGCGACCTGCGACGTGAACGCCTTGGTGCTGGCGACGCCGATTTCCGGCCCGCAGTGAAGATACACACCGGCATCCGATTCACGGGCAATGGTGCTGCCGACGGCGTTGACCACCCCGAGTGCCAGCGCGCCCTTGACCTTCGCTTCGCGCAGCGCCGCCAGCGTATCGGCGGTCTCGCCGGACTGGCTGATCGAAATGATCACCGTCCCATCCTCGATCAGCGGGTTCCGATAACGAAACTCGCTCGCGTATTCCGTCTCCGCAGGCAATTTCGCCACGTCTTCAAAGAGATACTCACCCACGAGTCCGGCGTGCCATGCCGTCCCTTGCGCGGTGAAAATGATCCGTTTCGCCCGGGCCAGATCGCGGGCATGCGCGGCGATGCCGCCGAGATAGATGCCTCCCTCCCGCACGTCCAGCCGCCCGCGCAGCGTCATGGCCATGGATTCGGGCTGCTCGAAGATCTCCTTGGCCATGAAGTGCTCATGGCCGCTGAGTTCGATCTGTTCGAGGGAGAACTCGACCTCGTGAACTTCCTTGGTCACCGGTACGGCTTCCAATGTCATGGTCCGGAAACTGTCCCGGCTGATGACCGCCATCTCGCCGTCCGCCAGGTACACGACCTGGGCCGTATGCTCGACGATGGCGGCGGCATCCGAGGCAATGATGTACTCGCCCTTTCCGACCCCGACAATGAGCGGGCTCCCCTTGCGCGCCACCACGACGCGATCCGGTTCATCCGCGTGGATGACGGCGATGCCGTAAGTGCCTTGCACATCATGGAGCGCATCCCGTACCGCCTGCTCGATACTGCCGCGGTAGAAGTGGCCGATGAGCTGAGCGAGAACCTCCGTATCCGTCTCGGAGACGCATTCAACCCCCTGCTGCTTTAGAAATGTTCTCAAAGCGCGGAAATTCTCGATAATACCGTTATGAACCAGGGCAACCTTGCCGTCCCGGGACGCGTGAGGATGGGCGTTGCATTCGTTGGGTTCGCCATGGGTTGCCCAGCGCGTGTGGGCGATGCCGAGCGTCGCCTCCGCGCCGTCACCGTCCAGCCGGGATTCCAGTGCACTGATCCGCCCGGGTGAGCGACGGACCACGATGCCGTTCGATCCGAGGGTGGCCACCCCGGCGGAGTCATAGCCGCGGTATTCGAGCCGCTTCAGGCCTTCGATCAGGATCGGGCGCGCGTTCTTAGACCCGATATAACCTACGATTCCGCACATGGACGGCTCCCTCGCTGCAAGACGGGTATCGCCAGACTTAGCCGAAGTGCTTGGCGTACAAGGATTATCGACGATTCGCCCCTCTCAATCAAACTACACTCCTCGTCGGGATACACTTCCATACGCTCACGCAACGAGATGGGTTTGACCGATGTCGGCTATGGAAGCGGGCCGCACATGGACTTTGTGAAACTTTTCTTGAACTTCTTCCAAGGGTCTCCTAAACTCCCTGCGGATAAGGGATAAGCGTGGGTTATTGCCTTGCCAGGGCTTGGGTTTCCCTGCTGTAGCGTTCTGAGGGATCCAGCCGCTTGGAGGAACAGGATACGGATATGGCGATGTTGGCATCACATCCTTACGCACCGATTCTCGCCCTGCTTCTGGTCGCCATCGGCGCCGTTGTCGTCATTCTGGTCCTGACGCATTTGGTCGGGCCTCGACGATACGGAACCACCAAACTCGACACCTATGAATCCGGGATGCCGATCATTGGTGATGCCCGCCAGCGCTTTAACGTGAAATTCTACCTCGTGGCCATGATGTTCCTCCTGTTCGACGTGGAAATCATCTTCCTGTGGCCATGGGCCCTGGTGTTCTACGAGACGGCCATGGGACGGAGCGATCTGGCAACCGCCATGGCCGAAACGGGAGCCAGTGCCGGATTTCTCCTGGGCGCCATGGCCATCTTTTTCGGCATCCTGGCGGTGGGCTACTTCTATGACTGGGGCAAGGGCATCTTCCGCTGGAATTGAGCGGGGAGGTGATTCGCAATGAGTGATCCCAAGTACAAGACTGAACCGCACAGCATGGGTACGGATGACCTCCTGACGACCCGGCTCGACTCCCTGGTGAGCTTCTTTCGGGAGCATGGGGTCAACTGGTGCCGCAAGAACTCGCTCTGGCCCCTGCCGTTTGCCACGGCGTGCTGTGGCATCGAAGTCATGGCGACGGGAGCCAGCCGTTACGATCTGGCCCGCTTCGGAGCAGAGGTCATGCGTTTCAGCCCTCGCCAGGCGGATCTCCTGATCTGTGCGGGACGCGTCGCCATCAAGATGATGCCGGTTCTCCAACGGATCTACATGCAGATGTGTGAGCCCAAGTGGGTGATCAGCATGGGAGCGTGCGCGAGCACCGGTGGTGTGTTCGATACCTACGCTGTCGTTCAAGGCGTGGACCAGTTTCTTCCCGTTGACGTGTACGTACCGGGATGTCCGCCTCGGCCGGAGACGCTGATCGAAGGTGTCATGGCCATTCAGCGTCTCGTGGAGCGGGATGGTATCCGCAGCAGCGAGGAGCGCGGCAAGGGCTACCAGCTGGCGATCCAGCCGACTTACCTCCTGAACACGCCGACGGATCGCGAAATGGTGGCGGCGTCGCAAGAGGAAACACGCGAGGTAGCGAACTGACATGGCGACCCAGGATGCACTCGATGCTTTGACCTCGACGTTCCCGGAGATTCCCTTGGATCCCCAACCTCTCCTGGAGAAAGGAGCGGGACACAAGGATCAGATCTTCGTGACCGTGCCGGCGGATCGCCTCGTGGAAGTGATGACCTTCCTCCGTGATGAGTCGCGGACCCGCTTTGAGCAGCTCATCGACCTGACCTGCATGGATTACCTCAACTTCCCCGGGGCCCGGGACCGCTTCGGTGTGATCTACTCTCTGCTCTCCCTGACACACGGCCACCGTCTCTGGGCCAAGTGCTTCGTTAATGAGCCCGAGCCCACGCTGCCGAGCGTGATCGGCGTCTGGAAAGGCGCTGACTGGATGGAGCGCGAAGTGTGGGACATGTTCGGCATCCGATTCGACGGGCATCCGGATCTTCGCCGCATTTTGACATGGGAAGGCTTCGGCTCGTATCCTCTCCGCAAAGATTACCCGCTGCACGGTCGTGGTGAGCGGGAAAACTACAAAGTCCTCACGCGCGAGAGCAGTTAATCCATGCAGGACCGAGGCCATCTGCTGACCGAGCAACGCAATGCCCGCTCAGCCACCATCGATCGCGAGTCTATCGCCGATGGTTTCGATATCATCAACCAGGAAGATGCGACTGTCGCGGAAGCCGTGGCGCGAGCCAAGCCGGCGATCGTTCAGGCCGTTCAGCAGGTTGTGGAAGCCTTCCGGCAGGGAGGCCGTCTGATCTATGTCGGTGCCGGCACCAGCGGCCGGCTGGGCGTGATCGATGCATCCGAGTGCCCCCCCACCTTCCTGACCGACCCCGCCATGGTTCAAGGGATCATTTCCGGCGGAAAGGAAGCGATGTTTCGCAGCGTGGAAGCGGCGGAGGATTCGCCCGAAGGGGGTGCCGAAGCCGTCGATGAAAAGAAAGTCGGTCCCCACGACGTGGTGTTCGGTATCGCCTCAGGAGGCACGACGCCGTTCGTTCACGGCGCCCTGGCCCGGGCCAAAGCCTTGGGCGCCGCAACGGTTTTTTTTGCATGCGTGTCGGAGGATCAATGCCCCGACGACGCCGACGTGTCCATCCGCGTACTCACGGGCCCGGAGATCATCACCGGATCCACCCGCATGAAGGCGGGCACCGCCACCAAAATGGTGCTCAACATGGTCACCACGCTGTCGATGATTCAGCTTGGCAAGGTGTACGAGAATCTGATGGTGGATGTGAACTCTTACGCCTGCACGAAACTCGTCGATCGTGGCGCCCGGATCATCAGCATGGTTACCGAGCTGGATCGGGATGCGGCCTTGCAGCTTCTCGAGGACGCGGCGGGGAAGGTCAAGACGGCCATCGTCATGCATGCACGCAAGCTGGATCGGGACGCGGCGGAGAAACTGCTTTCCGAGCATGGCCAATCGGTCCGCGACGTGCTCGAGTCTTGATGCCTTCCTGCTCCAACTCGACATTTCGAAGGGCGTCTCAATGGCCCGGCCCGGTCTCCCATCGGTGCCCTGGGGAAGGTTGATGGCCAACGTTTGATGATGAACGGAGCAACGAGAACCCCGTGGCACGCACACGCCCCATTCGCCTGACGTATGTCATCACGGATCTCCAGGTCGGGGGCGTCCCCCTTCATCTCTACCGATTGGCAACCCGCCTTCCGCGCGATCGCTATCTCGTACGCGTCATCTCTCTCGCCGATCAAGGGGCCGTCGGCGCGCGGTTGCGCCAGTCCGGCATCCCCGTGCATTGTTGTGATGCGCGTGGCACCTGGGACGTCCGCGCGTTGTGGCGCTTGTGGAAACATCTGACCCGACATCCACCGGACCTGGTTCACAGCTACCTTTTTCATGCCAACCTGGCGACGCGCCTGATCTGTCCCGCGGCCGGTGTGTCCCGGGACCGCCTGATCAATGAGATCCAGACCGTCGAGATCGAGCGCCCGTGGCATCTGGTTCTTGATAATCTCACCTGTCGATGGGCGCGCGTCGAAGTCGGCAACTCGCGAGCCGTGATCGACCATCTCCGCCGCCGCGCCCATATCCCGGCTTCACGATTGCGTCACATCTCCGCCGCGGTGGATCTGGAGCAAATTGAACGGACACCCCCCGCCTCACGATCGGAATTCGGGATTCCTGATCATGCGCCCCTGCTCATCTGGGTCGGCCGCCTTGACCCGGTGAAGGGATTCGAGGAAATGCTCGCTGCCATGGCGATCATTGCCGAGCAGAGCCAGGCTACTCTGCTTCTCGTTGGAGAGGGCGCCTATCTCGAGAACGTCAAGACGCTCATTCATGAACACGGGTTGACGCAACGTGTCTTCCTGGCGGGACGCCGCTCCAACGTCTACGCCCTGTTGAAGATGTCAGATATTTTCCTACTGCCCTCGCGAACAGAGGGCATGCCGAACGCCCTGATCGAAGCCATGGGCGCTGAACTCCCCTGCGTCGCAACGGACATCCCCCCCTGCCGCGAATTGATCGTGCATGACGAGAATGGCTTGTTTTTTCGTAAGGGTAGCCATGAGGATTTGGCGAAGGCTGTCTTAAGACTGATGCGCGCCCCGGAATCGGCGCGAGCAATGGCGAGGCGCGCGCGTCAACTCGTCGCCACCCGATTCGATATCCGCTTCCTTTCATCTCGATGGGCCGATTTCTACGAATCTATCTTAGCCCCGCTCCAAAGATGACGAGTTCTTCAAAGAACTATGATGCAGTTGTTGACGACAATGATTTCATGGTGTATAGTGATCATGTCAGGCAGCGACATCAGAATTGACGGGCTTACAGTCCGGTTTCTCCGGCGATGCCGCTTGATGGCGATTCGTTCCCGTTCATCTCTTTAACCTCGTCAACGATTGCGGCATCTTCGTTCAGGCGGATCTCGTATGACGCATCAAGACATCCAGCCTTCCGACAGCCAGGAATCCATTCGTATCCTGATCGTCGACGATCATGGACTGGTCCGTGAGGGGATCGGCGGTATGCTGGAACGCGAATCAGACATGCACATTGCGGGTCTTTGCGCGACTGCCGACGAAGCGATACGCCTGGCCGTCGAACAGCAACCCGATGTCATCGTCATGGATATCGATATGCCGGGGCTCAGTTGCTTCGACGCCGTGGAGATCATTCGTTCGCGCCTGCCGAAAATCCAGTTCCTGCTGGTGACCGCCTACGAACATGATGAGCACATCGAGCAGGCCCTCCGCGCTAAAATCAGTGGCTTCGTATCCAAGAACGACGGGCATACCCATCTCGCCGAGGCGATCCGAAACGTGGCGCGGGGTCAGGCGTACTACTCTGATCGAATCATGAAGCGCCTGGTCATTGAAGGAGATACGCTGCGCCTCGAGCAGCCTCCGAAATCGCGCCTGGCCAGCCTCAGTCCCCGCGAACGCGAGCTCCTCCGCGTCCTTGCTCGCGGAGCCAGCCTCAAAGATGCCGCATCGGTCCTCGGCATCAGCTACAAAACAGCGGACAAACAGAAGGTCTCCCTGATGGCGAAGCTCGATATCCACAATCGCGTGGATCTGGCCCGATTCGCGATTCGCGAGGGACTCGTCGAACCCTGACCGATGCGATCGTGCCCGCCGTTTCGGCCGTTGAATGCCATCTCTCGACGTCAACCGCCCCATCGCTATACTGACATGAAAGGGACAACCGGAGCACTACTTCTCTGGCGCCGGTTATCCTTGTTGGTCGTGTAGCGTTGTTCATCATTCTTTTTGTCCGGTTCTGGCCATGCAATCCGACCCTACCAGCCGTTCACACGGGCGTACGATTGTTCTCACAATTTTGACCGTCGTCCTGCTTGCCTGGGGAGCGTGGTACACGTTCTCTGGAGTCAGGGACGCCCACTATCCAGGGCCAATGCGGGCAGAGACACTCCGGGACTTGCCGGACGTACCCGACCTGACGGATCGCGTGGCGGAGCTTCGAAAGCATATTCAGGATCTCGATTCCCGAATACGCGCCGAGCCCGGCTCGATCGAAGATCTGGCACAATTGGCGATGACCTATCACGCGGCGGAGCGCTTCACAGAAGCCGCCGCATGCTATCGAATTCTGCAACGGCTTGAGCCTGACAATGAAAGCTGGGCGTATTACGAAGCCGTCTGCCTGGAAGCAGAGTTCGCCTTCGACCCGGCCATTGTGCTCCTGCGCCGCGTGGGAGAGATGAAGCCGGACTACCCCCATGTCTGGGCCAGGCTGGGAGACCTGCTTCGCAAGCAGGGATCGCTCGAAGAGGCGCGGACGATGTATCATCGCGCGATCGAGCTGGAGCCGCTGCACCCCAATGCAACGCTCGGCTTGGCTTACATGGATGCCAAGAACCAGGATTGGGAAAAGGTTGCCCTTGGGCTGGAACCGCTGGTAGCCGAGAATCCGCTGTATGCCCCGGCTTTTCGCCAGCTCGCTCACGCCTGCCGACGTCTCGGACGGGAGGCGCCTTCCATCGACATGGCCGATCCCGATGCGGCGATGGAGGACGTCATCAACGAACCCCTTCTCGACTCCGTGTACGATTACTCCGTTCTGACGCTGCTGGAAGGCGATGCCGATCACGGTGCGGAAATCGTCATTGACCGGTGCACCGACTGCCACAGCACCGAACGAATTGATGAGGCAGACAAGGATGCCGTTGATTGGCGTCGCACCATCCGCCGCATGCAGAGCATCACGGGACGTGCTTCACTGCCCGATCAGGACGCGGCCGACATTCTTGCCTTTCTGTTGCAGCGCGAAGCGGCTCCACCAGAAGATCCGGAAGATGTCTGGGACGACGAAGCATGGGATGAAACGGCCTGGGACGAGGTCTCCGGGGAGGAAGCTCCCTGATACTGGTACGAGTCGCTTGTGACGAATGAATTCACCTCGTTTCGCGATGCGGACGCCCATCGCGAAAGGCCTCCAGGCTCTCACGGATCTCGGCGGCCTGTGCGGGTTGTCCTGCCTGTTCTGCCAGGTGGAAGGCAGTTTGCGCCGTATCCGCCGCCTCGACGAAGCGCCCCTGCTCCGCGTAGGCTGCAGACAAGGTATGAAGCAGGCGGTAGTCCATGTTCCGAGTCTGTTCGCAGGCTTTCTCCGCCAGGGCTACGGCCTCCTCTCCGTTGCGAAGTTCCTCCTCTGAACTCGTCGCGTACAACCAGGCCAGATTGTTGGCCAGCGCCAGATTGAACTCGACATCCAGACCCTCGCGAAAGACGCGTATCGCTTCACGAATCTGTCCCTGATCCGCCAATGTCTTGCCGAGGTGCTGACGCAATTGAGGGTCCTGTGGATCGTAGGACACCGCCCGTCGCAGGTACCGGATAGCTTTCTCAGCCTCCCCATTCTGGATCAGCGCATAACCGAGATTGTTGTAGGTCTGTGAATCTTCGGGAAAGGCCGTGAGGTATCTTTCCAGCAGGGGCGCGATGATGTCGAAGCGTTTCTTTTCGAACAAAGCCTGGCAGAAGTATTTCAGCGGCTGAAGGTCCTCGGGCTGCAGCGCGAGCCCTCGTTCGTGGTGACTCATGGCCCGCGTGAAGGCTTCGGGGTCCTGGGGGCGGGCCAGGATCAGGGCCCGGGACAGGGCGTGATGCGCATCCGCGTCCTCCGGGGCGATGGCCACGGCCCGCTCCGCCATGAACAGCATCTTGTCGTAGTGATTCCAGCGATCGGCGAGATCGATGATCTTCAGGATCAGATCACGCTGGTAGCAGAGTTCATCCAGCTTTTCGGTCAAGGGATCATGGTAGCGAATCGCATCGATGAGCGGTCGGCGGTCCAGGATGTGTTCCTGCTCCTCAGCATGATCAGCCTTGCCCTGAGCGTGGTAGGCGGCGGCGAGCAATTGATGTACGCCCCGATATTTGGGCGGGGACTGAAGAAACGGGCTCAACAATTGTTCCACCTGCGGCCAATCTTCACGCCGGTTCGCAACACGCGCCATCCCGATCCTGGCCGGCAGTAGGCCGGGATCCTCTTGCAGTAACCCGACATAGGCCGTTTCGGCAAGATCGAGTTGTCCCTGTTTCATGGCGACCTCGGCCCATTCCAGGTGAACGTAAGCCTTGCCGGGAGCGAGTTGCGACGCACTTTCCAGGAGCGTGACGACGTCTTCCTGCCGTCCCTGCTCGGCCAGCACCAGGGCGCGCAGGTAAGGCCATCGGTAATCCTGCGGCGCCAACTGCGCTGCCCGCGCATAGACGCGATCCGCCCTGGGGTAGTAGCGATTGGCGTGATAGATCATCGCCAGGCGGCCGAGTGCCTCGACATCCTCGAGGGACTGCCGAGCCTTCGAATCTGAATTCGTGAGGGCCTGCTTCAGCGGCAAAGGCTCGTCGCTTAGTTCGGGGAGTGCGGGAAGATCAACGAGTGTACCCGTCGACATGTCCAGCGTCAGCAGGAGCCCCCCCATCACGCACGCGATCACCAGCGCGCCGAGAAGGATGAGCAGGCGCGCGCGACGCCCACCATCCGACGGCGAGCCCTGTGTCTTCGGTGCGCCTTCGGAGGGCGACGATGCCTTGGCACTTCGGCGGTGTGCTTTTTTCTTCGGCTTTCGGCTCATCGGCGCTCCGTACAGGTTCGTGATCGCTCTGGCATTCCGGGGCCCTGCCTACCGGAGACCATCCTTCGCGACGTTTGTCCAGAGGGTCACCCGGCTCAATTCACGGTGTGGCGGGATGGCATGCAACGCGCCGGTGACCAGGTCCACGTAGCCGTCACCGTTCATGTCCGCCGCCTCCATCGCGACCAGATGGGTCGGACGCCGCGCCACGTTGTAGCGCGTGAAATTCATGTCACCGTCATTCATGAAGCAGATCACGCTCTGCTGCTGCTCGCTGTCATGGACGTCCCAGCCCGCCGTCGCGACGATATCCATGTCTCCGTCGTGATCCACGTCGACCCCCCACGCCGCCGAAGCGCCCAGCAGCGTTC
This sequence comes from uncultured Planctomycetales bacterium, assembly GCA_964618455.1. GTDB lineage: Bacteria > Planctomycetota > Phycisphaerae > UBA1845 > PWPN01 > CAZUAQ01. Next base: position 536 of record CAZUAQ010000067.1, on the reverse strand, counting down.
CCACCGGATGATGGTCGAACTGGAAGTCGCCCGTGTTCTCCAGCCACTGCAAACTGTGCCACGGCCGAGTTCTTGGCGGGACATAATCGAACGTGTCCCCGTTGGTAAAGACGATATCCGTGTCGTCATCACCGTCCATATCGGCCAGGCGGATACCGCTGCTGCCATAATCGTCGTTCGTACTGCCCCATATGAGATGGTCTTCGAAGTTGCCGCTTCCGTCATTCGCGAAGACGTAGATCTCTTCCCATTCCTGGCTGACGAGACTGACGATGTCCAGGTCGCCGTCCCCATCCACATCGTTCGGAGTTGCATGAATGACGCCGGAGAGCCGTTGCAGAATGTGCGACTCGAACTTCCAGTCGCCGAGGTTTTCCATCCATCGCGTTTCGCCGTCGTGATAGCCGAACTGCCCCACCGCCAGATCGATGTCGCCGTCGCCGTCGAAGTCCCCGCCCTGCACGTCCGTCACCCGCGCGACGCGTTCGAGCAGCACGTGGGGAGTGAACTGTGCGTCTCCCTGGTTCTCCAGGATC
>CAZUAQ010000066.1:0-25720 GCA_964618455.1 uncultured Planctomycetales bacterium | reverse complement strand
CAAAGCCGGGAGGGACCTACATAGAAAGTGGTATCATGGTTGGGGGCGGGTCAATACCGGGAAACCCAGCCGTCGCTCGTTTTCTTGTTGGTGGTGATGTGCCCGTGCGGCGTGATGCGTACGCGTCCGCCTGTGTGACGCGGGCGAGCACGGCGGAATCCCGCGGCCAGGCCGGGATTGGGACCAGCGAGCTGCCGCGTTTCCTCGTCCCGCCCCCACTGCGTCGGGTGATACCAGCTGCAGTTGAGGCAGCCGCTCGATTTCATGACGCATTCCAGGCCCACCGTTGTCGGTCCGTGCCAGGCGCCGCCCGGAGTCTGGGTGTCGGGCTCGTTGAGGTTAAACGTGCCTCCGTACTCGTCTTCCAGGACGATCGTGCCGGAGAAACGTCCGATGATGACACGCTGACCGACTTCCTCGTCGCCCGGCAGGGGCTTGATGACGAGCCCGTTGGGAAGAAAGAGCACACGGCCACCACCCCACTCCCCGCGCACGAGAATCTCGATTTCCCGGGCCCCCTGGCTCCGCTGGACGTACCAGAACTCAGACCCTTCATCGTCGGTGACCCAGGTGCCCAGGCGGCCGTCATGAAAACGGAAGCCGGTCTTGTTCCCACGCGAGGGAGAAAAGGGACCCATCCAACGCGGGTACGGGCGCGTTTCAGGTTGAAATGTAAAGGTGCTCATTCGCGAAACTCCAGTGCGGCGACCTCGCCTGGGTACCGAAGTCGTTCGCCACCGACCTCGACCCAGTACTGGGTTGCCCCGTTCCAGAACAGATCCTTCACGCTCCCTAGTTCCGCTTCGACATCCTTGATCCATTTCAAAAGTCGGTCCCGCGCTTCGCCGCCTGCCGGCGTGCGACTGGCGTTAGGACCGAGGGCGAACTTGATCACGTTGCGCTTGTTCTCATCTTCCAGAGCCAGTACCCGTTTGCCGGAAGAGGAACGCACGCGGAGCCGGATGACCTTGTCCTCTTCGGGCTCCTCGGGAAGATCCACCTTGCCCAGGTAACGCCAGTCGGCCGCAGGGCCTCGCCCTTCACCGGTGCGGGAAATCAGGTGCCCTGCGGGTGTGCGCCGGGCCCGGCGGTAGGCGTTGAGGTTGACGATCGCTTCCACGTACTCGGGTGATGCCGGCACCATCACGCCATCTTCAGTCCGCAGGTTTCCGGACTGATCGACACGAAGGTCGAGACCGGTCGACTGCCCGGGATAAGGGTCGCCGCTATTCAGGTCAGATACGTCGATCTCCCACGACGGAGGTTTGAAGTTGCGGGGAGGATCGTCCGTCTCTTCGAGGCCAGCGTCCCATGGTTGGTCCGAAGATGACGAATTCCAGTGGAAGTAGCGATTGCGCTCGGCCCCGACGATGCTTTCCCAGTCGGCCTTTTCGTAAATGGCCTCGTCCTCGGTGCTCCTGACGTAAAGCACGATGATGCGCGCGCCGCGACCGCCCTTCTTTCGACGCAGCATGCGCCCAAGACTCTGGATTCGCTGGCGCACGGAGCTCGTGGAAGCCGCGATGATGCCCAAGTCAGCCGAGGGCACGTTGAAGCCTTCAACCAGTGACTTGGCACTGATGATGGCCTTGGCCACACCCCGGCGGAATGCCTCGATGTTTTCGGCGCGCAGGCCGTCGGGTAAGCGGCTGTGTTCCAGGACGACGGGCATGTCGCGCCCAATCGCCTTGATATAGAGGGCTTCGATTTCGTCGATGGACTCGTGGAACACGATGGCCCTGCCCTCCGGGTCGGCACCGGTTTCGGCCAGGATGGCCAAGGTGAGTTCCACGCGGGCTTGGGCTTGGTAGAGGAGTCGCTTGCGTCGGTTGGCGAGGCTGATGAAGCGCTCCGCATCCGAGGCGGCGGAGGTGCCGCGGCTCGCCTGCGTCTGGCACCATGCAATGAATCCCTGCTTGGACCGGCTCTTGCGGTACCGAATCTGGAGGTCCTTCCGCAGGTCGGTGATCTCACGGCTGAGTCGGGAGTGTTCATTCGCTTCCTCGGGTTCGAGCGGGATCCCGACGTGCCAGACCTCGAACGGGGTCAGCAATCCGGCTTCGAGACTCTGTTTGATCGTGAAATCGTAAATGATCGGCCCCAGCGCCTGGCCGACCGGTCCCTGCTCGTAGGCCTCGTCGCCGGGTATTCCTTCCACGGCGGCATCCTGCTCCGGCGTGGCGGACAGTCCGAGGGTATAGCGGGGTTTGGATTCGAAGATGCGCCGCGCCTGTGTCGCGCTCGCCCGGTGGCACTCGTCCACGACGAGAAGCATGCGCTTCGGCCATTTGGCCTTTCGCGCCAGGGCGGTCAGACGCTTACGGGCCGAGTTGAGCACGCAGATCAGGATACGCAGATCATCGAGTGGCAGCAGATCCTGACCTCCCCCCATCAGCCCGATGGCGTAGGAGGGCACGTTGCCACGCCGGACCTCATCATACCACTGGAACATGAGCGGGATGGTGGGCACCACGATGGCCAGTCGGAGATCGGGTTCGTTCTCATTCTGCAACTTCTCGGCCGCCGCCAGGGCAAAAAGCGTTTTCCCGCCGCCGGTGGCTACCTTGACGGTGCCTCGACCGTCCTTCAGCCAGCGGGGGAGACATTCCTTCTGCCATTCGTACAGCGCGATGTCCTCCGGGATTAGACGCCAGCCGGAGCGGTAATCACGCCGAGCCCGCGATTCGCCCTCAGCCGAGTCCGAATGATCTGCAGACTGATCCTGCTCGCTTTCGCGCGACCTTCGCTCGGACATCGCGCGTCGCGTCATCAACTGCAGCAGCCGAAGATGATCTTCGGAATTGAAGGCGAAATCGGGCTGGCGTTCATCCGTCATCTGCTTAGCTCAAGGAGATCCGGTGGTTCGTTCTCTGCTCGATGTCCGGCGAAGGATTTGAAGCTGTATGTATCCGATTTAGCTACATCGTGGCGCTTTACCGGGCTTTGGCGGCCAATGTCGCAGGCAGAGCGATCTGAGGCGTCAGAAGCCGACGAGGCCGCCTCGTCGGGTGATCCTGGGGGACTGGATCGTCGTGATTGCTGAGTCATGGCGGACTCCTGTTTCGCCGAAAGGGCGGAAGCGACGCTCGCGACTGCCTTCTTCATTGCCTTCATGGCCATGCGTGAGAGGCCTCCCAGGGGGGGGGCGTCGATTTGGCGATTCAGCTGGTGGTTACGATGATGGTAACCTGGCCGATTGACATACTAATGCCTGATAATGCTACCCAATTCAGCCCCCTGCCGCCAGTGGGGACGGCCGATGAGCTGTCATCCCACGCCACAGAGGCTTCGGGCACGTGGTCCAGGTCGAATAGCGTATTGCATTGGCACGACGCGGATCATGTCGGGCCGTTCCGGGCTCACCGTCCGTACGGCGCGAAGGAAGTTGAGATAGGATGGCCGGAAGGGGCGATTCGATTCTCACGCGCTCGCGCGTGCGCGAGGAGCAAGCATGGACGCAGACTTTCGTCGCAGCATCTCGAAAGGTGGAGCGTAGTATGGTATCAGTTAGAGTGCATATGAGAGCCACATTGGTTCCGAGGTGAGACATGACTTCGAATGTATTTGATCGGCTACTTTTGGATTTTCAAGAAGCCGGGACACAGTTCCAGGACTACTGGATCTGCATTTATGGATACTCCCCATATGAGGAATTCATTTGCAGATTAAGCGGGGTCGATTCATCCCTACGTCGAATAGGCTTCCTGCATACGGATCAGTTGATCGTCGATGGTGCAAAGGGGTTCGGGCTATACTTTCCATACCGTAGATACCGAGAGAGCAAGTGGATGGATGAGTGGCTGGAGCCATTGGAGTGTTTCAAGCGGATTGCGACTCAAGCCGGCTTCGCTCTTCCAGACAGTATCAGGCTTATGTTAAATGATCACCCTGAAAACTATTTCCAAGCATGGATAGACTATATGTGGGCAATTGTGCCAAAGTCGTGGAAAGATCTCGAGCCCATTTGGGAGTTTCCCTTCTTCGCGCGGCCGGTATTTCGTAATCCATTCCATGAGGCGGCAGAGGCCATTCGGTTGGGCGGTCTCCAGGGAACACTCGGAGATCTTACACATGGCGTTCTCATAGATCCTCCAAGCAACGATTGCTCACACTCTGATGATTTCACCTCGGTTAATTGGTACGGCCAGAAGTACTACTTTTCCAAGGGACAGCAAGCCGAAGTGGTTCGGGCTCTCTGGGGACAGTGGGAGAATGGCGGCCATAGCCTAAGCAAGGAGAGCATCATGGATACTATTGGCTCCGAAAATGAAAAGTTTGAAATGCGCAAACTATTTCGATCTAGGGGCGAAAATGGGGGCTACATTCAGCATCCTGCATGGAGAACTATGATCCAGGAAGTCACGAAAGGTGTATATGCGATCGTTCCGCCGAGTTCGAAATAAAGCTGCTAGCTGCACGAATCCGCCTTTGATCCGAATCTAGACCATACTTTGCTCCCTCCTTCCAGTTCATAATCACCTTATCGACTCATAGTGGCTACTCACTTTTCACGTTGAAAGGTGAATGAGCTGCCGCACAAGCCTGATTGAAAGGAGGCGTCGATGCTCGTTGTGGATGCAATAAGGGTCAAGCTTTATATGTATATTCGAGGCAAAAGGAGATAAGGCATGAGTGTACGTAATTACAGCTATGAACCTCTACTGACCTCAAATAAAGTCTACAAGCTGCTCAAGGTGAACCGCACTATCCTGGATCGGCTGGTTGATCTCTGGGAGCTGCGATGCGTTGAGATCTTGGGGAATATTCGTTTCTTACCCAGCGATCTCAAGAACTATATCGATTCGTGTTGCTTGGAGGAGCCTGATGAATAGTGAGATGACAAACGACAACGTTCTGCCTCTGGCCCTGCGGCCCAAGGAGGCAGCGAGGGCCTTGGGGATCTCGGAGCGCAAACTGTGGTCGATCACCGCCGACCGCTCCTCGGGTATTCCACACGTCCGGTTTGGAAGATCCGTGCTCTATCCCGTAGCGGAGCTTCGTCAATGGTTGTCCAAATCAATAAACAAGGAGAATGCAACGTGAGCGCAAGAAACTACCCGCTGCCTATGCGTGGCAGCGGGCAACAAGAAAAAACTACTTGTCATCATGATAGCCATCCCTATCCAAAGTGCAAGCTTTTTGGCGTGCGACTTGTGCGCGATCTGCCGGATAACTGCCCCATGCGTTACCCCATTGCATCTGACAGGATACTTCAGTGGTTGGACAGGGGTTACGAGATCATACGTGTTGTTTTCGAGGATCCGAGCGCGCAGACGCACCTTGAAGCGGCAGAGATCTGCGATCAATGCTGCCGAGAATTGTGCACGAACTCCCACGTGCAAGGGTTGAGGCAGAATGCTTTTCAGGGGTACGAGGGCCTTGAGCGTGACCCTGTTGCGCCTGCCAGGCAAGCAAGGCTCCCGGAGGACGAGGTGGTCATCTCACGCAAACAACGGCGGAATCTCCGAGGGAGGGGGTAAGGTGCTGTATGACAATACCATCCCGTTCGAGATCACCGCCCACGTGGTCAGCCGGGGGCAGGCAGTGTTCATTGCTACGAAGCAAGGTAAAAGCATCGCGACACAGCGTTATGCCCCGGGCGACGGCGAGAGGCGTCGGAAGACGGCCGAGATTTGGGCAGGTGATGAGCGATTATGGGAAGGCTCAACCATTGCCCCAGAAGACATCGCCATCGCATTGGAGAAGGTCGAGTTGAAGGTCCTGGCCGAGATCAATCGGATCGAGAATGAGGAGGAGCCGTCCGTACGCGTCTTCGAGCGCGTCAGCTACCTGGACGATGAGGTCATGGCGGAACTTGCGTGGAATGAAGTGGACGCCGTACCCGAATTCATCGTCTATGACCGCAAGAGGGGGGGGATCGATCGTCGGTCATTCTTGGGCATCCCAGAGGGAAAAATCGTCGTCCCATGCATGAGTGAGGGCATCGTGACGCCCGGGCATCCCATCGATGGCAGTGTCATCGTGCCTCGGGCTTGCGGGAGGATGGATGAGCAAGAGGGGGTTCTTCGGCGAGACATTGGGGCGTTTATTCACCGATACGTAGAGTTGCCTGAGAATTGCGTCTCGGTGATTACCGATTACATCCTGCTGACCTGGGTGTATGACCGGTTCGATGAGCTTCCGTATCTGGCATTTCGCAATACGGATGCCGGCCGAGGGAAATCCCGGGCCCTGGAAACGGTGGGGACCCTCTGCCGGAGGCCGCTGTTCGTCGGCGGAGGAAGCACCGCCGCGGCTACACTCCGCATGCTCGATACGTATCAGGGAACCCTTGTCGCCGACGAGTTCGATCAGGCACGGAATACTGAGCTGGCAAGCGACATCGCCCGGATCATGAACCAGGGATTTCAACGCAATCGGCCCCTCGTCAAATGTGACGGAGACACAAATACGCCTCGTCCTTTCCGGTGCTTCGGTCCAAAACTGTTCGCGCTTCGCAAGCGATTGGGAGATGACGCCACCGAGTCCCGCGTTATTTCTATTCAGATGGGAGCTCGAACACGAGATGACATCCCGTTTAACCTACCACGCGAGGTGTTCGATCGGGAGGCTTCCAGGCTTCGATGCCGTCTTCTGGCGTGGCGTTTCCGGAATTACGGACGCATTGAACTGAATGCTGCACTGGCGTCTTCAGATCTGGAAGATCGTGCCAATCAGATCGGCTTACCCTTGCTGTCACTGGCGGTCGATGACGAGGCTCGGACCAGGATCATTGAGGCATTGAAGGCGCAGCAAGACGATGTGGCATCAGACCGGGCCGAATCTCCAGCCGGAGAAGTGCTGGGAGAGGTGATCAACACGATGCAGCTGGACGATGCGGTCCGACCTGGTGATCTGGCGAAGAGGATCAATGAACGAAGGGCCGAGCAGGCCGGGGTGAGTCCATCCGCGCTGGCGGCACGTGATCGAATCACCTCGCAACGTGTCGGCAGGATACTCAAGAACGATTTGGGCTTATCGCCCGATGACCCTCCGCGAGACAATGCTGGCGCTCGGTACCGGTTGGACGAAAATAGACTGGCAGAGCTGTGCCGTCGGTACGGATTCACGGCTCCGGAATGGCCCGAAACACTACAGCACATCACCAATGATTCATCACCAGAAGTCTTCGACTTCGAACGCACAGAATCGCAATATGATGCCGGTGACGATTGTGATGTTTGTGATGATGGTCTAACAGAGAACGAGGAGGAACCGGAAACGATGGGTGTCGTGGACGAGTTGCCTCCTTTTTGACCCGTAGAATAGTTGCGTTCACGCAAGTAATGGAGTATCTTACATATGGCCGATCTCATCGAAAGAATTCGTCAGGAGATCGATGCGTCAGGGAAGACGCGCTACCGAATCTCCCAGGATACCGGAATCCATCAAAGCCAACTCTCGCGTCTGATGAGCGGGGAAAGTGGCATCACCGTCGAGACCCTGGAGAAGCTCGCAAGGTATCTGGGATTCGAGCTGGTATTGCGATCCAGGCGTCGACGCTCAAGGGAAGGGGGCTGATATGGCACGAAAACGAAAACAGCGATCCAAGGGACAGGGCTCACTCTTCAAAAGGGATGAGCAGGGACCGTGGATCGCTTCATGGATAGATCACCGGGGCAAGCGCCGCGAACGATCAACGAAGACAACAGACAAAGCCGCCGCGGAGCGTATCCTCAACAAGATCATCGCTGACGAGGCACTGCGGAAAGAGGGTGTTGTGGACGCGAGTACGGATCGCTATGCGGCCTCAATGCGCCGCCCACTCGCAGAACACCTCGCCGACTGGGAACGCGATCTGCTGGCGAAAGGGAGATCCGGCAAGCACGTGACGCTGGTCTATAAAAGGGCAACTGCGCTTCTCGAGATGATCAAAGCCCAGACCATGTCGGATATTACCGCATCTGCGATTCAGGCGGCGCTTGGCCGACTCCACGAGGAGGGCAAGAGTCTCCAAACCTGTCAGCACTACCTGAGGGCGATCAAACAGTTCTCGCGATGGCTTCGTGCTGACGGCAGGATCCGCGAGGACGTGTTGGCGCATTTGAGCGGATACAACACCTCGACGGACCGTCGGCGCGAACGTCGAGCACTTACTGCTGAAGAGATCGACTGGCTGATCAAGGTCACCGAAAGCAGTCCGCCCCACCGATCCATGACGGGACCGGATCGGGCCATGCTTTATCGGGTGGCGTTAGGTACCGGGTTTCGCGTATCCGAACTGCGAAGTCTCACGCCGGCCAGTTTTCGTCTAGATGATGACCCGCCCTCGATCGCACTCCAGGCGTCTCACTCGAAACGTCGAAGGGATGACCTCCAGCCCATCCGAATTGATCTTGCTGAACTCCTTCGAAGTTGGCTGGCCGGCAAGTCCGACCAGTCTGTGGTATTTCAGCCGATGCCCGAGAAGACCGGGCTGATGATCCAGGCGGATCTGCGTCGATCTCGAGCCCGATGGATCCGCTCTGTCGTGGATCGAAAGGAGCGGCGGAAGCGGCGCAGCAGCGATTTCTTAAGTGTCGTTGATGACTCGGGCCAGATCGTTGATTTTCACGCGCTTCGGGTCACCTATATCACGCTTCTGGTAAAGGGGGGGGCTTCAGTCAAGGTGGCACAGGAACTGGCCCGCCACAGCACGCCGATACTCACAATGAATGTCTATTCCAAATTGGGAGTTCACGATCTGGCCGGGGCTCTCGACTACCTACCAGGCCAAGAGCGACCCGGAACCAATTTTGAAGTGGCTGCTGTGCTGAAGACAGGTACCGATGATGAGCCTGTTGACGTAGATGACGACCCCCCGCTATATCCCCCGCAGTTGGCGAACGAATCGGAGCCGGCGGACGCGGAGCGATGCGAGCACTCTACTGAACTTCCTCGCAAGGAGACTGTTCATAAGTCCTTGCCTAAAGATGAGCTATGCGGACCAGTTCGGCGGGAAGCGACGACCATCAGGAAAGCCACCGGTCGGACTCGAACCGACGACCTGCGGTTTACAAAACCGCTGCTCTGCCAACTGAGCTACGGTGGCAAGTCACCTGCGAGCAATTGCTTACGGCGATCTTGTTCTGCGGCGTCGATTCCCATGGCGAGAACCGCCTCGTGAACTTCCTCACATGTTTTTGTACCCCAAATCCTGTCTTAGGGCCAGCACAGGTGGATGTGAACTGCGGCCTATCAGCCCGTCGGTACGGAATCTCGGTCGGCTGCATGCCGTGGGTAGACCTGGTGGCGGCCGTCTGGGATCCAGCTTCGCCTATTCCTCGGCTTTGATGGTGAGCGTGACCGCCTGGCAGACAGAATGGCAATCGATGCCGGAGTGGGAGCCTGCACATGGATTGCTAAACGTACAAATCGCTGCCTTCGTGATCATCAGTCCTTCCCTCTCCAGGTTGGCAGGAGACCGCTCCTTGAACCAGAATGGATCTGACGTGAACTGCTATCGTGCCAGGGGCCGATAGATCTTCGCCCGCAGCGAGGGATCGCGCAGCATCAGTGCCTGCAAGAACGTGTAGCTGTATGTCAGATGCCCCTCGTAACCGCAGGTCTTGCCCTCCCACGTAAAGAACTCCGCCCCTTCGGGATAGCGGTTCACCACGCCGTTCTGGAAGCCGCCGCCGTTCGGGAAGACGCCCTTCACCTGGCGCTCGAGCATGGCCCGCAGAATCCGGTCGCCGAACGCGCCGTCTCCGACGATATGCAAGGCGGTGATGAACAGGAACGCATCGCTGACCAGGCATCCCCCATTGAGGTAGTCGCCGAAGGTATCGGTTCCGTCCTCCTTGAGTGGGACACCGAACACATCATCGCCGAGAAGGTACTCCCCGCGCCGCACGGGTACCAGCGTGATCGGCACGCCGAGATCAAAGCGCGTGAACCCCACCGCTTCGATTTTCGCTTTCAGGCGGGCCAGGATTTCCCCGCCACGTTCGGCATCCACGAGACCGTAGCAGATCGCGAGGCTGTTGATCATGGGGCTCGCCAGGTCGTGCAGGACGCCGTCTTCGCTTCGCCACCATGCGAGCCATCCCGTCTCGGGATTGTAAAAAGTCTTGAAGTAAGCGTCATGAAGCTTGTCCGCCCGTTCGGCATAGTGTGCGGCCCTGGTGTTCCGCTCGAGTTTCAACTCCAGATCGGCGAGGCAGCGCAGCGCGCGGTAGGCCAGCGCATTGCAGTAGGCGTTCTTGTATCCGGCATTGATCGTGTCATAGGCGGAATCGGCCCGCTTGGGATCGATCAGCGTATGGTCGTTGCCGGAATGGGTGGACTCGATCAACCCGTCGTCGTCGATATCCCGGCCGACAAGGTAATCCGCGATGAATTCCAGTCGATCGATGCGCTGCGCGAGCCACGCCAGGTCGTCGGTGGACTCCACGTAGTCCCAGGCGGCGATGAGGGGGCCCGTGTTGGCATCCAGCATGTCGGCGTGGTCCCAATAGGCGTACACCTCACCGGACGGCTTGGTACGCTCGAGGATCCAGTAGTCCACGGTGTTCCTGATGAGTGCCGCCAGGGACACGTCGGGCGCGGCCTCGGGCGTCCAGAACATCTGGTCGGCCCAGAAATGCATGGCGCAACTCAGCGGATCGCTGATCACGTTGTTCGCCAGAACACCGGCGGGCGCACCGTAAGTGCCCTTTCCCCAGTTCGCGCTGATCTGGAAAACGTTGAACCAGCCTCGCCTTGCCGCCGTCCATGCCGCCGTGTCGTGCAGGCCCGGCGGGGGAGCAAGTCGCAGAGGCTCGAACCGGATCTCGTAGCGCTCCCCCTCTGAGGGGACGGGTAATTCGAGCGTGAAATCCACCGTCTGCTTCGCTCGATCGCCGACCATGGTGCCCGCCAATCGGGGATGGCGATCGCACGTGAGAAGCATCTGGCCGAGATCGGGGGCCGAGACGACGGCGGGCAGGAACAGCCGCCCGTTTTCATCCCAGGTGTCGGCGAGCACCGTGGTAGCAGTGGCGCACGGGTCGAAAGGGAATAGCAGCCGGATGTCGTCGACTCGGCCGCCCTGGAGACCGCTGCCCGAGAAGGCCATCGTCAGAGACTCCCCCTGTTTCGCATGGACACGCCAGACGAGTTCTGCCCCGGGAGCAACCTGCAGGTGATAACGCGTTTCTCCGCCGGGCGCGCTCTCGCGCCGCGCCGGGATCTCCGCGCTGTTGCGCCACGTTCCGTCCGATTGGACCTGCAGCTCCACGGGAGCGCGCAGGAGATTCGTCTTCGCGCGGTCTCCCCCTTCCGTATCCCAACTCATGGCCGGGATCTTCGCGGAGGCCGCGTCCGCCTCGAGTCGAAAGATCGTCGGACCCGTTGGAACGGGTTGCTCCTGCCAAAGATCGGGCACACGGGTGGAGTGGCAGCCTGCAATAGTCACCAGTGCAATGCAGATCACGATGTTCTTAACAATATCCATGGCGTGGCCTCTCATGATTTCTCTGCTCGCGCGTGATGCAGGAACTTCCCATCGTCGGAGTCGCTACAAGGATATCTCCTGAGTGCTGATACGCAATCCCCGCCTCGCGGGAGGGCCGATTGATGCATGATGTCTCAATAGGCTATGCTGATCCAACGTGACCACACTTTCGGTCTATCAAGTCTCGAGGATCTCAAACATGAATGCAGTCAAGATCACATGCAGCCAAGAGTACATCTCTACCGGGCTAGCCGCTTTCCTTTTCTTTTCCATGGCAACTACGTTTCAGGAGTTGCGGGCTGATCAGCCATTGTGGTGTGCGGCGTGGATCACCGATACGCAGACATCGGCGTGCGAGTGGGTCACCGCGCTGACAACCCGCTTGCGGGCGGATCAACCGAAGCTAGTCATCCATACCGGCGATACGCGCTTTGAATGGGCCAATCGTTGCGCGTGGAACGACATCGTCGACCTCATGCGGATCGCCACGCCGCCGATTGAATTGCACCTGGCCCCCGGTAACCACGACGACGCCAACCAATACAGACTCAAGCCCTTCCTGAGCCGGGCGGCTACGCAAGGTGTTTACTTGCTGGACACAGGCTTCAAGGCCGAAGGGCAGGGTTACTACCATAATCGCGTCACCGAAGATGTGTTGGGTCCGCTTTGGCCGATCTGGAATCCGGAGGTGGCGGTGCATCCCAACTGGCAACCGGGCGTAGGGCCGCCGTATCGCTACGTCTTCAAACGTGGCAGTATCCGGTTCATCGTCTGCGATTGCTACTGGTCGCAGGAGCAGCAGGACTGGCTCCGCGACCTGCTCGTGAAACCCGATGACAGTTCGGTCACCATCCTGCTGCAGCATGAGCACACACTGGATCGCGTGGAGGGGTATGTGGCCGGCCTCGAAGGAAAACACAACGTCAAGCTTATGCTGACCGGGCACGATCATCATTACCGGCGCGAGGAGCGTCATGGTGTGACGTTCATCACCGGTGCGGGTGTGGCCAAAGGTGGCGGAGGCGGTGAGTGCGATGCGATGACGCTGTGGGTGTATCCGGATCGGCTGCAACTCGATCGGTACGTGATTCCACCGGGTTCGCCCATTCCGCCGATACGGGGCCCGGAGACGATCTGGACCTGCGAAGGGCAGTTCACCGACTACGAGAGGCCTGACTATCCGGAGCCCTCGGCGCCTCCCGCGCGGGATCGAGCAACTGGCCCGTCGAAGAGGGCGGCGGCACCTGCCACCATCGGGCCGAATCTGCTGCACAATGGCAGTTTCGACAATGGCATCTGGTACGAGCGGTTCCGGGGCTGGTCACCGTCCGGCTGGTACCAATGGTTCACCTGCGGTGATCATGCCCCCGAGCACGCAGTCGGCAAGGACCTGCCGCATTCGGCCAAGGAATATGTGCGCATTCACATGTGGGCTCACGCCTGGCGGGGCGGCGTGCTGCAGACCGTGCGCGATGTCCAGCCGGGGCATTGGTATCGGCTGACCGCCTACGGCTGGTTCGCCAAGACCGCCGACGATCCACAACCGCACGCGCGCATCGGCCTCGACCCCGCAGGAGCGCATCGCGACCAGTTTGGTGTCGACGTCACGAAGCATCCGGCCCCGGCGTACAACGAGTGCGTTGGTGCCGATCCGAAGACACCCGAGAACGATTGGCCTGACTTCCCGGAGACGACGGTCTGGTCCCCGGAGCACGACTACTACAATACGTGGGGCAAGTTCGAGGTAGCGGCCGAGGCCACCTCGAGTGTGGTCACGGCGATTCTCTACTGCGATCCGAAGCAGCGGCCGGGCGACGAGCCGATCTACGAGATGAATTGGGACACGGTATCGCTCCACGAGATCTCCTGGCCGACCCGGCGACTCGTAGCCGACGATGCCGTCGTGGACGCTGACGATCGGATCAAAGCCCTGCGCGTGAACGTGCAGCCGAATCTCGACACGGCACAGGTCACGTGGCGTACGCCGGTACCTGGCGGAGCGGCCCAGGTGATGTATCGCTTTCTCGACTCGGATGCGGTGACGAATCAACCCGCCACCGACAAGCCGGGCACGAAGCGAGTCCATACTGAAGCGTTCCCGCTCGAGACTCCAGTGCATTATGAACGGTCCACCATGGCGCATACCGTCGGCATCGAGAAGCTGTCGATTCCGGAAAGCGCCGTCGAACTGCAGGTGGTCGCTCTGTCGCGCGCGGTCATCGACGGTCGACCCGTGACGCTGGTATCGACCGTGCACAGCTCGAAACTGCGATAACGTGTTCACGAGCCCGGACACCACTCAAGTCATCGTGGTGTCGCCCGGTGCCCTCGCTGCGCGGTTATTGTTTTCCCTCGAGTTGCGAGGCGTGAAGCGCAAAGCTTATCATTCACCTTACGCGCCGGTGGCTGACCTCTGGAGCAGTGCGGACCGGCCGGTTACGATCACATCCTGTTCAACTCCAGAAACTCTTTCACGGCGAGGAACTCATGCGATTGATGATCCTGTCTCTGGTATCGGCGTGGCTGCTCGTGCCGGCTTCGGCGGGCGCCGACGAGATGGTTCCCTACTCCCAGCGCTGGGATGTCGAACTCAAGCGGCTTTCCCCACGTGAGGTCCTGGACAAGCTCGACCTGAACCACCCGGGCCTGGAGCGCGTCAAGGCCGCCGCCGAGAAGGGCGAGCGCGATCAGGCCCTGGCCGAGTTGCTCGCGTACTATCGTGCCAAGTTCCCGCCGCCGCGGAAAGGCACTGCCACCAAGGAGACGCTCAAGACCGCGGATGATCTCTGCCGCCACATCTTCCACTGGGGGCCCTACGCCCCGGCGGACTACGGCGACGACATCGACTGGGCCATCGATCCCGCCGACGACATCGAGTGGGTCGCCGCCGTCTACCGCTTCTACTGGGCCGATGATCTGCGCGACGCCTGGATCGTCACGCGCGACGAGAAGTACGCGCGGACATTCGTCGAACTCGCCACCGACTGGATCGAAAAACACCCGCTCGAGGAATGGACCCGCTCGCATCATGTCTACACGGGTTGGAAGGGATTCGCGTGGCTCGATCTTCAGACCGGTATCCGGGCGAGCAAGGCAGTCGATGCCTTCAAGGCGATGATCCACGCCGAAGCGATGACGCCGGAGTTCCTCGCCACCTTCCTCGCGAGCCTCTATGACCACCAGCACAAGACCGAACTCATTCCCATGGGGATCGTGCACAACAAGGCGATCTTCGAGCAGCGCGGGGTCATGAACATCTGCCATACCTTTCCGGAGTTCGCCGACCATGCCCGCTGGGCCCGGCTGAGCCTCGAGCGCACGACCGAGAATCTGCTGGCCCAGGTCACCACCGACGGCGCCCAACGCGAATGGTGCGGCAGTTACCACATGGCGGTGCTTGGCGACGCCATCCAGATCATGCAGCGGGCCGATGACCTGAAGCTGGAGGTTCCCGCCGCATATCGCGAGCGCGTGCGCCGCATGTGTGACTACGTCTTCGCCGTCGCCAGCCCGGACCTGGCCTGGCCGATGTTCGGCGATACCGGCAGGGGCACGCCGACACCACCGAATCGAACGGACGCGCAGCTTTACGCACCGCTGGCGAGTTACACCGAGCTGTGGAATGATCCCAGGTACGCCGCCCGGGCCGATCTGGCGCTCGAGCAGCTTCCCGAGCAGACCAGCTACGCCTTCGACGAGGCGGGCATGTACATCATGCGTTCCGAATGGGGGCCGAACGGCGTCTACATGGCGTTGCACTGCGTCCCTCCGGGGCTCAGCGGTCACGATCAGCGCGACAACCACACCTTCGAGCTCTACGCCTACGGCCGCTGGCTGCTGACGGATACCGGCTACTACACCTACGGCCATGATCGTGAAGGCCGCAACTGGCACCGCCAGACGCGCGTCCATCAGACGCTGACCCTCGACAACAAGGACACGCACATCGACGGGAAGCTGCGGCTCTGGCACACGTCGCCGAAGCTGGATGCGCTCGTGGTCGAGAATGCATCCTACGAGGGACTGAACCATCGCCGCACCGTCTGGTTTGTCGATCAGGAGTTTTTCGTGGTGCTGGATGAGGCGATCGGCGACGTGGCGGGCACATTGCGCACGCATTGGCAACCGGCGGCTGGACCCGGCAAGCTCGACGTTGACAACGGGACGTACGTCACGGATTTCCCGTACGCCAATGTGCTGATCAAATCGGCATATCCAAAGAAGCCGATCATCGAGCCGGAGGACGGTTGGTTTGCGTGGACTTACGGCAAGCGCGAGCCGCGCAAGACCTTCAGCGTGCGTCATCCCGATGTCGCGCCGGCGGCGTTCCTGACCGTCATCGCGCCTTACCGCGACACCTCACCGCCTGAGATCGACGCGTGGCTGGAGGATGGCTTTGAAGTCGGCGCCGACGATGCCGTCGTCCGGGTGGAGGCTGCCGGCCGATCGATGCGGATCGGTCGGAGTCTGAAGCGCAAGACGGCGTGGCGCGCTCCGGGCGGTCAGGCTGCTCGGCAGTCCGAGTCGGAAGCCTCTGGGTCCGCCAGGCCCGCGCTCAGACGCATTGTCACGCCGAGTTCCGATCAGCGCGAAGATGAGTTCCCGGCGATCGGTATCGACAAGCAAGGCCGCCGATGGATCTCCTGGATTTCCTGGAACGGAGAGACCGACTGCGTCCGCGCCGCACGAATCGAAGATGGAAAGTCCCGTACACCCGTGACTTTGAGCCAGGCTGAGGGCGATCACTGGCGCCCGGCGATGGCGACCGACGGCGAAGGCCGGCTCTGGGTGACATGGGCACAGAACGACGACGGAGTCTGGGACATCTGGGCGAGCACCCTGGCCGGCGACGACTGGTCCGCCCCGATCCGCCTGACGCGCGGGGAAGCCAACGACTTCGCTCAGAAGCTCGCCGTCGATTCAAAGGGGCGACTCTGGATGACCTGGCAGTCCGTGCAGGATGCCAATTACGAAATCCTTCTCGCGACCGTCACGCCCGACGGCCTCGGTAAGCCGATCAACATCTCGCACCACCCGGCCAACGACTGGGAACCTGCCATCGCGACCGACGGCAAGGGGGGCGTTTATGTTGGCTGGGATACCTATCGCGCCGATAGCTATGACATCCTGGTCACCTACCTGAAAGAAGGCCAACTGACCGGGCCGACCGCCATCGCCGCCTCACGGGATTACGAAGCTCATGCCGCGCTGGCCGTCGATCATCAGGACCGGCTCTGGGTGGCGTGGGACAA
Organism: uncultured Planctomycetales bacterium; assembly: GCA_964618455.1. GTDB lineage: Bacteria > Planctomycetota > Phycisphaerae > UBA1845 > PWPN01 > CAZUAQ01. The sequence goes on along the minus strand of CAZUAQ010000066.1, from coordinate 9,052 downwards.
TGGCGGATCTCACTGGGGGTTGGACAGTGAGGGGGGCCGCCGTCTCCACAACGAGCGATCGGTGCAACTTCGATGCCTGGCCGGCGGCAAGCTCTTTGCGCCGGCCGTTGATCTGCCGTGGGTGTTGACCGGACCGCTCGGTAGCTTCTGCGAATTGCCGGAACTCACCGTCGATGGGGATGGCCGACTCTGGATCTTCGTGCGGCATCTTACCGACCTGACCCCCGGCCCCCGGCCGGATGGACGCCGATCCCAGGCGCGCGGCATCTGGAATCCCGTTGCCCTTTGCTACAGCGGCGATCAATGGTCGGCGCCTCTGACGCTCAAGCAGAGCAACGGCCGCAACGACATGCGCGTGCGCACCTGCCTGGATCGCGAAGGCAGCGTCTGGGCCGCATGGGCTGACGACGGCCGCAAGACGACCCGCGCCGAGGAGCCCGGCAATCACAACGTGCATGCATCCATGCTTTCCATCCCGCAGGCAGCCCGCCCGCCGGCGGTGGCGCCACACAGTGTGCCCATGCCGGTGCTGATCGAGATCGAGAGGTCTACCGACGTCGAGCCGGTTCCACCCACGCTCAACGTCGCCGATCACACGTATGTCCTGCTCTATGGTGACACTCACCGCCACACGGACATTTCACGTTGCGGCATGAACCATGACGGCTCGCTGATGGACACGTACCGCTACGGCATGGATGTCGCCCGGCTCGACTTCCTCGCCATCTCCGATCACGACCAGGATCTGCTCAAGCATCGCTACGGTCATCCGGAAAGTCCGCTCCAGCATTATGCGTGGTGGCGTTCGGAGAAGTACTGCGATCTGTTCTTTATCGAGGAGACCTTCGTTCCGATTTACGCGTACGAGCATGGCGGGGGGTATCGGAACCGCGGCGGTCACAAGAACGTGCTCTACATCGAGCGGGGCCGCTACTGCTACGAGGATGATGCGCCCGAGGAACTCTTCAAGAAACTGGAGCACACCCAGGCGGTTGTCATTCCCCACCAACTCGCCGACGGAGGCTCCGCCACCGACTGGACGAAGTGGAACCCACGGTTCGAGCGCGTGGCGGAGATCTACCAGGGCCGCGGCTCCTACGAATACTATGGCGCCAAACCGGAGGTGAGCGTCACACGCGAAGGGCATTACTTCTGGGATGCCCTCGAGATGGGTGTGCGGATCGGCGTCATCGCCAGTTCCGACCACTATCACCAGCGGGAGGCCTACGCCGCCGTCTACGCGAACGATCTCAGCCGCCGAAGCGTCATGGAAGCGCTGCGCCATCGTCGCACCTTCGGCGCGATGGATCCGATCATCATGGAGTTCCGGCTGGGCGACCGCCTTCAGGGTGAGGAAGTTGAAATCACCGAACCCCCGACATTCCATGTACGCGTGGAAGCGTCCGCACCGATCACCCGGGTACAGATCGTCAAGAACGGCGATTTCATCCACACGGTGGAACCGGACACTCGCACCGTCCGGTTCGATTTCACCGACCAGGGGATCAAACCGGGCAAGCAGGCGTGGTACTACCTCCGCTGCGAGTACGGTAAGGAGCGGTACGGTTGGTCTTCGCCGATCTGGGTGGGCTATAAACCGGCGACGACGGAGTGAACATTCAATCTCTTCTCGCGTGAACGATCCCTTCCTCGCGTGTGCGGCGACGGGCGTTGATGTCCTGTTCTCCTAATCTGCTCGCGAAGGTTCCACGGGTACTTCTTCTGTGCGTTGGAGCTTCCCGTTGGCTCGAACCACCTTCACCGATTCATGTTTCGTCGCGGGCCGCCACACCAGCTTCTGGATGCGGACTTCTTTCCGCACGGATGCGATGTAATCCTCCTGGTTCTCCCGGACGATCTCGACGGCGTGGCCAGCCTGTTTGGCGATCCGGTTCCTGGCGGCGTCACCGAAGTGGAACGGATCGGTGGACACGTAGAGTGACATTTCGGAATAGTCGTACCCGCTGACCCACAGGTAGTAGTACCCGTCGCGGTACAGGCAAAAGGGAGACTCGGCGTGGACGTATCCCGGCGGGCAGCCCAGCACCGTGCGGGGCTTGGACCAGTGAATCAGATCCTTGGACGTGCGCAGGCGTACCACGCCTTCATGTCCCTTGTGCTGACCGCCGGGCGCGGGCGCGACGGCGGCATAATACATGAGGTATGCCTTGACCTGCTTGTCCCAGAAGATGCACGGGTCGCGGCTGCATTTCTCCTTGAAGACAATGTTGTCGGAGTGCAAGGCATCGCCGCGATAGGGCGTCCATGTGTGCAGGTCCGCCGGATCGGCGACGAGCAGGCGGATGGCGAACTGGTCGCACCAGCCCATCAGATCGCCGTCAGACGCGTTGGGATTGAAATCGCTGACCGGTCGAACCATGTGCGAGTAGTAGAGATAGGCGGTGTCGGCGTCCTTGCGGACGGCGAACGGCGCCCACATGTGGCGGGCCCGAGGTTCGAAGTCACCGCCGATCTTGTCCAGGTATTCGTACGGTCCGGTGAGTCGGCGACCGACGGCGTGGAAGAGCGTATCGTTGCGGCCTTCCGGTCCGCCGATCCCGATGCAATGCCAGCGTTTCCGGTCGTCCTGAATCAGACAGAAATCATTATGCCAGCCTTCGTCGCCGACGATCAATGCCGCGTCCTCCCAGTCGCCGGCCGGTTGCGGGATCTGCAAGGGCGCTCGCGGTCCGGCGGCATCTGAAGGTGAAGGATGTATGCTCGCTTTCTCTTCCGAGAACGCGGTGGCGTAGAGCAGGCAGGGGAGCATGATGCAAACCAGTCGGCGCGCGTTCAGCAAGGATCCTGTTCGCTTCATATGCGGCACAATCGCTTCTCCTTGATCAAGCAGGCGTGATGCTTCGACATGCACATCACGATACACTAGGATGCGTGAATGCATGGGTGCACGCAAGAGTGGGGATTCTTCATACTCACCCCAGCGTTCTACGTCGTCATTTGATCGATGACGATCTCTAGGCCGTGCAATCCGAATGTAGAAGGAACGTACGTGCGAGATCGTAGCGCACGCGATTCATGACGGAGGACGACGGTTCCCCAGCCCAAGGAGACGACTCGTCATGAGGATCAAGAAGGCTTCATCGCGTTCCATGATCGTGATCGCACATATCGGTCTGGGGATGCTGCTTCTCAGCCTGGCCGGCTGCGCGACTTCAAACAAGGCGACCGAAGTCCACTACGATCGCATGCTGGCCGACCTGTCGGAGAATTCCGAGTACCCGAGTCGTGGCGAGGCGTACATGCCGCCGGGCGTGAAGTTCACCGAGGCGATGGTGTACGGCACCGTTGATGGCCGGGACTTGACCGCCGACATCATCACGCCCGCCGAGACACCGCTCGAGCCGCGGCCCGCGTTGATCTCACTCCACGGCGGAAGCTGGAAGCACGGTTCGCCGAGCCAGTTTCACTTTCACTCGGCGTTCTTTGCCGCCAAGTACGGGTTCTACTGCATGTGCGTCGACTACCGGCTGAGCGGGGAGGCCCCGTTCCCCGCCGCGCTGCAGGATGCCAAGTGCGCCGTCCGCTGGGTGCGGGCTCATGCCTTGGAACTCAACATCGACCCCGAGCGCATCGCCATCGTCGGGGGCTCCGCCGGCGGACACCTGTCGTCGATGGTGGCGACCACGGCGGGCGTGCCGGAATACGAGGGAACCTGCGGAAACCCGGGCGAGTCCAGCCACGTGGACCTTGCGATCCTGATCAACGGCGAGTTCGACATGTGGGATCTGGTCGAGAAGGGCAGCCTGATCGAACCGATGCGGATGTTCATGGGCGGTACGCCTGAAGAGGTGCCCCATCGTTACGACGAGCTTTCCTCCGTTCGCCGCATCCATGAAGACGTGCCTCCGGTGCTCCTGCTGCACGGCACGCACGATCTCTGTGTGTCCTACAAGCAGTCGCTGGAGTTCCGCGACAGGTGCCTTGCCAAGGGTGTGCATGCCGAAACGGAGATCTACCCCAAGAAGCCACACGCCTGGTTCAATCGCGAACCCGATCGGACCATCGTGCTGAAGCGGATTGAGAAGTTCGTCGTCGAGCAGTTCGACCTGACGCCCATGCCGCGCACCCCGTCATGAAACCCGAGAGGGAAGAAAGGTCTCGGTAGGAAGAAGGGCAGCGTATGCGACATCTCTCACGAAGAAAGTTTCTGAAGCAGGCGGGGATCGGGTCACTGGCGGTTTCCGTCGGATGCCGGGCTCCCGTGGATGTCTCCCGGACCGCGAGCGATCGTACGCCGACGTCTCCCGTGTCCGATGATCCGCCGGAGAAGAAGGCGTTCACCGATCCCGTCACCGGCCGGACCATCTGGCAGCTCACCGACAGCAGGCTCGAGAGCAAGCACAGCTATTACGACCTCTGCCCCTGGAGTCACGACGGGTCGCACCTCGTGTTCACGTCGGTGGACTCCACCACACTGTCGCCCGGTCCGGAGGGGGCGTACGGCAGCGCGCTGATGTCGCGCCAGGCAGTGGTGCGCATCATGGATACCCAAGCGTTTCGCATACGCACGGTGGCGCGCGAAGCCGCGTACAACAGTCACGGGGCTTCGTTTGCCCAATGGCAGCCGCGCCATCGCGCGATCTACTACAACCGCAGTGACGGCCAGGTCGGCGTGGTGGATGTCGATACGGGGAAGACAGATGCGTTCCCCGGCGGCATTCGTCAGATGTCACCGGACGGCGGGTCGATCGTTTATCACGCCCCGAGCGAAGAGGCGTCAAGTGACTCGCAGGATGGGGCGCGCGTCGACCGGGACGCGGTGTTTGTGGCGGGGATGGATGGCTCCGCCAGGCGTCAGGTGGTGACCAAGGAACAGCTCTACGACCTTACACCGAACCGGGGTGAATTTGATCTCGAACACATGACCATCGGCAACACGAAGTGGCGCAGCGACGGCCGGCACATTCTCCTGGCCAACTTCGTTCATCCCAAGCCGAAGGTGCGCCGAAGCCTGTACGTGATCCGTGCCGACGGTTCCGAGGCGCGGTGGCTGTGTCACTTCGGGCATCATCACAGTTGGAGCCCGGACGGGGCTTCCATTCTATTCAATGATTGGAAGTCAGGCAGCGGGTATCGCATGCACCTGATCGATTTCGACGGCACGAACAAGCGGCTCGTGTGCGATGCCATCGAGGGCTCGCATCCGTTGATGGCCGCCGACGGGAAGCGGATCGTCGACTTCGATCACAAGGGCATCTTCATGGTTCATGTGGCGGGCGGCTCCGTGGAGCGGCTGAGCCTGTACCGCCAACCGTTCCGCATGGACATCGCGGGTACGCACCCCCACGTCGTCTGGAATCATGACGGTACGCAGGTGCTCTACAACTCCGCGGAAACCGGGCACAGCGAGTTGTACATGATCCCCGATGTGTCTTGAGCGGCTGTACTTACGGAGCGGGAAAGCGTCAGCGCGGATGGAGAGATACAGCAACCGGCAGGAGTAAAGCATCATGAGAGGGATTGGCACACTGGCAGCATGCGGCTTCGCGATCATGGTGTGCGGAGTAATTCAGGCGGACGACATCTGGGACGCGATGGAGATCTCTCATCTGCTTCATGCCGAGAACTTCGAAGGCGATCTGTCCGATTGGGTGGTCGAGCAGAAGCCCGGCGGCACGGCGGCGATTCGTGATGGGCAGTTGGAGATCGATGACAAACAGGGCTGCACGATCTGGTTCAAGCACAAGCTGGACGCGCCGGTACTTATTCAATACGAGCCGACGATGATCGATGCCGACGGTCCGAACGACCACGTCCGCGATCTGAATTGCTTCTGGATGGCCAAAGATCCCGCCTCGCCCGATGACATCTTCGCGCACGGCGAATCGCGCGGCGGCGACTTCAACAAGTACAATCCGCTTCGCCTGTACTACGTGGGCTATGGCGGCAACCACAACCGGACGACGCGGTTCCGGCGGTACACCGGCACGGGCGATAAGCCGCTCCTGCCCGAGCACGATCTGCGCGATCCCGAATACCTGCTCGTGCCCAACCGGACGATGCAGATTCAGATCGTCGTGGCCGGCAACCGCACGCTCTACTACCGCAACAACGAGATCGTCTTCGATATCACCGACCCGGATCCCTACCTCGACGGCTGGTTCGGCTTTCGCACGGTGTCCAATCACATGCGTATCGACAACTTCCGCGTGTACCGTCTGCGCGAGCGCAAGCCGGGACGGCCCGCCTTTCCGGGCGCGGAAGGTTACGGTTCAACGACGTCGGGCGGGCGCGGCGGAACGGTGATGATCGTGGATAAGCTCGACGATTATGCTCCCGGCGATACGCCCATTCCCGGGAGTCTGCGTCATGCCCTCGAACAGGAAGAGCCGCGCACGATCACCTTCGCGGCCGGCGGCATCCTTCATCTGAAAGCGCCGCTGGTCATTGGGAGTCGAACGGACCCGATGAAGGGCGAGGCGCGATCCTTCGTCACCCTGGCGGGACAGAGCGCGCCGGGCGGCGGCGTGCTCCTTGCCGATCAGCCGCTGATCATCGCCAACACGCATGATTTTGTGGTCCGCCACCTGCGGTTTCGCAACAGTCCCGGGGACGGCATCTCGTTCACGCAGCACAGCCGCCGCGTCATCATCGACCACTGCTCGGTCTCGTGGGCGAGCGATGAGAACATCGGCATCAACGGCGACCATCAGGACGTGACGCTCTCGTACATCCTCAACGGCGAGTGCCGCCACGGCCACAGCATGGGGTGCGTCGTGACGAAAGGCGCACATCGCGTGTCCGTTCACCACAACTTTTTCACCGGCAACAATGCTCGTAATGCCCAGTTCGTCGGGTGCGGCGGTTACTGGTCGCGCGTGAAGAAAAAGCGATTCGGTATTCCCAGGCCGCGTTTCGATTTTCGGAACAACCTCGCCTACAACGGCGGTAGCTGGACGAAGGTCAAGGACGGCGCGCAAGTGAACATCGCCGACAACATGTACGTCCGGGGCCCGCAGTCGTCGTCGGACTATGCGGTCTTTTTCTTCAACGACATGCGGGGTTCCGCCGCCTGGCTGTCCGGCAACGTGTGTTCGTGGAAAGACTCGGAGACGCGTCAACGGGACATGGCGTTTGTCGGCAAGGAATACCTCACGGAGGAGGAACTGGCGCGTACGACGCGCGACGTGAACACATGCCTGCTCTCCGAGCCGCTGCCCACGCCGCCGATCACGTGCATGCCCGCCGAGGATCTGGTCGAAGCCTTACCGCCGGTCGTCGGCGCGCTGCCGCACGATCCGACCGACGCGCGATTCGTCCGCGAGTTCAAGACCGGCCAGGGCGACCGTGGTGCCCGAAGCCGCAAGAAGAAGTCGCCGATCCCCGCGCCCGAAACCGGCAAACCGCGTCCGGACCGCGATCACGACGGCATGCCCGACATCTGGGAGGAACGCCACGGTCTCGATCCCGAGAACCCGGCGGACGCCGCGCGTGATCCCGACGGGGACGGCTACACCCACATCGAAGACTTCCTGAATCAACCGATTCACTGAGAGCGAACGAAAAGGAGCACGAAGAGTCTGGGAAGGGCGATGCGCTCGATCGTCAATCCACATCCGTCGCGCGGGGGTAGCTGCCGAGCGTGTTCAGGCGGAGGCAGTGGTGGCGGGCGGCGTCGATGGCTTTGATGACGACCTCGTCGCTCTGGTGGCCGGCGACGTCGACGAAGAAGTAGTATTCCCAGTTGCGTTTCTTGCTGGGGCGGGACTCGATGAACGACATGTTCACGCCGTGCTGGCGGAGGGCGTCGAGCACGTCGACCAGCGCGCCTGGTTCGTCCTTGGTGGTGAAGACGATCGAGGTCTTGTCGTCGCCGGTGCGCCCGGCGGGGTTCTTGCCGATCACGAAGAAGCGCGTGACGTTGTTGGGGTTGTCCTCGATGTTTTCGCAGACCAGCTTGAGCCCGTAGAGTTCTCCGGCGAGGTGGCTGCCGATGGCGGCGGCGCGGGCCTCGGCCTTGGCGAGTTCGGCCGCTTTGCTCGTACTGGCCACGGGGACGGTGCGGCCGACAAGGTTGTTCTCGCTCAGCCAGCGCTGGCACTGCGAGAAGACCTCCGGCTTGGAATAGACCGTCTCGACCTCGCCGAGGGGGCAGTCGGCCATGAGGTTGTGATGGATGGCGCGGTTGATCTCCGCGCAGATCTGCACGTCGGTATCGAGCAGGGCATCGAGGGTGTCGATCACACCGCCACCAACCGAATTCTCGATCGGCACGAGGCCGAAGTCGGCATGCCCGCGCGAGACCTCTCCGAACACGCCCCGGATGTCGGTCACCGGCTGGTACTCGACCGACGCCCCGAACTTGCCCATGGCCGCCAACTGCGAGAAGCTCCCCTGCGGACCGAGGTAGGCGATGCGCAGCGGCTTTTCGAGGGCGAACGACCCGCTCATCAGCTCGCGGTAGATGGCCACGAGCGTCCTGTTCGGCAGGGGCCCCTTGTTGGCCCGGCGGATCTTGTCGAGGACGCGCTTCTCCCGGTCCGGCGCGTAGATCGGCGTACCGTCGACGTTCTTGAGCCGCCCGATCTCGACGACAATCTCCGCCCGCCGGTTCAGGATCGTGACCAGCTCCTCGTCCACGGCATCAATTTGTTTGCGTAGCGCTTCGAGGTCCATACATTTCGTCCAATGTCGCCGACTCTTGAGGTTTCTATGCTAGCAGACTCCCCTGCACACGCAAAGCCTGCCTATCCATCGGGCTCATCCCCAGCCGCCAATGCCTCAAGTCCAATAAGCCAGTCGTTAAAATGCGGACACTGCGCGCGCACGCGATCGATCCCGATGATCTGCGCCGCGTTCACGCCGTCCACGATCTTTCTATAGCGAGGAATCATTCTCAGCAGCCGTTTTGACGGAGCCGTCTCGACACCGTCGTCAATCTCCTCCGGGTTGTCATAGGATGCAACGATAGCACTCATCTGCTCTCGTAGAGAATCGCGTGCTTCATTGGATTCTGAATGTATAGCTTCAATGAAATGGGCGTAACTCGCAAAGCGCGCCCTTGTAAAGCCCTATGATACAAGCATTTACA
>CAZUAQ010000065.1:0-26742 GCA_964618455.1 uncultured Planctomycetales bacterium | reverse complement strand
GAGTGTGTATTAGGCGCGTCGCCTGACTCTCCAATTCAGGCTGAACCATTACAAGAATCCGCGGAACCGGCGGAGGGCATAATGCTCCGCGAATCTCCATTATCGCTCAGCTAATAGCCTTCAGACGTGAGCTTGGCTGCACGCATCGACACTGATACGTTTGACCTGCTTGACCGGCATGGATAACCACCTCGTGGCGAGCGGGACTTCTTATGTCTGATATTCTTCAGTGACTGCAGCCGTCCGAAATGAGATGAGGAGCACCGGCAACACGGCGGCATCGGGTTTCGCGGCATACGGGCACCCTCCGAATAATCCTGATTCCGGTCGTGCTCCTGTCGACTTTTCCTATGGTCGGCCGACTTTTCTGCTACAATTGTTATTGAGTTGCGGAGAAATGCCCTGATCATACCGAGGACACCGATATCCGGTTGCCCTTGATGCCTTAGTATCTCGAAAGGCCGGCATTGATGGGGAGAGGTCCACTGCCATACTCCATTCGTCGGTCGACCTGTCATTCATGCGGAGTTCGCGACATGCCTATTGATCGTCGGTTCATGAGTCCATTCCGTCTCCGGGCCATACTCCTCGCGGGTGCGTTTTCCTTCATCAGTTCATCAGCGGTCTCCGGCGCCCAGGTCATCGTGGACAACACGGATTCCGGGTTCTCGGTGCTCTATGGATCCTGGTCCACCTTCGATGCCAGCGGCCAGTATGGCAGTGACTATCTCTACAAGAGCACCAGCAACAGCGTCACCGGCGAAGTCGAGTGGCGTCCGACGCTTACCGAGGCTGGCACCTACACCGTCTCCGTCTGGTATCGCTCCACAGGCAGCGGTCGTCCCAACAACGCACATTACACGGTGCAGCATGCCGGCGGTAGCGATGATGTCTTCATCAATCAGCAGATCAATGGGTCACAGTGGGTTTCATTGGGCTCTTATGATTTCTCCGCCGGCACGTCTGGGCGGGTGACGCTCACGGACCAGGCTCAGGTCAACAAGAACATCGTTGCCGACGCCGTCAAGTTTGAAACGCTCGGTCCCCCGGAGCCGGAATTTCGCGGCTTCTGGGTCGACGTGTTTCACGAAGGCATGCAGAACACATCGCAGGTCGACACGATGATATCCCTTGCCCTGCAGGGCAACTACAACGCCATCGTGCCCGAGATCCTGGCCTACCACGATACGCAGTACGCCTCCCACGGAGCTTACTGGCGATCCGACATTGTGCCTCAGTCGTCCGTGGTGACGCAGAACTTCGACCCCCTGGAGTACATGGTGCAGCAGGCCCATGCGAACGGGCTGGAGGTACATCCCTGGATCGTGGCGTTCCGCGTCTCGACGGCGTGGCCGCCGCCCGGTAATGCATACTTGGCCGCCCGCCCTCACTGGTTAATGGTCCCCTCCGGATCCATGGGCAACGTGGCCCCGGTCGGCAGCAGCTACACGCTCGACCCGGGCTCGCCGGATGTTCAGGAATACCTGACGTCCATCGTGCGCGAGGTCGTCACGGACTACGCCGTGGACGGCATTCACTGGGACTACATCCGCTACACCCAGACGGACGCGGGCTACCCCGCCGATACCGGCTACGCCAACTCGAGCCTCGAACGATTCAAACGGATCTCGGGATTCTCTGGAACGCCTTCCACGGGTTACGGACCCTGGAACGATTTCCGCCGCCGTTCCATCACGGAACTGATCCGCCGGGTCCGGGCCGAGATCCCGACGATCACGAGTAATCCCCGGCAGCCTGTGCGTCACACAGCCGCGGTGATCACCTGGGCGCCCGCGTCGACAAACTTCCATTCCACCAATCCATACGCGCTGTTCTGCGATTGGGAGGACTGGGCGGCCAACGGATATCTCGATGCCACGATTCCCATGGCCTACTTCGACGAGGACGGCAGTTACTCGGGCACCTACCGCGACTGGGTCGATAACAGCGTGATCTGGAAGTATGACCGGCACACCTTCATCGGGCCGGGCATTTACCTGAACTCCTTTGCCAACAGCCTGACCCAGATGCAGTACGCGCGCTCGGCCGGCGCGGACGGGTTCTGTACGTATTCGTACGGTGTCACCAGCGATACCGGGACGCCCTGGACGGACTGGTATCCGTACATCGGCGGTAACCTCTTCACGCAACCGGCGCCGATGCCCGAGATGCCCTGGCGCGATACGGCCACGGCGACCGAAGGCACCCTCTTCGGACAGGTCACGGATTCAACCAGTGGCCTGCCGGTCGATAACGCCGCCGTGGACGTCGTGGGACTCGGCACGGTGCTGACCGACGGCAACGGGTACTACGTCAAGACGCTGATCCCGGCCACGGCCGGCGGGACGCTCTACGATCTCTCCGCCACGCATATCGACTACCAAACCCCGTCAATCGGACAGGCCACTGTCATCGCCGGTGACGTGGTTCGACGCGACCTCGTCCTCGGCAACGGCCCGGAAGTCATCATTCAGCCCCAACCCGAGCAGGTCTGCCCGGGCTCGATCGCTTCATTCTCGGTGTCCGCTTCAGGAACGGGAACGATTCTTTACCAGTGGACAAAGAACGGCAGCGACCTCACCGATGGCGGCGACATCCAGGGAGCAACAACCGCGGCGCTGAGCGTGAACAACGTCGATGTCACCGACGTTGCCAATTACGCCTGCCGGCTGACGGACGATCTGGGAATCACGCTGACGATCGACGCCGCACTGACCTTGAACGACGCGACAGTCGTGACACTACAGCCCGAAGCGCAGAACCCGGACGCCGGTGAAGACGCAATCTTCAACGTGGCGGGTACGGGTGAGGGAACGCTTTCGTACCAGTGGCAGAAGGAAGGCATCGATCTGACGAATGGTGGAAACATTTCGGGTGCCACCACAGCGACGCTGACCGTTCAGTCAGTGCAGGAGGCTGACGAGGGGTCGTATCAGTGTGTACTGAGCGCCGGCTGTGGAAGCGTGACCTCCGATCCCGCCCTGTTGCTGACGCTTCGTCCTCCCGGCGACTTCGACCGAGACATGGATGTCGACCTGGACGATTACGCCTTTCTGCAGTCCTGTTTCAGCGGATCCCTGATTCCGCAGAACGATCCTGATTGCCAGGCAGCGCGGATGGATGGGGACACGGACGTGGACGAGAACGACCTGGTGCTCTTCCAGGGATGTGTCAGCGGTGCCGGAATGCCCGCGGACTTCCAGTGTGCCAACTGATGGTTGCATCCGTCATCGCTATGCCTGATTGAGGAACATGAATGGGAGCCCAAGCGAAGATGCGAAACGCCCTTGGATGGATCTTCGGCCTGTGCCTGGTCTGCTGGGTCATGGCTACTCCGGCCTCGGCTCAGGAAGAGTTTCGCGGCTTCTGGGCCGACGCATTTCAGGTCGGTTACAAGAGCACATCGCAGATTGACGACATGGTATCCCGCGCGGTCACCGGCAGGTACAACGCCATCGTGGCCGAGGTGCTCGCTTACCACGACACCGGCGCGAACGGCCATGGAGCGTATTGGAATTCCGGCATCGTTCCGAAGGCGAGCGACATCAGTGGCAACCTCGATCCGCTGGCCTACCTCTGCCAGCAGGCCCACGCGCAAGGCATCGAAGTGCATGCCTGGATCGTCCCTTTCCGCGTGAGCACCAGTTGGCCGCCCAGCGGGAACACCCTTCTCTCCGCCAACCCGGAATGGCTCATGGTGGAACGGGCAAACCTCGGCGGCGGTCCATCCATGGTGGGTAACCGCTACACCCTCGACCCGGGCTCACCGGATGTGCAGGACTACCTCATCTCCATCGTGCAGGAACTCGTCACCAATTACCCCATCGACGGCATCAACTGGGACTACATCCGCTACATTCAAACCGACGGCGGCTACCCTGCCGACGCAAACTACACGAAGTCGAGCCTCGCTCGATTTCAGGCGATCACCGGCCGTACCGATGTGCCCCCCGCCGACGGTGACGCGGCCTGGGATGACTTCCGCCGACGCACGATCAGTGAGTTGATCCGCCGGTGCCGGGCAGAGGTTCCCTCGATCCGCAGCAACCCGCGACAGCCCCTGCGCATCACCGCCGACCTGCTCGCCACCGGTTCGGCGCCGACGAATTTCAGCAGTTCCCTGGCATACAATCTTTTTCAGAACTGGCGACACTGGATGGAAATGGGCTGGCTCGATGCCTCCATGCCGATGAACTACAAGCGCGAGCATTGCAGCAACCAGGCCGGCTGGTATCGGGATTGGATCGACCAGGCCCTGATCTGGCGTTACGACCGCCACGCTTTCTGCGGTCAGGGCAACTACCTGAACAGCTTCGCCGACAGCGTCGCCCAGATGCAGTATGCCTACAGCCAGGGTGCGAACGGTTCGATGAACTTCTCGTACGTCGGGACGCGATCCACGGAGTCGCTCTGCGACGGCAACGATGCGTGGGTAACGGACTGGACTTGGTACAACCATGTCGGCAGCAACCTGTTCACGAGCACTGTGCCCACTCCGACGATGCCGTGGCGCGATCCGGCCACGGCCACCGAGGGAACGATCTGGGGGCAGGTGCGCGACCTGGCCACAGGACAGCCGGTAGATGACGCGACGGTGAGCATCGGGTCCATCTTCGGCGGCGGGAAGTCGGTCCAGACCGACGGCAACGGGTACTACACGGTAACGCTGCTGGCGGCACTGGCCGCGGGTTCGTCTTACTCCGCCGATGTCTCGAAAAGCGGCCTGCCTGCCGCGTCGGATCCGTCCGTCAAGATCCTTGCCGGGGACGTGACTCGTTACGACTTCCTGCTCGGTGCGCCCCCTGCCGAAATCGCGGCTGCCCCGAGTGTGATCAATGTGAGCACAGAACTCGGCGAGTCGCCCTCGGACCGTGCCTTTACGATCACCAATGCCGCCGGCGGTTCCTCAGCGCCACTGAACTACTTCGTTACTGATGATGCCCTGTGGATCCAGACGAATCCTGTACAGGGCATCAGTTATGGCGAGCAGGACACGCTCGACGTGATCTTTGATACGACGGCTTTGGCTGAAGGCGCCTATGCCGCCACGATCTCGGTCAGTGATGCCTCCGCGCTCAATTCCCCGCAGACGGTGACGGTCAACCTGCTCGTGGGGGGCGATTTCATTCCCGGGGATTACGATCTGGATCGCGATGTCGACCTGGACGACTTTGCCACGCATCAGCAGTGCCTTACCGGTGCGGCGAACGGCCCGCCCACACCGGGCTGTGAAGCCACTGATCTGGACAGTGACAATGACGTGGATACCGATGATGTGACACTTCTCATCGGGTGCATGAGTTCGGCCGGCATCCTCGGCGACCCGACCTGCCTCGATTGATATCGACGCCTCCCCTCCTCTCTTGCGTTTGGAAACTGCCCCCGCTCAAGTAGGATGGTCCTGATCGTTTGACAGAATCATGCCCTGTCAGGAGAGATCCATGCATCCCAAGGAACCGCCACGTATCCGACTCGCCCAGTTGCCGACCCCGCTGGTGGAACTGAAGCAGTTATCCCACGACCTCGCCGTAGAGCGTGTCCTCATGAAGCGGGATGACCTGACCGGACTCGAAGTCAGTGGCAACAAGATACGCAAGCTGGAATACGTGATCGCGCAGGCACGGGAAACAGGCGCCGATACGCTGGTCACCCACGGGGGCTTTCAATCGAACCATTGCCGTGCCACAGCGGCGGTGGGTGCGCGATTGGGAATGCGTGTAAGGCTGCTACTGCGCTGCGCCCAAACGGATCCGGATCTCGACGGCAACCTTTTTCTGGACCATCTCTTCGGCGCGCACATCACGATACATCCGCCGGAGGAGTACAACGGCCGACGCCAGGAGCTCATCGAGGACGCAATGGAGGCTGAGCGTGCCGCCGGGCATGCCCCCTTCTTCTTTCCGGTCGGGGCGTCGACGCCCACCGGGTGCTGGGGCTACATCCGCTGCATGCAGGAACTCGTCGAGCAACTGGGCAAGGACACGCTCGTGGATCTGTTCTGCGCGTCCAGCTCAGTCGGAACGCAGACAGGGCTGATCCTGGGAAAGGCACTTCTGGGGTGTGATGCATGGCGTATCGTCGGCGTGCCGGTCAGCGACAGCGTCGCCTCGATGCAGAGAGAGATTCGCGAACTCGAACGGCAGACGGTCGCTGAATTTGAATTCGATCTGAGTGAGTCACGGACGCCGATCGAACTGCTGGATGGGTATATCGGCGAAGGGTATGCCATCCCCTACCCGGAAGCCATCGTCACGGTCCACACTCTCGCGCGGCGGGAAGGCATCCTGCTCGACCCGACGTACACCGCCAAGGCAATGACGGGCATGCTTGCCGCTATCCGCGAGAAGCAGATCCGGCCCGGTGCGGTACCTGTCTTCCTGCATACCGGAGGTGCGTTCGGGCTGATGGCCAGGCGTGACTTATTCTCATCGACAACGTGATTCAGGGGACGGCTCAGAACGGCGCGCAAGCCGGATCGGCGGGGATCATCGAGCCGCTGATGCATCCTTGGAAGACTGTCCAGTCGTCGCCATCGATGTCTCCATCGGCGTCCAGCAGCGCATCCTGACAGCCGGGATCGGCCAGAAGTACATCCTCTCCCGTGAAGCATCGCTGCAGGTGGGCGAAGTCGACCTGATCCACATCGCCATCGAGATCGAAATCGCCCGGCAGCGGCGGTGGAACGAGATACTGCATGACCGATTGCATGATTGCTTCACGGGTGGCAGCGGTGGTGATCGTCTCGAAGGGGAATCCGAACAGCACCGCGCGAGACGTTCCGGAGTCGAACGAGATGCCGGCCGCATCGCCCGTACCGCCGACGTAAGTCAGCACGGTGGCGGCCCCGGCTTGCGGCCCGATGCGATCGGGGCTGTCCGCGTTGTAGGGCGCGCCGTTGGCGGGATCGAAGTTGAATGCCCCCACGTCGGCCAAGATGCCACCGGAGCCGGTGACGTCGTAAGTATTCGCATCATCGCCGAGATAGTCGCCTCCGAGTTCGTTCTCGAAGAATGCCGTTCCCTGCCCGAGCCCGACCAGTTCGTAGCCGATCTCCGAGCCGGTCGCGAAGAGCGTACCCCCCTGGTCGAGATAAGCGGTCACCAGGGTCTGCTCGGTCGCATCAAAGGTATCGTCGTCGTCGGACTCCTCCCCCAGGATCCAGATGACGGTTTCATAATCGGCGAGCGCGACCGAACCGTTGATGATGTTCTGGTTGGCGGCGGTATCGAAAGTGGCCCCGGCGGCAGCGAGCGCCTCGGCATGCTGAACCACATAGTCAAATGCGTTCACCTTGCGGGGAATCGGGCGTTCCATCGGCCCCGGCGGAATGATCTGCACCAGGTTCTGCTGGCGGCTGACACGATCGAAGCCATCCACGAGAAGCACACGGGACGACCCGGTGAGAGAGCGTCGCACCGCCAGCACTTCCGAGGGCAGGGATTCGCCGCCGTTGTTGTAGGCCGCCACGCGAAGATACGTCGTGGTGTACGGCGGGATGTCGTTGAGCGTCTTGGACGTCGCCTGGCCGAAGATGCTGGTGGCGGTCACCGGCTGCCCGAATCCGTAGCCGTTGCCGGAGCGATAAATCCGATACCCCAGCGGTGGATCTCCCCCCGCGGGCGAACTCGAGGGCGGCGTCCACGACACCACGATGCTTCCGTTGCCATCATGTCGGGCCCGAAGCTGAGTCGGCGGATCCGGAGGATAGATCTGCTGCACCTGCGTATCGGGAAACAGGTCCGTGTCGGAGAGGAAATCGATCACGCCCTGCATCGTGGATCGCGCCACAGCGTCACGCACTTCGGCGCTGCGCAGATTGGCGGCATCTTCCGGGTTGTCGTGAAAGGCAACCTCCAGAATGGTCGCGTCGAATTCATTGCCGTTGGAGTTCGTGGAAATGGCGCCGTATTGCCCGGAGAAGAGCGGCGTCCGACTGCCCCATGGGAATTCGAACTGATCATCGATGGCCTGCATGTCCAAGCCGACCTTCGAGCCCAGGATCGATGCCAGATCGGTTTGGTAGGTCGTGGGATTGCTCACGTGCGCCAGGGCAAGCGTGCCCTTGGCCGAACAGGTCGGACCCGGATTGCAGCCCGCCGCGTTCGTATGAAACTCCACGTAGACCCGCCGCCAGCGCTGATTGTTCACGTCCTGCCGGTTCATCTCCCGCGCCCATCGGGCCGCCGTGGACACGTTGTCGTCCACATCGGCACCGCAACAGTTCCAGATCGTCGAGGACAGCCCAACCGCATTTACGCCGGCCTCGCTCTGGGCCCAGTACCGCGCCGCCTCCTCCTCACGGGGGAAGCCACTGATCGTTCCCGGACCGCTGCCCACGAGATCGCCCATGCCATTGCCGAATCGCACGGCATCGGCCACGACCTGGCCGGTGTCCGGCGAAGCGTTCGTGATCTCCACCCAGCCGCCCGTCCCGGCTTCGAAGTAGAAATTGCCGAGCCAGATCCAGCCGTTGCCGACGCGCGTATGGTCGATCTCGACCTCCCCCACACCGCCGGAATGCTGGATGCGGTACGTCTGGCGCACGCGATTGTCGAGATGACGCGACCAGCAGTAGACGGGATAGAAGTCGGCGGCGGGCAGGTTCGGTGTGTATCGGGCCGTGGCGGTCTCCGTGGGATTGGCGGCGCTCAGTCGATACTGAACGGTGCTCGGTGTCGAGCCGTCGTAGTAGACTCCTGCAATCGTCACATCAGACCAGGCGCCCGTGTAACTCACCTCCGGCTCATCGTTGTCGATGACGATCTCGACCGACTGGTAACCGACCGGACGGAAGGGAACAACAACCGCCCCGGCGTTGTACAGGTAATGCACGAAAGCATTGAGCTGTTCGAGGTTGCCGTAATCTTCAACCATGTCCAGCAGCAGCGGGCGCTGCAGGAACCAGGAGGAACTTCCCGAGGTCCAACCGTGCCCGGCGCTGACAAAGACCACGACGCCGCTCAATGCTCCCGTCGGTTGCGTCGGGCTGTTCGCCGAGGGACCGCCCAGCAGGGGTTGAGCTGCCGACGGCCGTGCTCCAACGTTTCGCGCAGCATGCATGACAGGGGCGGAAATCACTTCATGCTCTTCATGCGCTCGATCCTGTACGGCATCCCATAGGCGTTCGCCGTGGAACTCGGACAGTGGGCGATACGGCCCCCGCCCGACTCTTCCCCTGATCGAGATACCGGTAAGCAATGCTCGATCGCCGAGGATGGCCACCACCTTGTGCTCAAGCGTGGCCAGCCGCATTGGCGTAATGAACTCCCGTGCGATACCGTCTTCGAAACTAAGCAAGACATGGGCCACGTTCGACTGATCGAGATACCATCGGTCGAGACGCGTACCGGGAGGAAGAAGCAACTTCCCCTCGGCGGTGCGGAGCTGCCCGGCACGCCGAATCAGATGATCGAGACGGGAGTGCCTGTCGTCGATTTCCGTGGCCTCCCCGGCCGTGTAGCCTTCCATGTGAGGCAAGGAGTCCAGTTCCGGATCCGAGGAATGCGCACGGACCGGCGATGACCATCCGATCAGGATGCTCCATCCCGCCAAACTCACAAGTGCCACACGAGCATGCGTTTTCATGTCGTCAAGGGTCCCTTCGATGCTCCGCAGGGCAAGCGCGAAATGCACTGATCGCCTGAGAAAACTTGGATTTGTAACGCTCCGCGGTCTGATCTGGGCACTCCGATGCTGTCAGGATTCAACGGAGGTGCACTCTCTATGTTAGCATTGCAGCCGACGCCATTCCATGAGAATGTGGTTCTTCGCTATCCTGTCCAGAATCCGGACCGACCCAAAAACCGGACACTTCGGGAAGGTCCAGTAAGGAGGCCCGCTTATGCGTCGCATTCACATGTCCGCTTTTCTGCTCACCCTCTTGCCCGCCTGGAATCTTGCCCTCGCCGAACCCTTCTCGATTCAAGTGGTGGATGAAGTCTCCGGAAGAGGTATCCCGTTGGTGGAGCTTCGAACCGTAAACGCCATCCGCCTGTACACCGACAGCCACGGGCACGTGGCCTTCGAAGAACCCGGCCTGATGGATCAGAAGGTGTACTTTCATGTCAGCAGTCACGGGTACGCGAAGGAAAAGGATGGTTTCGGCAATGCCGGCGTCGCCCTGGATGTCCGCGGGGGAGGAAAAGCCGTCATCCGCATGCGGCGGATCAACATTGCCGAACGCCTCTACCGCGTCACCGGACAGGGGATCTATCGCGACAGCCTCCTTCTGGGAGAAGCCGTGCCGCTAAAACACCCCGCGCTGAACGGGCAGGTGCTCGGCTCGGATAGCGTGCTTACGTCAATTTACCATAACCGTCTCTTCTGGATCTGGGGCGATACCGGCCGCCCGGCCTACCCATTGGGGAATTTCTTTGCATCCGGGGCGACCTCCCGGCTGCCCGGGGATGGCGGCCTCGATCCGGATCTCGGCGTGGACTTGACGTACTTCGTGGATGACACAGGATTCGCGCAGAAGATGGCGCCGATGGAGGGGACCGGGCCGTGCTGGCTCAGCGGGATGATCACCTTGGCCGATGACAACGGACGCGAGCACTTGCTGGCAGGCTACGCGCGAGTACGCACCAACATGGAAGCGTACGAGCGCGGCATCGTCGAGTTTGACGATGCGAAGCAGCAGTTCATCAAGATCCGGCAGTTCGACCTCGACTCCCCCGCCAAGCCCGAAGGCCATGCCTTGCGTGTGCGCGACGAGGGCCGGGAATTCATCTATTTCACCCATCCTCTGCCGCTGACTCGGACCCTGGCCACACGCGATGCATACCTCGATGTCGACGTTTACGAAACCTACACCTGCCTGCAGCAAGGTACACGGCCGGAAGAGGGCAAGATCCATCGTGATGCGAAAGGGCGCGTGTGCTATCGCTGGGCACGCCGTACGCCTCCGGTCGGACCGGCGGAGCAGGAGACGTTGATCAAATCCGGCGCGCTCGCGGAAGAGGAAGCCCTGATTCAATTGCGGGACCCGGAATCGGGCGATCGGGTCCGTCCGCATGGCGGCTCCCTCGCCTGGAACCCCTACCGCGGCCGCTGGGTCCTGATCTTCATCCAGTTCTTCGGGACTTCCGCACTGGGCGAGGTGTGGTACGCCGAAGCCGATACGCCGCTCGGGCCCTGGGTCTACACGCGCAAAGTCGTCACGCACGACAAGTACAGCTTCTACAACCCGAAGCAGCATCCCTACTTCGCGAAGGACGGTGGCCGCCTCATCTACTTCGAAGGCACGTATTCGCACATGTTTTCGGGAAATCCTGTCCGCACGCCGCGCTACGACTACAACCAGATCATGTACCGACTGGATCTCGGCGATGAGCGGCTCGTGCTGCCGGTGCCGGTCTATCGGCGCGTTCAGGAGGACCCTCGTGTGGCCTGGAGCACCCGCGCGCCGGAGCGCGACATGATGCCGGAGGGGCACGTCGCCTTCCACGCACTCGATCGTCCACGAGCCGGAACGGTACCGATGTATCAGATTCTTGATGAGCATGATAAGGCTACCGGTGAGCTCGCCCTTGGAACGCGAGAAGACGAGAATCTCTCTCGCGCGCCCCTCTTCCATGCCCTTCCCGCCGATATGGAATCACCGCCGTCGACCACGCTGCCTCTGTGGAGCTATCGCCTGAGCGATACTGACGTGGACCGCCCTGCCGTCATCATGTCCTTGGATCCCGAGTGGGATGAAGAGGGCTATCGCCGGGATGAGATGCCGCTTTGTCGCGTGTGGAAGGCGTATGGGCCCGACCTGCCGCAAGGCGCCCGCTGACAGCGATTCGGCTCACGCGTCGCCGAGTTCGAGACGGTACTGCCAGAACACGCGATCGATCGAACAATCTAGGTGCCGGCAATAGAATCGGTAGGGTCCGACCCAGGGAATAAGCGCCGACGCGAACCCCGCCGCCTTCAGGTCCGCCATGCAGCGGTACAGCAGAATGCGGCCGATGCCCATGCCCTGCTCAGCATCCGCCGTCCCCATCGGCCCGAAGTTGCCCCACTCCTCGTTCATCGCCGAGTGGGCGGCGAACCCGAGGACGACATCCCCCCGCAACGCGAGATGCACACCCGGCGGATCGTTGTTCATCGCCAGCGAGGTCTCCATGAGCCAGTCTTCGCCAAAGTTGCGCCCGAAGAAGTCCGCCATGGCCTTGTCGTCCTCATGCAGGACCGCCCGGCGGATCGTGATCCCCTCCTTGTGCAGGTCCGCCTCCTCATCGGCGGTGCTGAAGTCGCCCTCGAGCCGGGCGCGAAGGTTGAGCCGTTCCCCGCGGTGGGCGTACCCCAGGGACTCCAGCAAACAGATGCCGGCGGTGTAACGCGGATCGATGCCGGGCGTCAGGTAGTTCGTGGGAACGCCCAGCACGTCTACGGTCTGCAGGCCCTCCTGACGGCAGATGGAGTGCGCGTGCTGAAAGAGTCGCTTCGCCAACCCCTGACGCCGATGCACCGGCGCCACCGCGAACAGCCCGATCCACGCTCGCAGCGCCTCCGGCCGCATGACCAGTTGAAGCATGCCCGCCGGTTCGCCGCCCGCGACGGCCAGGAAGGTGCGATAGATATCACGCTCCGGGCGAGCGTCGAAGAAGAGTTTCTGCTCGAGCAGATCCTTGGAGAACGTGTCGTGGATGAGCGGCTCGGAAACCAGTGCGTGCAGCGCGTCGAGTTGTGAAACATCGGCGTCGGTAATCATCCAACGGTCTTCGGGCATACATATTCATCCGCGACAGGTTTATGCGACCGGGAAGCCTCCGGGAGCGGAATTCATTGTGTTCGCTTCCGGCGGCTTCTTTCGCGCCAGGAGGAATCCGAACACGAAGGCCACCGTGGAGCCGATCGGCATGAACCAGGGCCATGCGATGGTAGTATAGGTGACCTTCTGCGTGTCGGGATCGATTTTCATGTCGAAATAGCCGTAGTAATTGACCCACAACATCCCTGCCAGACCGGCGACCAGGATCACAGTCTGTGGCCAGTCGCGCAGGAACAACGCCCAGCCGCGCCGCTGGATTTCGTTCAGATCGTCGAGGCTGGCGACGGTCATGGCTTCCTTCATCAATTGCCACAACCAGACGAAGAGCAGCAGAATCGCCCCCACCCAGCAGACGACATGCGTCCACGGCTGGTGCCAGACGATGGCGAAGATCATGAACACCGAGAGCGGACCGGACCACATGTAGCCCCGGCCGTCGATGTTCAAGCGCAGGAAGGCGAGCAGGAAACCGGCCAGCAGCGCCCCGCCGGCATACCCCGCCATGGACAGGGCCAGGTTGAGGATCTCCGGGAATTTCTCGCTGGCGGCGTCGGCCACGAAGGCCATGCCCGACAATACGATCGCCCAGAAGACGACAAGCCCGCGCGAGAGGAACACCACGTGACGATCTTCCTCGGCGGATTCATTCGACACCGGAGCTCCCTGCGCACGCCGTCGTTCGCGCCAGGGCAGGTACAGCGCCGAGATCGTCGTCTGGCTCAGCGCCGACAGGATCGAGTCGAGGCTGGAGATCGCCGCGGCGAAGATCCCCGCGATCAGCAAGCCGGTCACGCCGACGGGCAGCACCTCCAGGATGAAGATCGGGAAGATGCGGTTCCCGTTTTCCTCAACGAGTACCTCCATTTCGGGAGATAAAGGAAACTGCTGATAATAGGCGTAGAGACCGGCACCGACGAGCAACATCGTAAAGGTGATGATCTGTCCCACACTGCTGGTGATCATCGCTCGACGTGCTTCTCGGGTATCCTTGCAACAGAACATGCGTTGCACGAGAAGCTGATCCGTTCCATAAGATCCCAGCCCGCCCCATGTCGCTGCGAAAAGCGCCACCCAAAACGTATATTGAGCCGACGGATGGAGACTGAAATCGAAGAACGTGAACTTGCCCCAAGCGCCCGACTCTTTCGCTTCGTAGCCGACCTGGAACATCTGCTTCAGTCCGTCACCGAATCCTCCGAGCTCCCAAACGATGTACCCCAGCGCCACGAAGCCGCCCAGGAAGAAGACGAGGAAAAGAATCACGTCGGTCCAGATGACCGTGGTAATGCCGCCCATGAGCGTCCAGATCATGGCGATCAGGCCGATGAGGAAGATGCACCAGGTCATCGTGTCGGTCCCGGTCACGGCGGCGATCTGTCCGAAGGCGGGGTCGCCGATGATCAGATCCAGGATCAGCGCCGTGAGGTAGACGCGCGCCCCCTGGGCGAGCATGCCGCCGAGGGTGAAGAGTACAGTCGACATCAAGCGGACCTGCCCGCCGAGTTCACCGGCCATGTAATCGTACGGGCTGTAGATTTCGCGCTTGTAATACGCGGGCACGAAGACATACGCGACGATGATGCGGGCGAGGATATTACCGATGAGGCCGAGCTGCAGATAAGTGAAGTTGCCTCCGAGCTTGTAAACCACGAAAGGCACACCCACAAACGTCACGGCGCTGATTTCCGTGGCAATGATCGAGCCCGACACCGCGTACCAGGGCAGCTTCCGCCCGCCCAGAAAGAAATCGCGGATCGTGGCCTGCTTGCCCGCCAGCGCACCGCCGATGAGCGTCGTGAAGATCAGGTAGGCGATCAGAACGCCCCAGTCCTGCCATGCGAAATGATCCGCAATGCTTTGAGCCAGCAAGATGATGCTCTCCGAAATGGTCCGCGAGATGAAAGGAATGCGTCGGCGCCGCGACGCGACCGGGATGGATTATCGATACATGAGGTAGCGCTTGCAAGCGCGGCGGAAATCCTCCACGCCCTCCGACCAGAAGTCGAGGATCTCGCTCAGCGGCCGACCATCCTCGAACATGAGCCGAACCTGGTCCGTGCCGCACACCTTGTCGAACATGGCGTCCCGCCCGTTGCCGAACAGCTTGACGTCGGGATACGTCCGGCGGACCACGTCCATGACGTGAAACTGGAGGGTGGTCAGATCCGCGCTCGACGGGTCGATGAGGTGAATCTGCGCGCCGCCGCATGCCTTGCCCTTCACGCGATCGATGTAGTACGGCTTGAAGTAGAGGGGGCGGAAGTGAACGCCCGGCAGTCGGCGGGCATTCAAAGCCTGCGAGAACGCGCCGGCATCCTGGATGAACGGCGCGCCGACGATCTCGAACGGCAGCGTGTAGCCGACGCCCTCGCTGATCACCTGCAACTCGCCCATGATGCCGGTGGCGGCGTAGTAGGGTGCGGTCCGCGCGTGGGGAATGTGCGGCGACGTCGGTACCCACGGCAGCCCCGTCTGATCGAAGGTCATGGACCGCCGCCAGCCCTTCATCGGAATCACCGTGAGCTCACACTTCACGCCGTTCGCCAGCCAACCCTGATCGTTGATCATCCGGGCCAGTTCGCCACAGGTCATGCCGTACAGATAAGGAATCGGAAACGCCCCGACAAACGACGTGAACTTCGGATCCAGCGGCCGCCCTTCCATGCGCTCGCCGCCGAGGGGATTCGGCCGATCGAGCACCATGAAGGCGACGCCGTTTTCCGCCGCCGCTTCCATCGCCACCGCCATCGTGCTGATGTACGTATACGACCGGCTGCCGATGTCCTGGATGTCGTAGATCAGGACGTCGACGCCCTCGAGCATTTCGGGGGTGGGTTTGCGCGTGCGCCCATAGAGCGAAAACGCGGGCACGCCGGTGGCGGGATCGCGGCTGTCCTGGACATGATCGCCGGCGTTCACGTCGCCGCGCACACCATGCTCCGGGCCGTACAATGCCACCAGTTCAACACCGTCGGCGTCGTGAAGGACATCCACCGAGCTCCGCAGATCCCGCGTGACGCCTGTCGGGTTGGTGATCAACCCCACCCGCTTGCCGCGCAACCGCTGAAAGCCGTTATCCAGCAGGACGTCGATTCCGTTTTCCACCTCGCCGCCCTCCTGAGACACGGCCCGTGGGGCTCCCTGGGCGGCACCGTCACGAACCGCGGCGGAGACCACGAGCATCAGCATCACTAGAACCGTACCAGTCAATAGAGCCTTCGGGGTCATGTGAACCTCCACGTTCCATGAGTCTTCAATGCAGGGACTCGGATTCTATCAGGAAATCCAGCCGCGCAGAATATCCCGGCGAAAGATGAAGGGCGAGAACGCCGCGAACCGGTGAAAAACACAAGAGCCTGAAGTTATGAGGAAACAGGGAGGGATTGGGCGTTACAGGACTCGTGGAAAGTGCGAAAACATTGGGGAATTCGCACGTTCAGACCCAAAGCGGCGCGCAAAGCGGCGCGCTTTCGACCAATTCCGCCCCCCAATCCCCTGCTGACGCCGATCTCGCTCGCCTCGTGAATGCGTGGCCCTCCCTCCCTGCGGACGTCAAAGCTCGCATCCTGAAGCTGGCGGTCCTGAGTGACGGAGAGGATCCGCCTCGATGACAGCATCCGCCAGCGGCGCGGTGCTGCTGGCGGTCTATCTTGAAACGGGGAGCGATACCCCATCCCGAAAGGAGAATCGATCCATGTCGAATGCAACTGCCCCCTTGGACCGTGAAGCGAAGCCGATCCGCTGCCAGCATGCACCCCTCACCGATGTGAAGGGCCCGCTCCAGAAGAGCATCAGCGATATGCTGACCTGGACGGAGTCGCGTGTCAGTGCTCGCGCTGCCCGGGAGCAGGCCCGCACACTGGCGAATGGGCTGAATGCCACCGAGCCGACCTTCGCCGGTCACCTTCGTGAGTACGCGGGCGCCCTCGAGGGTGCGGTCTGACCGGCCGCGCTCCCCCCGCCTGGCCGGACGCACTGCCACCGAGCCTCGACCGGGGCGGAGTCTCACGCGTGGGACTCCTGGCCCCGGAGAGGCTCATTCCGATCCTGGATTTCTTGCCAGACCCCCCGCCCGATCGCGACGAGTTACCACGTGATATCTGAGGCGGGCACTTCCCGGTTTTCGCATTTGTTACCCCTCGCTGCTGGATTCCGGGCACGCTCCGGCCCGGGCCCGCTCACCGCTGCCGTCGTCCTCCGTCCCCCGCCATTCGCCAGACGGGGGGCGACGTGAAACGATGCGATACGCCCCGTCTGGCGCGTTGACGGTCCTGGGGGGGGGCTCGATGGGCGTCCGGGCGTGGTAGCGTCCCATGAAACACGATTGCGGATGTTTCACGGGGTGCGTGGTGGGCGGATTGGTCGTAGTGGGGTTTCGGGGACGGGGTGCTCTATGATCTAGGGGTCAGCGGCGCTGTGGTTGACTCAGGGGCTCGCACGAGATGTGGTGTCAGCCGTAGGTGTCATTCCGTTGATCGTATCAAGTTTATGAATCTGATTCGGTATTCGTAGACGTCGGTCCCTCTTTTCTGTCGAGACGAAGAATTCTCACAATTATCCTTACGATCCTATGGCTCGCGAGAAGTGAGTAGATAAGCAGCCCTGCGAGAAACGCAGTCATTGCAGCGCTTCCAGACGGAACGAATCCAATCTTTGACAAAAGCTGAGCAACCGGACCTGAGAGCCACTCGGGGACCAAATCCAAGGGACGTAGGCTAACTGCCTTGAACGAAAGTGCTATTAATGAGACTACAACGAATGAGAGTAGTGACACGACTCCAGCGTTCACATAGCTGATCAAGCGATCGTAATGGCCATGTTCCTTGAGAGATCGAATCACGCGGCCATCCCGAAGAGAGAGCATTATCGTGTGTATTGTTCCTTGGAAGCCAGCCAGAATTGCTGCGACCGATACTGAAGTGGGTATAACATCCTCCATTAGCGTATCGTAGGCCCCGTCCCCAGTGGGGCACCGCCAAAGCAATAGCATTGCCGCAACACCAGTGCAGAAGGGGTACCAGTGTTCTTTTCTCTTTGAAAACTGAGTCTCCTCAGCAACTTTCGATAGGCGTTTCCTCGCCCTGCCGAAAGCGGAATCAGGAGGCAATGGGTTTAAATCTTTAGCCATGGCTCGATTCCTATCGGCGGAATGCTCGCAATGTTCTTAAGAGTAAATCCCGGCATACCGCATGGTCGATCTCTCTGTTCACAGTTGGGACTGTCAGTTCAGTCACAAGCCGTCCTCCAAGTAAATCGAGGATCTCGTTGACATGATCCTCTTGCTGCTTAACTGTAGCTTTGAGCTTCTGAATTCCAAGACGACCATGGGATAAGGCCTCGACAAGCTCCTTCGCGCGGCCTGAAAGACTACCTCGGGATCTGCCCATTGAAATCGTTACGCTGATCGTTGTTCCTTCGACATCCTCCATCGCGTCCAGCGCGTCATTCACCGCGCCGCCAACTCTTCGTAGCGCGTCTAATGCAGCATCCTCTCTAGCTAATGAAAATTCAAGCTTCCTGACAAGGCTCGCCGATTCCAGCCGATCCATGGCGTCTTCTGTGGGCCTCGGCGTTATCGTAATTGTTTCCGTGAATCCAGCCTGATAGAGATATTCCTTGAGCACTCCGTGTCGTGGTCCCTGGTGATTGTATTGGATGAGGGCCACGTCCAGAGACGGCTTATATGCAAATGATGTAGCTTCGCCGAGGTCCTCATCGTCATTAATGCCAAGCGGCGACACGGTGAAGCCCCGGAGCTTCGATGGTAGTTGCTCTCTTCGCACCCGCCAAAAGGTGCCAACCAGAATTCGGTCTTGCCCGTGCCACACTAGGTCTGTCGCGCAATACGCTTTCGCGTCGTACTCAATGGCCAGCCGATCCTCGTCAGTCGATTCGGCAAACTCTCTACAGCGCTCCTTGCGAACGTGAGCGGATAGTCCAGTACTAACATCGAAGTACCCTGCATTGAGAGTCACAGTCACTGAAGCACCTCACTTGGTAATCAAGACCGATATTGATTTGAAGAAGATTGATGCTATTTCTTTGGGTCGATCGGGTGAATGATTACCTGTATCATGCGAACCGATCCATATTGGCATGGATCCCCTTCACTATACGTAACATCGCAAACCAGTTTCATCCGATCCAGATTCACGGTTGCCTGTAAGTAGTCGTCACCGGATCGCCTTAGCTGGACACTTGGATCCTCGCCCAACGAGCACAGCCTGTGCATCAATTCTTCAATGTCCATTCCAGATACAAACTTGAGCCATCGTTTCTCAGTCACGTCCAGAGCTTGCTTCATTTCGATGTAGCTCCCCGGCTCAATGTTCGTTTCATTCGCGAATGTGTTGCTCAAATTAATTGATGTTTCCACGGCACGGCCCTCATCCGTCAATTCAATGTGAATGGATTCGAGGATATCATTCGGACTTGGGCCATAATTGAGTTCTGTCGTTGGTATTCCTTCGAATGAATTCCGCGATCTGCTAACCTCGTACAGACCTTGTTCAGTAAACCATCGAATACACTGACTTCCTGTGGGCAGATCTCCGAAAGTACGTTTGTACTCCACCGTGGGGCTGGGATTTGCGGCAGGTATCGTCGACGTGGATTCCTCGCATCCCGATTGGCACCAGATCAACGCGGCAATAGCCACTCGACACAACAGTGCGATGTGCCCAATCTCTTTCGTGCGACCCGGGACCGTCATTGCCGATACTCCGGTAGAATTACAGGGCGTTCTTCTGGTTTGTTGAATCATCATCGACTCGAAAACTCATATCCTTCATTCCCCTCGAAATCCCGATACTCATACACACAGCGATGAATAGAAAGGCTCTCGCGAACGAGGTATATGGCTCGTGATTCACTTCGCCGCCAACTACCTCCCCGCCACCGAATATCCCATCACCGCCACTTGTTACGATGAAGTCCCGCGATGCAAGCAAACCGAAGAATGCGGCGGTCCCAAGGGAAATCAGGAACGCCCGAAATCCCGTTTCGAAGTCAGGCCCAGCCCCGTAGTGTCTCTGATGATCAGTCACAACCTCACCGGCTTTGAAGAAGGCGAACCCCAGCCACACGACAAGCAGGTTCATGATCCCGCTGCCAATGCCATCGAAGATTTGGTCTGTCATTGAAACCCCCGGGCCCCGCAATGGGGCAGTCGAAGTGTTACCCTTGAACGCTATACGGTAAACGGCTTCTAGCATTAATGCTAGGGAATAGCTGCAATATGCTAGCGTGGGCGTGGGCAATAAGCACGATTGCGTGGGGAATATTACCCACCATCACGGCTGGGGGATCGGTGAGCGAGCGCATTTTCACTCGGTACCGGGCTACGCACATGCGCGAGGGTCTACGCGTGTGTATGTGTATACGCGAGGATGCCCGCAGCATCGGCGGCAACTGGCGAATGGACGTCCGGAAATCGAGCACCGGCGATGGTGTTGCCGGGGCCAGTTGCGGCTACTGGCGTTGCAGTGAACGCTGGCGGATGGAGTCGACGGTTGCGGGGACACCGGGGTAGCGGGAACCTTGGAGCAAATGACGCCGATGTCGACGTCGCGGCCATACGCCAGTGGAGGCGATGCACGCCGGGACCTTCTGCCTCCCCCACTTCTCTTGCCAATCGCACTGGCCGCCTCAATGATGATGATCAGCGGGGACTGATCCCCCCGCCGGATACCGTGGGCAAGGACGCCCGACCGCTAGCACCTGCTCGGGCGTTCCTTGCTCACATTAAGGCAGGTGCAACATGCCAAAGCTTGATTCCGAAACCGCGCGTACAACTCCCCTCGATGCCAGTGACATCGCGTGGCAAGTTCGCAAGCTTGTCAAGTCTCCCGGTGTGACTGAAGCCTTCCGTGAGCACGTTCTCGCGTGGAAAGGCGATCCCCCGGTAGCCGAACTCCTGTCGTTCTGCCGATGCGAAGCGAACACGGATTATGACTACCCTGAAACTCTCCCCGATCCGCACCGGGTTGCCTCCATGGCGGAGAGGTACGTGATCCTCTCGGCGATTCATGACGTGTGGTGCAGTGGGGCCGAGAAGATTGATCCATGGGGTGATGTGGATTGGGATGGCGAGTTGGATGAAGCTGCGATCCGAAACATCAAGGATGGCCAGTCGTACAAGGTGCTCTGCGCGGAAGTGGAATGCCTTCACGAAGCCGACCGGCCCGCGATCGCGGACTCCCTGGCGGACGTGAAGATGGATCTTTCAAGTCAGACCCTCGTCAACGATGGGGACGCGGTTCTGCACCGGGATCAAGAAGGCTTGCAGGATGGACCATTCCCCCCGAACTCATTCAGGTGGAAGGGGGGAATCCATCTTCTGACCGAACAAGAGTACCAAATTGCTACAGTTGTGTGGGGGATGGTTGAGCCTCTCGACCTTAATGAATTTATTAAGGAGGTATGGCCGACGCGCCCTTCGGACAACTCTGTCCGAACTGCGATCTACCGCTTTAACGATAAGCTCTCCCTGATTGGCGCCTCGAGCAAATTTACCCTAAGCCAGCGCAAGGGCTTCCTCTACAACACCGCTGCATCCGATCCGCCGGGCTGATGTGTTTCAGGTAAGTTTCATTCCCCGTTACTGAATTGCGACGAGCCGTGGATTACCTTTTTGCGAGGAGGTAAGACACAGTGACATCGATTCGAACTCAAACGCCCCTACCCGACATCCCGGATCCCGACCGCATCCGACGGCGACTGCGCGTTGCAAAAACTGAAGTTTCGCTCTTGAAGCGTCTGCTGCGGATCGCAGAGCAGGCTGAACGCACCAGGGAGGAGGCGGCGCGTGGGTGAATCCGTGAAAAATGCCGCTACGGTGTCTACCGCTCCTGCTTTGTTGGATGCGCTCCGGTGCCACGACGAACTCCGTTGGGGATTCGTCGCATTGAATGGAAAGCGCCCCAGGCAAAAGAATTGGCAGAGGCAGCCCATGTCGCGATCGGATTTGGAATTATGCCTTCAATTGGGCTGCAATGTCGGCCTGATAACGGGAGAGGCGAGCGGTGTCGTGATCCTCGATGAAGACAAAGCCAACGCCGTCGCGGGGCTCAACTTGCCCGACACTGTAACTGCCATCACGGGCAGCGGCGGGCATCACTATTATTTCGCGAACCCAGGAGGAATCTCGAATTCCACGAAGCGGCTTAGCGACGGAATCGATGTTCGCGCCGATGGCGGGCAAGTCGTTTTTCCAGGCAGCATTCACCCCGGAACCGGGAAACGATATCGCTGGGCTCCGGGTAAGTCGCCCTTCGAGATCGGACTCGCAGAACTTCCGGTCGAAATCGTCGAACAACTGCGGGCACAGCGGCCATCCGCCAGCCGGGGCGTGACCGGAACAGTGCATAGCCCAGAAGCGGTGGAGAGGTGCCGGGCCTACCTAGCGAAGTTGCCCGACGCGGTCAGCGGACAAGGCGGGCATGATGGGACGTTCCATGCGGCTTGTGTGATTCACCGTTTCGGGCTCTCGGGCTCACAGGCTCGTGACGTTTTTGAGTGGTTTAATCGAACGAAATGCGATCCCCCCTGGAGCGAGGACGAACTTCAGCACAAGCTCGAATCGGCGTTCGAGGAAGTGAGTAGCAAGAACGAGTTGGGGGCGATGGATCGCCCCAAGCCGTCCGCCAGCAAGGCACGGCGAAAAAAGGGCGGCAGTCCAGCGAAAGGCGTCACCCTCATCGACCCGAGGAATCCGCGTGATGCGGCCCGGCAGTTTCGCGAGCGAGAGTTCACCCGGGATGGCAAAGTGACCCTGCATCATCATCGTGGCGACTTCTACGCCTATGACGGGTCGGCGTACAGGATTCGCGAGAAAGCCGAAATCACCGAACATATTTACGGCTTCCTGGAATCCGCCGATAACAGCGACGGGGATGAAGGCGAGAAGGTCAAGCCAACGCGGCGGATGGTATTGGACGTCGCCCACGCTCTTGCTCATCTTTGTGCGTTGCCCAATGTTCGCACCGCGCCATTTTGGCTCCGTAACACCGAGGGGCGCCCTGATCCGGCGGAGTGCGTTATCCATGCGGGCGGGATTCTTCACCTGCCCACGATGGCGAACATCGCCAGCACGCCTGACCTGTTCGCGATCGGCGCGCTGCCCGTAGCTTTCGACCCGCAAGCGCCAGAGCCGACGCGATGGCTCACCTTCCTCGACCAACTCTGGCCGAATGACCCCGAAAGCATCGCCACCCTTCGACACTGGATGGGTTACACGCTCACGCCAAATACCTCTTTACAGAAGATGCTGCTCATTGTCGGACCGAAGCGAGCCGGCAAGGGAGTAATTGGCGACGTCACGAGGGCGCTCGTCGGCGAGGGCAACTACTGCGGCCCCACGGTGGCGAGTCTGGCCCGGGACTTCGGGCTCGCCCCCCTTCTCGGGAAAACGCTCGGAGTCGTGAGTGATGCACGCTTTGCGGGTACACCCGACTCGGCGATTGTGACGGAGCGGCTGCTCTGCATCAGTGGGGAGGACGCACTTACCATCGACCGCAAGCATCGCGAGGCCATCACCGTGAGGCTTCCGACGCGGCTGGTTTTCCTGAGCAATGAGCTGCCCCGGATCGCCGATGCGAGCGGCGCCCTCGCTACCCGGTTCGTCGTTTTGTTGCTCGAGCATTCGTTCCACGGAAGGGAAGATCCAACCCTGAAAGCCACCCTCCTGGGCGAGCTGGCCGGAATCCTTAACTGGGCGATCGAGGGGTGGCAAGACCTTCGACGACAGGGCCGGTTCATCGAGCCACGATCCTCGCGGCGGGCCATGGAAGAGATTGGCGACCTCTCCAGCCCCTTGGGCGCATTCGTGCGCGAGGAATGCAGAATCGGCGTGGGGTTGAGTGTTGCCGTTGATGAATTTTACGACGCCTGGAAGGGATGGTGTGGCCGCGAGAAACGGGACCGGCCCGGGACCGTGCAGTCCGTGTCTCGAAATCTGCAGGCAGTGGTGCCCGGAATTAAGACCGTTCGGCGGCAGCACGGCGGCGTCCGGAAGCGTTTTTTCGAGGGCATCGAAATCGGGGCAGACGGCGATAACGATACCGTGGACGGGGATGTGGCCGCGAGTGGCCTAGACCATTTCTATTGCACGCGTGACGAGAAAGAGACTCAATTGGGGTATGAGGAGGGGGATAGTAAAAGCAGTATGGAGCACAATAGGGATGACCGCGGCCACTCGCGGCCACCGATTCCGGACGGATGGACGCCATCTCGTTTCGCGGCAGACCTTCGGCGGCGGGCTGGCGTGTGCGAGGAGCAGCATCCGGAGAAGGCGGCGGAGTTGCGGGAACGGGCGGACGAAATCGAAAGGAGCTACGAACCATGAAGAATTCATCAACCCTAATGCTTGAAAAGAAGCATCTTAGCGCGGCGCGGACAATCGCCACCCAATGGGACTACAAATCCGCGTTGCCCCCCCTGGCCTGCGACTACGGTGTTTTCGGTTGGGAAGTCACTGATGGCAGAGGCGAAGTGGTGACGTTCGTCGGTACCCCCTCGCCCCTTGCTGGCGAAGAGGGGCGGGAGCGGTGGCCGGACGCGCACCTAAAGGCCGAGGACTCCCTGAAGTGGCTCTTCGACGTATCCGCATTTCCCTACGTCCGCGTGAAGGATGTCGAGGGGAGCGGATCGTCCGCTTTGAATGAATCGCCCGCTTGGAATTGCGTGCCTGGCCGCATAGTCGGTTACACAACGCTCACGTATCCCTGCCCCCGGTGGCACCGGAGGCGCGTGTTCTATCTTTGCGAAAGTGACTTCTCCTGCAACTACGATGATATCTATCTAAGGCTCTGCAGATTTCAGGATACCGTATCGCCCGCTACTGTCTTTCCCGGCATCGAAGGGAGGTTGTTGTACGGTCCAGAAGAGGCTGCTGTGCTGCAATCTGGAATCCACGCCCCCCGGGAAATGGCCGAGACGTTAGAAGGGATTCGCGCCACTTTCGCCTAGGTGCGAGAGACGATCTTCGTCCGTATTACACCCCCGGCCATGGACGGCCCAGGAAGACAGGAGACGATCACCATGAACGGATACAGCCTCGACCAGCACCGCGACGCCGGGAAGCTGCTCAAGAACGTGCATGACGGCGTATTACAATTCCGTATCGCACTCGCCGAGACGTACCCGTTCCAGTAATGACTGATGAGTCACGAGATACAGGAGATCAATGCCATGGATGGCAACTCACGCAACACGGTACCGCGCTACGCACTGCGCCCTGCGGAAGCGGCGCGCAGCATCGGCATCAGTGAACGAAAGTTCTGGACTCTGATCAAAGATGAGATCGGTCCTCCGACGATGAAGCTCGGTAGGGTTACACTCGTTCCCGTTGAAGGGCTATCGCGTTGGCTCAAAGATCAAAGCGCAATAGAACAATCGAATGACCTTGCTTGACATTTGGGCATGCATGGTGTAAGGTATGGTTATGGCGTTACTCAATGACATACGAGACGTGATGGATTCTTCCGGAATCACGCGGTACCGCGTGGCTCAAGAGACAGGGCTTTCTCAGTCCTTGCTGTCCCGGGTCATGAGCGGTGAGCGCGCTTTGTCTATCGCGACGGCTGAAGCTCTTCTCGACTACTTCGGCTACGAGATCGTTGTCCGACCCAAGTCGAAACGATCGAAGGGAGGCAAGTAGCATGGCATCCCTTTGCCGCGATGGTAAACGGTGGCGCGTGGTCTTCGTGAATCCTGAAGGAACGCGAAAGCCTATCCGCCTGGGCGAGATCTCCGAAGAGGAAGCAACGCGCTACAAGCGGCATGTGGGGCACTTGGCGACCGCCTTGATCTCGGGGGACGCCATCCCGGATCGGACCGCTCGATGGGTAGCGGATCTGCCTGACCGCATGCATGCCAAGCTGGCGCGTGTCGGACTCGTTCTGCCCCGGCAGTCCAGAGACAGGCCGGTCGCGCTCCTCGGGCCGTTCCTCGATTCCTTCATCGAATACCGGCGGAGCGACACCGAGACGAAGTCCTCGACGGTCCTCGTCTTCGAGCGGGTACGTCGCTACCTCGTCGAATACTTCGAAGAGGACAAGCCTCTCAGCGCGATCACCATTGCCGATGCCAAGCGATGGCGGTCCGAAATGCTCAAGTCCAAAGCCGACAACACGGTCCGCCGAAGCATCGGAATCGCCCGGCAGTTCATGCAGCACGCCATCGAGGCGCGACTCATCGAGACCAACCCCTTCAAGGCTCCGGGCTTGGCCAGCAATGTGAGGCGGAATGAAAAGCGGATGCACTTTGTGAGCCGTGATGTCGTCGAGCGCGTTCTGAATGCCTGCCCAGACGCACAGTGGCGGCTCATGTTCACCCTGGCGCGGTACGGTGGGCTCCGATGCCCCTCTGAGATCCTGAGGCTCAAGTGGTCGGATATCGCGTGGGACGCGGACCGCTTCACCGTGCATTCCCCCAAAACCGAGCGTCACGCCGGGCACGACAAGCGGATCGTCCCGATCTTCCCGGAGCTCCTGCCCTACCTGCAGGACGCCGAAGCCCTGGCGGAAGTCGGGGACGTCTACTGCATCACCCGCTATCGCGATACGGCGGCGAACCTCAGAACACAGCTAACGCGAATCCTCACCAAGGCCGGGGTCGAGCAATGGCCGAAGCTCTGGCAGAACCTTCGATCATCGCGTCAAACCGAACTCGAGGACGATGGATTTCCGTCGCATGTGGTTTGTCAGTGGATTGGCAACAGTGAGCGGGTTGCCCGGGACAGCTACCTCCAGACCACCGAACACCATTTCGAACGCGCCATCAGCACCAAAGCGGCGCGCAAAACGGCGCGCTCTTGCGGCGCACGTGAGCGCACGGACTCTCCGGAGCAAGGCGAAAACCGCGATAACAGGCCGGAAATGCAGGAAATTGCACCTACTGACAGTAGCGTGCAAAGTGGGGGGATGGGCGTTACAGGACTCGAACCTGTGACCTCACGGGTGTGATCCGTACGCTCTAGCCAA
>CAZUAQ010000064.1:0-27381 GCA_964618455.1 uncultured Planctomycetales bacterium | reverse complement strand
CGTCGAATTCCGCGTAGTGGATCTGCTCCCACGGGCCGAAGTCGAGCTTGCCCTCGGTCACCGCCACCACCACCTCGCGGCCCATGACCTGACGCTTCAGGTGCGCGTCGCCGTTGTCCTCGCCGGTGTTGTTGTGGCGGTAGTGCGAGATCGGCGCGTGCGGGGCGAGTTTCTCCAGCCAGTCGTCGTAATCCTGGATCAACCCCGGCTCGGCATCGTTGATGTACACGCTGGCGGTAATGTGCATCGCGTTGACCAGGCAGAGCCCCTCGTGGACGCCGCTCTCGGCGAGTGCCTCCTCGACCTGCGGCGTGATGTTGATGTAGTCGCGGCGGTTCGGCGTATTGAACCAGAGTTCCTTGCGATACGATTTCATGAGGTCGCTCCTTGAGGGTCAGGCTTGATGCATCTGAGCGGCGGCCGCGTCCGTGAGATCACTTCTGGATATAAACGGTCTGCCCCGAGGCGTACCGGCAGGCGGGATCGAGCAACGTTTCGACCATCGCCGCCACCTCGTCCGGATCGAGCGTCTGCTCAGCCGGCAGGTCGGGAAACAATGATCGCAACAGCGGCGTCTCCACCGCCCCGGGAGCCACGCTGAACACGCGGACCCCCGACTCCTTGCCCTCACTGGCTAAGGCTTGCGAGAACGTGTTCACCCACGCCTTGGTGGCCCCGTACACGGCGAAACCCGGGAACGGATCCGCAGCCGCCCGGCTCGAGATATTCACGATGACGCCCTGCGAGGCTTCGAGATGCGGCCATGCCGCGCGGCACACGCGATACACGCCGTCGCAATTGACGGCCATCGCCTGGCGATACTCGTCTTCCTCCAGGTCGACGATCGGCTTGAGCGGCGCGACACCGGCGTTGTTGACGACGACATCCAGGCGATTATCCAACTCGATGGCGGCATCAATCGCCGCCTGTACCTCCTCAGCAGAGGTCACGTTCGCGACGCGTCGAACGCACCGGCCTTCATGACCGCCACACAGGCTGACCGTCTCGTCCAGATCGGCCGCGGTTCGTGCTACGGCGAGCACCGTCGCCCCCGATCGCGTGAGCCGGATCGCGAGTTGCCGACCGATCCCACGCCCGGCGCCGGTAATCAGACAGATCTTGCCTTGCAGATTCATGGATTCCTCCTCGTGTCCATCTTAGAGGGTATCCGGGTGATGGCACAAAAAAAGGCGGCGAAGGTCAATATGACCTCCGCCGCAGGTTGTGACAAGTGTGGCAGCAGAGTCCGCTAAACTCCGCAGCCGAATCAGCCCATCAACTGAGGGCTGTCAGTCGTCGCAGGTTGCCAACGCCGGCACGAACGGTCCCGAGGCACAGCCGGCAAAGACATTGAAGTCCGCCGAGTCCATGACACCGTTGGTCGCCAGATCCTGGCATCCGCAGGACGCGCCGTTGAACACCGCATCAGGATTGAACGGATCGAGCGACAGGCAGAGCTGGAACGTTGCGAAGTCCAACCCGTCCACATCGCCGTCGCCGTCAGCATCCGCACGCGGATCGTTGCAGCTGAACGAGGGTTCAAAGACCATGGCATCCATGTTCAGACCGCCTGCCGCCGAGGCGTCCATCTCGACCTCCACGGTCATGAAATCACCGGTCGCCGTGGCCGTGATTTCATCGGCAATCCACGGCAAGCCGACGCCACTGGAGCCGGCACCACCGAAGACGTCCTTCGTCGATTCAACGGCCGCTTCCTCGTCGCCCTGGCGGATGTTCAAGTTGGCGATCACGCCACCCGGGCCACCAGAGAACTCACCCGCGAGGCGATAGGTCACGCCCGGTGTGGTCGCCACCGTCTGCCACGCGCGAACCAGCGTGGTCGTGCCGACTAGGCTGCCGTAGTGGCCGCCATCGGTCGGGTTCGGACAGATGTCCGGCGACGGTGCCTGCGAATCGCGAACCAGGCCGCCGTCACCACTGACCGTCGTGACGTTCCAGCCATCGATCGGGCCGCCGATACGGCCGGTGCACGGCGTCTGCTGCGGATCGGGCAACTCGAAGCTGCCGTTGATCAGGTCGGTCGCGATGACCAGCAGGCCGGACGCACCGGTCAGCGAAGCCACGCAGTTATCCTGGATCACGACAACGTCATAACGGCCGGAACTGACACCCGTCAGATCGGCATCGATCGTGAGCTGCGTCGGGGAATCGACGGTTACAGTGGCTTCGATCGTCGTGCCCGGCTTACTCAGCAGTACCGTCGGCGTACCGGCGAAACCGGTCCCCTGGATGACCAGACCCGTGGCCACACCGGAATTGTCCGGTACCGTGGCCGACGAAATCGAAGTCGCCGTAATCGGGGCGATGCATTCGCCAAACACCAGGGCATCCGCGTGAAAGGCCTTCTGGCCGGTGGCTTCGTTCTTGTTGGCCTTCAGCGCGATGGTCATGACGTCCGAGGTCGCCGTGGCTTCCACGAAGTTGAACGACCAGTCGCTCGAGCCCGCTTCCGCGAAGTCGCGAACCAGGGTCTCCGCCAGGACGGTCCCGGTCGAATCGCCGTCGATCAACTGAATCACAGCGTTCAGCCCCGCACCGGAGTGCGCGAACTGCCCACTCAGCGTGTACGTGCTGCCGTTGGTCACGGAAAGCGTCTGCCAGGCGAAGGCATTGGCACTGTCATCACTGCCGGTCGCCATCGTGCCGTAGTAAATGCCATCCGGAGAGGGGCAGGTCGGCCGGCTTGTGAGCGTCTGAACAATCTCCGAGATCTGCACGACGCCGTTGCGGCCCAAGCGATTCTCGAAGCCCCAGCGGTCTTCGGTCGCCAGCCAGTCCGTGGGCACGCCCTGCTCGGGGAAGCAGTCCACCGCGCCGTTGTCCGGGTTTTCGAAGCTGCCGTTGCTCAGCGCCGGCAGGATCACATCCACGGCATTCGTCGCGGAGACCGGGTCGCACGTGCCACCGACGCGCTCGACCACGAGATTGTACTTCCCGGGGGGATCGGTCGCGGCGGGCGTGAACGAGGCCGAAATCTGGTCGTCGTTGTCGACAGTGGCGCTGTCCGCCGTGATCGTCGTCGCCGTACCGGGCTGAAACAGCGTGACGCTGATCGTTTCGCCCACACCCTCGGTGAAGTTGGACCCCGTGATCGTCACGGCCGTCGTGGCTTCACGGACCAGGAACTCTTCGCTGATCGGGGGATTGTCCAGGGTCGGCTGATCGATACAGGCCGTCTCGGTCAGCTCGATGTAATCCATGTGCGAGAGCAGGAAGTCGCAGCATCCCGGCGCGGTGGTCACGGGCTCGACGATCCAGTTGATCGTGACCGTGTTACTCGTCGCCTGGAAGGAGAAGGAGTCCTCGATGAAATCATGGCCGTCATTGACGAGGATTTCTTCCTTGGCGGCGAGCACGGCGCCGGGCGACGCGATCGTGCCATCGACGGCTTCGACGCGGAAGCGCATCGATGCAAACGGATTGCTCCACAGGTTCGCCCACTTGAAGCCGACACGGTAGAAATTGCCGTTCACCACCGTGGCTTCCTGCGAAACGGTTCCACCCTGACGGTCGCCGTTCTCCATCGTGGCGTATATGCCATCCTGGTCGGGAAGGGGCGTGCCATCAATGGCATCGCAGATCTGCTCGACCTGGCTCGCCAACGAGTTGTTGCGGTTCCAACCAAAACTCCCGTTAGCGACAAAAGTCCAATCGCTGGCCGGAGTTGCGATGCCTTGCGTACAAGGTGTCGCAGCCGGATCCGCGAAGCCCTCGTTGAGCAGCAGGTCGGCCATGCTGACCGTGCTGAAGCCCAGTGTGGCCGTGATGGCCAGAATCCATGTCCATTTCCTCATGATCTTAAACCTCCTCCAAATACTGTGAGTTGATCCTCTGCTGGAATGCACCGTCCCCGGAACCGGGCACCATCCATTCCGTCTTGAAATTAACATTAAGTGCCGGAGAAAAGAGTTTGTCTGCACGGTGTGACGGCGGAATGGATTCCGCCCTCGAATGCTGATTCTTTCCTTGCTCCGACGTCCGCTCATCCATGTGATACGCTCCCGCGTCAACCTCAACAGCGGGCAGCGAATGGAGAATAAACCTCAATCCACTCAGCATTTACCGGTGATTCCTGCCCTTCACGCAGAATCACGGGAAATCAAATATGTGCAGATCGAGTCTATTCCGCTAATCCATGATAAGCATATCTGACCAGCAGGTCAAAGGATTATTCAAATGCTTTCCGTCTGCATGCGGCGAGCCGACTGATACGAGTCTGTCATGCCGAACAGGTATCAGTTAAGAATCAGCGGTCAGGGCTGGTCGCTGCAGAGCGGATTCGGCTGATCAAAGTGCGATACTTCCGGACCCGTTACGCAGTTGCTGAACGAAATAAAGTCAGATTGATCCACGTCCTGGTCCAGATCGCGGTCCAGGCACGCACAATAGGCCAGGTCCGGAATCGCCGGATGGCCGGGAAGGCCGCCGGTAATGCAGAGCTGGAGCAGGGCGAAATCCGTACCGTCCACGTCCAGATCGCCGTCGATGTCCGCGAAGGGATCATTGCAGGGGAGCGCCGTGTAGATCAGCGACATCTCATCCACATGCGTGGCGATGCCGCCGCTGCCTCCACCGGGGTTGGGGACATGACCCCATTCCACGGTGGCCGAGGACTGTGAGATCCGTCCGGATAAGCTGAACGGGATCCAGTCCGTCGCCCCCGGCGATTCCTGCTGCAGCGTGAAGGAATCAATAATGGCCCCTTCCTCGTCACCGTCGCGAAGCAGGACGCGGTGTTCGTGCGAAACCGTGTTCAGATCACCCACGTAGATGGCACCCGTGAGCGTGGCATCGACGCCGGGAATGGCCGGCTGAGTCTGGATCACCCGTGCCGTCGAATTGAGGCTTCCGGCCGTACTCTCATCGGTGCTGCCGCGATTATTGGTCCCGTTGAAGCCGCCGCTCGACACGAAGAACGTGCCGTTGTACTTCAGCGAGGAGGTATGTCCCGCCGCTGTCGACCATCTTGCCACCGGCGCGGCGTTGTCACCCTGGGGACCCTCTTCCTCGAAGTCGCCGTTGAGCAGCACGTTGCATCCGGGCTTGACGAGGCGGAACGCCTGCGCGAGCGGGGCGGGGGCGTTGCAGCCGTCGAGTCGGCTCGCCTCGAGATCGTAGAATCCACATGGCGCGCCGCTGAGATCGAAGGTCGCGACGAGATCGTTGCCGACAACGAACAACCCGGTGCCCGGTATCGTCGTGCCTTCCTCGTGAACCAGCGTGACCGTCCCGAGTTCATCGACCTCGAGACCCGAGATGGTCAGATCCACACTCGTGTCGTCCGAGAGAGTGATCTCCGGGCTGACATCGGCAAGCGAGGTCGGATTCGCGCAGATCACTTCGAACTGATCCACAAAGCTCGGTGGGACGTTGACCTGGAAGAACGGCGTTGCTCCTCCCAGTGAACGGAAGACCCGTCCAAACTCAAGATTCGTATTCTTGCAGCCGGGCTGCTCGAGAACGAGATTGTACAACCCTTCCTTGGCCATGTTCGTCGCCACCGGAAAGGTGACGGTCATCTCCGTCGGGCCCTGTGTATTGATCACGCCCGGCAGAAGGATCTCCGGCTCATCGCCATCGGCGGAGTCATCCACGAAAACGAGACTGGCGGTGGTGACCTGGTCGAGCTGCGTTCCACCGCGAATCGTGAGCGTCGGGTCCAGCGTATGGATTCCCGATCGCGGATTGGCGAACCAGACACGATGTTGCGTGTCACAAGCCGGGCTTGCCGTGAGCGCGTAATTGTCCGCCGAGGCGGAGACCGGCGAGCCGAAGTCGGCGGCAAAGAGCGTGGTGATCGTTTCGACGGCGACACTCGACGCCGTGGCCGAGCCGGAGATGGAGAAGTCCACCCAGTCATCAAGCCGATTGGGCAGCGTGGTCTCATCCATGCTGAATGTGTCGATCAGTGTCGGCGAAGGGCTGGTCATCGACCAGAGGTTCACGGTGATGTCGCACGTGGACGGGCCGGCACCCACTGCCGTGCAGTTCAACGTGCCGTCGGCCTGAACGGTATCTCCGGGCGTGACGGGAACCTCCTGCCAGAACACTTTCTCCTCGGTCTGTCCACCTTCGCCGACGCTGTTGGCCCAGGCGGAATAACCGCTGACCGCCGTGGGAGAGGGGGTCGGGGCTTGGTCCTTGGTGTACTCACCGAACCACGCGACGGCATTCCCGGCATCGTCATCCACCTCGAAACTCGCATTCACGAGGAGATTGGGCTGGGCGGCCGGGTCGCGCACCTGGATCGCCGACGGAATCGTGCGGGCATTGCAGCCGCTCTGCTCGACGATGAGATCGTAGAAACCGGGATCCGCGCCGGCCGAACTCAAATCCACCGCCAGGGACGTGCCGTCCCCATTCGGCGTCAGGGTCGTCGAAGCGATTTCTTCAATCTCGCCGAACTGGCGATCGAAGGGGCTGCGGATCATGCGGACGTCGGTGACGGCATCGAGATCCGTACCGGTCAGCGTGATCGATTCATTCGCGACGGGCAGATCGAAGACGTTCGGCGACACGTCGGTGATTTCATGCTGCGTGACACAGTTGCGGGACCAGAGCTCCACGTCGTCGATGGTGACGATACCCCAACCGGTCCCGCCGGGGCCATCGGCAATGAGCGTCATTCGCACGGCAATGTCGGTGTTGACCTGTCCCTTCCAGGTCGTGACGATCGGGGTAAGACCGCTGGCATTGAACGTCCCCTCGCCCAATTCCGTCTTGGAGGCGGCCGCCACCACTTCGCCATCGACGATGATCTCGCCCGTCGCGGAACTCGGCGCGCCGCCGTCGTCGCGGATCCAGGCAAAGAACGACAGTTCCAGGTCGTAGACGCCGGGGGCGACGGGGATGCTCTGCACGGCAGTGCCTTCCGTGTAGCCGAAGTTCGTGGCGGACTGCAGCATGCGCGCGCCGCTGTTGGCGGGGGCGCCGAACTGGCCATCCGGCTCGGAGAAGGCGCTGGTCACGGACCAGTCGTCCGGAATGTTCCCGGTGACCGATTCAAATCCCGTGTTCAGAAGCAGTTGTTGCCCATAGGCCCCGGAAGCCGACAACGCGCAGGCGATTACGGCCAGAAACGGAAGGGTTCGTTGGTGCGCGGTCATTCTCTTTCCTCCATCGCGAGATGTGTGATGCTCACTCCTCCGCAGCCCCTTCGCGGTGGACTGGGGGCACACGGGAAATGAACTGGTATCATGCGCAAGACCCGTCAGAGATCGACGCAGACGCTCTCACCGATCGGAAAGCTGGCGATCCCACACAGAAAGACTGAATTGAAGATGCTCCGCGAACGCGTCTCACGCATTCCTTATTCTACCCGTATTCGGATCTACCGCAACAGAAATCGGAGCGAGGCGACCGAGGGGCGGCGTTTGGGGCCACTCTTGGGTTTAAAAGCCTTCGGCCCAGTGTTGGGGATGGAAAACAGGCCGGACACCTCGAAGGAGACGTCCGGCCTGCAGGGATTCGTTGACTGAAAACGCGAGCTTACGGCTGTTCGCTGCAGAGCGGATTCGGGTTCGAGGCGTGAAGCACCTCGGGGCCCGTCGCGCAGTTCGCGAATTCGGAGAAGTCGGCAGCGCCGATCATCTCGTTCAGATCCCGGTCGAAGCATCCGCAATATTCGGGCTCCGAGGGGATCGGCGTGCCGCCCGAATCACCGGTCACGCACAACTGGAATACGGCAAAGTCGTCGGCATCCACATCCCCGTCGCCGTCCGCGTCGGCAAACGGAGCGTTGCAGACGAGGGGAGGTACGATCACGAAGTCGGAAC
The DNA here is from genome assembly GCA_964618455.1 of uncultured Planctomycetales bacterium. Taxonomy (GTDB): domain Bacteria; phylum Planctomycetota; class Phycisphaerae; order UBA1845; family PWPN01; genus CAZUAQ01. Next base: position 19,585 of record CAZUAQ010000064.1, on the reverse strand, counting down.
GCACCCAGAAATCATCCTCGCAGGGGTCCTGGAAGACCGTCTCGGAATTGCAGATGTTGATCTGGTTGCTGCTTTCCATGTCGCCGTTGACGATGAGGTTCGGTCCGGCGTTCTGGGTGACGACGACGTTATCGATGAACAACTCGGTGGCACCGTCATCCCCTGTGGGTGTGTGGCCCGCCTTGAACACGAGGGTCGCGACGTTGCCCGTCGGTGTGATGGTCTGCGGGCGAGTTCCCGCGGGGCCGACGTCGGCGGCGGTGAGATGCGTGATCTCCTCCCAGCCGAAGGACGCATTTTCGAACTCACGCTTGCGCACCATGTACGGGTTATTCGCCGTGGCGCTCTCGGGAAAGCCGTCCGCATCCCAGACGCTGTACGGACCATCAATCAGCAGGACCTCGTACCAGTTGACGGCCTCCAGGCACTTGCCCTTCCAATCGAAGGAGTACTCGATCGGCACACCGGGTGTGACGGTGAACTCCTGATAGAATCCGCCACTGCCCCAGCCATTGCTGATGGCCGTTTCCGAAGGCTGCGTGTCGAGGAACCAGTGCAGCGCATTGGCGCCGCCACCGGCCGGCGTGTCTCTCGGAAGGTTGAGATTCGTCGCCTGGCTGAGATCGTAATCCCAGTTCGGTGAATCGTAGATCTCATTCGGAGGATCGAGATCCCCGTCCGGTCCGAAGTTGATCTTGCTCCATGCCGCCGTCCACGGCTGCCAGTGGCACACCTGGGCGGGCGAACTCTTGAAGATGGTGAAGTTGCGATCGAGACCGCAGCCGGTCACCTGGTAGGTGCCGGCCGGTGCACACGACAGGTCAAAGGAAACGCGGATATCGCTTCCGTCAATCGTCGGCGTCGCATCCGTGAAGAAGATATCCTGGCTGTCACCGAGGCGCAGTGTGACTTCCGTCAGCGCGGTGACATTCGGGCCGGAAAGGGTCAGTTCCACTAGGCCGATCGGATCGGTGACCGATGCCGGACTGACGTTCGTAATCGGCGAGGGATCCGGACAGGTCAGTGTGACGGCGGCGGGGAGCGTCTGGTTGAGACAGGGCAGATCCTGAATGGTACGCACATCGTAAATGCCATGATGGGCACCACCCACGGGCATGTCCGCCTGCAGACTTGTCTCACCCGGGCCCGGGCCGACGGTGACGCCCGTGCTGACGATCGTGGGAATGAATCCCTCGCCGCCGGCGGGAATCAACTGCACTTCCGTCACGTTCTCGAGATCGGTTCCGTTGATGGTGAGCGTCCGCGCATCCCCGGTATCCAGCGTGATCGGATCGACACTGGTCACCGTATGCTGATCGGTACATTCCCCAAGCGAAACCGAGATCCAGTAGTTCCCCTGATTACTGTCCTGCTCCACGAGCGTGTCATCGCACGTCGTGCCCTGGGTGCCATCCTCGAAGTCGCCGTTGGTCAGCAGGTTCGGCCCGCCTCCCTGGGAGACGACGACGTTGTCGAAGAAGAGTTCCATGCGTCCGGAAGGCGCCGCGCGTCCGCCCTTGAGGATGACGGTGACCGTGGTTCCGGTGGGCGTGAGCGTCGCGCCGCCCGGACCGATGAACAGGGGAGACGCGTCGGTGATCTGCTGCCAGCCGTAACTGGTATCGACGCGCTTTCGCTTGATGTTGGGATCGGCGTTCGTGTCGGCGTCTTCAATGGTGAAGGGGCCGTCCACGAGCAGGAACTCGTTCCAGGTCACGGCCCCGCTCGTTGAGCTCTTCCAGTAATAGGAGTACTCAATGGGTACGCCGGGAGTCACGGTGATCTCCTGGTAGATGCCGCCACTGCCCGCCTTGTCGCCTGGGAAATCGGGAGACTGCGGACCGAGGAACCAGTGGAACGCGGAAGTCCCGCCGCCGGTGGGCACATCCAGCGTGGTAACGCCGCCGTCCACACTCTGGCTCAGCGTGTAATCCCAGTTGTTGGCCGGGAACTGCTGATTGGGCGGATTGGCATCCGCGCCCAGATTGAGCGATGTCCAAGGCGCCGCCCAGTTCGTCCAGGCGCATTCCTGTGCGTCGACGCTGCTGCCAAGTCCAAGCAGCAATCCGATGATTCCAACGTGCCAATATCGCAGCATGATGTTTCTCCTCCTGCCCTGAAAGTGTTCCGTTGCACGGCCACGGCGCGCAAGTCGCCTGCCCGGATGGGTCACGGCCGACATCGTCCGTAGAGTGATCGTGATTGTTTGTGTTCTCCGCGTTCCGCAGGTTTTGGCTGTGAAGTGTCCAAAAACTCGCGATCCCGGACGCAACGGAATGGATCGTTCGTCCAGCTACCCCATAGTATAGCGACGCGTCCGCTTCATTCGATCAGTAACTTCACATAAGTCCGCTAAATCCCCTATCGGTCGGATGATAGGCGACATCGAGTATCGATTAATCCGGTCGGGCTATCGGACCTGGACCTGAAGGGACTTTCGCGTTGAGACGCCCCGGTCGTCAAAGGTGAAGCCGCTGATCGTGTAGGAGCCGGGCTCTTCGAAGGTGTGTTCCATCGATTGATTTCGCAGCGAACGGTGGAGGAGAGCGGGGCCGTCCTCGGGCAGGATCACCCAGCTCATTTCCAGGAAATCGAAGTCGCCGCTTCCCGGAGGACGCCATCGCGTGCCGGCCCGGCCGGAATGGGAGGTCACCTCCGCGTCCAGGGTCACCGTCAACGGGGCCTTTCCCTCGAGGGGGCGGACCTTGAGCGTGAGTTCCGGAGCGGGGATGCCGTCATCGTGGCGTTCGGGCGGGGGGACGTTGAACTTCTCCTTGCCGTGGCGCAAGCCGGTCAGCGAGGCATCCTTTCCGATCAGGATGACCTCCTCGTACGCGTCGAGATGTGAACGCAGCACATCGTCATCGTAGACCAGATCGAATGCGATGTTCTCCTTGATGCAGCGTTCGATGTGACCGGCGGCGGCGGAAAGCACCGCGCGATAGGGCGTCCCCGTGTCGTTCTCGCGATCCATGTGAAACGAGCCGCTGTCCCAGAGCCAGTACGCGCGAAAGGTGTACGCGTCGGGCAGGGCGATGGCGGTGGTGGCCGCGCGATTGGTCTCGCGCAACGGCTTGCGGGGATGTTTCTCGGCGTACGCCTTGATGTGTCTGGCCAGGGCAAGCTGCTCTTCGTACGGCATGTGGTGCAGCCGGTCCGAGGTCCAGAACCACAGATACTTCGCGCCCATGTCGTAGGCCATTTCCATTGCCATCGGCGCGAGCTCCTCCTCGCATTGGCCGTAGATGGCCGTGCCCCAGTCGCCGTTGAACATCCGCGCTGCGCCCCGGAAGTGCGCGTAGGTCAGCAGGAAGATGCTTTCGGGGTCGGTCGGAATGCGCGAATCAAACTCGGCGTTGAAAATCTGCGGCAGTTCGCCGGAGACGTAGCGCCCCTCATGGACGATGCCCGGCATCCCCGCCTTGAGCTGGTACCAGGCCGACCATTCCATCGTTTCCCACGCGGGGTAGTGATCCTCCTCGATGGTCATGTCACCCAGGTCGAACGGCGCCATCTTCAACAGATGATCCAGCCGGGTGCGCCCGTAGTAGAAGTCCGAGTCGTGCGTCTCGCGGATGCGCGTTTCAAGCAGCCGGGCGCACTGCGTCGGATGCGTGAAGCGATGGATGTAGTCGGGCCAGTACTGGACGAACCAGACGATATGCACCGCCGGCTCGTCCATGAACATGGTCTCGCCATAGTAATTCGCGCGGTAGAACCACTCGGGGTACTCGATGAAACGCGGACGGGTGGTCTGGCGGATATAGTAGACGGGCTGATCGCGAAGGTACTCGAGTTGCTTGTCATTGGCGCGGAAGAGATTGAAGCCGGCGTCGATCAGTTCGGCGTAGTCCTCCTCGGTCAGCGGACGGTAGGGGTAGTCGTCACCGCTCCAGATGCGCCCGCCCTGCGTGTCGCGAATGTTGCGGCCATTGCCGATGAGCATCTCTGGGTTCAGGCGGAGCACCCTGGCTTCATCGACCGGTAGACGGGTCGAGGCGGCGTGGGTGAGCTGCTCATGGCGCTCGATGCGTAATCCCCCGTAGCGCCCTTCATCAGGAAACAGTGTCGTCTCGAGATCGTCCGGATCGAAAGTCGGCATGAAATTCTCGAGCAGGCCGAAGACCGTGGTGGCGGCGCGATCGCGAACCGCGTTGACGTATTCCACGGGTTGTTGATCAGGACGTTCCTGGTAGATGTAGCGCAGGACGCGGGCGTCATCGGTCATCTCGCGCGAGAGGCGTGGATCCTCCAGCAGCACCGCCACGCGCATGAGATCCCCGTTGGACTTGTTCAGGTTCATCTGTACCCAGTAGGCGTCGCCTTGATCGGTCTTCTCGATCCCGGTCAGGATCAGCATGAGCGAACTGATCATCTGAAGGCCGGCGCCGCTGCCGAGAACCTTGTACGTGGCGGATGCGCCGACGAGCGAGGCGGGGTCCAGTGCCATGATGAGCTTCCTCCGTAAGCAAACGAAACGGGTGATCATCCCGGTCGTCGAAAGGAGCGAGACGACGTTTGATCGTCGCGCGGAAAGGGTGCCTCAACGCGCGAACAATCCCTTTTCCTGCCATTTCTTCAGCAGCACGTTCAACTCCGCCGCCGCCTCACCGAGTCGCTGTGTCGTCAGCAGGAGCGACTCATAGAGTTCCGGGTCGCGCAGCAGGAGGCCGACGGTACCGTCGCCTCTGGCGAGGTCGTTCCCGGCGCTGTCCAGGTGATCGAGCAGCTCGGAGAGTTGATCCAGGATATCCGCCGACTTGCGGCCGAGGTTGTCGATATGCGCGTACGTGCCGTCGACACGGGTGTTGACGTTCTCAATGAGCGCGTCGGCCTTGCCCGCCGTGACGCGAACCTCTTCCCCGAAGGTCGAGAATTGCTGGATGGCGGTCTTGGCCTCCTCGGTGGCCTCGCGCAGATTCGCGAGGGCGACCTCCAGGTTCTGCTGATTGTCGGGATCGCCGACCACGTCTTCCAGATGCTGCAGGACGTTATGCATGCGATTGACGGTGGTGTACAGGTTGGGGGGCAACACGCGCCCGTCGCGCTCGGCCTGGGCGACGTCCTCGATCGTGCGGCGCTCGACCATCTCGGTGAACGCCTCGGCGGCGGGCTTGAGCGCCTCGGCCAGGTCGCGAATCTGATCGGTGGTGCCGGTGATGGTTTCCATCAGCTCGGGGTCGATCAGGTTATCGAGCGGGCCGGACACGGTGCCGCTGAGCGGTTCCTCCCAGTTCTTAGGCAGCGGTTCAGTCGCGTCGTCCGGTGGCCAGATCGTGATGCGCGGCTGGCCCATCAGCGACGTGATGATCTGCACGTCGGAGCGCATGAAGATCGTCTCTTCGTCGTTGATCTGCATGCTGACGATCGGGTTGTTGCGCTCGTCGAGCTCGACGCCGGAGACGCGGCCGATCACCTTGCCGGACATGCTCACCTCGGTACCTTCGCGGAGGCTGGGCATGTCGTTGCCGAACTGCGCCTTGACGACGTAGCCGCTGTAGATGCCGACCTCGCCGAACTTGACGATAAGAATGCCCAGGCAGACGAAACCGCCCAGGACGAAGAGGCCGACAAGCGTGTTCTGTGCTCGGTTATCCATGAGAGACCTCCACGGAGGAATCCTCGGGTTCGGGAACGCTGGCATCGCCGGTGACGAAGCGGCGCACGCGAAGATCGTCGGTGTGGCGGTAGTCATCCGCCGTTCCGTCGGCGATGAACCGGCCCCGATGCAGCATGAGGATACGGTCCGCCACCTTGTATGCGCTGGTCATGTCATGCGTGACGACGACGCCGGTCATGTGGAGTTCGTGCTGCAGCTTGAGAATCAAGTCGTTGATCGTGTCTGATCGCACCGGATCGAGACCGGTGGTGGGTTCGTCGTAGAGCATGATCTGCGGTTCCATGGCGATGGCCCGGGCCAGGGCGACGCGTTTGCGCTGCCCACCGGACAACTGTGCGGGGCGGCGGTCCTGGAGGCCATCCAGCCCGACCAGATCGAGCTTCTCCTCGACCTTGGCCTGGATCTCCTTCTCGCCGAGGCGGGTATGCTCCCTCAGAGGGAAGGCGATGTTTTCTCCCGCGCTCATGGAGTCAAAGAGCGCGCCCATCTGGAAGAGAAATCCGAAGCGCTTGCGGACGTCGACCCATTCGTGTTCGCGCAACGTGTCGACCCTTCGGCCGGCCACATGGACCTCCCCGTGGTCGGGCCTGAGCAGACCGATCATGTGCTTGAGCAGGACGGACTTGCCGGTTCCAGACTCGCCGATGATCACCGTCGTCTTGCCACGCTCGAGTTGCAGGTCGACTTCGCGCAGCACGACGAGTGGTCCGAACGCCTTGGAGACGCTGCGGAATTCGACGAGCGGCGAATTCGATTGTGAGTCGGGACACATCATCGACTCCCGGAAGGCGCGGTTTAGAAAATAGCCTTGAAGCCCCAGATCGATTCGTAAATGCCCTTGAGCGCGAGGGCAATGAAGAAATCCATCACCAGGATCGCCACGAAGCTCATGACGAAGGCTTCGGTGCACGCCTTGCCGACGCCCTCGGCGCCCTGTCGGCAATGAAATCCTTTGAAACACGAAACCAGCCCGATGCCCGCGCCGAAGAAGACACTCTTGATCAGGCCGTTGGCGATGTCCCACATCGAGCAAGCAGTCTCGGTGTAGCTCCAGTAATCGTGGTTGGAGAGGTTAAAGACCGGGACGGAGATCAGCCATCCGCCGAAGACGCCCGCCAGGTTGCAGTACATGGTGAGTATCGGCGTCAGCAGGACGCAGGTGACGAACCGCGGCGCGACGAGAACGCGCACGGGGTCCGAGCCCATGGCGCTGAGGGCGTCGATCTGTTCGGTGACATTCATGGTTCCGAGTTCGGCGGTCAGCGCGCCGCCGACGCGCCCGGCGAGCATGACTCCCGCCAGCACCGGTCCTAGTTCGCGCACCACCGACAGACTGACGATCACGCCCATCCGGTCAGCCAGGCCGACCGCCATGAACTGCTCGATCGCCTGGATGGCCAGCACCATGCCGACGAAGACGCCGGTAATGGAGACGACGGGGACGCTGGTGGTACCGATGGCGTGAAGCTGCGGCAGGATGCGCTGCATATCGCGCCGACGGTAGCTGAGCAGCGATCGCCCGGTTGCCCGCGCGGCGAAGACCCAGAACGCGCCGTAGCTGGCAAGCAGGTTCAGCGTTGCCTGCCCGAGGCGCGCGACCGGCGAGGGGCGATCTTCAGCGATGGCGGAGGATACGGTCGGTTGCGTGCTCAAGCTGACGCATTCCTGTGCGGTGTCCGTGGCGGTGAAATCGCCAGAGTCCTTGTGAAATCAGAAGTTATGTGTATCCATCCGGGACCGTTCTGTCAATTGTCACGTGCGTGTTCACCTTGACGGCGTCGATGTCTCGATCATGATGACGACGGGAAGCAACGCAATTGATAAGGGACGAGGCAACCATGAACACGCATGTCGACGTCATGTGTCCCGCGTGTCGGGAACCCTGGCACGCATTCAAATCGAACACGTCGTGTCCGCACTGCGGCCTCGAAGCGAAAGAGGCGTTCGTTACCGAATTGTTGACGCAGGATGGCAGTAGCGTCCGGCTGGATGTGAACTGCATCGACTGCGGATACAACCTGCGGATGCAGCCGATCGAGGGACGATGTCCGGAATGCGCTACGGCGGTGGGTGATTCGCTGACCCGCGGGCGATTAACCTTCATGCCGGTCACGTGGCTGCGGCGCGTCGGCAACGGGATTCGGGAGACGTTCTTCGCATTGAGTCTCATCGTGGTGCTGGGCGCATATTCGTTCGGGAGTTGGTACATTCCAGGATCATTGATCCCCGGGCTGCCCGCGGTGGGTTGGATTGTCCTTTCTGTCGTGATGCTCGTCGCGATCCCGGCTCTCTGGTTCGGCGGCATGTGGCGGGCGACGGCACCGGCGGATGTCGCGAGCAGCCAGTGGCGGTTCCTCGAGCGACGGCGTGTGGCGAGCAGACTGCTGTCTTTGGGAAGCGTGATAGCCACGATCGTAGTCGCGTTGCTTATGATCGCCTTGATCGATGAAGTATCGCGGGCTTGGGATGAAGTATCGCGGGCTTGGTTCGTTGCAGTGTGGGCCCTGGTCATCGTGTTGCCGGCAGTTCTGCTCCTGTCCACCCTGCTCTATGCGACCGTTCTGCACTCGTACCTGAGGCAGCAACGCAGCGAATGGCTCCAACGTGTCTTGCGGATATGGGCCTGGCTGCTTGCCGTCTCACTTGTTATTTATGGGGCGGATGTGCTCTTGGATTCATTGGGGGCCGGCGAGTTTCTCAGAGGATTCAATATGCTGCCTCAGCTCGCCTCCATCGCATTCGGCTTAATGGGTACGTTTTTCACGTGGCGTCATTTTCGCGCGACGGTTCGCGCGCGTGAAAAACTGACATCGCAACGCCTGGATGATGAAATGGTGCCCGACCTGCCGAAGCGCGGATAGCCTCGAACGTGAATATCACGCTTGTGCATGGGTTTTGCGTTCCAGGGAGGATGTTCATGATACGGGGCCTCAGGAATCCCGCGTGTACGGAAACGTTTCCGACGTTCGCGAGAGGGTTTGAATGGCCCGATTTGCTTTGACTTTCGGCGTTAAGTGACGATAATCAAGGCAGTTGCCGAATTCGGGTTCGAGTCTTACAACATTGCAGTCACACGTGCCGCAACCCACGATCAGCCGTTCCTGGCTGAATTACAGGAGAATGCTCGATGCCGACGTTCTTCAGTCGTAAGTACATGCGAGGTCGCCCCAAACGGACGGAGCAGTGGGTCGGGGGATTCGTCCTGGGGCTGACGGCCTTCATCGGACTTTCTTTCCTGCTGACCGGCGGACTTTACAAGCAGCAAGTCGAAGCCTCCAGCGTGCTCAGCAAGCTCAAGAACATTTACGGCATTTCCGAGAAGCCGCTCTTTGTCGCCGACGAAGCCAATCTGACACCTCCGGCTCCGCCTCACGAGCAAGATGTGGCCGAGGCCATGCTGCCGAAGTTGGGCGATTCACTACGCCGTGCGGAAGTGTGGGCATCGGCGGTGCGGCCGGGTGAGGAGTTCGTAGCCTCGCTACAGGGTGATGCGGAGAAAGCGCTCGGAACGGTGGCGCAGGAGTTCGACGCGCGTTGGATGTACACGACGTGGTACGACATCCCCGCCCCTGAGCAGCGGCCGCCGCGCGGCCAGGCGGCGCGCGTGTACATCCTGGATATGGGTACACCGGCGAGCGCGTTCGGCATGTGGTACGCGCGGAAGCCGACGGAGTCCGAGCGCGTCAATCTCGGGCGTGCGGGATGGAAGGGGAGCCTGGCAGGGAGTGAATTCCCGGCGATCGGCTTCTGGTCCGGCAGATACTACACGGAAGTCTGGCGGACGGGGCGGTCTGATGTGGATACCGTGACGACGGCGTCCGGAGCGGCGAGTCCGGTGATCGACGTACTCAGTTCCGCTGCCGCGCAGCTTCAACTCAAGTATGGCGGCCCGTTCTGGGCCAATCGCGTCCTTCCGAAACAGGAACGGCTGGCAGACACGTTCCGCTATGTGCGTTCGCGCGGGTTAGGTCTCGAGGAGTTGTTCGATTGCTGGTTGGCGGAATACGACGGGGGTGTGACGCTGGCGGTGACCGATCATCGAGGGATTCAACGGGAGAAGCTTTTGTCGGCATTGCGGGAACGCCTGGGCCCCGCGTCGGAAGCGTCGGCCGCTGAGGGTGGTGAAGAGGCTTCCGCGTACGGCGAATCGGAGGAAGGCTACGGGGCATCGGAAGAGAGCTATGGCGGTGCCGAAGAAGGCTACGGTGGCGGAGGGTACGGTTCGGAAGGCGAAAGCTATGCCGCCGGGGGGGGCTATGGTGACGGTGAAGCAACCGGCACAGGTGCGGGTCCCGCCGCACAGATGCAAGCCTGGGTGGATTCGGTGGAGACCGAGGCGGTCGTGGGCGAATGGGACGGTCGCGTGCTGGCGGCCTACACCACGCCGGAATACGTTTTCGTGGCCATCGGTGACGACGGCGAGCGCATGAGCACACTGGCTCAGGCGACGTACGATCGCTGGGGCATGCCGCGTCTCGAAGGCACCATGCTGGCCAAGGCTCCGATCGAGGAATCGAAGAGCGGGCAGGCGCGGTTCGCGGAGATTCCCGGAGGCCGGATCCTCGCACCGGCGACCATCGAACGTTACACCGACGACGTCTATGCCAAGATCAACGGGAAGGAAGGCGCCTTCCGGGCGTTTCATTTCCAGGAGCTTCGGTTCGGCCGGTACGCTGTGGCGGGGACGAAGGATGCTTACGACGTCTACATTTACGACATGAATGAGCCGGTCAACGCCTTCGGCATGTACCGCTCGGAGCGCAGCTACTCTGCCGAACCGGCGGAGATCGGACGCGCGGGCTATCTCTCGGGAACCGGCGCTTTCTTCTGGAAGGACCGCTACTACATCAACGTGCTCGGCCCGCCGGAAGAAAGTGAAGAGCACGTGGAGGTCTCGCTGAAGATCGCCAAGGCCCTGGACGAGACGATTGCCGACGATGGCAAGACGTTCTGGGCCGACGGCGTGCTGCCGAAGGAAGATCGGGTCCCCGATTCATTGGCGTACCAGGCCACCAATGCTCTGACCTATGAATTCCTGGAGCGCATGTTCATCGCCACGTACGAAACCGACGCGGGCGAGGAATACGAGATGTTCGTGGCGAAGTACGACACGCCCGAGCGCGCCCGTGAAATCTTTGATCAATACGCGGCCGCCACATCGGAGATCGACGAGGTCGTGGCCGAAGACAAGACCGAGGACTACGCCCAACTGGTGAGCGAGTCGCTGGGTTACTTCACTGCCGCGTTCGTCTCCGGAGAGTACTTCGGCGGCGTCATGGAAACAGACAGCAAAGAGATCGTGATGAACCAAGCGGAGCGGTTCCGGAAGACGTTACTCCGCCACGCGGAGGGCGCGACGGGGGGACGGGCGTCGCTCCGGTAAGCAGTGAACAACGCCTCGAGCAAACCAATCACAGAATTGTGGTGACGAATGAGTGATCAGCAGGATAGAAAAGCCCCTACAGAGACGTCGGCCTCGCAGGAGGGCGGCGCGTCGATTTCGCGACGCGACATGCTGCGCGGCGGAGCAACGGTGGCGGCCGCCGGTCTGGCGACGTGGGGCGCGTTCAAGATTTATGATCCGGTCGGCGATGCGGGCCTGCAGCAACCGCCTCCGATCACCTTGCCGGACTATTTCGAGAAGGTGGATTTTCCCACCTCGGCGCCACGCATCTCGGCGGCCTTCGGTGACATGGAAAGTATCCCGCGTATGGTCAAGGCGGCAGTCTCCGGCTTGCACGCCGACGGCTTTCGCCAGTTCATTGCCAAGGGCGACGTGGTCATGATCAAGCCGAATGTCGGTTTCGATCGTGGTCCATCGCTCGGGGCGACGACGAACCCAGAAGTCGTCCAGGCCATTATCGAACTGGTCAAGGAGGCCGGGGCGAGCCGGGTGATCGTGGCGGACAATCCGATCGAAGATCCCGGCGCCTGTTTCGCCAAGAGCGGCATCAAGCGGGCGGCCGAGGCCTCGGGCGCGGAAGTGGTCATACATGCCTCGACGCACGATGCCCCGGTGGCGGTGCGGGACCGATCACCCAACGGCGCCGCTAACGAGGCGCTGGGCACCTGGCCGATCTTCTGGAAACCCCTGGAAGCTGCCGACAAGGTCATCGGCGTGCCGCCCATCAAGGATCACAACCTCTGCTCGGCATCGATGAGCATGAAGAACTGGTACGGCCTGCTGGGCGGGCGCCGCAACCAGTTCCACCAGGCGATTCACGACATCATCAGCGACCTGGGCTACATGATGAAGCCGACCATGGTCATCATCGACGGCACGCGCGTGATGATGTCGAACGGACCGACCGGCGGGCGTCTGGACGATCTCAAGATCGGCGGAGTGGCGCAGCGGCCGGTGATCGTCGCCAGCGTGGATCAACTCGCCTGCGATTCGTGGTGTTACCAGAAACTGCTCGGACGCGATCCCGCGCAGTTGACGTATCTCGAGATGGCGTACAAGAAATTCGGAGAGGATCCGGCACGGCTGACCGCCGCGCACTGGCAGGAATACAAGACACAGGGCAAGGTGGTCGAGACGTCAGTTTAAGGGCAGTCGTTCCCGGTGACTGTGGTTCCCGATGGGGTGCCCGTTGACTGGCGTGGCTGATGGAGCGGGTGATCTCGCCGTCCCTTTTCCAGGGGCCCTTGCGTTTCAGTCTGTTCAAGGTTGTTTTGATGCGAATAACTACGGTCCGTATTATCGTCCAGGTCCTGGTGATGGCGTTGTTCATGACGCTCGTCTTCATCACGACGTTCTCGTACATGAACGAGATGCCGGCGCTGAAGTTCTGGGTCAGCAAGTTCCTGGAGATCGATCCGCTGGTGGCGATGGCGACCAGCATCACCACGGGGACGCTGTACAAGGGCTTGATCTGGTCGCTGATTCTGCTGATCCCGACGCTCTTTCTCGGGCGCATCTTCTGCAACTGGATCTGCCCCTACGGCATCATGCACCAGTTCACCGGCTGGGTGTTCAATACGCGGAACGCCAAGCAGAAGATCGAATCGAACCGTTATCGCAAGATCTACGCGATCAAGTACTACATCCTGATCGGGATGATCATCGCCGCCATATTCGGGAGTCTGCAGATCGGCCTGCTGGATCCGATCTGCCTGCTGCATCGTTCCTTCACGGCCTCGCTGCTCCCGGCCATGAACATGCCCGAGCCAGTGTCCAATGTGGTGGGCGATCCCAAAGTGCACCAGCTTGGCTGGATCATCGGCTTCTTCATCCTGTTCCTGGTGGGGATGAACCTGGTGATTCCGCGCTTCTTCTGCCGCGTGCTCTGTCCGCTGGGGGCGACGCTCGGCGTCCTGAGCCGCTTTGCGGTATGGCGCATCGAGCGCGATCCGAACAAGTGCACCGACTGCGATCTGTGCCTCCAGAGCTGCGAGGGGGCGAGCGATCCGCACACGCAGTTGCGCAAGAGCGAGTGTTTCGTCTGCTTCAACTGCATCGAGGACTGCCCGCACGACGCCCTGAGTTTCGCGGTGCTTCCCAAGAAGAAGCATGAAATCGCCTGGCCGGATCTGCCCCGTCGCCGGGCGATCTTCGCGGCGGTGGTGGGCTTCCTCTTCTTCCCGTTCGCGCGACTGAGCGGCCGGACCACGAAGGACTTCTCGACCAAGGTCGTGCGTCCGCCGGGCTCGGTGGAAGAGCTGGAGTTCCTCGAGCGCTGCATCAAGTGCGACCAGTGCATCCGCGTCTGCCCGACGAACGTGCTGCAACCGGCGATGTTCGAGTCGGGGGTCGAGGGGCTCTGGACGCCGATCATGAATTTCCGCATGGGCTTCTGCCAGTTGAACTGTACCGCCTGTGGCCAGGTCTGCCCGACCGGCGCGATTCAGCGATTGAGCATCGAGGAAAAACTAGGGCTCGGGCCGTACGAAGAACAGGGTCCCGTCAAGCTGGGGACTGCCCATTACGACCACGGCCGATGCCTGCCCTGGTCGAAGAACATCCCGTGCGTCGTGTGCGAGGAAGTCTGCCCGACCTCGCCCAAGGCGATACATTCGGAGCACATGAAGCTTCTCGTCCGTGAGGGCAAGAAGCAGGTGATGTTCGCTTCGCCGACGACGGTGACGCTGGCCGACTATCCGCCGCCCGGCCAGGCGATCGGCGAGCCGTGTTCGTTCCGCCTCGATGAATACCGCGGTGACCAGACCACCAAGTACTTCGTCGAGATCATTCACCGCGATGGTACGAACGAGACGCATCGCATCCTCGGCAACGACGGTGATACGCTCAAGATCGGCGAACTCGATCCGGAAACCGGTGAGTTGGTGGTGGGTTCGCAATTCAACAAGATCCCCGTCCGAGCGGCGGTGGCCGCCATCCATCTCGAGTTCAAGGTGCCCAAGATCGACACCGAGCTCTGCATCGGGTGCGGCATCTGCGAGATGGAATGCCCCGTCGTCGGTGATCGCCGGGCGGTCTACGTGACCGCCGAGGGCGAGACACGCTCGCAGGATTACCTGGAACGTGATCGCAACCGCTCGCTGCGCCTGCTCAAGACCGCCGATGCCGGTTCCGCCGCGGGCGGAACGAGTCGGCTCAGCCTGGACAGCCTGATCGCGTCCAATACCAAGCCGGCGTCGCGCACTTCAGGCGGATGCTGCGGGGGATCGTCGTCAAGTGGCGGCGGATGCGGCTGCTCCTCGAAGAAGCCGGAGCCCGCTCCGGAGCCATCCATGGCGAAGCTCATGGATCTGGGATGTGATGATGGCAACGGCGGCGTCGATCTCCGCAAGTTGCTGATGTAACCGCTTGGGGTGCGGCACCCACGGTGCCTGAGTACGAAAGGATGTTTCTTGGATTACATACCAGCCGATCAGCAGATCTCGCGGCGCAAGCTCGTCCAGTCGGCCGCCATCACCGTGGCGGCGGGTCCTCTCGCAGCCGACACGACGGAACGCAAGGCCGATTCCGACAAGAAAAATGACAAGGCCATCCCGACGCGTGTGCTCGGCAAGACCGGGGTGAAGGTCACGCGGCTCGGCATGGGGGCGAGTTTTCCGACGTACGGGCGGCGAATGCTCGATCTCTGCTACTCCGAGGGCATACGGTACTTCGACAACTCCGAGCGTTATATCAACGGCAAGGCGGAAGCGGAGTTGGGCGATTGGGTCCGGCGACGCAAGACTCGGGACGACGTGTTCATCGTCACGAAGTCCAAGAGTTTCGATCCGGATCGTCTGCCCGATCATCTGGATGACTCGCTGAAGCGGCTCGGTATCGACACGGTAGACCTTCTTTTCGTTCATGGCATCGACGATCCGGGAATTCCCAAGGATGCGGACGGCCGATGGCGCAAGCTGAAAGACCGGCTCATCAGGGAGAAGAAAATCCGCTTCATGGGTTTCAGTACGCACGCGGTTCCGCTGGAGCGGCGCACTGCCTGTCTGGCCGAGGCGGCCGGAAGCGGCTGGGTCGACGCGCTGATGGTGGCGTGCGACCCGGGCATGATCGCGGACAACGCCGACTTCAACCGCGCGCTCGATGCCTGCGCGAAAGCGAAAGTGGGCCTCGTTGCGATGAAGTCATCGCGCGGTCTTGGGAAAGCTCACGATCAACCCGAGCAGGCAGTGGAGAAGTTCCGCGCCCTGAAGATGAGCCCTCACCAGGCGATGATCGCGGGTATGCTGAGCGATGAGCGGTTCGCATCGGTCTGTTCGGAGATGACCAACCGGAGCATCGTGGCGGAGAATACGAAGCTGGCGCGAACATTCGCGAAGCCCTTCGATGCCGACCAGCGCAAGCTCTTGCTGGAAGGGGTCCGCTCGCTGTCGCGGGCGACCTGTCCGGGCTGCACGGGAGCCTGTCAGCAGGCGGCGGGGACGCAGGCGGATCTCTGTTCGATCACGCGTTACCTGGCCTACTTCGAAGAGGATGGCAAACGCGAGGATGCCCGACGGATGTATCGCGCGCTCTCGGCTGCCAAGCGCGACTGGAGCGGTGCGGACCTGCAGGCGGCCCGGCAAGCCTGCCCGTCGCATCTGGATTTCGAGTCGCTGCTGGACCGCGCATCATACTGCCTGGGTTAGCAAACGTCCTCCTCGATATGCCGAAGCGGCCGGAATGTTTGCTCTTGTCGGCTGCGTGCGATCCAGATTTATCCAGTCAGTACCGCGACCGTGAGGGAGCGGGTCACGGGCTCGTGTTTGCCGGGGAGGCAACGGATTCCATCAGCCGAAATGCCGCGGCCGGAGTCCTCTCTGATGCATCACGCTCGTGATACTGAATCATGAAGCAGCTCGCAGGATCAGTCATGAAAGTTGAGACGGTCACCGAGGGTGGACATGTCTTCGCACAACACACATACCGAGGCGGCGATCACGCGACGAGAACTTGTGGCCGGCGGCGCCTCCGCCGCCGTGGGGACGATGGCTGCCGGCACTCTTGCTTCGGAGGTCGCATCACGGCCCTCTGCAGATGAACCACTCACCATTCCCACCAACCGCCTGGGCAAGACGGCCGTGAAAGTCACGCGTCTCGCGCTCGGCGCCGGGTACCCGAGCTATCACGCCCGGCTGCTGGAACACGCGTACAGGAACGGCATTCGCTACTTCGACAACGCTTACGGCTACGGCAACGGCGGGCACGAGCGGGTCCTCGGGGGGTGGTTGAAACACGCGAAGCGACGCGGAGACGTGTTCATCGTCACCAAGGCGGGGGTGTGCAGTACGCGGGACTTCGAGAAGAAGGTCATCCGTGCGAAAGAGGCGCTGCAGGTCGACACGATCGACATGATGTTCATTCACGGCATCGACGACCCCGGCCTGCCGCTCGATCGATGGGGCTCGTGGAAACGGCTGAAGACCAAGCTCATCCGTGAGAAGCACATCAAGTTCATGGGATTCAGCACACACGCGACTCCGATGGACAAGCGCATCGCCTGCGTGGCCAACGCTGCCGGGAGCGGCTGGGTGGACGCACTGATGGTGGCGTGCGATCCGCTGATGCTGCGGACGGACGACGCGCTGAACCGGGCGATCGACGCCTGCGTGAAGGCCGATGTCGGCCTGGTCGCCATGAAGACGACGCGTGGACTCGGCCTTCAGGCGGCCAAGCGGCGCGGGCTCGCCGAAGGGGAGGCGGAGACCGAAGAGATGCCGGGGTTCCAGGAACGGGGGGTATCCGGGTTTGCCGCCATTCACCAGGGGATGTGGAGCGACGGCCGATTTGCGGCGGTATGCTCCGCCATGCTGAACCGCAAGCGGATTGACGAGAACACGAAGAACGCACGCGAGTTCAATCAGCCCTTGGACGAAGAGCGTTGGAAGCAACTGGAAGAAGGCATGCGCAAGCTGACGCGGGCCACGTGTCCAGGCTGCACGGGGGCGTGCCAGGAGGCGGCAGGAACCCACGCGAAGCTGTTCGACATCACGCGGTACGCGGCGTATGCCCGTGAAGACGGGCAGAAGGAACTGGCGCGATCCTTGTACGCCCGCCTGAGCCCGAAGGAGCGCGATTGGCGCGGGGCGGATCTCGACGCCGCTCGGAAAGCCTGCCCCTGGCACCTCGATTTCCGGTCATTGCTGCACGACGCACACCACGTGCTGGGCGAACCGCCCGATCATTCATGAATCGACCCTTGGATCAGTATTCCCGATCACGGTTATCGCTCACTTTTCCTCACGATTTATAGCGATATCGGACGTTAACGCGTATAAAGGTGACCGACGTCGACTGAAAGGTTTTGGGAGTCATGCCCGCCGCCTGTTGTGCCGACATCTCAGAAACGTTCACCCCGATTTGAGGTTCAGTCATCCATGCGTACGCTCGCTCACGTGACTCACGAAGCCATTCAAAAGTATGGCGGTATCGGCACGGTGCTGGAAGGGTTGATGCTCTCTGACGCCTTCGCCGCAGTGGAAGACCGCAACATTCTCGTCACGCCTCTCTTTACGACGAAGGGGGGGGCGGAATCGCGTCTCGGGCCGACGGGGGAAATCCTCTACAGCAGCCTGGACGGAATCAAGAAGCACCCCGCCTCGGAGGCGCTGGATCGCGTGCGACAGGAGTTCCACGTGGGCATCGTCTACGGCCATCTCACTTACACCGACCCCGCCACCGGGCGACAGGTGTCTCCCGAGGTGATTGCGATCGACGTGTCGCACATGCACCGCCACCGGATCAACGAGTTCAAGGCGGGGTTATGGGATCATTTCGGCATCGATTCGCGGCGGTACGAATCCTCCTGGGAATACGACCTCTACGTGCGCCTGGCCGAGCCGGCCCTGGGCTGTCTCCGCGCACTCGGTACGGTGGAAGGCAACAACGAGTGCGTCATTCTCGCCCATGAGTTCATGGGCATGCCGACCGCGCTGGCGGGGAAGATCCATAGGAATGAGCCGTTTCGTTCGATCTTCTACGCTCACGAAGTCACCACCATGCGCCGGATCGTCGAGCATCATGGCGGGCACGATGTGAGCTTCTACAACCTGCTTGAACTTGCGATGGCGGATGGGCGCTACGTGGAGGATCTCTTCGGGTCGCAA
Organism: uncultured Planctomycetales bacterium; assembly: GCA_964618455.1. Lineage (GTDB taxonomy): Bacteria > Planctomycetota > Phycisphaerae > UBA1845 > PWPN01 > CAZUAQ01. Next base: position 1,461 of record CAZUAQ010000064.1, on the reverse strand, counting down.
CACGATTACGCCCGTCACGCCCTCGTGGAAGCCAGCCGGTTCTGCGATCGTGTCTTCGCCGTGGGTGATGATGTCGCGCGCGAGATGCGCTTTCTGCATCCCGGATTCGACGAGGCGCCGATCGACACCGTCTACAACGGAATCCCGCATGACCGCATCGACCTGGAGACCAAGCTCGTCAGCCGGGAGCGCATGCGGCAGTACGCGGAGAATCTGCTGGGCGATCGACCGGATTACATCTTCTCGCACGTGACGCGCATGGCCGTCAGCAAGGGTGTCTGGCGGGATCTCTGCGTGTTGGAGCACATCGAGAAAGCGTTCCGGCAATCCGGCAAGACCGGCGTCATGTTCCTGTTGTCCACGGAGATCGGCCCGCGCGATCCGGAGGACATCCGCCGCATGGAACGCGAGTGGCATTGGCCGGTCGCGCACCGTGAGTGTGATCCGGACCTCTCACACGGGGAAGCGGTCACGTACCAGGCGATTCAGGAGTTCAACACCCGCTCCCGTCAGATCAAGGTGGTCTTCGTCAATCAGTTCGGTTGGAGCCGCGACGTGTGCGGCGACCGCATGCCGGCCGAGATGGAACTGCTCGACATCCGCCGGGGCATCGATGTGGAGTTCGGCCAGTCGATCTACGAACCGTTCGGCATCGCCCAGCTCGAGCCGCTGACCTATGGCGCCATATGCGTGCCGTCCAGGGTATGCGGCTGCGTCGGTTTCGTGCGGAAGATGTCACAGGGGACGTACGGCGAGAACATCGTCGTGGCCGACTACGCTCACCTCGGCACACGGACGATGGATGAGCGGATGCTGCTGGAACTCGATCGCGACCGGCGCTTCTTGCATGAACAGCAGGTGGCGGGGGGCATTGCCCGAGAGATCCTGGATGCTCTGCCGGCCACCGACGCGGACCGCGAACGCCTCATGCAGGCCGGCGAAGCGCTGGCAGCGCGGATGAGCTGGGAAGTCGTTGCCGGTCAGCACGTCCTCCCGGGCATTGACGGCGTCTGCGCGACCTACCCCCGGCTTCACGTGGCCTAGCCCTTGCGGCTGGAGGCGGTGCGACAGGAGATCCCCTACCGCGCGGTTTCCCGGGCTATCCAAGAATTGTGAGGACATTTCCGAAGCCCCAGATTCTCAAAGACTTAACTTGCCCTTAGGCGCCTCCTTGCGCTTCCCTTCTACGATACGTCTGATTTGAGAACGTGAGCCGTCATCAGTAGCGACGGGCATCATTGGGGATCGCGGGCAGCATTCCAGCCCGCTTGACGCTAACCCAGACATATGGAGTGAGAGTCTCTCTGCGATGCGGCGGCACTTGTCGCGGGGAGGGTCCTGTGCATACCCGCGTTTTCTTCAGTGTTCCAAGGGAAGAAGTCCCTCTTCGTGTGTTTCGAGGACGGGCATTTTGGTGAAAGGAGATATTCATGAAGTACGCATTGATGAGTGTGATGTGCG
>CAZUAQ010000063.1:0-28118 GCA_964618455.1 uncultured Planctomycetales bacterium | reverse complement strand
CGTCCCAGCCGATCCGCCTGCTCCGTCGTGGCCCCGGCGGTCAGCGCTCCCGCCCGGCAACACACATTGAGAAACGCCGCCGTCTTCAGCTCGTGAATACGCTGGACCTTGCGCAATCCCTCTCCGCCGGCATGCGAGGTACGCTTCGAGGTCGCGGTGGAGGTCGCCGCATTCATGGAAGCCGGAGAGGGCTCTTCGTCGTCCGGATGCGATTCCATGAGATCCCAGAGCTGCCCGGCGGTCACGCCCTGGCGGCCGAGGGCCGCGCTGAGTTCACGAACGAGGAGCGTGCTCAAGTGCGCGGGAATGGCGGGATCGGCCAGCAGTTCGAAAGCCCGGAACAGCAGGGCCGTCCCGGTCAGAAGCGCCGTGGCCTGATCATACTTTTTATGCAAGGTCGGTTGCCCGCGGCGCAGATCGTCATCATCCATCGCGGGCAGGTCATCCAGCACGAGACTGTACGCGTGAATCAATTCCACGGCGCCCGCCAGGCGATCCAGCGCGGGATCGGTCGGTGTTTCCGATCGACCCGAGACCGCCTGCGCGGCGGCATAGATCAGGCAGGGACGCATCCGCTTGCCGCCGTTCAAGACCGCGTATTCCATCGCTTCGCGCAGTCGCTCAGGAGTCCGGTGCGTCTCGTCAGTAAGGATCGAACGCAGGAAACGATTGACGCGATCCGCGGAAACGCGCATCCATTGTCGCATCGTCGAGGGACATACAGGAGGGTGATGCTGCGATGCCTCGGGAGCGATCCGGGGATTAGGATTCATGTCTCAGCCCGCTCAGGGAAGGGTCAAAATCATCATGGGCAGAGGCGTTCCGATGCCTCTTACTCAAATGCCACGATGTATTTCTGTCGAATCAAGCCGGGGAAGGCTCGAATGTGCGTCAGCCCGAATAAGATAATATATGCCCACTATGAAGCTCAGGACCACCGGGGATCCGGAAAATTCCGCTCAGGGAGCATCCTTCGGAAGATGGGCTCCCGGCAGCCCTTCGAGGTGAACGTGCAGTTCCGGATCGTGCCTGCCTGCGAAAATGGGCGTCCAGTACCCCGGCCAGAGCACAAATTCGGTCAAACCCATCAGGGTCCGCCCGACTTTCTCCGCCTTGGTGGTGAAGCAGCGGCCCGACCAGTAGTTCTGCCTACGTCGATGGATGACCCCACCGATGGCACCGTAGCAGCGGCTGGCGGTGATGACGCCAAGTCGTGACCACACCGGCAGATAGCCGATGCCGAGGTGAGCGCTGCGGTAGTATTGCCTCGCCCAGTCCAGCGTCTCCAGGATCACGGCGTAGACGCGCTGGCGATGCTCCGCGCTCTCGTTTTGGACCGCCTCAAACACCGCCCCATGCGAAACCATGTCCGCCGGGAGATAGATGCGATCCCGTTTTGCGTCCTCGATGACGTCGCGGCAGATGTTGGTCAATTGCATGGCGATACCGAGGTCGATGGCGTGGGCGTGCGCCTCCGGCAGCCGGAGGTCCACGATATGGCAGACCATGAGGCCGACCGTGGAGGCCACGCGATAGGCATAGCGCAGGAGTTCGCCGCGATCGGCGATGCGTACCGCCCCGCGATCCGAAGCCACACCGATGAGGAGTTGCCGGGGGATCTCCAAAGGGATGCTGCGCCGCGCGCTGAGTTCCAGGAACTCGGCGACCGCAGGGACCTCGCTGCTTCCGCGCTCCAGCCCCTCGCGAAGAATCGCCAGCGCCGCATCCGTCTCCGCCGGATCGCTCGCTTCGTCGACCACGTCGTCGGCGAGCCGGCAGAACGCGTACAGGATGGCGAAGTCCTTCGCGTACGCACGCGGCATCATCCGATTGGCCCAGGAGAAGGTCGTCGCGTGCCGGGCCATCACCGCGTCGGCGGATTCATGGCATCTCAGCACCGAGGGCAGGTTGTTGCTCATGCCACCGCTTTCCACCGATCAGGAGATCCGCCGGGTCGGGCACGACCTCGTCCAATACCTTCGCCGAGCAGAGCACGCCGGGCATGCCCGCGCCGGGGTGTGTGCCCGCGCCGACAAGATAGAGATGCTCGATGTCCTCCGACCGGTTGTGGAACCGGAAGTACGCCGACTGCGTGAAAATCGGTTGAATCGAGAAACCCGAGCCATGTTCGGAAAGCAGGTTATCCTGAAAGTGCTGGGGCGTCACGAAGAAATCCTCGACCAGGTGCTTCTTCAGATCGGGACAGACCGTACGATCGAGATAGTCGATAATCGCCTGCGCGTAGCGCGGCCCGGCTTCGGCCCAGTTCGTGCCGCTCTGCAGGTTGGGCACCGGTGAGAGCACGTAGAAACTCTCGCACCCTTCCGGTGCCATCGAGGGGTCGGTCCGCGTCGGGGCGTGCAGGTACAGGCTGAAGTCCTCCGGCAGTTTCTGCTTCTTGAAGATGTCCGTCAGCAGCCCTTTGTAACGTTCACCGAGAAGGATGGTGTGATGCGCGAGGTCGGGATAGGTCCGCGTCGCCCCGAAGTAAAGCACGAAAAGCCCCATGGAATACTTCAGCCGTTCGATGCGATGATCGGTCCACTTGCGGCGATGTTGAGGCGGTACCAGGTGGCGGTAGAGGAAGGGGGGGTCGACGTTCGAGACCACGAGATCGCCACGAACAAGCTCGCCGCCTTCGATCCGTACGCCGCACGCGCGTCCGTCGTCAACCATGATCTGATCCACGGTTTCGCCCAGGCGGATGGTGATCCCTTCCTCCTCCATAAGGCGACGCAGCCCGTCCACGATGCCGGCGGTCCCGCCCATGGCGAAGTGCACCCCCCATTCACGCTCGAGGTACTGAATCAGCGAGTAAATACTCGTCGTCGTGAAGGGGTTGCCCCCCACGAGCAGCGGCTGAAAGCTGAACACCCGGCGGAGCTTGTCGTTGCGGATGTACTTCTTGACCAGCGACCAGACCGTGCGATAGCTCTGCAGTCGCATGAAATCCGGCAGGATGCGCACCATGTCCTTGATGCTGAGGAACGGCTTGGTCGAGAGTTGGCGGAAGCCGATCTCGAAAATCTGCTGCGTCTGCTCGAGCAGTCGGAGATAGCCGTCCGCATCCGCCGGTTCGATGCGGCGGATTTCTTCCAGCGTGTCCTCGAGCGATCCGCCGTAGTCGAACTGCGTGCCGTCATGAAAGCGAATACGGTACCAGGGAGTGACCGGCCGCAGATCGATGTAATCTTCGCGACGCTTGTCGAACAGGGCGAACAGTTCGTCAAACAGGAAGTGGGCGGTCACGACCGTCGGACCGGCATCGAAGGTATAGCCGTTGCGGCGATAGACATAAGCCCGGCCGCCCAGTTTGTCCTGCCGATCAATGAGCGTGACGCGATAGCCGCGAGCCCGCAATCGCAAGGCGGCCCCGATTCCGCCGAATCCGGCGCCGATGACGATGGCATGAGGCTCGGAGGCATTCACGTTGGTCTATTCTCCAATTAGTGTGTGGATTGGAACAGAGTACGCAATGATTCTAAGGGATTGTCGGCGTCGCGGACCATCGCGAACCCTCGCTTCTCTCGCAAGGCCGTCCTACAATCCGCTCTGATTACTACAAGCGAGATGTGATCATTCATGGGATTTCCCGGAGACGGCTTCGTGCCTGATCATGACGTCCTCATCATCGGTGCCGGCCACAATGCCCTGGTCTGCGGTGGATACCTCGCCAGGGCCGGCTATCGCGTGGCGCTGATCGAACGGCGTCCCAGGGTCGGTGGGGCGGTCGTGACCGAGGAGATCGTGCCGGGGTTCAAATTCGACCTCGGCGGATCCGCCCACATCCTGATCCATCACACACCCATCGTGCGCGATCTCGAACTCGAGCAACACGGTCTTCGGTATATCGACGTGGATCCCCTGTTTTTCGTCCCGTTTCCCGACGGCCGCCACCTGATGATCCACAAGGATCTCGACGCCACGTGCGAGAGCATCGCCGCCATTTCTCCGGCCGATGCCGACAACTACCGCCGCTTCGTGACCGAGTGGAAGCCCGTGGCCTCGTCCATGGTCGAAGCCTTCCTGCATCCTCCGACGATGTGGAACCTGACCAAACACATGGTCCTCGGCAGCAAGCTGGGCAAACACCGATGGGATCGGTTGACCGATATCCTCGGCAGCTACGGGAGTTTTCTCGATCACACCTTCGAGACGCCCGAGGTGAAGGCCGCCATCGGCTGGATGGCGGCGCAGTCCGGACCGCCGCCGACGGAGCCGTTCGCCGCCCCCTTCGCCTTGTGGCACCCGATGTATCACGAAACCGGGATCAAGCGCCCCGAGGGCGGTTCGGGCATGCTCACGCAGGCCCTGGCGAATATGATCCAATCGCGCGGCGGACACATCCAGACCGACGCGCCGGTGAAGCGCATCCTGGTCGAACGCGGGCGGGCAGTCGGCATTGAGACGGTTGACGGCGAGCGCATTACCGCCCGCGCCGTGGTCTCCGGCGCCCACATTCACACGACATTGGGCATGCTGGACGAGGGCGATATGTCCGCCTCATCACGAAAGACACTGTCCAAGCGGCGGATCGGTAATGGCTTCGGCATGATCGTGCGCTACGCAATGGACGCCTTGCCGGACTACACCGCCTGCCCCTCGCCTCCTGACGGCTCGCCCGGCCCGCAGCATCGGGCCATGCAGTTCCTCTGCCCGAGCCCCGGCTATCTCGAGCGCGCCTACGCCGACTACCTGGCGGGCGAGCCCTCGCGCGACCCGGCGTTGATCGCCATGACCTTCTCCGCCGTCGACCCGACCCTCGCTCCCGAAGGCAAGCACGTCCTGTTTCTCTGGGGCCAGTACTACCCCTACACTCTCGCGAGCGGTGAGTCCTGGGACGATATCGCTGAACCCGTGGCCGGGCGCATGCTCGACAAGCTGGCCGAATACGCCCCGAACGTGCGGGAGGCGGTGATCGACAAGCTGATCGAGACGCCGCTTTACCTGGAGCGGGAACTGGGATTGCTCCGCGGCAATGTGATGCACCTAGAGATGTCCGTGGACCAGATGTTCATGATGCGGCCGGCGCTGGGCATGAGCGGCTATCGCGGGCCGGTGCGCGGGCTATATTTAACCGGCGCCAGCACGCATCCCGGCGGAGGCATCATGGGCGCCGCGGGGCGCAATGCCGCCCACGTGCTGCTCCGCGACCTGTCGCGACGGCGGGTGTGAATCATGCAGCACCGCGTACGTCAGTGAGCGGATCCCCTGGCAAGCGGACTCGACAAGCGACCTGATTCGATTCGGAGTGCAGATCGCACCATGACCTACTTCGGCTTCCTCGGCATCTTCGTCGTTACCCCGATCGTGCTGCTGTCACTGTTGCTCTGGCGGGATCGCGCCAAGGGTCGGCTCCAGCCGACTCGCCTCCGCAATTACGCGCCGGCCTGGGTCATCGCCCTGCACGTGGTGATCGCCGTGGTCTACACCACCCCCTGGGACAATTATCTCGTCGCCACCGAAGTCTGGTGGTACGACGATGATCTTGTCGTCGGGATCGTGCTCGGATGGGTCCCGCTGGAAGAGTACTGCTTCTTCGTGTTGCAGACCGTGATGACCGGCATGTGGATGATCTGGCTCAGCCGCCGGATCGCGCTGCCTCCCGAGGGCGGGCACGACAACCGACCCCTTCGCGTTGTCGGGGCAACGGTGGCGGCGCTCATCTGCCTTGTCTCGATCGTTGTGCTGGTAATGCAGTGGAAACCCGGCACCTACGCCGCTCTCGAACTCGGCTGGGCGGCCATCCCCATCGCGATTCAGCTCGGTTTCGGGGCGGACATCCTCTGGCACCATCGCCGCCTCGTCGCGACAACAATCCTCTCCGCGACAGCCTTCCTTGGCGCTGCCGACGCCCTGGCCATCAGCAGCGGCACGTGGACCATCAGTGAAGAACTCACCCTCGGCTTCAAGCTTGGCGGTATCCTGCCGATTGAAGAACTGCTCTTCTTTTTCCTCACGAACACCCTGGTGACGTTCGGTTCGGTGTTGGCCCTTGCCCACGAGAGCAAAGCACGCCTTCCCGCCGCCTTCCGCCCGCAAACCGGCGGTCAGCCTGCCGCTTGATGTGACTATTCAGTTGCATGGGAATGTATCGGGCATTTCACGTCGCCACCGGCACGAGGCAGAGATCCTGGATGCGGTGCCCGGTCAGTTGCTCGATATGAGCGGAGAGCAGCGGTTCCCGCGGCGCGTCGGCCCGCCAGACGATCACGCGATCGCGCGCATCGTTCATCGCCGCCATCGCATCCGACGCCACAGCCGCCCGCCGCACGATCTGGTCCCGCGACGCATGCCGCCGTTCGTCGCCGTCCTCCACCACGAGCATGCCCAAACCGCGCCGCCGGTCCGCCACGATGAGTTGTGTCAGTCCCCCGACGCGCTGCACCTGGATCGATTCCACCAGCCCGTCCGACACGCCGCGAATCACCGACGCCGATTCCGGATCGCCCGCATGCCAATGAAGGATCTCCCCCTCGGCGTTGCCCGCAAACACATCGCTGCCGTCGACGCGCAACGCCGTCAGGATGGCATCGCTGCCGCCGTAGCGCACAGGCTGCACACCCTCGCCACTGGAGGTGGCGAGACTGTAAACCGACTCATCCACCGTGAACCACAGGGACCCCTCGACGATCTGCGCACACCGTACCGACTCGGCTTTCTGCGTCAACTGCTCACAACAAGCTTCCCCGACAGCCTCGCACCCATCCCCCAGCGTCCACCGCACCAAGCCCAACTCAGAATGCGTAGCGTACACCGTGTCCCCATCCCGTGCGGCGGCATTGAACCCGCCGCGCACTTTGCGATCACCGTCCGGACGCATCGCGAGCTTCGCCACAGGTTCGTCCTGGTCAAGATCGACCATCCACACACCGTTGGCGGCCCCGATCAGCAATCCGCGTCCCGCCTTGCAGGCACGGTCCACCTGTACCGAACGCAACGCCCCCAGGTCTGCAGGGATCTCGATCCTCGCACCGGCGTGCTCCGGATCCGACATGGGCATCGTCATCAGCACGTTCCCTGCCACCAGCGCGACCGACTCTGTTCGGTAATCCTCCCGACCCTTCCCGTCGAGGTGCCACAACGCAGCGTACAGCTCATCGCGCTCGGACGGCGCGAAACGCCTGACCAGGTCGGCCAGCTCCACGCCGTCGTGACTCGTCGCCACCGCCTGCATTTTCTCCAGGAGCCCCGCCACCTCGTTCAGCCGCTCCGCCTGCGCCTGGGCCAGCGCGCGCTGGATCGACCGGCGGGCCTCGTGCTGCTGGACCTCCCGGGAGACACGGTGCTGCTCCCGCAGGGCACGGTCGTGATCCTCGGACGCGAAGCGCAATGCGACCGCGCCATCCAACGCCAGCCCCGCGCGCATGCACAATGATTCCAGTTCCCGCTTTACGGCCTTGCTCAAGACGTCTGAGTTCAATCCCTGGATCAATGCTTCGGCGGTATGCTCACTCACCAGGCGGCGTAGTGCGGACTGCAAGGGTCCACTGAAGTAATCGCGAATGGAGGAATCCTGCAATGACGATCCATTCGACAGAAACATCTGCTCGAACGCGACCAGTTCATTCGGCTCCGTCAGCAAACGCACACGACAACACAACGTGCCGCTTCCGGCGTAGCCGTCCCGCGTGCGCAGCCGATCCTCCTGAGCCGTCACGTCGAGCGATCCCGGCCGAACCCAAAGGACCTGTTTCACGTCGCCTTTGCCGACAGTCGCTCCCTCGGCGAACACGCCCGGATCTCCGTGTCGACGATCGACCCGCGCCATCCAGCCCGCCGGCACCTCCACCTCGCGCCGCAGCAATGAGAATATCTCGTCGGGCGCAACGCGCCAGGCGCGCAGCGTCGCATCCTGATGAAGCGCCTGCATGTCAAACTCTTTATCAATCATGACGTTTCTACCCCCATCGTCACTCCCCCGTTCGCGCGAAACTTTCGAAACGCTTCAGATCCTTCGGGTGCACCGACGGCAGCGTGTCGTCGATCACCGCCAGCATGTCCGCCATGTGAATCGCGCGCCCCTGCCCGTCGCCGTCCCCGATGGCCTCCATGAACGCCCGCTGCGCCGCCCGGTCGCAGATGTGCCGAATGTCCGCGCCGCTGTAGCCGTCCAGCCGATCGCACAGCGTGCCCAGGTCCACGTCATCGTCCATGGGCCGCGATTCCGCCAGGTACATCTCCAGCAGACGGTACCGCGCCGGCGCGTCCGGCAGCGGAATGTACACCCGCGTGTCGAAACGTCCCGGCCGCATTACCGCCTCATCCAACAGCCACGGCCGGTTCGTCGCCCCGACGAACAGCAGGCAACGCTCCGCCGTGCGATCGAAGCCCTCCAGCTCCTGGAGAATCTGCGGCACCACGCGCTGCATCACCGACGACATGCCGCTCTGCCGCCGCGGGACCAGCGCTTCGATCTCGTCGATGAAGATGACCGCCTTGTCTTCCTGCTTGGCGGCTTCGAACAGCTTGCGGATGTTCTGCTCCGCCTCGCCGACCCACTTGCTCATGATCTGCGCCGGGCTGATGACGAAAAAAGTGGCGTCGATCTCCCGGGCGATCGCTTTGCCGAGCATCGTCTTGCCCGTGCCCGGCGGACCGTACAACAGCACGCCGCCACCGGTGCGGATGCCGTATTTCTGCGCCAGCTCCGCATGCTGGAACGGGTAGATCATCTTCAGGCGGATTTCCTGCTTGACCTCCTCGAGCCCGGCAATGTCGTCGAAGCCGATGTCGGGCCGCTTGCGGATGATCCAGTCCGAGGCGTCTTTCCCGCCATCGTCGCTCTCTTCGGCGCGGTCGCGGCGACGCGTCTCACCCGGTTGCCGCCGGCCGCACTCCTTGGCGAGCGCAAGCAATTCGGTGGCGGTGCCCTCGTGCTGCTCGCGAAGGTCCGCCGTCTTGGCCTCCTCCGCCAGCACCACCATGCACTCGGCCGCCTGGATCAGGTAAGGCCGCGCCTCCGCATAATCCCCGCGCTTGTACGCGGCCACGCCCTTGTCCTTGAGGCGCTCGAATGTGGAGAAGGTTACCGGCATGCTTGAGGTTCCGATGAGACGAGGGACTAGCTCTGCTTTTCGCTCTGCCCTTTCAGCGACTCCAGTTCCGCGCGCAGTTCCGCCAGTTTGCCCGACTCCTTGGCATGCGCCGCATCCGACTCCGCTTCGATCAATCGATCGATCTCCGTGTCCTCCACGATCTCCGACGACGTCGATCCCACGTCCTCCGAGGCCATGTCCTCGATCGTGTCGAGGAACATGCCCATGCGTTCCTCCATCGTCTGCGACTGCACCATCGCCTTTTCCCACTCCGCCTGCGTCTTGACCAGGTCCGTCTCGCCGAACAGGCGGCCGATCTCCTTGGCCATCAGGCCCATCGATTGCGTGAAGTCGGAACTTGCCTCCGCCTGCCGCTTGATGAGCAGAGCGTTCTTGACCGCCAGCAACTGCCGATCGAGTACCCGGCGGATCGTCATCGTCTTCTTGAGCGAGTTGCGAATGAACTGGTACTGCTTCTCATCGCCGATGGAGCGCGCCTGCTGGGCGTTCTTGACGAACTCGTCAACGAACTTGTCCTGCTCGCGGATCGCCCGCTCGATCCGGCGGATCCCCTGCCGAATCTTCATCTCGCGCTCGATCCGCCGCTCTTCCGATGATTTGAACAAGCCCATAACCCACCCTCTGAATGAGTTGAATCGACAGGATTTACACGATCAACAGGATGGTCGCCTTCGGCGAATGAAACTCAGAGTTACTCTTCATCCTGTCCATCATGTGAATCCTGTCGATGTCTGTACTTTCTATATTTGCGTTTGATCTCGACGGAGTTTCCAGAATTGATAAGGAGTCCGTCGTCGATACCGGTAGCCGCGAGATAATTGACCAGTTGGACCTCGTGTTCGGCAATCAGCTTCAGCACAGCTTTCACCTCGACGATGAGTCGGTCTTCTACCATCAGATCGGCGTAATACTCGCCTACCGGCTCGTCGCGATACTTCACGGGGATAGGGTGCTGCTGCTTGACCCTGATTCCCGCATGAGCAAGTTCCAATCGAAAAGCATTCTCATAGACTTTCTCCAAGAACCCGGCCCCCAGTTCGTTATGAACACGAAACGCGCATCCGATCACCTTTTCTGTCAAGTCATCAATCCGCATGATTAACCTGAACTGGATCAGCCTTCCTCATGTATCCTGTCCATCATGTCAATCCTGTCTGTTCCTCTCTATTCCGCCGGTTCGGCTGACTTCTGTTCGCGCACGCGGCGGTCGGCTTCGTCGAAGCCTTCGCGATCGTCCGTGATCAGACCCTGGTCCATCTTCTCCCAGATGTCCATCACTGAATTTCCCGCCGTGCTCATGCCCGTCGCCCCGACGTCCACCGACGCGCTCAGTTCCAGGATCGCGTCCAGCCGCTCCTGGTACATCTCGCTCGTGACCGCGTCGTTCTCGATCATCTTCTCCAGCCGCATCATGTCCTTCTCCCCGATCATGCCCAACCGGTTGCGGACCTGCGAATTGCGCTCGGCGTTCTCGCGCAGCATGCGCATCCGCGAGATGGTCATCGATTCCTTCGTGCGCATGTTCAACTGGCGGCCGAGCATCAATTGCTCACTGGTGTGCATCTCGAATTCCTGGGCCAGCATACGGCGCACTTCCGGCGTCTTTTCTTTCGCGCCCTGGTCGAAGAGCTTCTGCTTTTCATTCGCCAGCTTCTCGACTTTCTTCATCAACTGCGCGCGTTCCTTCTCCAGCAGCAGTTCCTGCTGGCGAAGCTCCTGCCGCGTCATCTTCGACAGCGGCTTCGGTCGTTTGCCCATCCAGTCCCAGATGCCCATAAACGTTCACCTTGCAAGCACGTTGATTCGACAGAATTCAAACAGGTTGAATAGACAGGAGCGACATGACAAGCGGGATGTCCGCGGAAAGTGGCTGCCTGTCACGTTCCTCCTCAATCTCGTAAGTCGTGTCAATCCTGTCGATGTCCTTGTCTTTCGCCATTATCTTTCGCCGACCTCAGCCCGCTTCCGGCTCGCGTGGCTTGGTCTTCTCCGGCGGCGGTTCTTCTTCGAGTTCGTTCACGATGGCGTCGATCTCCGGATCCTCCTCGGTGTCTTCAGGTGCCGCCTCTTCCGGCATCTCCAGTTCCGCCAGGATACTCGCCTCCTCGCCGGAAAGACTCGTTTCCGCCTCGCCCATGTCGAGCCCCGCCGCCAGGTCCACGCGCGTCGCGAGTTGCTCGAGCATCTCCTCGGCGCGAACCGCGTCCTGGGTCAGTTCCTCCTGCGTCGGCAGTTTCGCCCGCTTGCCCTGCTGGATCAGCGTGAGGTTGTGCACGTGCGTGCTGATCACGTCCACCTGCTGACCGAGGACACGCGCCTTGGCGTTCAGCCGACCCATCTCGTCGCGCAACTGCTTGATCTGCGTCGCCACGCGCTTCTTCACCGAGGCCGAAGTCGTTGCGCGTCCTTCGGACATCAACTCGGCTTCCTGGCTCTCCAGCACGGCGATATCGGCGTACAGCTTGTCCCGCTGCTCGACCAGGCGCGCTCTTCGCTCGGCGAGCACGTTGATCTTCCTGGCTTCGTTGCCTTCGCCTCCGAGCATCTGCCGGATTCGATCCATCATCGACATTGACGACTCCTCAACCGAGGGCGCTCCGCGATACAGCAGCCGGCCCTCTTTCGAATTGCTGAGTTTCAGCGACGGGTCCCGCTCCATCGCCCGGCGGATGCCCAGCAACGCCTGTTCCGCCGTCACACCCGCGCCGGACGCGATCTCTTCGATCGTGAGCCCACCGGCGATCAAGGCAGCACTGCGCGATTCGATGGCATCGCAAACACGTTCGATTTTGCGCTGGGCGCTCTCCGGGTCGAACAGGGCGAGCACGTCGGCGGAGAGGTTCGCACTGCCGGGCGTGACGCGCCACGCATGCGACGCATCCGGCTCGACCAGCACCAGCTTCACGTGTTCCGTCGGCCAGCGAAGCTGCCGGGCCTCATCCGTGAACCCTGACGGACTGCACACGCCCACGATACAGGGCGCTTCGATCCCTTGCACCAGACCTTGCACATGGGCCTGAAGATCCACCAGTCCAATCGGCGGCGGATCCGCCTCGCCCTGGGCATGACGCTCCAGGAGCGACAGCACCGAGGCGATCGCGATGCTGCGCGGGCGCTTGCCCAGCCAGAACGTTCGGCGCCATCCTGTGAGCGTCAACCGTTTATTCTTCGGCAACCAGGCCAGCTCGTCACGACTGCGTACCCACTGGCGGAGGCGATATTCCTCGGATCGCCGCTCCGTCGTCCACCACGATCCGTGAAGCAAGGTTCCCTTGGCCCGCTCGAGCCGGGCCTCGACGCCGGTCAGAAATGCGGTTTCCACCTCAGCGGCTGATCGCGTTTGCGCCTCCGGTGGAACTTCGCCCGACGTCGCCGTGGGTTCGCTCGAGGTCACGCGTTACCCTTCCCGAAGATCGGTGCCGCAGCGGATGCAGTAACGATCCGTCACGCTCGCGAAGGCGTGGCACGTCGGACATCGCGGCACTTCATCCACCAGTTGGAATCCGCAGTGAACGCAGAAATGATCCTCCGGCAGCACGACCCCTTCGCACTTCACACAGCGACATCGGCCGTCGCGCACCGCCACACGCTCTTCGCGGTGGGACTCGACAGGTGTCGTGGAGGAATCCTGCGTCGCGGCGAGCGGTACGGAGATCCCATGTGCCGCCAGTGCTTCGAGCATCTCGCCCGTGCCTGCGAATCTTCGCTCCCGAGCGCAGTAGCATCGCGCGAACAACTCATCGAGCCACGAGGGAATGCCGTCGCGCCAGTCCGAGGGGCGGTCTCCGCCTGACGGCAGATGGCCGGTCAACATTTCGTGCAGCACCACACCGACCGAATACAGGTCGCTCCGCGCGTCGGGTTCGTCGCCGTCGCGCTGTTCGGGAGACATGTAGGCCGGCGTACCGGTCAGGGAGCGATCCTCGGCATCCGTCGACAGCGACTGAGCCATGGAGACATGCACACGTGTTTCCACCTTGCCGAGGCCGAAGTCGGAGAGCTTGACGCTCTTGGACGGCGGCGCGTCGAGTCCACCGGCCAGAAGGATATTCGCCGGTTTGATGTCGCGATGGACGATCCCGGCATCATGCGCGACTTTCAGCGCCGAGAGCACACTCGCCGTGATCTCCAGCGCCGTCTCCACGGTCAGCCCGTTCGGATGAAGGTCGAGTATCTCGCGAAGTGAGGGGCCGTCCACGTACTCCATGATCAGGTAAGGCGGATCCGCGTAGGGATCGAGATCGAGACCCTTGACGATGCGGGCGTCTTTCAAGCCGTGAAGCGTTACGCCTTCCTGCCGAAGATGGCGGACGTACTCCGCACTCGTGGGTATTTTGATGGCGACGACGTCGCCGAAAACGTGATGATGTGCTTTCCAGACCTCCCCGAACGCACCCTGGCCGACCCGCTCGTCCAGCAGGTAGTTGTTAATTCGATCACCGGCTTGCAGGCGCGTCATGGGAACCCCCGTTTCGGTCAGGCGGACTCTTCCGCACGCTCCGCCAGGAAATCACACACCATGAAATTGTAAACCCCGGCTGCCAGGAAACCAACACACATCAACACCGCCTGCCACGTGGATCCCCAAGATCCGCCGCTCAGTAGGAATGCCACGGCCACATCCACCGCCAGATAACCCAGCAGCGTGAATGCGCTGACAGCGTTGCTCTCGGCCTTCACGACAAGGGTCGGCACGAAAAAGAGCGCCCACGGAAACACCGCCACGAATCCGAGCCAGATCAGTACCCCTTTCACGGAAGACCAGAGCGCCTCCCGTGCGGAGGGATCCAACCGCCAGTACCAGATCACCACCAGCGCGCAGGCCACCACGAGAATGGCGGTCAGTACTTTCCCTCCCAGATACTTGGCCACACCTTGAATCATGCTTTGCCCCGCAGGTCGCGTTTATTGAACGAACGGGCATCCGGAAACTCTTCACCATTATCATCGTACCTTATCCGGGAAGTCGGCACGATTCGAAAATCGCACGTTGTTTCGAATGATTCGAAGACCGAGGCGTGAGATTCCCTGGACGGCGGGGACAGGAACACGGGCGGAGAGCAGTCAAGACGTCAATAGGGGGCGCGCTTCGGCGGCAGCGACCTGGTTGCGACCCCGTTCCTTCGCCTTGTACAGCGCGACGTCCGCCTCGTGGATCAGGTCTTCCGCGCTCGTGGCGTCCGAGGTGGACAAACTTGCGATTCCGATGCTGATGGTGGCGGGCACATCCGGATATTTGGATTTCAGTTTTTTCGAAAACGTGTCACGAATACGCTCGGCCACCGGTAGCGCTTCCTGGCATGTCGCCTGCGAAAGCATCGCGACGAACTCATCCCCCCCGAAACGCGCGGCCACGTCCGTTTCGCGAAGCACACTTTGAATCGACAGGGCGACAAGGATGAGGATCTCATCCCCGGTACGATGCCCGAATCGATCGTTCGTCTCCTTGAAGTGATCCAGGTCGAACATCAGGCAGGACAGGTCGCGTTCGTAGCGCCGCGATGCCGCGAACTCCCTGTGGAACACCTCGCCGAAGTGCCGCCGGTTATACAGCCCCGTCAACGGATCGCAGGCCGCCAGCCGGGCCAGTTCCTGCGTGCGCTTGTTGACCCGTTGTTCAAGCTCCGCGTTCAAGCGCAACAGGTCCATGTGGGCGGAGACGACGCGGTCGGTCATCGTGTTGAAGGCTTCGGCCAGTTCGCCGATTTCACCACCCACGCGGACCTCGGCCCGCTCATCCACCGAGCCGTTGGCGATCGCTCGCGCCGTGCGCGCCAGTTCGTTCAGAGGCGCGACAACGTAGCGCGTGGTGGCCAGGCAGATCGGGACGACCAGAAGTACCAGGATCGCGGCCAGCTGAATCAGCTGCCGATTGACGTCCTGCAGGCGATTGCGTATCGGGGAGATGTCCGTCGCCACAAGCATGTAGCCGGACGGAACGGCGTCCGAAAAGCCCTTGGCTGGGGTGTTGACGTGATGGATCCGCGGGACTTCGATCATCAGTTCCACGGCGTAGATGCCGTCGACTTCCGATTCGATGACGCGCGGTTCATCGAGCGAATCGATCTTCAGGTAGAGCGGATCATTCTCGAGCCGGTGACGGGGCACGAAGTCACCCTTGCTTCTCATGGCGATAATCCGACCGTCAGGCTCAACAAACGCGGCATACGCTACCGTGGGCGATTTGACCATCGCCCGTACCGTGTTCTTCAGCATGTCGTGCCGTTCCTGCTCATAGGCCGGGGTGGCCGCGAGGGCCATGGATTGGGCTTCCGTGCGCGCATGTGCGAACTCACTCTGGTAGAACGCATCGCGCATGGCCCTGGCGCTCATCAAGGTGCCGGTGGCGGTCACGCTGACGATCAGAATCACCACCCAGATGGCCGCCTTGAACTCCAGGCTCTGCAAGTTCTTACGGATGGAGGCCAGGGTCCCCGTCTCCCGATTCAGGGACACGGTCGGGGCGTCGGCCGGAGATGTCTGGGCGTGAACTTCTTTCAACGTCATGCCTCGAAATCTACGATTCCCCGTTCAACGGGAGCAAGCAACAAGGTAGCTTTGTGCGCCAGGATCGAATAAATTAAGTTCAAGCTTTATCAGTTCCTCGATCCACTTCTTGCAGCTTGGTGTATCTCACCCATCATCGGCTGATCGGGAGGTCGCCTTCATACTCAGGGAAGGAGGAGGGTACATGGAATCCCCAATCCTCACGTCCGATAACTTATTCAGCTGCGGCATATCATTCTCCAAGAAAAATAGTTCACACCGGCAAACCTTTTCCGGGGATCAATGTCTTATCCGGTGTACGCCGAAGGGTTCGGCGTCGGTCAGTGAAAGGGAGGTTCGTGATGAACAAGGTCATGATGATGGCGGCGATGATGGCGGCGGCTTGGATGCCTGCAAGCACCATGGCGGGCGATTTCAATTTCCGTCTGGATATCGGAGGTCGGAAAGGTCACGTCGGCGTGGGTGTCCATGCGGGCGATCATGTGGGCGTCGGTGTGCATGTGGGGCGCGCCCGTCCGGTGGCGGTGACCCGAACGGTATACGTCCCCGCCGAATATGCCCTGGTGAGCGAGCGGGTCTGGGTGCCGACGACGCAGACCGTGTACCGCGAAGTGCCGGTGCTGGATGCGAACGGCCAGGTGGTCGCCTACCGGCAGGAGCCGCAGGTCATCGAGAGCGGCTACTGGACGACGGTGCAGAAGCAGGTGCTGGTCCGCGAAGGCTATACGAAAGTGGTCGAGCACGGCCGGCGTTATCCGGCCCGCGGCGTGCACACGCGAGTCGTGCGGCATGCGGCCTACTGAATTTGGTGAAAGAATCGGAACCGAATCGCAACTGACACGAGGGATGCACGTACAAGAGAGTAGTCATGGGCCGATGGAACGGAATGAAACGATCGGATTCGTGACGGACTCCCAGCGAGTCCTCTGATGCCTCCCATCAGAGTTCCTCCTTGCTGACCGGCAACATCGCGTGAAGCCACCCGCCGAATGGGCATCACGCGATGTTGCCATTTTTACGCGCTGCTTCTATTCCGTCATGGCGACGCGGTTTTCACTTTGAACGCGCATCAGTACACGGTGTTACTCTTTCACCGGCAGCCATTGCACGGCGTCGGCAATCACGTAACCGCTGGTGCCTTCGTTGCTCACCGTGACAGTGGCCTGTTTGCCGGCGGCAAGTTCAAAAACCCCCAGAGGCTGAAAGGGGGAACGGGATGGCTGGGTTTGCTGATTGACATGAATTGTCTCTCGGCCTTCTACCGTGTTGATGACTATCGGAACGCGTTCATCGCGATTTCCATGCGACGTGTAGGCCAGGCTCACGGTGTAGCGTCCGGCATGCGGCAGGTCCGGGGTGAAGACGAGCGACGCCTCGCCCTTGGCGGTGTTGCCGTCATGAAGATAGCCCTGGTTGATGTACGGTCCTTCTGAACCGGAAACCGTCCATTGTCCCCGCCGCTCGGCATCGCGGTCATCCACGACGATCCCCGCCAGATCCGAGGCCCGCATGTAGCGCACGATGGCATGATCAAGGCTGAGGACCTGGCCGTGTTCCAGGAGCCGCTTTCGCAACCCATCGTAAGATACATCCTGGACGGTCGTCTTCTCCCGGACGGCCAAGGCGGCGGCGGTGCCCGCGCTCTGGCCGAGGATCATGTACACCGGTTCCATCCGGATGGACGAGTACGCCGCGTGCGAGGCAGACACACACACCGGCACCAGCAGGTTCGTGCATTCGGCCGCGCGCGGGGTGATGGCGCGGTAGCTGATCGCGTAGGGCTCGACGGGGATCTGCATGTCCCCCTCGTTGCGGACGAAGCCGTTATCATCCACGTAGCGCTGCACGTGATGGGAATCGATGTTGTACGAGCCCATGCCGATGGCGTCGGGTTTCGTGCGCTGCTCCTGAAGATCGCGCTGCGTCATCACGTAGGCTCCGATCATCCGCCGCGCCTCCCGGACGTAGAGCTGGTGCGGCCAGTGGTCATTATCCACGAACTCATCCTTCGCCAGTCCGTAACGCCGAAGTTCGTTCTGGATGTGCGGCGGCACCGAAGGATCGTGAACCAGGAAGTACAACCAGCCCTGGACGTAGTGGACATGGTCCCGCCAGATCTCCTGACGGCGTTGGGGATCGGCATCCGGGTAGTCCGCGCTGCCCCCGATGTGATCCGAGGAGAACGGGCCGTTGTTGTTGATGTCGGTCTTGCCGTTGGGCATGCTCTGCACGTGCATGATGTCGCCAAGACCGATTTCGGTGCCGCGTTTGTTCAGGTACGCACCCAGCAACGCGTAGCGATCCGCGTTATAGCCCGGAGGCCTGGGGAACGGGACCTGGTTGGCGGGGTCGTCGCTGAGACAGAGGCGAAAGTTGTATGCCTGCACGCGTCGGTCACCCGAGCCGACTGCACCGGGAGGCGACTTGCTGACCGTAGGCCACAGCTTGCCATTCTCCCGGCGGGCGGGAATGTCCACGTGGAACTGGTGCTTGGGGCTCTTGGCCAGTCGCCCGGCGAGCGATTCTCCGTAAACGTCGCGCCCTTCGCGCCCCCACGTGTAGCGTACGCCCGCGGCGGCCATGAGATCGCCCTCGTACGTGGCGTCGATGTACACGTCCGCCTCGATCTTCGTGCCATCACCGGTCACGATGTGGCGGATCATGCCATCGCGCACGACCACGTTCCGGAGCGGCTGTTCGAAGCGGACCTTCACGTCCGCTTCCGCCAGCCAATCCCGGAAGACTTCCTCGGCCACGTGCGGTTCGAACTGCCAGGCGATCTCGCGGTCGTAGTGTTGCCCCACACGCTGGAAGAATGCGCGGGACATGCCGCCGACGACATAGGCACGGCCAATGTCCGATGCCCCGAGCCCGCCGGAGACCATGCCGCCGATATGGCGACGCGGTTCGAGGAGAATGACGCTCGCGCCTTCGTTGGCGGCAGCAATAGCAGCTACCGTTCCCGAGGCCGTACCGCCGTAGACGGCGACATCGACATGGATCGTTTCCTCTGCAGCGGCCGGGCCACCGGCGGCGCATACAAGCAGCGAGATCAGGCAAGATGGCATGGTGTGGGCTCCTTCGAATCGACATGAGCGACGGGAAGTTTGGCTCGCCCGAGAGTCTATGCAGCAGCCGGGCGAACGGGCCGTCGACCGCGGTAACGATAGACGATCTCGATCAGCGCTGCCAGATAGAAGGGGATGAACTGGCAGCATCGGATGATCCAGAGCAGGCGTTGGCATTCCGGATCGTCGAGGTCGTAGCGATATTCCACGTAGAAATTCAGATAGCGCAGGGCCATGATGCCGGTCAGCAGGAGGACGGAAAGGTAGGGCCGCCTTTGCAGGGCGAGCAGGGGAACGATGCCCACCAGGTACCACGGGTTCATAGCATGACAGACGCTGAAGGCAAAGACGACCACGATGATCGCATAACCGAGGAAGGCTTCGCGCTGAACCGGCTTGGCGACCAGGCGGAGCGTGAGCGCGGCGAGCAGAATCAGCACGGCGGTCCCGAGCAGCGCGGATGCAATGAAGACGGCTTGATGGCCCTGGTAGGCGGGGGGGATCCAGGCGTTCACCGGTTGCGTACCGATTGCGTTGATCAGGTTGACGGTGAGCGGGTGGATGATGGCGTTGCGTTCCCATTCGGCCATGAAGTTGCTGAGCGAGCCGGTCAGTTCCACGCCTTTTTCCGCATACAGTGCGTAAAGTCCGCCCGTCACCGCGGCGGTGAGCGCCACTCCGACGAGGGGCAGGAGCCAGGGAAGTCGCCGTCTTCGTCGGAACTGCACCGCCGCCACCAGGGGCACCAGAAGAATCGGGTAGAGCTTGGCGGCGATGGCCAGGCCCAGCGTCGCCGAGGCGGCCAGCCGAGCGAGGATGCCGAGATCTTTCTTGGACGACTGCTCAGAGGGGCGCCCAGCACGAGAGCGTGTGAACACGAGCAGCGCGACCGTCGCGGTGATGCACAGCGCGGTCAGGCTTTCATAATGGTTGCTGTTGATCACCTCCTTGAGCACCAGCGGTGACCAGCCGTACAAGAGGATGCCGGAAAGAAACCGTGCCGGCGACGCGCGCCGCAACAGCAGGCCCACGAGAAACCACGTCGCCAGGTCCATCACCAGAAACGCCACACGCATGCCGAGGAGGCTCCATGGCGCGACCGACGTGACGGTGAGAAAGGTCAACTGGGCGAGCGGCGGATAGATAGTGACGTACCGTGGATAGCTGACCCAGTTGAGCACAGTGCGCGCATCTTGCTCGCCACGAATGTCCTTGATGAGTTGCTCGACATCTTCAGGGGCGTTGACGGATCGTCCATAGTCCCATGCATCCTTGATGAATTGCGGCGCGTAACGGTAGGGGTTGATCTCCGCCTGCTGCACGTGCCCGTCCCAGATGTAGCGGTAGGCGTCCGATTCCTGAATCATGTGCGATGGCAGCAGCACCAGTCGCGCTGCCAAGCCGACCGCGATGATAAAGGGCAGGTACCACCGCGCCGTCGGCCATTTTCGCACGAGAATGTAGGCGGCGAGATACAGGGCCGCCGCCACGAGCAACAGGATCACCACGAACGGGATCGGCCGACTGGTCCAACCTTCGCCAATGTTGAAGTGGCGGCTGAGCGAGGCGATCTTGACCCACGCGCCCAGCGTGCCGATGCCGAAGATCAGCATGAAGACATCGGGGGATTCGGCGGCGCTCGCCGGTGGCCTCGGCTCGGACTCGGTCATGACTCTTTCTTTCCCCAGGGCCACCAGCGGCGCTTGCGTTTCTTTGGCGGAGGCAGTGTCTCCCCGGCGGCAAGGGGCGCGCCGTCCGTGACGTACACCACCGGGAGCTTTGCCCGAAGGCTGACGAGGCGCTGGCGGCTGAAGAGTTCGGGCGTGCGCTGGAACTGCTTGCGGGTCCGCTCGTGATAGAAGGCTTCCTGCGGGGGCAGGTCGTTGTTGTCGTCATTGTAAAAGAGCAGGGCCTCGTCGAGGCACTGGGCCGCCTCGATCTTGACGTGCCGTGCCTCGGCGGGGCTGCCCGCCTTCTTGGCCGCGTCGGCGAACACCGTGGCCAGCGTGATCCAGCCGCCGACATCGATGATCTTCGACGGTTCCTGTGTCGGGTTGATGGCCGCCACCGTGCTCGGCGATACCGCCTTGAAGCCTTCGGGTTCGACCTGGCGGGTGTCAAAGGCGATGTCCCGGCTTTCCTTGCACGTCTTGCAGACCGTGGGAACGGTCAGGACGCGGGCGTCGGCATCGTGCCGCGCGCGGGTGTCGTCGGCCACGCGTTCCCCTTTCCCGCAGGCGGCGCAGGGCGTGATCATGAGGTACAGGTACGCCTCGGCCAGACTGTGGATCGGGAGTGGATCGTCGCCGCTGCTCATCGCCTTCCGATCCTAACAGGACCGGCCGACGTGGCAAGACACGCAGACGCACTCAATGCACAAATGAAAAAAGCCGAGCCCTCTTGAAGGACTCGGCTCAGAAATCACGGAGATAGTTGCTCCTCTCGCCGGTCAGCGTATTGAGCGACACGAGATGAGGCGAATCAACCGGGGTATCGGCCAGACGCGACCACCTCGCAATGGCATCAGTGCGTTCGCGAAAGGCGACCCGGGTCGGCGGTGATGGTCAGGTTGGTGCCGGCCTGGTCGCGGATGCGGACCTTGACACGGCCCTGCTTGCGGAGTTTCTCACGCTCGGATTCGCGGGAGATGTAAATGATCTCACCGACGATATTGCGATTTCCCTGGAAGAACTGGGATTGAAGCCGCTTCTTCACGGAACCGGAGGTACGGCCCTTGTCGTCGTCCCACTTCGACCAGTCGGGAACATCCATGGGCTCGGCCACTTTGACTTTCGTTCCCACCGCCAGAAACTTGTTCATGTTGAATGACATCGTCTCGCACCTCGCTCATCAGGCTATTCAGAAATCGCGCATCACCGTCCGTCTTTGCAAACACAGGAATCAAGCCGCGCGGAACGCAACGCGCCTCAACCACCGGAACCGCAAACTCAATCTCTCAAGAAGATGGGAATCGAATGCGTCATGGCGGACATCCGTGCGACACCCGCTGTCGTCCAGGCACTCCGACAGGAGCCCGGAGCATTCGACGCTATGAATATACCATCCTGAAGGCATACAGACAAGGGGGAAGTCCGAAAAAAGCGCATTGATGGCGTTGGAACGTCTATTCCAGCGGGGGATAGGCCGACAGCGTGGTCAGCCGCGGGTCGTCTACGGCACCGCCGACGGTGAAGTGGTAAAGGCTCTGCAGGCGGCGATCCCGGATTCCGAACACCTCGTGCACCGGGTCATCGAAGTAGGCCCCGATGCCGGTCGAGCGGACGCCCGCCGCCTCGGCCTCGAGATAGAGCACCTGCCCGACCATTCCCGCCTCCCAGAACAGCCGGCGGTACATCCACGGTCCGGCCTCGAGCGCGGCGTCGAACTCCGCCAGCATGCCCAGACTGAACGCGCTCATCCCGGCGATGTCCTGTCCCAGGGACAGTGTCGCCGCTGCTTGTCGGCAGTCCGCCTCGAGCAACAGAAAAAGCGGCACTTCTGCAGGGCAGTTCTCAGGACGCGCCCAGGCGAAGTCGGGATCGAACGCTTCGCGCAGGAGGTCCATCTTGGCCGGGTCGCGTAGGAAGGCGTAGACCCCCGGCGTGATCCCATCCACGCGATGGACGAAGAGGCCCAGGTGAATACGTGGAGGCCATGGGGCCGCGTCCCACGGTGGGAAAGCTGTGCCCTGCTCGTCGCGCGGCAACGTCCGGGCGAGCATGGCGAAGAAGGTGTCGGCGGAGATCAACGTTTGACCATCAAACGCGACGCCGCTGCGGCGCTGTCGGATGATACGCTCGGAGGGCAGAGGGTTGGCGGCTCGCGCGGGGCGCAGGGGACGCCGAGGCTGAGCGGCAAGATTCGGCGGCGAGCGGAACGTGGTACGAGGCTTCGCGCTCGCCTTTGCCACGTCGTCGATGATGTCCCAGTGCGCCGCGTGCTCGACGCTCAGCCGATTCGGTCGTCCGAGCGTTTCGATCCTCTGTGTGTCGCGAATGACCTCATCGGCAATCGACTCGGTCGGCGGAGTGGCCTGCGAAGGGTAGACCCATGCCAGCAGATCCGGGTGTTCGGGTTCGTCGTCGGGGAACTCCGCGGTCCGATCGAGCCCGAGCAGTCTTGCCGCGTCAGCATCCGAAAGCTCATCCATTACGCTCATCCGCCAGCCCAGCACCGCCGCCGCCAAACGAAGCGTAGCCAGAGCGTGGCCGACATCGTGATTGGTGTAGCGAAACGCGCGCTCGCCATACTTCCACGTTTCCCGCCAGCAGATCGACGAGAGACCGACGAGGAATGCTCCCGGCGGGGCATCGCCGGTGAGTCGGGACCCTAACTCCTCAGACCAGGCCGCGCGCATCTCCAACGCGTGCTCGCGCGGCGCGTAGTGAAACAGCCCCGGTGCATTCGTCAGCCCCGAGACTGGAGGGAGCAGCAGATACCCCTCGGTCGGATGCAGATTGCCGCTGGACGGATTGACGCGCAACGCCCACTGCGAAGAGCCCGCCTGTTTCCAGGCGGAGATGGCCAGGGAAAGATACAGGAACCGCGAGATGGAGTCGCGCGTGAGCGGCTCCGACGGGAGATCGGTCCGTGTATACACGTCATCGTAGGCGGGCGCATCCTGCACTTCGGGGACCGGCAGGGTGAGCAGCGGAGCGCCGTCGTACCGCCGGAAGGGATTCGGCTGCGTCGCCCAGTCCATGTAGCCGAGCGAACGCGCGTAGCGGCGGGGATGATGCTTGGTCGTCTGGTGATATGCCGCGACGTGTTCGAGGGCGTCTTGATTGATTTGCGGGTCGGCCATGGGTTCTCCTGCGTTCATCTTAGCGGTCCGACTCCCGCGACCCAGCCGGAATCGCGTCACGTGCGGAATCGATCGAATTCCCTCATCCATTTTTGTGCGATCCGTCGATAGACGATGAGAGCGGGTTGCGAACGGATATCGAGGAGATGGTGCCGTGGGCTACGAATATGCTTCGTTAACGTTTTGGATGCTGGTGATCGTGTTCAGCGCACTGGGCGTGCACCGGCTGTGGAGTTCGCTGGTTCAGCCGAAGATCGTGAATTCGCTTCTGCTGCCGGGGACGCTCGTCGCGCAGCTCGGGCACGTGCTGGGACTGCTGGTGACCGGGGGCACGGTGAACAACACGTCGCTGGTCAAGGACGACGATTCGGGTGAGCCACAGCAGGACGAGAGCACCGAGTCGCGCGTTCCAGTGGTCGGCCCGATCATCATTGCCCTGCTGCCCATGGTCGGCTGTGCGGTGGCGATCTACTGGGTGTCGCGCTACTTCGGCTCGGACATCGTTCAGAACATGTCGTCGGTTTCCGTGGATTCCGTGCACCTGCCCACGAGCGTGCCGTTTCTGTTCGAACTGCTCCGCCAGGCGCTCATGATGGTCGAGCGGTTGATCTACGTCGTCGCCTCCAGCAACTACACGCGATGGGAGACGCTGCTCTTCCTTTATCTCGTCATCTGCCTGACCGTTCGCATGGCGCCGCTGACTGGCAATCTCCGCGGCTCGCTCGGCGCCATCTTCGTCTTCGGCATCCTCGCCTTTCTGATCGGCCAGTTCACGAAGACTGAGGCCGGTCCGCTCGCCTCGGCGTGGCCGCTGGTCTCGTTCTCGGTGGCGGTGCTGCTCTTCCTGCTGATGTTCAGCTTGATCCTCAAGGGCGTGGTCGGCCTTGTGCGGACGCTCTTCGGCCAGGGCTGACGCCTGCCTTCGCGATGCCTGCGTTCGGGCATGACGGATAACGTTCCCCTACTCCGCTTACCACCAGGTGCCCCACATCAGGAAACGCGAGAAGTTGCTGACGGCGGAGGCCCCGTGCTAGACTGTGCACTGAGCGAGTTCCCGTAGCTCAATTGGATAGAGCGCTAGCCTCCGGAGCTAGAGGTTGCAGGTTCGAATCCTGCCGGGAACGTTTGACATGTTGTGCCAACTGTGCATTACCATTGACATCATCACCACTTAGATCCGCTTCATCGCTGCACCGGATTTCCGTCGCTTCGCCAGTTCTTGACGGTTCGTGCCAGTCCCTTCCGATTTTTGGTCCGCGCATTGGTCCGCGCTCGAGGTCCGGGTGGGCGTTGAATGTGCCCGTCGCCTTCGCGCGCTCGAGGTCCTTCCCATCATCGAGCGGGAGGCTCGGCAGGGCGTCCAGGGCACCATGTACATCCAGGAGACGCGGATCTGTGTAGACGTTCATGGTGAGATCGATCGAGCTGTGTCGCAGGGCCGCCTGAGCCGTACGTGGTGCGACACCGCCGCGGCTGAGGTGCGATCCGAACTTGTGACGCATGGCGTGAACATCGATCGTTCGTCCCCGCTCATCGCGCTTGGGAATCCCGGCCGCCGCCAAATCCCGATCAAGGATTCGAACCAGACCTGAAGGCACACGAAATACTGGGGCATCAGATGGGAGTCGGCTCGGAATTGGCTCGCTGGACGCGGTTGCTTGGCGTCTGGCGTCCTCGAGCCGTTGGGCCACGAGATGACCCAGGTCGGCGGCGAGATCGTGCCTGAGCGGGATCGTGGCCGCCTGCCCCGCCTTCGAATCAGATGCCGACAACGTCGCATGCGGGTGGTGGCCATCCAGGTCCAGGTCGCCCACCTTCAGCGCCGCAAGTTCGCCCTTCCGAAGTCCGGTGAGCACGAGCGCCTTGTACATCAGCGCTCGCTCTTCACCGCGCCGCTCAAGTTCCGCCACGAACTCGGGACGTTCGGCCAGGCTCTTCACGGCGCGGGCACGATCCACCGCATCATCGATCGTCGCGAAGTCCAGCGGCGCACGCTTCCAGGTCTTCCGGCCCTCTTGCTCCCCAGGGGGAAGCTTCTCGACCGCTCGACCGTACTCCGCCAGGGGCCGCAGCCTCGCCACCTTCATCAGCCGGCGGAGTTCATTTTCCGTCAGTGCTCGACGTTTTCGACGGCAATCGATGGATTCGTCCAGCTTCGGCGGGCGGGCGAGGGGATTGGCCAGCAGTCGCCCCGTCTGGACGCACCAGTTCCCGAATGCCGTCAACGCGACCATGCGGGAATTCAGCGTCCGTGGCGATGGCGCCTTCGTCTTCTCGGTGCATCGATGCAGCCATCGCTCTACGGCATTCCGGTCGATGTCACGAAGGCGCTTGAAGCCACAGCCGGCGATGATCACGTTCAAGGATCGCTTCACGTTCGCGACGTGCACCGGCGAGACCTTGGCCTTGGCACCCTTGCCGCGCTTGCCTCGAAGGTGATCGATGTACGCATCGACGTGTTGCCCGATCGGCGTCGCCTGGTGGTCCGTGATGGAATCCTCGGCAGCGGTCACACGATTCGAGCGAATTGCTTCCGCGCGATTCTCCAGCTCGACCAGCTTGGCGCGGGCATTGTCAGCCTGCCGGCACCCGGTCGAAACCTTCCGGACGCGTCCCGATCCATCGCGGTATTTCGCGGTGTAGATCTCGGAAGTGATCAGAACCTGCTCACCGGCGGGCAGGCTCTTTGCGGTACGCCGCTTGCCCCCCGCGTCCTCCCAGCTCACCCACTGCTCGGGCTCCCCGGTTTTTCGGTTGATGCGGTTGACGGGTTCGGCGGTTGCCGGATCGGGAGCGGGAAGGATCGGCCCCTTCATCCATTCGCCCTTCGCGTTTCGCCATCGCGCGTACCTCGAACCCTTGCGGGTGATGATCTCCGCATCAGCGGGCAACGGCATCGCTCGAGATTCTCGGAAAATCGTTCCCATCGTCCTCGTCCATCAAGCCCGTTCTACGGCATCATCGCCTTCGCTTCTGCAGCCGGTGTTCGATGCCGAAATACTCCGCCAGGCGATCGGCCAGATCTAAACGGATCGAATAGTCCCCACGTCGAAACCGCACGAGCGATGCCTTCTCCACGCCCGATTCCCGGGCGATGTGCGACAGCGACTCGGTCGACGTGTTGAGCGCCTCGCGAAGCATGTCCGTCAGCGTCTTCCTCTGGGCCATGGTGATCATTATCACCGATTCCGCACATTTCGTCAACCCCCGATTCCTGCCGGTTCTATGGATTTAAGCCCAGACGCAGGTGAGCGTTGATCCCACCGGGATTCGCGCTTGGCGGCACCGCTAAATGCATTCCTGAGTTCGTTCGCCCACTTCTCCTTGCACCGTCGGACGAATGCGGCCATCGGCCGGTCAGCGGCCTGGATGTCCGGAGCGTTTGCGAGGCGAACCAGTTCATCTGCCCGTGCCTCCGCCTGGTCGGGCACCGGGGAATCGATGATCCGTTCGGTGATGGTCCTCAGCACCGTGTGGTCCGCTTTAGCCTGTTGCTGCCGCTCCCGGTTGCCCAACTGTTTCCAGTCGGGGGGAACGCGCAGAATCCTCAGCAGACGCATCCGCGTGTTTTGCCGCGTGAACGCGTGCCCCCTCATCGAGCCCGAATGAAATCCATTCGCACCGCTCCCCGAAAGATTCCCTGACGGTTCCCTTGATGATTCCTTCGGGTTCGGCGGACACCCCTGTCCGGGTAAACGGCCAGGACTGTCCGGGTTAGCGACCGGGGATGTCCGGGTAAACGGCCCGGAATGTCCGGGTATCGGCAGGGCGTTACCCTGTCGGGACTGTCCGGGTTTCCCATCCATTACGCTGTCGGGGTTGTCCGGGTATCGAAGCGTGATCCGGTATACGTTCGGGGCGCCCTGGTACCCTCTGTCCGCCGCCGATCCCTGACGTCGCCCGCCCCCGAGATGCGTTGTGATTTCACCCATCTCCTCACACCGGCGCAGCCATCGCCGCACCGATCGCTCACTCAGGTTCGACCTGCGCGCGATCGTGGCGACACTGGGCCAGCATTTCAATTCGGCGTCGGCGTGATCGGCGAGGACGCCCATCACAACACGGCCGGAGCCCTTCATCCGTGAACACCCCATGACCAGTCGACTCGCCTCGATGCTCATCGTCCCGCTGACACCGCCTGCATTGAGTTGGAGAATCGATCCTCGATGAACTCCAGAATGGCCGGCCGGCTCCATCGGACACAGCCGCCGAGTTTAATCGGGTGGGGGATGGCGCCAGCGTCTTTCAGGCGGTAGACCTGACGGGCGGACACTCCAAGCAGCTGGGCCACTTCGCGGACGTCGATCAGTTTGGGTTCAGCATTCACGTCATCTACTCCCGTGGCGATCGGCACCATGCCGATCAGCACGGGGGCAGTTTGCCCGGATAGCCCCAACGGGCGTACAGAAAATGAGTGGAAAACATTCAATTCGCGGCTGAGAATGTCAGCGATAGGCAAGAAAATCTACTCTTGCGAGTAGGGCGAGAGTAGGTCAGACGGCCGACTTGAAGCGATGTAACCCCGCTTGGCGGCGATCAATGTCCCGTTGCGCGACACGGTGAAACTTGTCCACGCGTCGAATGTGAGCCTCCCAGTCGCCGCGATGAACACACAATCGCTGGGGATGTCCTGCTTCAGTCGGAATTGGAGAAATCCGTCATTTGGGTTACACCTATAGC
>CAZUAQ010000062.1:0-29562 GCA_964618455.1 uncultured Planctomycetales bacterium | reverse complement strand
GCCGAGGCGGTCGAGGCCAGCCTCAGCAAGGACGAGGGCGTCGTAGTCGCCGCGGGTGAGGGCGTCGAGGCGGTCGGGGAGGTTGCCGCGGATCTGGCGGAGCTGTTTTTCCGGAGCCCGGGCGAGGTCCATGCCGTCGAAGAGAATCTCACCGCCGACGATGCGCCCCGGCGGCTCGGGCACGAGACGCATGATCGACAGGGCGGTGACGCTCTTGCCGCAGCCGCTCTCGCCGACGAGGCAGAGCGTCTTGCCCCTGGGCAGCGACCACGACACGCCGTCGACGGCGGGGGCGACGCCTTCGTCCGTGTAGAAGTAGGTCCGCAGGTCGCGAACGTCGAGGACTGTCTTTCCGTTTTTAGAGCTGTTGTTCATAAACAGGGCTCACTAAATCTTCAACTTGGGATCGAGTGCATCGCGCAATCCCTCGCCGACGAGATTGTACGCGGTGACCGCCAGGAAGATCGCCAGTCCCGGCAGGATAATCATCCACGGCATGGCGAGCAGATTCACCCGGGCATCATTCAACATGGTTCCCCAGGTCGGCGTCGGAGGCCGGACGCCGAAGCCGAGAAAGCTCAATCCACCTTCGACGATGATGGCGGCCGCTACACCGAACGAGGCATTCACCAGGACCGGAGCCATCCCGTTCGGCAGCAGGTGACGAAAGATGATCCGCGGGGCTCCGAGCCCCAGTGCCTGCGCCGCCATCGCGTACTCCATCTTGCGGAGACGGAGGAATTCGGCACGGATGAATCGTGCGTTCTGCGTCCAACTGACCAGCCCGATCGCCGCCATGATCAACCACAGGTTCCGCCCGAAGAAGGCGACAATCGTCAGAATCAGAAAGAACGCCGGAAAGCACATCATCACTTCGACGACACGCATGATGACGAAGTCGATCCTGTTGCCGAAATAGCCGGCGATGCCCCCCAGGACAACACCGATCAGGACGGCCAGTCCTTGAGCGACGAAGCCCACTGCCAGCGAGACACGGGCGGACCAGATCAGCCGGCTGGCCACGTCGCGCCCGAGATCGTCGGTGCCGAGGGGATGCCCCTGGAGTTCCAGAGGAGGCTCGCGTTTTCGTTCAAGACTCGTCTCGTTGGGGGAGAAACGAATCGGTGCGAAGACCGCCACTGTGCCCGGATTCTTGCTCATCTCACGATAGTCGAGAGGTGGATCCTTGCTCTCCACGGTGAAGATGAGGATCAAAGCAGTCATAATGAAACCCATGAATGAGATCAGAAAGGCAAGATTCTTATGGGATGCCATCAGTCGAGCAAGAATGATCCAGATGATCGCAAAGACGGGGATGCACAGAAGAATAAAGTCGGTGGGCGTCAGCGCCTGAAGAAGGGGGGAACTGACTTCGCCCTGTTGCTTGAGATAGTAGGGTTTCCCGTTGGCCAGGAACGGGGCGAAGATCGCGGCGGCGAACATCAGCAGGACGATGACGAGGCCGGCAACGGCGGAGCGATTCCTCATGAACTGGCGACGCACAATACCCCAATAGCTCTGCGGGGGAGAGCCGGGATCCGCAAGGTCGAGAATGGCCTCGTTGGCGGGGGAGGGGGTTTCAGTCATAACTCACCCTCGGATCCAGCCACGCGTACATCAAATCCTGAAGGAGCAGGCCGATGAGAGTCAGGAAGGCCGCGAACGTCGTGATGGCCATGATCAATGGATAGTCGCGACGCAGAATGGCCTCGAATCCCAGCCATCCCATGCCGCGGATGCTGAAGATGCTCTCCAGAATGACGCTGCCCCCGATCAGAGCGGGGAGAAGAGTCGCGGCGATGGTGACCAGGGGGATCAAGCTGTTCCGCATGGCGTGTACGA
Organism: uncultured Planctomycetales bacterium; assembly: GCA_964618455.1. Taxonomy (GTDB): domain Bacteria; phylum Planctomycetota; class Phycisphaerae; order UBA1845; family PWPN01; genus CAZUAQ01. The sequence goes on along the minus strand of CAZUAQ010000062.1, from coordinate 27,720 downwards.
TCACGGCCCGCGCATATCCGACGCCTTTGGCCCGGGCGGTGCGAACGTAGTCGGCACGCAGATTCTCGAGAAGTCCAGCACGGGCCTGTTTGGAGAGGTATGCGAATCCGGCATAGCTGGCGCAGAACACCGGCAGGACGAGGTGATAGATGCGGTCCTTGAGCCATGGAAAGAACGCCAGGTTGTCCGGGTTGGGGCTGTTGAGCTCGCCCGGCGGAAAGAGTTTGAAGTATTCTTCGTTGCAGAGGTAGATGATCAGAATGGGGCCGATCCAGTAGACAGGGGCGGCGTAGAGAAGGAACGAGCCAAGGGTTGTCGATCGATCAAAAAACCTGCCTTGGCGGATGGCCTGTCCGGCGCCCAAAGGAATGCTGACGACATAGATGATGAAAATGCTGAGAATGTTGATCTGCAATGTCGGACTGATGTGATCGAGTACCAGTTTTCCGATCGGTTCGTTATATGTCCAGGATTCACCGAAATCGAACGTGACGATACGCCAGACCCATCGCCCGTACTGCACGTAAATCGGCTGATCCAGGCCAAGGAGTCTTTTCTTGGCTTCGTAGATTTCCTCGGAGGCGGCGGTCGCTTCCCGTCCTCCGCCTTCGGCACTCATGCCGCCGCCGAGCGAGGCGGGCTCTCCCGGGGCGAGTCGTATGATCAGGAACGTGATCAGCGTGATCCCGATGAGTGTGGGGATCATCAGCAATAGACGACGAAGCAGATAGTTCCACATAGACGGCCTTATTGACGTTACTTACTCTTGCGTGCGGCGCTGATCGAAGGGGATCCACCATTCCATGAAATCCATGCTCAGCCGGTGAGGCGTCACGTTCGCCACGCGTTTGTGGTGAGCCACGAGTTCCGAGGTTTCAAAAAGGAAAGTGTAGGGCTGGAGCTCGAAAATGATCTCGTGAATCCTCTGGTACTTTGCATTACGCTTGTCACGATCAAACTCGAGTCGCGCTTCCTCGATGAGGCGGTCCACCTCCTCGTTGGAAAAGCCGATGTGATTCGATCCGCGATTGGCCATGCTCGAGGAATGCCAGATCTGATAGGGATCACTTTCGACGACGCCTCCCCAACCGAGCATGCAGACTTCATAATCACGCTCGCTGAGTTTCTCCTCGTAGACGGACCATTCGTACGGCTCGATGGTCATGTCGACACCGACTTTGCGGAGTTCGTCCTGAAGGATTTCCGTGATCTGCTGGTAAGCGATGAGTCCCGAAGGAATCGAGATCGTGAATTCGAAGGGCTCGCCGTCGCGGTCCAGCACGCCGTCGCCATCGACATCCTTGAAGCCGGCTTCGGCAAGCAGCGTCTTCGCTTTTTCCGGGTCGTAGGGCCACTGACCGACGTCCGGGCTGGACTGGGGACTGTCCGAGCCGAACGGGCCGTTCGCCAGCTCACGCAGGTTGTAGAAGATCTTCTCGAGGATCAACTCGCGAGGGACGCAGTAGCTGAGGGCTTGCCTCACGAGCTTTTCATCGAAAGGTTTGCGTCTTTGATTGTACCCGATGTAGTTGTACCCCGAGGTGACGGGGGTATATCTCGTCTTGTAGAAGCGTTCCAGGAAGAATGCATCGTTGGTCTCGTTTTCCCACTGCTCCGGTGTCAAGCGCATCAAGACATCGACTTTCTCCGATTTCAGCTCCTGGAGCCGGGCAACGTCATTGGAAATGAACTTGAAGACCAATCCGTGAAGCGGAGTCACTTCACCCCAGTATTTGGGATTCCGACGAAGTTCAATGCGTTGAGCCGTTTTGTCCCATTCATGGAGCAGGTAGGGGCCGTTGGTGACCGGGGGATTTCCGTCCCAGAAGGCATTCCAGGAATTGATCCTCTTCGCCAGTTCCTCCGGATCACTGTCGATCAAGCCATCCGGATCGATGACGTGCTTCGGGACAATCGTCATGCCTCCGGCCATTTCAAGACTCTTGAAGTACCTCTTCTTCATGATGAAGCGGACCGTGTAATCATCCACCGCCTCAACGTTTTCGACATCCAGGTAGTACGTCTGGATGCGCTGGGCATCGACCGTGGGGATCATCATGGCCCGGTAGGAGAACGCAACATCGTGAGCCGTGAGTGGCTGCCCATCCGACCAGACCACTTCGGGTTTCAGCCGGAACGTCAGTTGCAGCTTATCCTCGGAGATTTCCCAGTCATCAGCGATCAGGCCCTGCAGTTCCAGCGTGTCCGGATCCCGCTGCAACAGGCTCAGATAGATTCCGCCACTGTAGAGCACCTTGCCGGCGTAGTAATCCTTGTAGGTAATCGGGTTCAGGTTTTTGGGGTGGGCTCCATATGCGATGGTAACGGTGCCGCCCGGTTCGGATTCGGGGACGTAAAGCGATCGTTGATCGGCCGCCGTGGATGGATCGGAGCCTCCCTGCGTCGTGGGAAACTGCGAAAAACTCCCCATCGCATACTGACGCTCCAGGAGCTTGAGCAGGGTGGACACTCGGTTGTACAGGCGATCGTTCTGGACCATCTGCATGAGCATGATGCCGACAACGACAACCATGAACACGACCATCACGGAGTCCCGAAGTTTCCATTCACGCATGAATAGCACCCGTCCATTTGCGGCTGATTGGGGCGTCACTCTTCAGAATGTGCAGATTGATAATGCCAACCATGAAGAGGTACTTAACGATGATAGCTTCATCTCAGCGGCTTGTTTTAGGATCGAACGCATCCCGCAGACCGTCTCCGATGAAGTTCAGGCACAACAGGGTAACACTCAGCAGCCCGCAGGGAAAGACGACCAGCCACCAGAAGCTTTCGACGTTATTGATGGCGGTGACGCCTTCGGCGGCGAGGTTGCCCCAGCTCGGCAGCGGTTCCTGAATGCCAATGCCCAGAAAGCTCAGGAACGATTCCTGCAGGATGGCCTGGGGCACGGTCAAGGTCGCATAGACGATGATCGGCCCGACGAGGTTCGGCAGCAGGTGGGCCACGAGAATGCGCGCGGGCCGCACCCCCAGCGCGCGGGCCGCCTCCACGAAAGGCTGCTGACGCAGCGACAGCACCTGCCCGCGAATCACCCGGGCCATGGTCAACCAGCTCACCGAGCCGATCGCCAGGACCAGGATCAGCACGTTGCTGAAGTTGCCGCCGAACACCGATCGAAGGCGATCTTCAAAGGCGATTTTGATCAGGATGACCAGCAGGATGTACGGCAGTCCGTAAAGGATGTCGACGAAGCGCATCATGGCGGCATCGACCCGTCCCCCTGCCATGCCCGCCATCGCCCCCCAGCAGACGCCCACCGTCACCGCGATCATCGCCGACGCCAGGCCCACCATCAGGCTGATCAGTCCGCCGACGACGCATCGGGCCCACATCGGCCGGCCGAGCGTGTCCGTGCCGATCGGCGGTGCCTCTGCCGGCGCATGCCGCGCCAGTTCGAGGTCACTCGTGCGGTAGACGTCGTCCGCCCAGGGAAACAGCAGCACGCACATGACGGCGATGGCGGCAAAGACGATCAGGCTCACCACCGCCGGTCGATTGCGCCAGAATGTCCGCCAACGTCGGTCCATCGTGCCCCTTGCGTCAGGCGCTCTCGATCCGAGGATCAAACCAGGAATACAGCAGGTCCACCACCAGGTTGAAGATCACGATCAGCACGCTCATCACCATGACCACCGCCAGGATCAGCATCTGGTCCTTGTTGGTGACCGATTCCACGAAGTGCATGCCCATGCCCGGGATGTTGAAGACTTTCTCGATCACGAAAGATCCGGTCATGATGTACGCCGCCGCCGGGCCGAGGTAACTCAGCACCGGCAGGAAAGCCACCTTCAGCGCGTGATGGGCGATGACCACGTACGGGGTGCATCCCTTGGCCCGGGCGGTGCGGACGAAGTCGCTGTTCATCACGTCCAGCATGCCCAGACGCGTGAGCCGGGCGATGTAGGCCATGAAAGGCATGCTCAGGGCGATGCCCGGCAGCCACAACTGGGCGAAGGTGCCCCAGCCGCCGACCGGGGCGATGCCGAGCATGATCGCGAAGATGATGAGCAGCCCCGCCCCGATCACGAAGCTCGGGATGCTCACGCCCAGGATGGCGATGAACAGGGTGACGTAATCGATCCACGTGTAGCGGTACACCGCCCCCAGCACGCCGAAGGTCACGCCGAAGGCCAACGCCAGGGCCAGCGCCCACGCTCCCAGCGCCACCGAGACCGGCAGTGAGCCGGCGATGATCTGGTTGCACGTCCAGTCCTTGTAATAGAGCGATTCTCCGAAATCGAAACGCATCATGCGCATCAGGTAGTTGCCGTAGAACGCCCAGCTGTCTTCCATGCCGTACTTCTGCTTGAGCGCCTGTTGAATGACGGGGGAGATGTTGCGCCCGTCCTCGCGGTCGAACGGGTCGCCGGGCAGGATGATGACCAGGAGAAAGGTCACCGTGTAGATGATCCAGATGACGACCACCCCCTGGAGCAGGCGGGCGAGGATGCGGCGGGTCATGGGGCCACCTCCACCGCCTTGAGTACCGTCATCATGCGCGGCGTGAGGTACAGGTTCTTGACGTGATCCGGGTCGAACGCGAAGACGTTCACGTACTGGTAAAGCGGCAGCAGGGGCAGCGTCTCGTTGACGAGGTAACGCTCCGCCTCGGCCAGCAATTCCAGGCGCTTCTGCGGATCGATTTCCATCTCCGCGTCTTCGAGCATCTTGTCGTAGACCGGGTCGCTGTAGTCCGAGTCGTTGTTGCCGTTCTCGGTCTGGAACATTTCCAGGAACGTGGTCGGGTCGCCGTAATCCCCGTACCAGCTTGCCCGGCAGATCACGTAATTGGTGTTGCGCTTGTCCACGCGGAACGTCTTCACCTCCAGCCCCTTGATATGGCCGGAGATGCCGAATTCATGAATCCACATGTCCATGATGGCCTGGGCGATCTTCCCGTGCTGGAAACCGGTGTTGTAGAGGATTTCGATCTCCGGAATGCCCTTGCCGTCGGGATAGCCCGCCTCGGCGAGCAGTTGCCGCGCCGCCTCAGGATCGTACGGCAGGCCCTCGACGCGCGGGTATCCCGGGATACTGTCCGGCGGTACGAACGTGGTCGCGACCGGATTGCCCAGGCGCACCACCTCGTCGATGAGCAATTGCTTGTCCACCGCCATGGTGAATGCCTGCCGGACACGCGGATCCTTGAACGGATTGGGCGAGCCGTCCGGCAGTGTCTCGCCGCAGTTGAAGTTGTAGAAGTACGTGCCGAAGGCGGGGAAGGCGTGGATGTCGTTGCGCGTGGTTCCGGTGTGATTGATGGATCCCGGAAGGGGCGAGTGGCTGGAGGCGATCAACTCCGGCGTGTAATCCGTGTCGATGCTGCTCAGCCAGTCGACGCGTCCCCCGTCGTACGAGAGCCACGCCGAGTTCGGCTCATGAACGTCCACCATTTCGATCGAGTCGAGGTGGACGTTGTCGATGTCCCAGTAGTGGGGGTTTTTGCGCACGGTGATGGAGCGCTTGAACTGCCAGTCGGTCATCGTGTACGGGCCGTTGTGATGCGTGTTGCCCGGCTTGACCCACTGCTCGTCATAGTAGATCAGTCCGTTGTGCGCTTCGTCATCCACGCGGAATCGCTCGACCGAGGCGCGGTGCAGCGGCACGAAGATGCTGAACGCGCAGAGATCCAGGAAGTACGCCACCGGTCGGACCAGTCGGACTTCCAGCGTCTTGTCGTCCAGGGCCCGAATGCGCACGCTTTCGGCGAAACGCCGGTCGGCTTCCCGAAGGTGAGCCTCGCAGGCGGTCTCCCGCTCGTCATCATTCCCGATCTTGCCGAGGCGTTCGGTCGCTTCGATGCGCCACTGGGTGTATTCGGGGACGCCCTCGATCAAATGGAAGAAGAAGCTGTAGTCGGCGGCGGTGCCCGGCTCGAACGCCCTTCGCCAGGCGAAGACGAAGTCGTCGGCGGTCAGCGGATCGCCGTTGCTCCAGCGGGCTTCGTCGCGGATCCGAAAGGTATACGTGCGTCGATCCTCGGAAATCTTCGGCGGATGGGCCGAGCCCGGGATCGGCAGGGTCGTCTCGGGGTGATACGCATAGAGCCCTTCGTAGATCGTCAGGGCCAGGCGGATATCCTGCATCCAGCTCATGGCGGCGGGATCGAGCGTGGTGATCGTGCCGCGGTTGATGAACCGGAAGTCGGCGTCAGGCTGGTGGGTAGATGTACTCAGCCAGAAGGCGACGCCGAACAGACCCAGCATCAACAGGGGGATCACATAACGCATACGGCAGAGTTTAGCGATTCGTGGTCACTTTTGAAGCACCGGCTCAGCAGGGAGCGACATCCGGCGAAAGAGAGCTCCGCACACCTCGACCGTCGAAACATGAGGCCGGTCCTCACGCTTGGGCACTCGAGAGATCGGAAAGCGCTGCCGGTCATCATCAGCTTGAAGGCGTCACCTCCACCATCAAGAGCCATGTGATCTAAAAAAGTTCCACAGAATGGGCAGATCCCCTATGCATACACACAGTCGGCCAGACGATGATGGTTCTGTCATGCTCGAGGTCACAACTCGGACCATCCTGGCGGTTACTCCATGCCCCCCGGACAAGCCGCCAGGATGGATGAGTGATCGCGAAAAAGGTGCCCGGGGTGACAACGGATGGCGGCTCGCCTCCGCTCTCTGTCTTGGTCGATTCAGGGAAGGGTGATTACCTGTGCAAAAGAATTATCAGGCACGCATGAGTCAGCCTGCATTGGGCCGGCAAGGAGGCCTTCCAGGGCATTGAAAAAGAGGCAAAGAAGGAGGATTCCCTATATCCGAACGGGCCTCAGGTACCGAAGTATATGTGCCCGTATAAGTAAAGTTGCGTACATGATTGATAACCATCCTGGCAGCTTCTCCACGACCCCCCCCCGACCGGCCGTCAGGATGGTTTTTTTATGCGCGCGGGCAGGGCGGTGTTGACAGTATGCCGCGATCGTACCGACTTACGGAATCCTGCCGTTACGACGCCGATGTTTTTTGCGGGAGAGGTACGGGGGAGTAAAGCACGAATGCGGCGAGCAGCAGTCCCCCGGCCATGATCATGAGCATGGGGCGTTGGGGGGATTCGGCAAAGAGTTTTTCCCAGGGCCAGTTGGGCAGCCAGGCGGTGCCGCGGCTGACCCAGGAGGGCCACGGAGGCCGCGCGGGCGCGGGGTCGACGTTCACCGGCGAGGGAGTGGTTTTCATCGCCGCCAGCTCTTCGGGGGTCCATCGCAGGACTTCCTCCCCTTCACGAACGACGTTCAATTGCTCGCGAACCAGCCGCTGGTTGACCAGTGGATCTTCCGCCAGGGCATCGGCATGCCGCTCGTTGGTCTCGACCTGACGCTCCAGGGACTCGACCAGGGCGGCCATCTGCTGCTCGGCTTGGTGAAGCTCCTTGGTTTCAAGCCAGATGGGGACCAGGACGCATGGCGTGAACACGAGGACGGCGAGTGTCATCAGCATCCAGAACATGATGATGTGTCCGGCGGTCCGGCCGCGAAGGTATTCTTCGGCGGTGATCGTCTCCGGGCTTGCGGTCATCATGAAACTCCTGGACTGAGCGATGTCGGCGATACCTTCCTATCGTCCGAAAAGGGCGTTGACGGCCAGTGGACTCAACGGGCCTCCTTCCGGTGCGGATTTATCGCCAATCTCTCGGCAATCAGGATAGTGCGTCGCTCCGGCGTGTCAAAGCGGGAGGTCGGGGGGCCGGTAGAGCCATGAAAAACGCCGCATCGGCGTTCCGATGCGGCGTGGTCGGGTCCTGTCCGTGATAGCGTTTCAGCGAGTGCCGGACCGGCTTACTTGTTCCAGTATTGCCCGCCGTAGACCGCTTCGTCCTCGAGAAGTTCCTCGATGCGGAGGAGCTGGTTGTACTTGGCGATCCGGTCGCTGCGGCTGGCGCTGCCGGTCTTGATCTGTCCGGCGTTGGTGGCCACGGCGATGTCGGCGATGGTGGTGTCCTCGGTCTCGCCGCTGCGGTGGCTGATGACGGCGGTGTAGGCGTTCCGCATGGCCAGGTTCACCGTGTTGAAGGTCTCGGTGAGCGAGCCGATCTGGTTCACCTTCACAAGGACGCTGTTGCCGACGTTCTTCTCGAGGCCCATCTTGAGCCGATCGACGTTGGTGACGAAGAGATCGTCGCCGACGAGTTGCACCTTGTCGCCGAGCTTGGCGGTCAGCTTGGCCCAGCCGTCCCAGTCGTTCTCGTCGAGGCCATCCTCGATGCTGCGGATGGGCCACTTGTCGCACATGGCGGCCCAGTAGTCGGCCATCTCCTCGGAGCTGATGATCTTGTCGGGGGCGGAGCTGAAGAAGCAGTAGCCCTCCTTGCCCTTGGCCTTCGCTTCGTTCCAGAGCTCGCTGGTGGCGGGATCGAGAGCGAAGAAGACCTGCTCGCCGAGCTTGTAGCCGGCTTTCTCGCAGGCGGTGGCGATGACCTCGAAGGCCTCGTCGTTGCTCTTCAGGTCCGGAGCGAAACCGCCTTCGTCGCCGACGGACGTGTTGTACCCTTTGTCCTTGAGCACCTTCTTGAGGGCGTGGAAGATTTCCGTCCCCCAGCGCAGCGCTTCGCGGAAGCTCGGGGCGCCCCACGGCTGGATCATGAACTCCTGGAAGTCGACGGTGTTGTCAGCGTGCTTGCCGCCGTTGAGGATGTTCATCATCGGCACGGGCAGGACGTGAGCATTCGCTCCGCCGAGGTAGCGATACAGCGGAAGCTGGCACGCTTCGGCCGCCGCCTTGGCCGTGGCCATGGAGACCGCCAGGATGGCGTTGGCGCCGAGCTTGGCCTTGTTGGGCGTACCGTCGAGGTCGAGCATGGCCCGATCGACCGCCTCCTGGTCGGTGGCGTCCAGCCCGCAGAGGGCTTCGGCGATGGGCTCGTTGACGTTCTGGACGGCCTTGAGCACGCCCTTGCCGAGATAGCGGTCCTTGTCGCCGTCGCGGAGTTCGACCGCCTCATGCTCACCGGTGGACGCCCCGGAGGGCACCGCCGCCTGGCCCGACGCGCCGTTTTCGAGAATCACGACGGCTTCGACCGTCGGATTGCCGCGGGAATCGAGGATTTCACGACCGCTGATATGGATGATTTCTGTGGACATCGGATGCTCGCTGGTGTGGTCAATCACAGTAGATTAAACGCCGCCGGGCCGACCCCGACGAAGGGCCTCAACTATAGCGATGACGGGTTTTCGGTCAAGAAAGCTGCTGCGGGCTTAACCGAATCTGCATGGGGAGGGGGGCATAGGCGGAGTCAATCAGGAAATCAATGATCGCATTGTCGGGGTATAATCAGATAGATCGTGTGTGGCAGGCGGTAGCTCACCCGGGGGAATCCACGCACGCGGGGACTTCATGCATCCTTTCGTGTTCCATTTCGCGGACGGCACGTTTTTCTTCGTGGGGATGGGGCTCGTCCTTCTCGCGATGGGCGTTGCCCTTCGCTTTCGGCGCAAGCATGTGAAGCGGGGGATGACTCTTGTGGCAGTGCTGGGCGCGGTGCTGGTTGTCATCTCCGCTACACCGTTGCCGTTTTGGTTGTATCTGATCTGGGGAACGACAGTCGTGATCGTGCTGTTGATGGACGCGCGCTCACGGTCGAGATTGCGTTCTCGTGTTATGGCTTACGCCTTGTTTGTGGCCGTCACCTCATTCATGGTCGGGCTCGAAATCAACTATCGCATACCACCCGGGATTCGCGTTGAGCAGAGTACGGTCGTATATGTGCTTGGCGACTCGATCAGCGCCGGGATGGGTACATCGCACCGTTGCTGGCCGGTTGTCCTGGACGACATGAGTCCGCTGCGAGTCATCAACCTCGCCCAGGCCGGTGCGACTGTCGCCACGGCGCGTAAGCAGGCCGAGGGAATCGATGTGCCCGGTTCACTCGTGATCGTCGAGATTGGCGGTAATGATCTGCTCGGCAAGACGGAGGCGCAGGACTTCCATCGGCAACTGGATGAGCTGCTCGCGAAACTCGCCGCGGATCAGCACCGGCTGCTGATGGTGGAGCTTCCCCTGTTTCCTTTTCAAAATGCATACGGCCGCGCGCAACGTCAGTTGGCGGCCAAGTATGGGGCATCGCTTCTGCCGAAGCGTTTCTTCACACGCGTGCTGGGCGCCGAGAATGCCACGCTTGATGGTCTGCACCTGTCGCAGGAAGGGCATGATGCCATGGCTGTGACCATGTCGGAAGTCATTCGAGTGAAGTAGACGAAGTGGTTGAGTCCACTTCTCCCTCAGGCGGGCAGGACGTCGGACTTCAACTAATCCTCCGGCTGGGGAGGCCCGTCGTCGCAGGCGGGGTCGGCGATGATGGCGGGGCCGGATCGGCAGGCGTCGAAATAGGCGAAGTCGTCGGCGTCCACGTCATCGTCGGCGTCGAGGCGGGCGTCGAGGCAGTCGAGGTCCGTCTGCGGATTGCCCTCGCCGGTGATGCAACGCTGGAAGTGGGCGAAGTCGAGCATGTCCACATCTTCGTCGCCGTCGAAATCAGGGCGAACGGTTTCCACGATCAGTGTCACGACGACCACCTGCGGGTCGTTGAGCGCGCCCTCGGAGGCGATGGTGATCGTGCCCTGGTAGAAGCCCTTGGGCAGGGCGGCAATCATGGCGTCGTCGTAATCGATGGTGATCGGATCGTTCTCACCGGTGGTCACACCGGCGGTGGGGCTCACGGAGAAGAAGCTGCCGTCCTCGCTGATGCTGTATTCCAGTTCGGTGGGATACGAGTTGCTGACGGTGAAGGTCTCATCCCCGATCGTCCCGCCCAGATAGGTCGCGTTCTCGATGGCGGCGGGGTTCAGCTCAATGTTACTGAGCCCGAAGTCGAACGTCATCGTGGCGGCGGATGTGCTGATGTTGCGGATGCCGAGTTCGGAGGCATCGCCGGACCACCAGTGCGTATCGGGGTTGGTGACCGGCGTGCATTCCACGAAATCCGGGGCGGCGAAGAGATCGGTCGCATCCCCGGTGTTCTGGTTGTACTCGAGGTCGTTCTCACCGTCGGCCTGCAGCAGCGACACCTGATAGTGATTGAACGGGGTCATCTGCTGGAAGTCGTTGTTCCCGTTCTCGTCGACGTGCCAGATGGCCACGCCATGATCCGGCAGACCGGAGTCGCGTCCGGTCTTCTGGCGGTTCTCGATCATGAAGTACTCGAACGGGTTGAACGGATGGTCGAACTTGTACACCACGTTCCCCACCGAAGGGAGGAGCAGGCCGTCGGCCGGCGTGATGAGCAGTGTGGGCGTCGTCCAGCCCACGGCGTGCTTGAGCGGCGCGGAGGGCTGGGTCGGGTTCGTGCCCGATCCACCATGGCTCATCAGGCAGAACTTGCCCACGCCCTCGGAGTCGAAGCCGTAGTCGTAAAGGTCGGGCCAGAAGCAGAGCATGTGGCCGGTTTCGTGGCAGAACGTGCCGAGCTTCAGGGCGCTGCCCATGTTGGTGATCTGGTACTTGAGCGTCGAGACGCCGTCGGCGGAGTAGGAGACGGTCCACGAGTGCGGCCAGAGTCCTTCGGACCAGCCGTTGTCGATATCTCCCGCGTAGAAGGCATTGACGCCGTCGATCTTCCCGTCGCCGTTGGAGTCATACTGGCTGAAGTCAAAGCCCGACGCTTCGAGATCCTCGAGCGCTTCGATGATCAGGTCGCGCGCGCGGAAGCCGAACGTGATGCTCGGGTTGGTGTAGTACGACTTCGGCTGAGCCGCGCGGTAATACGCGTCCGGCACGAAGTTGGTGTACGTCAACTGACCGTTGGAGATATCGTAATAGTAATCCCGCACGGACCCGTTATTGCCGAAGCCAGAGTATCCGACCTGGTTGCAGTAGTCGTCCACTTCGGACGGTGCGATGATCCCCGGCTCGTCGGCAAAGTCGATGATCAGGCAGAGGGTCTGCACGTTCCCGGTGGCGGGCGGATTGCTGGAGGTCAGCAACGCGTGCGTGTGCGTGGCGCCTTCGCGGGCGAAACGTTCACGCGCCGACCGGATGAACGCGTGGCGTACGTCTTCGCGCACGCGGAGATGTTTCTTCAACCGTAACTCTTCGGGGGATCGGCTGTACACACGCACGCCGGTCGAGACCAGTCGCCGCTCGTCCAGTGACAGGCGGGCATAGCAGATCTCCTGCGTGCGCGGATCGCGAATCAGCGTGTAGCCGTCGAGGGATTCCACGTGCTGAAAGAATTCGTCACCCCAAATGCGCACGTCGACACGCGTGCCGTCGGGCTGCTTGAGTGACATGACCTCCCCGAAGACGGCATGCGCATGCGCCACTCCGGGTAAGACTGCCGCCAGCAGCCCCGCGAACAGCATCAAGACGGCTGAACGGCCAATAACATCCTGTCTCGTACGCAGGCACATAGAAATCTGATTTTACCCGTTCGGGTGGGATTGATGAAACCTTCATCGAATCAACACGCAAGTGCCTTTAAGGAGCTTGGGACTCGGAAACTGGGCCGCAACGGGCCTGAGTGGGCCCTCCATCTGAACATGGGCTTCATCCGAACTTAGCAAAAAGCACCGGCGACCCGCCCGAAGCGGACGTGAGCCAGGTGCAGGCGAAGTCCCGAGGAGACGGTGGCGTCGTGCTCAGCCCCTGAAGATCAGCCACACCACCACGACCACCGCGACGACGCCGAGACTGAGCAGAATCTGCAAGCCGCGCTGACCCGCCGATCCGGCCTGCAGGGCGGTTTCCTTCAGGCGGTCGGTGGTCTGGAAGGTCAGGCCGTCGAGTTGTTCATCGGATTCCGGCCGCGTCAGCAGGCTCACCCCGATCAGCAGCGCCACGCACACCAGGAACAGGAAGATGGCCACGTGCATGAAATTCATGAACGTGTACTGGTAGACGAGGCTGCTCTCGCCGAAGTTGGCCTTGATGGCTTCATCGTTCAGCTGGAGCGCCAGCCGTCCCATGCCGAGCACGAACCCGGCCACGAGCGAAACAATGGCGCCGTGGCCGTTGACCCGTTTCCAGAATATCCCGAGGAGAAACACGGCGGCGATCGGCGGGGAGATGTACGCCTGTACGGACTGAAGGTAGCCGTAGAGATCCTGGCTGATGTACTTCATGAAGGGAATCCACGCGAGACCCAGCACGATCATCACCACCGTGGCGAGCTGGCCCACGATGACGAGACGGCGTTCGGAGGATTCCGGATGCACCTTCTTGTAGATGTCCATGGTCACTAATGTCGAGCAGGAATTGAACACCGAGGAGAGCGAGCTCATCAGCGCCGCCAGGAGCCCGGCGAAGACGAGTCCGGACAGGCCCTTGGGCAGCAGTTCGAGGATGAGCAGCGGGTAGGTGGTGTTCGCATCGAAGCTATCCGACACCTGGAGCAGGCCCTTCTCCACCAGCCCGAACGCGATCACACCGGGAATGACGAAGAGGAACAGGGCGGACTGCTTGAGATAGGCGGCGAAGATCGTGCCGAGCCGCGCCTGGTGAACGTTCGGTGCCGACAGTACGCGCTGGACGATGAACTGATCGGTACACCAGTACCACACCGCCACGATCGGCGCGCCGAAGACGATGCCCGTCCACGGGAAGTCGGGATCGCTCATCGGTTTCCACATGCTCATGTGGGCGCTGCCCGCCAGTTCCGCCATCTCGCCCCATCCGCCGATGCGGTTCAGACCGATGACCAGGATCGCCAGCGCCCCGAAGATGAGCACGAAGGCCTGGAGCATGTCGGTATAGAGGACGGCGCGCAGTCCGCCGAGGATGGTGTACACCCCGGTGGCCAGGACGAGGATGATCGCGCCCTGCCAGAAGTCGATGCCCACCAGCGATTCGAAAACGATGCCCCCGGCAAAGAGTGTTACGGAGATCTTCGTCAACACGTAGCCGATGATGGAGATGACCGCCAGGTACCAGCGTGCGGCGGGCGAGTAGCGTCGCTCGAGAAACTCGGGCATCGTGTAGACGGTGCTGCGCAGGTAGAACGGCACGAACAGCCAGCCCAGCAGAAGCAGCACGAGCGAGGCCTGCACCTCGTACTGCCCCAGGGCGACGCCGCTGGTAAAGCCCGTGCCCGCGAGGCCGACGAGATGTTCCGAGCCGATGTTCGACGCGAAGAGCGACGCCCCGATCACGAACCAGCCGGCGTTGCGACCGGCCAGGAAGTAGCCCGCCGAGGTGTCGCGGGTGTGCGACTTCGGCCGCGTCACCCAGAACGCGATGCCGAACACGGCGACGAAGTACACGGCGACGATGATCCAGTCGATCGGTTGCATGGCGGCGGCGAGCAAGGGCGTTCCTTTCAATCAGTGAGCGTGTCAAGGCAGCGCGGATCGCATATCGGGCAATAACTCCTATTCTAGCGAGAGACCGCTAGATTCGAAACTGAAGGAAGAATTGGGCTAAGATGCTTGGCGGCCGGATACACATCGTCTATATTGCTATATGAGTAGCTAATCTTTCTACTTGATCCAAAGTGTTTCAGGAATGATGCCCCAATGAGATCAATTGAACTATTCGTCGGTGCTGGGGGATTGGCACTTGGAACATCTCAAGCTGGCATGCGGCATTGTGTTGCCATCGAAAAGGATCGCAATGCCTGCAATACCTTGCGCAGAAACAAGGCCGAGGGCACGCCTTCAGTGCGCGATTGGCAGATTCTAGAGATGGATGTATGTGACTATGACTTCTCCATTCACGAAGGTGAGGTAGAAGTCGTTGTTGGCGGTCCACCATGTCAGCCTTTCTCGTTGGGAGGCCGACATAAGGGGTATGCGGACAAGCGTGACATGTTTCCCCAAGCGGTTCGGGCTGTTCGGGAAATCATGCCGAAGGCATTCATCTTCGAGAATGTAAAGGGCCTATTGAGGCAGAGCTTCGCGAATTACTATCAGTACATCATTCATCAACTTGAACATCCGACGGTTACTGGCAAAGGTGATGAAGAGTGGATCGACCATTTTGCTAGACTGGAAAAGATAAAGACAAGCAGCAGTCAATGCAAAGGTCTTCGATACAATGTCGTCTTTCAGTTGTTGAATTCGGCGGATTACGGTGTGCCACAGTGTCGGGAGCGCGTAATTGTGGTGGGTGTTCGCGATGATTTAGGTGTGGAGTTTTCTTTCCCACTTGCTACGCATAGCTACGATTCGCTACTCTACGATAAGTGGGTATCTGGAGATTATTGGGAGAGGCACCGCATCCCCAAGTCAAAACGGCCCGCTCTTCCTGAAAAGCTCCGGCGTCGGATCGAAGGGCTTGAAGTGCTGATCCCCGAAATGTTGGCCAAGCCATGGCGCACTGTGCGTGACGCAATCAGTGACCTTCCCAGCGTGGCGATTGGGCAAACTTCACGTCAAGTCGCCAACCATTTCCTTAATCCCGGCGCTCGCAGCTACCCTGGACACACCGGCAGCCCTTGGGATGAACCGGCGAAAACATTGAAGGCAGGGGATCATGGGGTGCCAGGTGGAGAGAATGCCTTGCGACTTGACAACGGGAATGTGCGGTACTTTTCTGTTCGTGAATGCGCTCGCCTTCAGACGTTCCCGGATGATTGGGTGTTTGAGGGTTCCTGGACGGAAAGTATGCGTCAACTCGGCAATGCAGTGCCTGTCAAACTTGCTGAAGTTGTAGCAGGGAGGCTTGTGGATGTTATGGTGTCCCGAAGCAAGCTGAAGTTCTCTTCTTCTGGAGCCTAATCATTTGCAGACAGCTTGCTATCCAGGGGGGTGTTCGCGGAAATGGTCCCTGATTTCTTCTTTTATCTGTTCTGGCGTCTTCTCATTGTCCACGTTTCCATCAGCCCATGCCCAGCTTCTGCCTGGGTGAAGAGTGTCCCACGGTGATCGCTTATTGCTTCTCGTGGAAGCTTGGTCTCCGTGTTTACCAATACCATAGCAAATGCGGACTTCGCTATTCCAGACTGGCCTGAATCTGTTTATGAGATAGGTTTCAGCCGTGTTCTGCCAAGCGCTCTTCACTACCAAGTAACGACATTCAAAGTCATCGATGTTCAGGTTTTCGACCGCTCTCAAGCTACGTGCATGATCAGTATGGAGTCGGTCATAGAGTTTGGTGCCCTGCTGTTCAACCGTCTCGGCTCCTGGGCGCTTGGGATCAACCTTACCAACATAAAGTGGAGTTTCCGTGCCACTAGCCGGAATATAAGCGTCAAAATCCCCCTTGTAGTAGATAGCATAGACTCCAGAGCCGTAGAATTTCTGAGATGCCACCTGTGCTAATGGTACTCGGGGTTGTACAAGTAGCGTATCCGCTATGAGCTGTCCAATTGTGGCGGGATCTGAGGGATCTAGAATACTATTAGGGTGCAGGATCGGATCGAGCGCAATATGGAAATCTCTCAAGGCCTCAAGCAGTTGCCCTGTTGCTTTTCGGAGTTGCTCCCTTTTTCGTTTACTCAACGTGTCGGCTACGGAGGATGGATCATTCGGCAAGAGTCTTAGCAGGGCATTGAGAGCATCCGCCACCAGATTGGCATTGAAACCGTTTGTATTCGAATTATCATTATCCATGCGGAATATGATCGGCGAAATCAGGAGATAGTCAACCATGGACTCGATATCCCCTACCCGCCGTAGCCAGGTGATGGGCTTAGTAAAGAGCAAAGATACCAAGCCTGAAATATGGGTTCGGAAGCTTGTGCATCGGATGGGTTATCGGTTTCGTTTGCATCGTCGTGATCTTCCTGGATGCCCAGATCTGGTTTTTACATCCCGACAAGCAATCATTTTTGTGAATGGATGTTTTTGGCACCGACATAACTGCCCGTCTGGACGCCGCCTACCGAAGTCCCGTGTAGCCTGGTGGCGATCAAAGCTTGAAGCTAACCAACGAAGAGACTTTGCCGTACAACGTCGATTACGCCGCTCAGGCTGGAGGATTATGGTAATCTGGGAATGTCAAGTGGGGAATACGGAAAGAGTCGCTCGTAGGGTTCTTCGCTTTTTAGCTACCGGATAATACAGAAAATGAGTTGATTCAATTCGAGTTTCGGTCGTCCCGTCTATTGACCGATCCGTTGGCGGGAGGATCCTGACGGGAGAAAACCCCATGTCTGCCAACACCCCCGATTCGCATGCCGGTCTTTTTCGCGAACGTCCCGATCTCTACGACGCCATGATCGACTGGTCCGCGCGGCTGGGTCGGGAGCTTCCCTTTTACGATCAGATCTTCGCCGCCACACAGGCGAAGCGGCTGCTCGATGTGGCCTGCGGCACGGGGCGTCATGCGGCGGCGTTTGGTGAGCGGGGACTCATCGTGGAGGGGGCGGATGCCTCGCCCGCCATGATCGAGTACTGCCGGAAAACGCACGGTGAATCGGAAAAACTGCGCTGGGCTGTACGCCCGTTCGATCAGCCGGTGCCCGGCGAGGAGCCGTTCGACGTAGCCGTGTGCAAGGGCAATTCGCTTGCCCTGGCGTCGAATCACGCGGCGGTGGGGGAGGCGATCTCCGCCATGATGGATGCACTTCGCCCCGGGGGGCTCTGCGTCATCGGGTTGCTCAACCTTCGTCGTATTCCCGCCGGGCCGGTCCACTGGCAGAAGAAGCAACGCCTCGCCCTTGACGGCGAGCACATCCTTCTGCTCAAGGGGATTCATCGCCATGCCGACGGGGCCTGCCTCGAGACCGTCACCATTCGCGAGAACAGCCATCCTCCGAACATCGACACGCACGCCTCACCACTGCTGATGCTCGAGGAGGATGCCCTGAAGACCCTGCTGCGTGCATGCGGGAGCGACCGCATCGAGACGTTCGGTTCTCACGCCCGCGAGGCCTACGACCCCGGGCACAGTCCCGACCTCATCCTCGTCGCGCGGAAGGGCTGATCCGCCGCGCGCGTCCCCCGTCCACATCACTTGCCGAGGTCGATCAGCGGAAATTCCGTGATGCGAAGGCGCGTGCTGCCATAGGGGATCAGCTCGAATTCTTCGAGCTTGCCGTCGACTTTGACCGGGCTCTCGGGCACCTGGTCGGCGGAGTTGTTCTTCATTCCCCAGCCGGGAATCACCTTGCCCTTGACCTTGAGCGTGACCGGGGCGGCGTCGTTGGCGTACGGCACGTCGCTCACCTCGCGCGTCTCGACCTGCACCGCCGAGGCGGGATTGCGCGGATCGATCGCCAGGCCGACATTCCATGGCGTCGTCGGCTCGATCTTCCAGTCGATAACCGGCAGTTCCTCGTGATGCCGGCGCAACTGCGTGTACTTCTCGCCGATCTTCAGCGCGTACGTGATCGGCCCGCGCAGCAGCGCCACCGCCCCGCGATACCGCCGTTCGGCCCGGACGCTCATGGGCAGGTTCAACACCACTTCGTCGCCGTCGCTCCAGGAGCGTTCGACGACCTTGTAAGTGCCGGGCGTGACGAATTGCTTGTGGCCCGCCACGACCATCGTCGCGCCGTCCGCCCACGCCGGAATACGCACGTGCAGCGGGAAGCTGGCGGCCGTCTCGGTGCGGAGAGTGAAACGTATCTGATTGTCAAAGGGATAGGCGGTATTCTGCTCGATCGTCACTTCGTTTCCGCCCGCCACTTTCGCCGTGACCGTGTTCGGGCCGAGCGCGACCGCCGCCAGTCCGCCGTCCGGCGTCGCCATCCACATGTGCGTCACGAACTTCGGCCAGCCCTGGTGCATGTTGGCGGTGCAGCAGCCGTAGTTCGGCTCCAGACCGTAGACGTTGGCATCATTGCCGTTGGTGGACCAGTCACGCTTGTCGACACTGACGTACACCTGGTTGGCCTGCTGGTCGTACTGATGCGCCCAGTAGTCCGCCGTGCACGCGCCCGGGTTGGCGTTGTAGGCCAGGGCCTCGAGCCGGTCGCCGAACTGAGGATCGCCCAGCGTCGCCGTCAGGTTCGACAGCGACCACATGAATTCCACCACCGCGCACAACTCCGTGCCCTGGGTCGGCGGACGGCCGGAAAGGTGCTCGTCGCCCGAGAAGCGGCCGGTGACCTGCCCGTGGTACCGGTCCAGGCTCTTCAGCCCCTCGTACACGCTCTTGGCATGAAGAAAGTTCCCGGATTGCGCGTAGAAGATGCCGGGGTACTTGAACCCCATGGCGATGTTCACCACGTGTGACGTATGGCTGTAGTCGATGCCTGCCTTCAACGCGCGATCGTCATACGGGAAATCGAGATAGTACTCCGTCCAGTCGAAGCAGTTGAGCATGATCGACTCGACCATCGGCAGGACGCGTTCGTCGCCGGTACGGTTGTAGTACCAGTAGGCCGTCACCGCATGCTCCATCGCGCGCATGCCGCGCCAGGCGTGGTCCGGCCAGTCGGGTGGATGCGTTGACAGGTAATTCAGGTAGCCACCGATAACCTTCAGCGCCCGCTCGTCGCCGGTCGCCTCGTGGTACTGAGCGAGGACTTTCAACGCCACCGCCAGTGGCCAGCGATCGCGATTCTTCTCCGGCCCGAACCAGCCATTCGGCTGGGCGCTGGCCAGGATCGGCTCGATCCAGCCCTCCACTTTTTCGATCAGCCGCTCATCCTCGAGAACGTAGGCCAGCGGGACAAGGCCGTCGAGATAGTAGGGGCCGCGCTCCCAGCCTTCGCCCTTGCCGCCGGTCCAGGCGGAGTCGGTGAGGCTGGGCCAGAACTCGTCAAGGTGGCCGGTGAGGCCGTCGGCCTGGATCGTGAGCTGTCGCTTCAGCCATCCGGACGGCATGACCGTGCCGACCGGCAGCGGGACATACGACGACGGCCGCAGAGGTTCCCGGTTGGCGGGGTATTGCACTTCCGCCGCGGGGAGCGCCGCCGCGCCGACGCAGGTCAGCAACAGGATCATCAGGGGGGTCAGCATCCGCCCGTTCACGGGGCACCTCCTCAATGGATTTGGGGTTCGTAAGAATGTGACGAGTCTCGAGCGAACTCATGGCGTCGGTCAAATCACTCGCCGTCGATCGGTATCATGACCTGAGCGGTACGGGCTGGCAAGTAGATCTGGATGGACTGGTGGCGGTGATCCCACGGGATCGGCTGACACATGTAGACTTGACCGGCGTTGACGTGATTCTGGCCACCGAACCAGAGCGCATCGGTGTTGAGGATGAGCTTATAGTTGCGCGACTCGGGCACGCCGAAGCGCAGGTCCGCCACGGAATGCGTGGCATGCCAGTTGAACGCGAACACCAGCGGGCCGCGGTGGAAGATCATCAGCTTGAGGTCTTCGTGGATCTGGATCAGGTCGGTCGGCCAGGCGGAGAGCAGCCCGTGATCGACATCGATCTTCTGCATCGCTTCGTCGAACGTGGCCAGATCGCGATAGCGCAGGATGGGGCTGTCGCGCAGCGACCACTGCCGCCGGGCATGCTTGTAGGAATCGTTGTTGCCGGCGCGAGGAAAGTCGATCCATTCGGGATGGCCGAACTCGTTGCCCATGAAGTTGAGATACGCCTCGCCGCCGATGGCAAACGTCGCCAGGCGGATCATTTTGTGAAGCGCCATGCCGCGATCGATGATGATGTTCTTGTCGCCCGTCTTGCTCATGAGCCAGTACATGTCGGCATCCATGAGACGGAAAGCGATGGTCTTGTCGCCAACGAGTGCCTGGTCGTGCGATTCGGCATAGGCGACGTGTTTCTCCCCGTTGCGGCGGTTGACGAGCGTGTGAAACAACTGGCCCATGTGCCAGTCTTCGTCCTTCTGCTCCTTGAGGATCTTGATCCAGTAATCCGGGACGCCCATGGCAAGCCGGTAATCGAAGCCCAGCCCGCCCTCGGGCACCGGTCGCGCGAGGCCGGGCATGCCGGAGACATCCTCTGCCACGGTGATGACGTCATCGCGCACGTCATGGGCGACCGTGTTGGCCAGCTGCAGATAGGTGACGGCGGGCTCGTCGATTTCGTGATTGAAGTAGTCGCCGTAATTCGTGAAGTCCTTGCCCAGCCCGTGATGAAGGTACATCATGCTGGTGATGCCGTCGAAGCGGATGCCGTCGAATCGGTACTCCTCCAGCCAGTAGCGGACGTTGCTCAGCAGGAAGCGCAGCACCTCGGTCTTGTCGTAGTCGAAGAGCTTGGAATCCCAGGCGTCGTGATCGCCGCGCGAGCCTTCGTGGAAGTAGTGATGGCCGGTGCCGTCGAACTGGTTGAGCCCGTCGAGGACATTCTTCACGGCGTGGCTGTGGACGAGATCGATGAAGACGCGCAGCCCCGCGCCGTGGGCGCAGTCGATGAGATACTTGAGATCCTCGGGCGTCCCGAAGCGTGAGGAAGCGGCGAAGAAGTTGCTCACGTGATAGCCGAAGGAGGCGTAGTACGGATGCTCCTGGATCGCCATGAGCTGCACCACGTTGTACCCGGCCTTGCGGATGCGCGGGATCACAAGATCGGCGAACTCGCGATAGGTGCCGACGCGTTCGGCTTCGAGAGCCATGCCGACGTGCGCTTCGTAAATACGCGGGCAGCCGGCGAGCTTCGGAAAATCGAATCGCCACGTGTAAGGTTCGTTCGGTTCCCAGAACTGGCCGGTATAGGCGTTGGTGCCGCGTTCGTAGATGGCCCGGGTGATGTAGGCGGGGATGCGATCCATACCGCCGCTCGGCGACGTGACGTGGACCTTGACGCGGCTCTCATGGGTCGGCTGCGGGTCACCGTCGGGGAGGAACAGGTGCCACGTGCCGAACTCGTCGCGTTCGAGCGGATGCGCCTGGCGATCCCACTGGTTGAAGTCGCCGATCAGGAAGAGCCCGTGTGCCCCGGGGGCCCACTCGCGATACCAGAGACCCGGCCGGCCGTCACTTTTGCCGCGGTTGAAACCGAAGTACCGATGGCCCTGCGAGAACGCGTCCAGCGAGTCGAACACGGATTCGATGTCTTGCAGTTTCTGCCGGAGGCGAGAATAGCGTAAGCGAAGGGCGGTCGCGAACGGTTCGAGCCATGGATCCTGTGCGATCAGGGCGGTCCCGTCCGTCGCTTGCGGCGTCGTCACTGATGGCGATTTCGACATGGACTCCCGTCACGATCTGGTGATTGAATAGACTCGCGCACTCAAGGTACCTGGTACGTTACCGGTTTCGGTTCGAGCAACTCCACGAGCTTGTCCTTCATGGCAAACGCCGTAAAGAAATTGCCCCATGGATTATAGTGCCCGATGTAATAGCGTTGGAGATAGCTCTCGATATCGCCCTTGTACGTGGCGAAATCCTGCAGATGGGCCTCCATGAGGTCCACGAAGTTCAACTCGCGCTTCTTCAGGTACGCCACGAAGTCGGCGTCGAAGCGACCCCCTTCCTTGACGCGGCGGGCCACGTTCATGGCGTTGAAGGAGAGCACGTAGAGGGTTTTCTTCCCGGTGGCGGCGGCGAAATCCTCGATCCAATCGACGATCCGCATCGTGGCGGTGACCGCCGTCCTGGCGTGAAGCACGCTCGCCGTGCGGCTGATGGTCTCGCCCTTGTCGATCCGCGTGGTGATGCCGTGGGTGCGCACCATGTTCATGATCGACTCATAGGCGCGATCCGGATTACCCTCCCGCGCGTTCTGATGGGCCAGCATGATGCCGAGCACGAAATCGTCCTTGAAGCGCTCTTCCACCCAGTCCAGGTCGCAAAGCTGGTAGAACGATTCCTTCGTCGGGCAGGGATTGGGCTCCTGTCGGGCTTCGCCGGTCTCCGGGTTGACCACGAGGTGAGGCAGCGTCGGACAGAGAAAACGCTGCCCGCGGTATGTCCGGATATTGCGCCACGCGTCCAGGTTGCGGTAGTGATCGTCATCGTAGATGTTGAAGATCATCACATCCGACGGCATCCGCTCCTCAACATAGCGCATCCGCAGATAGGCCTGGTAGACCGACCATGCGCCCACGCCGAAATTGCGGATCGGCTCGGTCAGATGCCGGGCGAGCACTTCCTGCCATGTCTCGCCTTCGTTGACCTGGTGGCATTGCGTGAAGCTGTCGCCGTAGGTGTTGATCCGGCAGGGGCGATCACCACGGTGGGCCATCATCCGCCGGGCGTACAACTGGTCGGAGGGGTAGGTGTAGGTCGAGACCGCCCCGTCGATGCCGTCGAGCATCCGCACGTCACGCAGCAGCCAGCCCCATTCACTGTGGTAGCGCGCGAAAGGGAAGCCGTTGCCGGTGAACCAGTCGTCGAGATCCTGCTTCTTGTAGATCAGCCGTGAAAGGTATTTCCGCGCGTCGACGGCGTTCTTCTTGTTCGTGTTCTGGCCCGAGCGCGCCGATGCGGGCGCGCCAAGTGCCGCGGCGGCGAGTCCCGTCGCCTGGATCATTTCACGTCGTGTCGGCAAGAGTTCACTCCCGGAAAAACAGGGAACGTGCATCAGGCACCCGTCAGGATGCACCTCATCTTATGAAGGGCGCGGGCACGCAGCAAGGAACGCGAGGGCGAAGTGGGCGGCGCGGTCAGGACCAAAGAAGTCGGCTCGGTGGTACACTGGGGCTGTCCGGCGTGCTGGTGTATGGTGTTTGTGAAGATAGGGACTTGTGGGGAACGAACGCATGTCGGAGTCGGCCATCTATTTCGCGTTGCCTGAGGCCAAGCGAACACTGCCCTGGCGGGTGTCGCTCCTGGCCCTGCAGGGGATCGTCAATCGGCGCGGGCCGCGGCTGCAGTTTAATACGGGTACGCTGAGCGACTGGGCCCGTGCCGACGCGCACCGCCGAGCGCTCAACGTGAAAGAGTGGAACCTTCGCGCCAAGTCGGTGCGCTCGCGTGATCGGCTGCTTCGCGCGTTTCGGGAGGATCTTCGTGGTGCGGTCCTCTACGACCCGAAGCTCGACGCCACGCGCTGGGTGGCAGTGACGCTGGCGGGGCTGGAGGACCTCCTGCCACTCACGCCGGGCCAGCTCCGGCAGATGCCGTGGAAGCCCGACGTGGTTCACGACCTGCGCCGGTTCAACTGGGCCTCCGCCGCCGACGCCTACGGCTGGGCGATCCGTGAACTGATGCCCCGATGCCATCGCCGGCTCGCCTTTAACGCCGGGCAGTCGCACGACGACGTGGACTTCGGCTACGACCTGGGCGTCATCACCGCCCTCGACTATGCCGTGCGGCATCGCGGGTTCGTGTTCAACCTCGCTCCGGTCGCCCGGCCCGACTGCTACTTCAAGCGCAAGGTGTCCGGCTATCCCGAAGACGTGCGTCTCTTCCGGCGGATCTTCCGTCGCCTCGAGGCCCCCGCCGCCATCTATGGCTGGGCCGAGCCCGAATGGAAACACACCACGCTCATCAATCGATACAACCACTACCTCATGTGCGGGCGCTCCGCCAACCTCTCCTACCACGAGGCGATCGCGACCGGGCGGCGAAAGCTGCGCTTCCGGCAATCGCGCTCCCCCCTGCGGAAAGCGCGGCTCGACGCCAAGTGTTACGTGGCGTTTCTCATCAGCGAAGGTGATACGCACCGCGTGACCGCTTCCTTTTTCATGGGCGGATGGACCGATCCGCAGCGCGGAAAGCTGCCGATGAACTGGGGGCTCAACCCGCGCGAAGTGAAGCACATGCCCGCGCATGTCCACCATTACTACCGCACCGCCACGCCGAACGACTTCTTCTACGCCGGTGTGGGCGGGGCGGGCTACGTGTTCATGAACAAGCTCCCGGATCCACAGCCGTACATCGACTTCGCCGCGCCGCACCTACGCGCGGGGGATGTCCGCGTGGTCGAACTTTGGAGCAACGGTCAGCCGGATTACGACGCGTACACCGATTACGCCCGCCGCGCCAGGCTCGACGGCATCGTGCACCTCGGCTGGAAGAAGCAGACGGTTCGCCACCTGCCCGACGGCACGCCGGTCGTCTTCATGCCCGCCCCGCTCGTGCACTACTACGGCACGCCGGCGCAGATCGCCGAACGCATCCGCGCCGCCGCCGACCGCCAGGGCGATCCTTCCTTCGTCTGCGTCTATCGCAGTCCCCGGAAGGACGTCGTGACGCAGTGCCGGAGGATCATGCGCGAACTCGATCCGGAACGATTCATTCCCGTCCGGCTCGATGATATGATGCGGCTGGCGAGACAAGCCGGGAAGAAATGACGAAAGCCGAATGACCAAAGCGGCGCGTGCGCTGATGTGACGCTCGTTCTCAAACTCATACGAAAGTGTCTTATGTACAATCGATTGCTCTGTCTGTTCGTGGTGATGGGTGGCGTGTCGGGGCTTCAGGCGAACGACGTTCGCGTCGCGTCGCCTGACGGCAAAGTCGTGGCGATGCTGCGCCCGGGCGATACTGGCCCGTCATTGCACGTGACCATGGATGAGGCGCATCTGGTCGGCCCGGTCCGCCTCGGACTCGATCTGGCGGAGGATGTCATGCTCGGCCCGGGGCTGGCGTTGGCGTCGCACGAGATGCGCGAGTTCGATGAGACCTATCCCAAGCCGTACCGCCCGGAGACACTGCTGCGCGATCATGGCCACGAATTGATCGCCGACTACGTCGACCCCGCGCACAGTGACATCACATTACGCGTCATCGTGCGCGCCTACGACGATGGCGTGGCATTCCGTTACGCCGTGACGAAGCCAGGGCCATCCACCGTCCGCATCAATGAGGAGCGCACCGCCTTCGCCTTTCCCGACGATCCGGAGGTCTTCGCGCTGCCCGTCAAAAGCTTCGGCACGTCGTACGAACACCATTACCACCGCACGCCGCTCTCCAAGCTCGAAGCGAAGCTGATCGGCCTGCCGACAACCCTGCGCCATCCCTCCGGGCACTGGTCGTTGATCACCGAGGCGCATCTCGACGACTACGCCGGCATGTTCCTCGTGCCCGAGACGCACGGTCAAAGCGGTGGAGCGGTGCTGGCATCGCGCCTGGCGCGGCGAGGCGGGCAGCCCGCCGTCGTCCGTGACGTGCCCATGCAGTCGCCCTGGCGCGTGGTGATGCTCGGCCGCCGTGCCGGGGACCTCGTCGAGTCCCCAATCGTCCCGCGGCTGAATCCGCCATGTGCGATCGAGGATCCCTCGTGGATCCAGCCCGGCAAGGTCGTCTGGCCGTGGTGGTCGAAGCGCATGGTGACCGGCGTCGACTTCGCCGGTGGCGTCAACACGCCGACGATGAAGCACTACATCGACTTCGCCGCCGAGAACGGGTTCGACGGCATCGTCCTCGACGAGGGGTGGTACTGGTGGGCGAACGTGCCAGGCCCGGAGGATCGCCCGATCCGCCTCAGCGACATCACGCGTCCCATGCCTGCCATCGACCTGCCCGAGCTGATCGCGTACGCCGGCGCCCGGGACGTCGGCATCTGGCTCTGGCTTTCCTCGGGTCACGCCGCCCACCAGATGGACGAGGCCTTCCCGCTCTTCGAGAAATGGGGCATCGCCGGCGTGAAGGTCGACTTCATGCTCCGCGAGGACCAGTCCATGGTGAACTGGTATCACACGGTGGCGCGCAAGGCAGCCGAGCATAAACTGATGGTCAACATGCACGGCGCGTACAAGCCGACGGGCATCTACCGTACGTGGCCGAACATGATCGCGCGGGAGGCGGTGCTCGGCGCGGAAGCGAACAAGTGGTCGCGCGACCTGACGCCGCAGCACAACGTGACGCTGCCGTTCACGCGCATGCCGGCGGGGCCGATGGACTACACCCCGGGCGGGCTGGACGTGGCGCTGCCGGAGCATTTCCAGGTGCGCGACGACGGGCCGCAGGTCATGGGCACAACGTGCCATCAACTCGCGATGTACGTGGTGTACTTCGCGCCGCTGACGACGGTGGCGGACTTCCCGGGCAACTATCGCGGTCACCCGGCGCTGCCGTTCCTGCGCGAGGTGCCGACGGTCTGGGACGAAACGCACGTGCTGGAAGGTTCGCCCGGCGAGTACATCGTTACGGCGCGGCGGCACGGGGACGATTGGTATCTGGCGGGGATGAACGCCTCGGACACCTTCGGCAGAAAGCGCGAGCGCGGCCGATCCTTCCGGCTGATCATGGAGTTCCTGCCGGAGGGCGCAACCTACGACGCCACGCTCATTACCGACGGCGACCGCACGTGGTCGAATCCGCGCCAGTGTGAGATCCGGTCAAAGACGCTGGTGCGGTATGCCGCGCTGAACGTGACGATGCACGAGTTCGGCGGTTTCGTCGCGAAGCTGACGCCGCGGGAGTGAGCTTGTGTGTGAGAAGCTCAAGGACCGTTTCTTTCTCTGGAAGAGCTTCTCACACACTTTCTGAGGCGTCGGCAATTCGCGTGTTGCTCCGTGGCGCCTTGGGATTCATCTCCAGATTGCGCGGATGACGCAGATGGAGGAGGCGGGGGATGGTTGGGCGCATATGCGGGTGAATGGACAGGATTGAGATGATGAACAGGATGAGATTCATCTTGTAGATCCTGTCCATTCTGTCTATAACAGATGGTGTCGGGGTTTCGGAACGGTAGCGTTGACTTGGGGAATCCATGCCGTCCATCGATACACTTATCCTGTCGCTCAAGATCGCCGGGTTTGCGCTGCCGGCGCTGGGGTTGGTTCTTCTTATCGTGGGGCTGCGCGGTCGGCGCGTGGGCAACGCCCGCCATTGTCGCCACTGCCGATACAACCTCACCGGGGTTTCATCGACGCGCTGTCCTGAATGCGGCCACGACTTGACCGGCCCGGATACGACGCGCATCGGCCTGCGACGCGTCCGCAAAGTGCCGCTCGGGATCGGCGCGCTGCTTCTGTTGATCACGCTGACCGGCTGGTCCGGTGAAGCCTACCGCCGGGCGAAGCAGATCGATCCGATCACGCTCTATCCCTATTACGTGCTTCTCGATG
>CAZUAQ010000061.1:0-30102 GCA_964618455.1 uncultured Planctomycetales bacterium | reverse complement strand
GTCAAGCCACCTCTCCATCCCCGCCGCTGGCCCGCCACCGGGTGGGAATGTAAAATCTGGACCCAGTCGGAAGTTGCCTCCTTCGAGTCCCGGAAGTTCTTTTCGCCACGAAGGATACGTGATGCCTCGCACACCGTTCCCACAACCGCGCACCTGGCCCTTCTTCAGCACGCCCCCGGCGGTCTTTGCCGCCGTGATGGGACCGCTGACGGCCATGATGGTGCTCCTGGCGGTGCCGTCAGGCATGCCGCTGTGGGTCCGTATTTCCGCCTCGCTGGTCGCCGCCATCTCGCTCTATGCCACCGGGCGGGGCTACCTCTGCCGTGTTCAGGCCACCGGGACGCACATTCACTACCAGACCCCCTTCACCCGGCTCAGCATTCCCTGGGCCGAGGTGCGGGACATCGACGCGTATGTCCCCGTCGACCGGAACCTGACGACCAAGTACGTCTACATCACCCGGCGGAGCGTATCTCCCGTCGACCGGCGTGAAATCGATCGCGAGACGCTGCAACTCCAGGATCGCCCCGGGCTCGTCGAGGAACTGCGCGCGTACTGGCGTGCCGCCGTGGCCACTCCAAACGGAACGGGCGATTCCGGAAGCGTCGCCACCGAGCATGCCGACATCGCGCGTCAGCCCGTGACGCCCACGGAAGACACGAAGCCGATCTCAACTTCCCCTCCCCCGCAATCTACTCACGGAGACATCCCTTCATGACCGCCACCGATCCCCAATCCCTCGGCCTGTACGGCGAGCCGCGTCCCCCGCGCGAACCCACGACCGTCCAGGCCGGGCCGATCCGGTTCGTGTTCGAGGACGGCATGATCAAGCATGTTCGCGTCGGGGAAGTGGAGCTCGTCCGACGCGTCTATTTCGGGGTGCGCGACGGCGAATGGGACACCATCTATCCCGAGTTCCATAACGTCAACATCGCCTGCGACGAACAGCTCCTGCGGATCACCTTCGACGCCAAGTGCAAGAGCGACACCGTCGACTACACGTGGCACGGCACCATCGAAGCGCGGCCCGACGGCACGCTGACCTTCCTTGGTGAAGGCGAGCCGCACACCGACTTCCTCTCCAACCGCCTCGGTCTCTGCCTGCTGCTGCCCGCCGACACGCTGGCGGGGCGCGCGTTTCAACTCCTCAAGAGCGACGACACCGAAGTCGATGGACGGTTTTCGCGCTATCTCGATCACGACCTGGTCGGCGCGCAATTCCATGCCATTCGCTATCAGCCACCGGGCGGACCGCGCGTCGAGTGCCGCATCGCCGACGCCCTCTTCGACATGGAAGACCAGCGGCTTTACATGGACACCACGTACAAGGCGTATGCCCCGCTGCCGCATGACTATCCGAAGATCACCGCCGGCGAGCGCCGCGCGCAGACCTTCACGCTTTCGCTCCTCGACGCACCTGAGGATCCCGCTCCGAAAAAGGTCGCGCGCGAATCGCAGCCATTCCCCGACCCGGTCACGATCACGGTGGACGCCGAACAGGTCGGGCATGTCCCGTTGCTGGGGCTCACGCTCCATGCCGCCGATGGCGAGTACGCGCTGACCGAAGCCGAATGCCACGCGCTGGCCGATGTGAAACTCAATCACCTGCGGCTCGTCCTGGACATGGCTGATCCGACGTCCGCCACGCAACGCGTGCAGGCCGCCGCGCCGACGCTTCTGGCGGTATCCGATCGGGTGATGCTCTCGATCTCGGGGCTCACCGATGCCAACCTCGATCACCTGCCCGACCTGATGAAGCCGCTCATCAATGCCGGCGCGCGGCGGATCATGATCGAAGCGTGCGACGCCTCGCCCGATATCCTCCCGGAACTCAAGCTCATGGCGGTGACCGCGGGCATCAAGATCGACCTGCGCTACGGTGGACCGGGGTCCGTCGCCGTCTCCAGCCATCCTCAGTTACGCGCGTGGGCTTTGGCAGAGCCCGGTTTTGTCTGCTGGGCCGGATCTCCCGCCATCCACCAGGAGGACGACGAGACGCTCATGGAGAACACGCGGGGCATCGCCATGCAGCTCGACACCGCGCGGCACCTTCAGGCGGAGGTTCCCGCCGCCATGGGGCCGTTCACGCTGGACGGCGCGTGGCCTCGCCCGCGACCGACACCGCGCTACACCGGTCGCCTGGCCGCCGCGTGGCTGGCGACCTCCGTGAAGCATCTCGCCGGGGGAGGCGCCGCTTTCGCCACGCTCTTCGACGCCACCGGGCCGGCCGGCGTCTTCTATCGCCCCGCCGACTTCCCTCAGCCGGGATTCGATGGCGGCGAATCGCGGCCGTACCCTTCGGGGCTTGTGCTTGGATGGCTCTCCGGGCAACGCGGGCGCGCGGTGCGACGGACCCGCAGTTCCGCCCCGCTCGGCGTGCAGGCGCTGGCGGTGGAGGAATCCGACGAGGCCACACCGACGCTCCTGCTCATCAACCAGACGCATCAGCCGCAGGCGGTCCGCATCGAGGGCCTCAGCGAGACACTGAGGACGATCCCGTTTACCACCGACGCCGACCGGATGCATCGCGCCGTTCCGGGGCTCGCCGCCGGGGAAATCGACCCCGCCCCCGGGCACGAACCGGTCGCCATCGCACCTTACGGGATGGTCTGGCTTCGCCCGGCGGCGCTGGAATGAGCCCCGCCCTGACCGCCCCGGCGCCGGCTTGTCAGGACGACTTGCCGCGCGACAGCCCGAGTTGTAAACTCATGGAGTGTCGCTGGATACGCCTCCTCGACTTGCGTATCCGAAAGCCGCCCGCTTTCGAATCATGAGGAAGACATCCGTGGAATTGCGCCTGATCATGTTCAGAGAGGACGGGGAAAGCAAAGACTTCCCGATCGAGGACGAGAAGACCGTGATCGGACGGCAGGAGGAGTGCGACCTGCGCATTCCCCTGGCGGAAGTGTCCCGAAAACACGCGGTGGTCATCATGAACGCGGAAGAGGAGTCAGTGACCATCCGCGATCTCGGCAGCGCCAACGGAACCTATGTCAACAACGTGAAGATCAGTGAGCAGGAGCTCGACGCCGGGGACCACATCGTCATCGGCCCGGTGGTGTTCACGGTGCAGATCGACGGCGAGCCGACCGACGTCCGCCCGGTCAAGACGCGTCTCGAATCCAAGGCCGCCAAGGCCCGCGCCGCCGGTGCGAGCGCCGACGACTCCGACATCATCGATACCGACGACCTTTTCGATGACGAGGACGATCCCATCAGCGAACTGGAAGCCCTCACCGGCACGGAAGATACCGCCGCGATCGACCTCGACGACGAGGACTTCCTGCTCGACGACGATGACGACGACGACAAGAAGTAGTTAGCTGTTCGCTGGCTGCTCAGTAGCTGATGAGACATCCCTCTCAGTTGTGTCACAATCATTTTTTGTCTGATTGGCTTTTCTTGATGCCATCTTCTTGAATGAGCGTTTCACTTTCTTGCTCGCCTCTTTGAGCTCCTCGCTATCGATCACATTAAGTTTGATTACCTTCGTTTCAAGTTCTTCCTTAATCGCTTCACAATCCACCTTCATGCCTGGTGCCAATTTCCGGAGCTCTCGCCTAAGCACACTCAGAAATCTATCTGAAAGGATTAGTGCCGCAAGATGATGAGCATTCAGAATCTGCTTTTGCTCATGAAAGTCGTCGAGGATATTCTTTGAGATGCCTTCTCTTGACAGCATGTACAGTAAATCATTGAAATCGTTTGAGGGATTATTGAATTCCAATGAGAAAACATGGTCGAATCGAACCGGCTGCTCAAAGATCATCCTATACGCTTGCCACTCTATTCCATTGCTGAGAATAACCCATTCGATTCCTTCTTTCGCCGCATAGTCAGTTGCTTGACGAAGATGATTCTCCTTCAGGTCCTTTCCAATCGCTTTAACTTCAATAAGAAACCGTATCTTGCCGCCTACTTTGACTGCTATGTCGCAGTAAGTACCCCGTATAGCGTACTCCCCGGTTATCTCAGAGTATTTGTCGTATCCAAAGAGATCGGCAAGCATATCGGTCACGATTGTAACTGTGTCCTGCTCGCTCCGGTCTGCTCTTCGGGCGTCATCAAGGATGCCACGGTACCTCCGAAGGTGCTCCTTGATCCGTTTCTCGACTTTCTTTGGGATCGCCATGGTGCTCTCCTTCAATCTGAAGTCTTGACTATTAGAATTGAGACCAGTCAAATAATCCTTAGAATGTAATGGAACATGGCACCGGATTCCACAATGAATACCCACTACACGCGATTCAGTACGCGAAGTAACTGCCGGATCAGTTGGATGAGAACAAGAGAAAGCCATCAAAATGACGGCATACAAACATAAACTGGATCCGGAGCGCGTGCAGCGCGACTACCCGATCACCGATCGGCTCGACGGCTGGTATTTCCGTATCGATGAGGTGTCCGCCGGGGTGTGGCGGTGCGAGGGGACGGATCTGTGGGGACGCAAGGTCTCGGCGGACGGCACGGACGAAGCGCAGATCTTGGCCGAGTGTGTGCAACGTGCGACCAGAATCCTATCCGATCGCAAGACTGATGGCGGGGCGTGAATCCGCGGACAGTTCTCCCCCCTACCAACCTGACGATGTCAACTTTCGATGACGGGATTACGCTTCGAACTCAATACATCGGCTTGGGGCCGTCCTTGTCGTCGTCCTGGTCATCATCGTCGTCGTAGCCGTACTTCCACTGGTCGGATTCCTCGACGTCGTCGATCTCGCGTTCCATGTGGCGGAACATCTTCTCCTGCAACGGAGCGAGACGCTGGTACATCTGGACGGTGGCCTGGTACGAGCGGACCATCATGTCCAGCTTGATGAGCTGCCACTTGGTCAAACACTCGGGTTCCTTGATGTTGGTGAAGGGGTCGCATTTGAATCCGGGCTGGCCCTGCGGGCCGCGGACGAAATGTTCACAGTCGCTGCATTGGATCATGCGGAGCGCGCTCCTCTCGGTGTCCGGTGGCGTTCCTGTTGAATTGTAACCGAATCCCCCGAAAGATTGCGGCCTCATTCTCCGTTCTTTTTTACTTCTCTTTGATCTTCTCCGTGTGGTCCGTGGATGGAGAAGTGTGTGAGGTGCCCTTCCAGAGCGACAGGGGCGGTCCCTGCACGCGCCCGGAGATCAATACAGAATGATCGGTATGCTGCGATCGATGTTCTCGGTGTCGCCGCGCATGAGTTCCTCGAAACGCCGCTCGTTCACCGGCACCGAGCGCTCCCAGTTCTCGAACTCGTTGTCGAACCAGCGCTCGATCCGACCGGCGTTCCGCTCGGTCTTGACCAGGTCGCGCTGGTGGATCTCCTCGAACCGGTTCAACGTGTGCCCCATCTTGTCGAGCCGGCCTTCCTCGATCCGCTCGAACTTGCGGAAGCCCTCCTCCATCTTGCGCTCGCGAAACTCGACCCGCTCCTGGTGGCTCGGCGGAAGCTCGCACCCCGAGACCAGCCAGACCAGCAGCGCCGGCCCGATCGCCGGGGCCATCGTTCGCCATGTCGATCGCAGGATGCTCATCACCGTTGTTCTCCGCACGATTTCGCCGGTTTGCGCCTCCCCCACCGCCGCAACGATCATACCCCATCCGCGGAGGCTTCACGAACCCCGGCCGCACTCCCTGATACGAACCAACGACGAGTCGGTCGCGATCGCCAGGGCAATTCTTTGTTTCGCTTCGATTCGCGGACCGTGTCGAGTATCATGGTCCCTTGCTTGTTTTCGGAGAATCGGGCTCGATATCGGCGTCACAGAACCATCCGGCGTCGGCTCGGCCTACCCCAGCCATTTCTTCACGAGGATGTGCCATGCCAACCCTTCGACCACGAACCGTGCTCCACGCCGCCCTGATCCTGCCGCTCCTCTCCGGCATCGCCGCCGCGCAATCCGGCGGAGAGGCCATGGTCGATCGCCTGCTGGAACTGACCGGCGTGCACCGGGCGGTCTGCGTGATGGTCGATCCGGCCTCGCCGCGAGCGATCGAGGATCTCATCGAGCAGAGTGAGTGGTTTGTTCACGTGTGGGAACCGGACGCGGACAAGGCCCGGGCACTGCAGGCGATGGCGGACGAGCGGAACTACGCCAACGACCGCCTGGTCATCGAGACCGGCCCGCTCACCGCGCTGCCGCATACGGATCGACTCGTGGACGTCGTGCTCGTCCCGGATGCTTCCGAGGATCTTCTGAAGATACTCCCCGCCGGCGAAGTGCTGCGCGTCCTGCGTCCCAAGGGGCACGCCATCATCGGTCAGTGGAGAGCCGACGCAGGGCTGACCCCCGACATGCTCAAGACATGGCTGGGCGATGCCGAGGTCGGCCAATCGCGCCTGCTCGGCAAGGCGGGACGTGGCACCTGGTTGCACCTCACCGCCCCCGCGCTCGAAGGCATCGACACCTGGAGCCACTGGGAACGCGGACCGGACAACAACCCGGTCTCGCAAGACCAGGTCATCAAGACGCCGTACATGACACAGTTCCTCGGTCTGCCCTATTACATCAGCATGCCCGCCATCACCACCGCCGCCGGTGGACGGATCTTCATGGCCATGGGCCACATCGCCCACCACGAACGCGAGGAACCCTGGCTCAACACACTCGTCGCGCGGAACGGCTACAACGGCACGATTCTCTGGACGCGCAAACTGCCCGACGGTTACCTTGCCCACCGATCCGCCTTCGTCGCCACCGAGGAGACGTTCCACATGATCGCCGAGGACGGCGGCGGCGTGCTGCTGCTCGACCCGGAAACGGGCGTGCAGAAGGATCGCCTGAACATCGTTCGCGGGCGCGGTGATATCAAGTGGATCGCGATGCAGGACGGCATCCTGTACGCCCTCGTCGGGCGCGAGAAGGATCCGCCGCAGACCACCGTGGTCCGCAGTGAGAATCCGCACTGGAGTTGGGGCGAACTCAGCCAGGGCTACTACGACAAGCGCGTGCCCTGGGGTTTCGGCACGCAACTCGTGGCGTACGACACGGCTTCGCGGACCGAACGCTGGTCGCACAAGGAGCCCAAGCCGATGGATTCACGTTCCATCGTGATGGGTGGCGGCAAGATCTTCTTCTACGGTCCCGACTCGCACGTCGCGGCGTTGGATGCCGAGAGCGGTCAGCCGCTCTGGTCGAACAGCGATCCGGAGGTGCGGGAAATGGTCGAGAAGCCGGGCAAGGGTCTGGGCTCGACGCCGGGATTCCGCACCATGTGTTACGCGTTGTACACGCCCAAGGCGTTGTGCTTTGAAGCGCAGACACGGGCGAACGTGGTGGCGCTCTCGCCGGAAACCGGCAAGCTGCTTTGGACGCACAAGAAAACGACAAACAACCCGAACATGCTCTATCTCGACGGGATGCTGCTGGTGGGCATCGGCGACGAGGGCGAGACGCTCGTCGTCGAACCGGAATCGGGCGAGATCGTCCGCGAGTTGGGGTTCAAGAAGCGCTCCTGCGCGCGGCTGACCGCCACCGCCGACTCGCTCTTCTGCCGCGGATGGCCCGAGGGGCTCACACGATTCGATCGGGAAAAGCAAGAGGTCGTATTTAACGGGGCGTTCCGGCCGTCGTGCAATGACGGGCTTATCGCCGCCAACGGCATGGCCTACGCCGGACCGTGGGCCTGCGATTGCAACCTCACGCTGATGGGGCGCCTCGGCATGTGTTCGGCGGGCGATTTCCGCTTCGACTTCGAAGCGACCAACGAAGAACGTCTCGAGGTCTTCGCGGATGATCCGACGGACATCGGTGCCGTGGCCTGGGATGGAAACGACTGGCCGATGTATCGGCGCAATCTCGAACGCAGCGCCTCGACCCCGGTGAAGATCCCCGATGGCGTGATCCGCCTGTGGTCCTATCAACCGGAGAAGGCGTATGCCCCCACCGCGCCGGTCGCGACGGTCGGCCTGGTGCTCGTGGCAGGGGAGGACGGCAAGGTCCGTGCGATGCAGTCGGTCAACGGCGAGGAACTGTGGACCTTCACTACCGCCGGGCCGATCAAGCAACCGCCGACGCTCTGGGAGGGACGCGTGTATCTCGGCTCGGGTGATGGCTACGTGTACGCCCTGGAAGCGCACACCGGCAAGCTTCTGTGGCGTTTCCGCGCGGCGCCGATCGAACGGCGTATCATGGCGTACGGCAACCTGCTGTCCACCTGGCCCGTCAACACCGGCGTGTTGATTCATGACGGCGTCGCGTATTTCGCCGCCGGACTGATCGATACGGATGGTACGTACGTCTACGCCGTGGATGCCAAGACAGGCGAACTCGTCTGGCAGAACAACGGCACGGGGCATCTCGATCGTAAACTTCGCAAGGGCGTCTCGGCCCAGGGCATTTTGACCGTGGCGAACGGCAAGCTCTACATGGCAGGTGGTAACGTCATCAACCCCGCCGTTTACGACCTGAAGACGGGCGAGTATCTCGGCGCCGGCCCGGGTGATGGTTCCCCGCAAGCGAATCGCGGGCAGGAACTCGGGCTGTTCATGGACGATTACCTCATGGTCGGCGGACGGCTCATGTATTCGGCGCGATCGAACGTGGTCAACTCGGGCCAGTTCGAGTTAAGGACCCGTCCCGACGCGGATATCCCCAAACGCGGCAAGTTCGTGCTTCGCGGGCAGATCCCTCCGGCGTGGAATGACGAGCAGATCGTCTTCACGCCCTGGCGGAAACGCTCGCCCGAGGCCGCGACGACGGCCTCCGTCATCGAGTACATGAACCAGGATGTTCATCACCGCGGCGAGTTCAAGCGGCAGTGGAAGGCGGACCTGCCCGACAACAGCGATGTGAACTCACTGGTGCTTGGCAAGGGCGGCGTGCTGGCTGTTGTCAGTGTGCCGGTCACCTTCCAGATCAACGACCAGTGGCGATTGTACGGACTCGATGGAGAGACCGGGCAGGTCAAGTGGTTCCAGCGCCTGCCCGGCGAGGTGACCCCCGGCGGCCTGCTGGTCGATCAACAGGGACGCGTGGTGGTGGTCCAGGAAAACGGCACCATCCAATGCTACGGCGACGCCCGTTCGCTGGAAGAGACCGTGGACACGCTGGTGCGCGGTGCTTCGGATCCTGAAGAGGGCCGCAAGCAGGCCATCGCCTCACTCATGAAGGCACTCAACCAGGCCGAACGCAACATGGCCCTGCGCGAGGCGATCAGCGCGCAGTTGCAGGAGCTGGGCTACGAACTCGGCGAGTACCCGCGTTCGCAGGGATTCCTGACGAACTGGTACCTGGCGGGGACGGTGCCGTTCAACGGCGAGCACCCCTTTGACCGGTTGCACGTGGACCCGAAAAAGGTGGATGTGAACAAGCCGCTCGAAGTGGACCGGGCGAAGATGTCCTGGAAACTGATGACGACGAACGCCCCCGACGGCCGTGTGGAGCCGATGTTGATGTTCGGGGAACTGGATACCGTCGCGATCTACGCCTACAGCGAGTTCATATTGGAGAAGGCCATGCCGCTGAAGATCAAGCTCGGCAGCGACGACGGTTTCATCTGCTGGGTGAACGGCGATCGGGTTCGCGAAGTCAACGTCTTCCGCGGATACGTCCCGGACTCCGATGTCGCCGAGATCCAGGGGCACGAGGGCGTCAACCGCGTGCTGCTGAAAATCACGCAGGATCGTTTCGACTGGATGTTCGGCGCACGCCTGACGGACATGGCGGACAAGCCGCTGGATGTAAATCAACTGATGCGATGAGTGATCCCGGATGCGTATGACACCATGGACTCACAATGACGAAGCCCGAGTGGCGAATGTCAAAGGGAATCTGCGCGCGTCTGATCCATGTCGGCCACCGTCTTTCATTCGTCATTTGTCATTCGGATTTCGGATTCTCCCCGTTTTGATCCGGACATTCCTCGTTTGTGCGATCATCACGTCGTTCGGCGCTTTTCCGGCGCGTGCGTGCGAATATACCACCATGCGCGACGCCGGCTTCGATACGCAGCGCGACATGCACCGGCTCTGTGTGATGGGTGAAGCGGGGGACGTCGAAGCGCAAGCCGTCTACGAACGGCTCAAGTCGTGGATACTCGAGCACGAAGACATGAATGTCGAGCTGCACTTCGTGAACGTGGCGGACGAGAGCATCGACTGGCCCAAGCAGTACGGCCCCCCCAGCGCCCCGCCGGTCACGCCGGTCACCGCGCTGATCGGCACGCGCAGCTACGAGCGCGCCCACTTCGTGATTGATCACTGGCAGCCCTCCCCTTCATCCAGCGACCTGGACACGCTGGCTGACTCGCCGGCCCGCGAAGCGATCCGCCGACACACGGGCGAGCGGCTGGCGGTGCTGCTCTATGCCCGCGGTGGCGAGGAGCATCCCTCCCAGCGCGAGCACGTCGACGCGATCGTTGCGGCGTGGGAGAAATCGGTGGACGAATGGTTCGGCCTTCGGGTTGTCGCATTCGATCGTCATGATCCTGCCGAGCGGGCCCTCCGCAGCTTCGCCAAGATCGCGCCCGACGGTCCGGACTGGCTCGGCGTGGTCTTCGGCCGGGGCAAGCTCATGGCCCCGCCGCTCGAGGGCGAGCAGATCCGCCCGCATCTGGTCAACGATTTGCTCGACAGGCTGACCGAGGAATGCACCTGCCTGCGCAGCCCGAACAGCCTCGGTGTCGATCTGCCCATGGTGTGGACGAAGAAGGACCAGGCTACGTTCACCCCGCACAAGCAGCCCGCCACCACGCAACCGGCGATCCTGGCAACGGGCTCGCCCGATGCATCGAACCCGGACAACCCGGGTGGCTCACGCCTTCAACGCAAACTGCTGATGACGTTCATCGGCCTGGCGGCGTTCGTCGGCCTGCTGACGATCGGACTCGTCTTCCGCAAAGGCTCGCTGCCTTCATAACCCTCACCCCGGAAGCGCGCGTTGTTTGATCGCGCAGAACATTGCGTTCGATCGCGCACACATCTTGCATTCATCCCGACCTCCACTTGGACGCGCATGACCCGACGCGTATCATGCCGTCACGTTCCAACGATTCCCTTCATCAGGAATGCACCGCAATGCATCGAGCACGACTTCTGACGCTGTTGACAGGAGCGATCATGGTTCTTCCCTCCTCAACTTCCGGAAAAGGCGAAGACCTTCTGACCTCGTTTGACGCCGTTCCGTTCGGAATCCCCCTTGACGACGAAGGCGGTACCGTGCTGGGCGTGAAATGGGCGGAGCCGCGCAAGATCCGGCACGTATCGCTGACCGTCGAACCCGACCAGCCTTACCCCGACCTGAAAGATCTTCGCATCGAATACTGGCACCGCGCGTGGGACGGCAAGGCCGACACGGTCGTCGGCGAGAAAAACGCCGGCAGCGTCGGCTGGGAAGCCATGGACGACTGGACGAACGGGAGCTGGAGAACCATCCGCGCGAATGCAGACGGCTCGGGCCGATCGATGTCCTTCAGCTTCCCCTCCACGGCGGACTCGGATTTCCCCGACGCCGGAGAGCATGGCGTCGCCTACCGCAAGACGATCAAGCTGCGCGTCGTGTCGAGCAAGCCCCTGCCGAAGATGACGCTTCGAGCCATCACCGACGCGAAAACCGTCCCGCTTACCGTGCGTATCCAATGGGGCGAACCGGCGGCCGAGGATATCGAAGCGGCGGATCATCATCGTGGCACGCTCGAGATCTACAATGGGCATCTTCAGGCGATTCGTCCGCTGGATGATGCCGCCGAGGTGACCGGAAAGACCTTCAACGCTCCCATGAATTCCGGTATAGAAGCCGACCTCACCCTCGCCGCCGATCCGATCAACACGCGCTATGACGATACGGTCGTCACCGTCCGCGACGGCGTTCATCCCTTCTCCTTTCGCGCCGACGACATCGCCAATGGCGAGCGCATCCTCATCAATGACCTCGGTGTACTCATCACACGCGCCGACGATCGCATCACGCTGGAGGAATACCGCCAAGAACTGCAGGAGTTCCCCGGCCGCTCCGTCTACGACCGCGTCTTCGATATGCCGGAGCAGACTCTCGAACGCGCGTGGAGCCTCATGCCGCTCAAGCGACCGCTCTACTTCGTGCACGGCCTGCCCGGCAACCGTAACGCCTTCCGCCAGACTCCGGAGGGCAATGTCATGTTCGACGTCGACGAGCGGTGGTTCAAGCTGCAACCGAGCGATCGCGACACGCACCGCCGCCACTGGAACGGGCGCCTCACGCTTCACTTCGGCCTCCCCGAGCAGACCGATCATCCCCGCCGCGCACTCACCGACGGCTACCTGCCCGAACTGCGCACGTGGTTGACCGAGGGGCCGATTCACTATGAGCAGACCACGATCCTCGACACGCTGGACGGCGATCTGGACGCCATTCGACTTGACGACCCGACGGCATTGTTCGCCAGGGTGCGCTTCGTCAACACGTCGGAAGATCAAACGGGCCGGGCAACGCTGCGATTCGCCAGCGCCCTCGAAGCCAGTGAATCGGTGACTCTCGAGAACGGGCGCCTCGTTGCACAACACGAAGGCCAACCCGCCATTCGCTGCCTCATCAACGCGAACGATCGCGGCTCACTGATTCCCGCCGGCGATCACGTACGCTATGAACTTGACCTCCCACCCGGCGACGCCCACACGATCTTCGTGACCATCCCGTCCATCACCATCAACGCCGAGGAGGCGGACGCTCTCGCGAAGAGACGCTATGCCGATGTCAGTGCACGCGTCTGCCGCTTCTGGAAAGCCATGGTCGATCGCGGCACGCGAATCACCACTTCCGAACCGTGGCTCGACGATTTCTACAAGGCGCACCTCATCCATCTGATGATCAACAGCTACAAAGAACTCGACTCGGATCGCCTGCACGCCCACGTGGCGACGCTGCGTTACGGCGTGTATCCCAACGAGTCCGCCATGATGATCAGCGACCTCGATCGGCGCGGCTATCACGTCGAAGTGCGCCGCCACCTCGACTCGTATTTCCATTACCAGTCCACCGTTCCGCTGCCCGGAAACTACACCGATCACAAGGGCGTCTTCTACGGCGCCGGCGGACACGAATGCTGCGGCTACAACAAGAACCACGGTTACGTCCTTTGGCTGATGGCGCAACACTGGTGGATGACGCGCGACCGGGCGTGGATGAACGACGCGGCGCCGAAGCTGGTCGAGGCCTGCGAATGGGTCATGCGACAGCGGCGTGAAACGATGATCACGCGACCCGACGGCAGCCGCCCCATCGAGTATGGCTGCCTGCCGGCGGGCTCGCTCGAGGACGTGACCGATTACTGGTACTGGCTGAGCACCAACTCCGCCACCGTGTGGGGCCTACTCGATCTCGCCAACGCCCTGGCGGACTTCGGCCACCCGCGCGGTGCGGAGATGCAGGCCGAGGCGAAAGCCTTTCACGGGGACTTTCTGGCGAGCACGCGCGAGTCGATGATCCGCGCCCCCGTCGTCAAGCTGCGCGACAACACGTATATCCCGAAGATTCCCTCGCGGCTGTACGAACGCGGGCGCTCCCATGGCTGGATCCGCGAGACGCTCGAAGGCTCCATCTTCCTACCACACTACAAGCTCATCGATCCGTCCGGCCCGGAGGCGCGATGGATCCTCAAGGATTTCGAGGACAACCTCTATATCTCCGAGCAGTTCGGCTATTCCATTCCCGCCTTCGATGTCTTCTGGTTCGACCGCGGTGGATTCTCCATGCAGGCCAACCTGCTCGATGGCCCGCCGACGTACCTCTACCGCGACGAGATCAAGCATTATCTCCGGTCATTCTTTAACGGCTTTGCCTCGGCATTCTATCCCGAACTCCGCATGTGCAACGAGCATTCGCTGCCCGAGCTCGGCTTCCCCGCCGGCGATCACTTCAAGTCGTCCGACGAATCGCAGGTGACCTACTGGCTCCGCCTGATGTTCATCCACGAGCGTGACGGCGATCTCACCCTCGGTCAGGCCTTGCCGCGCAAGTGGCTCGCCTCCGGCCGGACGATCGGCATCACCGACGCCCCGTCCTGCTTCGGCCCGCTCTCCTGGAACGTGCAGATG
This sequence comes from uncultured Planctomycetales bacterium, assembly GCA_964618455.1. Lineage (GTDB taxonomy): Bacteria > Planctomycetota > Phycisphaerae > UBA1845 > PWPN01 > CAZUAQ01. Next base: position 16,111 of record CAZUAQ010000061.1, on the reverse strand, counting down.
ACGGAGGATGGTTCGTCCGCGCACGTCGAACTCGATCCGCCGACTCGTACCCCTCCCGATACCATCTATCTGCGCATCCGCCATCCGGAAGAGAAACCCATCCGGCACGTGCGCCGCAATGGCGACGCCCATGACGCTTTCGATGTCGACAAGGAGTGGATCATTCTGCCCGGCAAGCTCGACGGACCCTGCCGGATCGACGTGGACTACTGAACCGCTACCTTCCTCCGGTGCGGATTAGGCAGACGCATCGTGCCCCGCTAAGCTATGAGCATGTCGAATCGCGGAGAGGGGCCGTTCCCCGCGCCGCGATCGCCGATCCACCATGTTCTCGTATGATTGAGGTTTGCCGTGTCTGATGTTTTGCGCTTCCGCCTGCGACGGATCACGATGATGTTTGCCTTGGCCTCGCTGTGGATGCCGGGCTTTGTCGCTCCGTCGTACGCCCAGTCGTCCTCGGATTCCAAGCATCCGCCCCTGCCGAATGTCCGCATGGTCGATGCCTTCCCGAACCTGACCTTCGAACGGCCGATCTGGATGGAAGCCCCGCCGGGGGATCCCGATCGCTTTTTTGTCACTGGTCAGGACGGCCTCATTCACAGCTTCACCAACGATCCGAAGGTCGACGCCAAGAAAGTGGTCCTCGATCTCCGCGATACGGTGCTCGCCTACAACAACGGTGGACACAATGAAGAGGGTCTGCTGGCCTTCGCGTTCCATCCGAAGTTCCAGGAAAACGGCTACGTCTTTATCTACTATTCCGCCGCCAAGCCCCGCCGCGGCGTCATCTCGCGCTTCAAAATCAGCGACGACAAACTGGATCGCGCCAGCGAGCAGACCATCGTCATCGTCGATCAGCCCTTCGGCAATCACAACGGGGCCACCCTCCTCTTCGGACCTGACGGCTATTTCTACGCCAGCTTCGGCGATGGCGGCTCCGCCAACGATCCACACGGCAACGGACAGAACCTCGCCACGCTCCTCGGCACCATCATCCGCATCGATGTCGACAAGCCGACGCGCGAGAACGCCTATTCCATTCCCAGGGACAACCCGTTCCGCGGGCAACACCACGCCCGGCCGGAAATCTGGGCTTACGGCCTGCGCAACGTCTGGCGCATGAGCTTTGATCGCGAGACGAGGCAGCTCTGGGCCGGCGACGTCGGCCAGGTCCGGTGGGAAGAGATCGACATCATTGAAAGAGGGGGCAACTACGGTTGGGACATCCGCGAGGGCTTCCATCCCTTCCACGGAGGCCGCGCCGAGACGGCGCTGCTCGATCCCGTCTTCGAATACGACCGGCTGGACGGCATGAGTGTCACCGGTGGGTATGTTTATCGCGGCGATCGCCTGAAGAATCTCGTCGGCGCCTACATCTACGCGGACTACGCCACCGGCAACATCTGGGCGCTGCGATACGAATTCGGCCGTCTCCTCGATCACAAGCTCATCCTCGCGCAGCCGAAGAACGTAGCCTCGTTCGCCGAGGGGCCCGACGGCGAAATCTACGTCCTCGCCTTTGACGGCAAGATCTACAGGTTTGAAGAAGAGTCGAGCTGACGTCCCATGGCGCGGAAGCGACCTGATATCAGAATCAAGCGGGTGTACGAGGACCCATCCCCCAAGGACGGCGAGCGTTTTCTGATCGACGGGCTTTGGCCGCGTGGAGTGAAAAAAGAGGAGCTTGAATACGCTGACTGGGTCAAGGATGTGGCGCCGAGCAAGGCACTCCGCCAATGGTTCGGGCACGATCCAACCAAGTGGGAGGAGTTCGTCGCCCGCTACCACGCGGAACTCGACGACAACCCCGACGCGTGGCAACCCCTTCTGGACGCGGCACGCCGTGAACCGATTACGCTCCTTTACGCCGCCAGGGACACAGACCACAACAACGCCGTTGCCCTTCGCGCGTACCTGAACCGCATGCTCGATTGCTGACCCGGTGAATCAGGAAGCGGCCGGGAGTTCATCGCGCGTCGTCTCGTCTGCCATCGCGATTGCGTCGCGGTTGCGTCGTTCACTCCCAATCCAGCGTGTAGAGCGTGGCGGAGCTGTTGGCGGAATCGATTTTCTCGAAGATGACGCGGAGTCGCCGGAGCTTCCGCGGATCGAACCTGATTTCGGCCTGTGGTATGGATTCGTCCGTCTCGAACGGGCCGAGTTCGATGGCCTCGCCGACGGCTTCGTCCCATCCCAGCACGCGGCCTGTCACCGGGTAACGCGTGAACAGATGCACGCGCGACATCGACTCGGCCTCGGGCAGTTCCACCTCGCACCACTGCGGCATCGGCAGCGTCGGCAGCGAGTGCCACGCCGTATTCGGATCGCCGTCGAGGGCGTCGATCACGTCCGAGTAGCTCGTGCTCGAACGCGTCACGATGCGCTCATCGAATGCCGGACCCTGCGGTATCTCGACTGCCAGTAGATCACCAATCACACGCACGGACTCTGTACACGCGGGGCCGTCTCCGAGAATACGCAAGTCGCTTTCACCCGCCGGCAGGTCGATCGTCAGCTTTCCCTCACGCGGCTTCGCGCCGAGGGGCTTTCCGTTTCGCGCCACATGATCAACACCCTCGTTCACGGCGAGCGTGAGTTGCACCGCCTCGGGCGCCCAGGCCGTCACGCGCATCGGCGGACCGGTCTCCAGGGCGACGTTCACATCGCGCGACGCGCGCATCACCTCCCGGCCGTCAACGACGAGCGATTGCCCGTCCATCAGCAGCGCGTGTAACCCGGGCCGATCCACATCCTCACGCCACACCACCGTCAACCGCCCATCGCTCCTCAGCGCATCGTCCTCGCACGGTCCCACGCGGACCGAGAGACGCTCTGCATCATTTTCCTGTTCCAAGCGCCACCCCTCACCCACACGTTGCGGCGGTGCGAACGCCGGGCTCGGCTCCGACGGATCGAGCCAACGGCAGTACGTCAGGAATTCGCGCTCGGTCGACCTTTCATTGGCATTGAATCGCACGTATTTGCGTTTGATCGTCTTGTGATAGCCGTCCTCGACCACCGGAGAGAACCCTCCGTCACTGGCCACGTGAATCTCGGCGCGCGACACGTCGCCGCCGATCCGCAGCGTGGATTCATCACCAAGCGTGAACGGGTTCTCCGGCTGCAGGACCAGGTCATACTGGCGTTCCCCCTTGCCTTTCAGTCGGTCGAGAATCAGTGCCTGCCGGTTCGGCAGCATCACCAGGTCGCGCGTCCAGCGCTCCAACCGATCCGGGTAGGCCGCCGACAGTTCACCGCCGGCCGCTGACATGCGCGTCGTGCTCACCGCCGCCAGCAGCTCACCGTCCGTCCAACGCTGGTTCTGCCCGTCCACCAGCACGACGTTGTGGCCGATGCTGCGCGACGAGAACTGGCGGTAAATCGGTTTGCCGTAGTGAGACGAGCCCGAGTCAATCAATGTCGGACTGGACTGCCCGTAGAGAAACACCGTGCCCAGATCGTGGTGCCCCCGGTTCTGGTGAAACTTGATGGCGGCCATCGGCGTATCCGGGCCCCAGCCGCGACGCATCACCACCTGGCCGATCGTTCGGAACGCCGCCATCGGCAGGGTCGCATCCGGTGGTGATTCGGCCACGGACGCGTCGTACCACAAGAGGTTGCGCGGCGACGTCGGCACCGGGTTGACGCGCTTGTAAATCCACGCCGCCAGGGGGTCGCGCCGATTGGCGATCATGCACGCCAGCAGATCCCCGTACCAGGCCACGCTCGTACCGCAATCGCCGAAATCGATGATCCGCGTCTCCACACCGCCATCCCGGGGATACGCCATCAAGCTCCACGCCATCACGTCGAACATCCCCTCGGGCACGTCGGCGAGCAGATCCGCGTCCGTACATCGGCGCAGTGCGTCCGCGAAGAAAAGTGCGTAACGCGAACCGTAGCTCATGTAGCTGATGCTTTCCTTGTAACCCCCATCCACACCGAAATTCGGCTCCGTCGGGCCGACGACGGGAATCGGAAACGGGCGATTGCCCGGGTTCGGTGGATCGGCGTAGTAGTCGTTGCCGCGATCGTTGAACCACGCCCGCACGCGATTGCGCACCAGGCGCACCCACTGTTCCGCTTCCGGATGTTTGTCCAGAACGGCCAGCGCGCCGAGCCCCGCCGACCCCGCGCACACCATCACCCAGTTCCCGGTCGGCAACTGGTGCCGAGGAATCTGCGACGAGCCGACCGGGTCCACCCAGTCGTGAATCAACGGGCGGATGCCCTTCTCCACCAGGGCCTCGCGCACCGTTGTCCGTTGCGCTTCCGTCAACGCGTCATGCAAGAGGTCGTAACCGACGGCGACCGCCTCGGTCGTCATGGCGGTCTCCAATGCCGAGTTCCAGACCGGATCGAAGTGTTTCGTGTCATCGAACAGCGGCCCCAGCCACCGCTCATACCCGCAGATGGTCATCAGCATGTCCACCGCCTGCCGGGTCATGGCGTCATCCCCGGTCAACGTCGCCATCAACGCCACGTTTTCCATGTGCCGGTGATACCACGAGGCGGCGGTGCTGTAGTTGCCGTGCTGCCCCTTGCCCGCACGGGCGTACGCTTCATCGGGCGGGGTATGGCCGCGAATGCCCCGAGCGGCGTTGAGCTGATAGATCCAACCGCGTTGAAGATGTGACGAACGTTTGATGCGCTCCAGGAGCTGCCCTTGCTGCCCCGCGTGGAACAGCAGTCGAGGATGCGCGAGCCCCGGCTTTACGATAAAATGCTCCGGTTGCAAAGCCACACGAAACCGGCGGTAATTCGCGACCTTCGTGCGCTCACCGCTTGCATCAAGTGCAAACGCACGCCAGTACCAGACCCCATCGGCCAGTGGCTCACCCGTGTGCGCCATGGTCACCACCGGCGTGATCGCCCCATCACGAACCCGCGCTTCGGTCAGCACGATCGGATCGCCGAACGCGGAATCCCGCGCCAACTCCGCTTCGTACCCCTTCGCGCCATGCCGGCCGTTGATCAACAAGGTCGGCCGGCGTTCCGTAATGGTCTCATCATCACCGGGCCAGATCGGCAATGGTGGCGGGAGCACGCCTTCGCCATCTACCGGCGCCGGCGAACCGGCAAGTGCCAGCGCGCATTCACACGTCATGGCGAGAACCAGAAGACACAGCAGCGTCCAAGGCGAATAGAGATCATTACGGCCTGCGCGCGTTCCGATAGCGTTCATATCGCATTTCCATCCGGTCATGGGCGAAGCAACTCTCAGCTTGTCACGTGAAATGAATCGCCATTGTACGTCTTACCGCCGTTATCGGACAGGTTCCGAGATCAAGCCCCGGCTTGACCTGGACGATGACCAATACACGTCGAGTTTCCCGCGCCTCCACGCCATACGTATCGTAAAGAACAAGGGAGGTGGGGAGAGATTCTGCCTGTATCAAAGGAGCCATGACGTGCCGGAAGGGACCACCACAGCAGCACCACAGCGTCCGGAAGGATTGAGACTCGGGGCAGGCGTCAAACGCTCGGCGGGCAGCACCATCGGGCTGGGCGGTTCCGCTTCGCGCCAACCGCAACAGGAAAAGCCCACCGCACCGGCACCTACTGTCGAACAAGGCGCTCCGCCCTCGACTACAACATTCCGCCCCAAGCCCCCCGAATCGATCGAAGAGGCCGGGCTCAACAACGACATGGTCGATGCCCTGTTGATGAAGTACATCTTCAACGTCGGCCAGGCCCCCGGGGCGCGCATCGCCAAAGTCGTGGCGCTGCCGCACCGCCTCGTCGTCGAGCGACTCGCCGACCTCAAACGCCAGCAGCTGGTCGGATACGTCGGCTCGGCCCATATGGGCGACTTTACGTACACCCTGAGCGAGACGGGACGTGATCGCGCTTTGGGTTACATGGAGGAGACGCTCTATGTCGGCGCTGCCCCGGTGCCGTTGAGTCAATACGTCAAGGCGGTCAAGGCCCAATCCATCACCCTCGAGAAGCCCAATCGCGAGAAACTCGAAAACGCCTTCAGCGATCTGCTCATCAACGATAAGATGTTTGCCACACTCGGGCCCGCCATCAACTCCGGTCGCGGCATGTTCCTTTACGGCTATCCCGGTAACGGCAAGACCAGCATCGCGGAACGGATCACCCGCTGCTTCGGAAGCGATATTTATATCCCCCGTGCACTCCATATCGACGGCTTCATCGTCAAGCTCTTCGATGCGGAGATCCATGAAGAGATCAAGGCGACCGAGAGCAGCATCATCAAGACCGACCAGGTCGACGAGCGCTGGGTGCGCATCAAGCGACCGACCGTCATCGTTGGTGGCGAGTTGACCATGGATGCCCTCGAGATCAACTACAACCCGACGACGCGCATCAGCGAAGCGTCGACGCAACTCAAGAGCAACTGCGGCACGCTGGTCATCGACGACTTCGGTCGACAGCGCATGAACCCCTTCGAGTTGCTCAACCGATGGATCGTCCCGCTCGAAAAGCGCTACGACTTCCTCGCCCTGGCCAATGGTCAGAAAATCCAGGTCCCCTTCGATCAGCTCCTGGTCTTCTCCACCAACCTCGAGCCCAAGGATCTCGTCGACGACGCCTTCCTCCGCCGGATTCCCTACAAGATCTGCGTCGAGGATCCGAGCCTCGATGAGTTTCGCGAGCTCTTCAAGATCATGTGCAAGATCAGCGATGTGGAGTACCACGACTGGTACATCGATTTCCTGGTCGAGAATGTCTACAAGAAGATGGGACGACCCTTCCGCTGCTGCCAGCCGCGTGACCTGATTCTGCTTGCGAAAAACACGTGTGAATATCGCGGCCAGCCCGCCGAGCTCACCGAAGAGATTCTCGAGTTCGCCGCCGGCGTCTACTTCACTGTCATGTGATCGCGGTGAAGTGCGCGTCCTCGACGTCAACTTTTTGCATGAACTCCTCTTATCGGACGCTGCGATTTTCCCGGCGGTCGACCAACCGTAAGTCAATCGGCCTTTCCAGGTGACCGATAACGCACATGTGACCGCCCTCCGCGACGCCCGAAGGATCGGATGTGCCGGGCGGTGGTGTTCGCTCGTAAGGAGGCGTCCCCGCGTGTCTTTCCTCACCCGTTTTGCCCGCACAGCAGCCCTGGAAGCGGCCGTCAGTCTCTGGGGAGGCTCCGCTCTGCGCCTGCGGAGTCTCGATCAGCGTCAGCCGGAAGGACGTAACCCTTCCCGCGACGATGAGATTCACCTTCGCGCCGCGTTGCAATGGATCGGCCGGGCCCAGGATGTCGGCTCCGATGACGGGGTAGCGGCCATGTTCGCCTGCCTTCAGGGCTGGCAGGGTTCGTATCCCGAAACGACAGGCTACATCATTCCGACTCTCTATCGCGCCGCCGATGACCTCGAAGAATACGAATGGCGAAGCCGCGCCCGCCGCATGGCCGACTGGTTGTTGACCCGACAATTCGACGACGGCGCCTTCCCCGGATTGTTCGACGGGCGTCCCGCCGAACCGCGCGTCTTTAACACCGGCCAGATTCTCTTCGGTCTTCTCCGCGCGTTCGAGGATGCCGGCGACGAACGTTACCTCGATGCCGCCCGCCGCGCCGGCGACTGGCTCGCCGCGCAGCAGGACGAGGACGGATGCTGGCGTCGCCACACGTACAACGGGATCCCGCACACGTACAACACGCGCACCGCCTGGGCGCTTGCCCGTCTCGGCCAGGTCACCGGCGATGATCCTTATACCTGCTCTGCTCGGCAGAACGCCCAATGGGCGATGGCGCAGCAGGATACGAACGGCTGGTTCCGCCACAACGCCTTCGCGACAGATCGTTCTGTCTTCCTGCATACGATTGCCTACGCCGCGCGCGGCTTGCTCGAAATCGGCGATCTCCTCGGTGAGACCTCCTGCATTCGTTCCGCAAGAGCCGCCGCAGTGCAACTTCATGAACATTGGCAGCGCGAAGGGCGCATCCCCGGAGCCTTTCGCGAGGGATGGCGCCATCCGGCCGACTGGATCTGCGTGCCCGGCTGCGCGCAACTCGTCCTCGTCTGGTTGCGTCTGGATGAGATTGAACATCGTCGCCACTTCCGGGCCTCGGCATTCGCGTTGCTCGAGCAGGTCAAGGCTTCGCAATTGATGCACGAACGAAATCCTGATCTTCACGGCGGCGTCACCGGGTCGTTTCCGGTCAACGGTGACTACGAGCGGTACTGCGTCGTCAACTGGGGCGCGAAATTCCTCGCCGACGCCATCCTGCTCAAGCGGCGCATCCTGCGCGAAGAGCGACGACGCGAACGGCAACTCCGGCGGTACGGCGTGATTGATCTCGAGCACGATCTCGACGAAGCGCGGAACGGCGATTCGCAAGATACCGATACGCGAGTGACGGTGAACGTATGACCAAGGGGAATCCATCCTGTGTTCTCGGTTGGCACGACAGCCACTGCTCCAGCGCCGCGCTCGTCGACGGGCAGGGACGCATTCGCTTCGCCGCCGCGGAGGAACGCTACAACAAACAGAAGCAGTACCGCGGCACACCGCACCATGCCCTGGAGGCGGCGCGCGGGTATGCCGACGATGCCGAGATCACGTTAACCTATTGCGATCTTCCCCTGGATGAAAAGATCAAGCGTAATCTCGGCCTGGCCTGGAATACGTTTCGCCGTCGGTTGAACTGTGAGAAAACCCCGCTGAAACTGTCGCACACGGCGATAGCACGTTGGGCGAAAGGGAATGGCGGCATTGTCGGCACCGACCGATTCGACACGCCGAGGAGAGCCCACGTCGAGCCGCAGACGTTCGCCTCCTACGACACGCTCTGCGAGCATCACACCGCCCACGCCGCCAGCGCGTATTATCTTTCCGGGTTCGATGAAGCGCATGTTATTACCATCGACGGGGTCGGCGACTGCCTGTCAGCGGCGATCTTCGAAGGCCGCAATGGGCGCCTGATCCGCAAGGAGAGTTTCTATTACAACGAAGTCACCGTCGGTGCGGATTACGAGACCTTCACCGCCATGATGGGCTTCAACCCGGATCGCCACTGCGGCAAGATCACCGGCCTTTCCGCGCGCGGGCGGTACAATCCTGAAGCCATCGATGCGTTGCGCACCTTCTTTGAAGAATCGTGGCGGGCAGGCCGCAAGAATTTCTTCGATCGGATGCACGGCCCGCAGGCCGAAGCGACGCTCGCCGAGCTGCGTGCAATACGTCATGCGCACTTCGGCGGATTCACGCGCGAAGATCTCGCCTTTGCCATGCAATCCCTCGCGGAGCAGACCGTCCTCGATCTCATCATCGAGCACATTGCCAATGTCAACGGCGCGAACATCGCCCTGGCCGGCGGCGTCTTCGCCAACGTGCGGATCAACCAGAAGATCAAGGAACTCGGCTTCGCGAACATCTTCATACAGCCGGCGATGGACGATGGCGGACTCGCCCTCGGCGCGGCGTTGCATACCCTCTCCGAACACGGCGGACTGCAGCCCTATCGCCTGCAGGATGTCTTTCTCGGGCCCGGCTACGACGATGCCGAACTCGAGGACGCCCTGGAACGCAGCGGTCTCCAATATGAAGCGACTTCCGACGCCGCCGACCACATTGCCGAACTCGTCGCCTCCGGAAAAGTCGTCGCCCGGTTCGACGGACGGATGGAGTTCGGTCCGCGGGCGCTGGGCAACCGTTCAATCCTGTACGACACACGCGATCCTTCCGTTAACGACTGGCTGAACCAGCGCCTCAACCGCACCGAGTTCATGCCTTTCGCCCCCGCCACCCTGATCGAAGAGGCGGACCGCTGTTACCGCCGGCTCGCCGGATGCGAGCATGCCGCCGAGTTCATGACCATCACCTTCGACTGCACGCACGAGATGAAGCGGCTCAGCCCCGCCGTCGTGCATGTCGACGGCACCGCGCGCGGCCAGCTCGTCACTCGAAAGGCCAACCCCGGCTTCCATGCCATCCTCGATGCGTATCATCGCCGCACAGGCATCCCCTCCCTCGTCAACACCAGCTTCAACATGCACGAGTCGCCCATCGTCATGACCCCCGACGATGCGGTGGCGTCCTTCCAGCAGGGCCAGCTGGACTACCTGGCACTCGGTCGATTCATCGTCAGCCGTGACGCCAACCGCGACCTCATCGATGCAGCGATCTCTCGCACCGAAGCGGCTACCGCAAGTATCTCAGGATGAAGAAACCGGTGGAACTGCTCCGCGACCGTCTTCTGTGATGTGATCAAGGGGCTCTGTGTGTCGAGCCGAGTCACCGAGCATGGCCGGCATGGTAGTTCGCCACCGCTTCCGACGTACGCAACGGTCGCGTGTAGATGTGAAGATCCTTCATACGGGCCCGTGCTCTTTGACCGACGCGCATCGGCTGTCCACTGTTGATTGAACCGAGCGCCTCCGGAAACCGTCCCCATCCGTATTGCCGATGCTCGCCGCCGTCACACATCACGCCATCCACGATGAACGTCATGATCTTCGGTCCGCCATCGACGGTCAGCGTCACATGGTGTGTCTCCCCCACACGGAGCACGCCGGGATCGGTCTCCCATTGGAAACGCGTCTCGCCGTCGCTCATCTCGAAGCGCAGCTGATTCTCCGGCGTGATCACCAAAACCAGGCCCTTGCCTCGTCCGCCTCGCGACTGAAGCATCAACCCCTCACCCTCGCGCTGAAGGTGAAAGGTCGTCTCCAATGAAAATCCGCCGCCTTCATCCAAGGGCGCCAACGCCGGCATCTCGAGCGTGTTCTCGAACGGTACCGTCGCGCTGATCGCAAGCCCGGCACGGACGCGCCGCCTCTCTTTTCCCTGACGCCACAAACCCTCGATCAACGACGCTTCGATCTCGTGCACCCGGGCCACGCTCTTCTGCGTCTCCGTGATCCAGTACCGGCCTTCTTCCTCCACGAGATCGGGATAGCTGATCCGCACCGCGTGGTCCGGGTCGTACAGCACGATCTCCGGTTGCGACCAATGCATCCGACCCTCGACCTCGACCCCGCCACTCAACCACGCCGGATTGCGATCCTTGAAATCCTTGCCCCCGTGATGGTGATGCCACAGCAGGAAGTTGCCGCTTGTCGTCTTCCACAGGCGCGGGCAGGCGCGCGGATTCTTGATCTTTCGCCCGCGCGGCGCGTATGTCGCGTACGACGGCCCAGACCACGTCAAACCACCGTCGTTGCTGTACGCGTGGCACATGAACCCCGCCACGGTGCGGTAGACCGCGTACAGCGTGCCGTCTGAAAACGCGACCAGGTTCTGTTCTTCGGCGATCGGTCCGTCCGGCGCACGCAAGCCGACGTCGCCCTTGGGCAGCATAACCCATTCGTGCTTGTCCGGATCCGTTTCGGTCAACAGGTTCTCCGAGCGAAAGAACCAGCCCTCGGTGCGGCTCACGAGGTATTCCTCGATCTTGCTGAACCCGAGATAGACACGCCCCGCGCTCACCATCGGCTTTCCGATTCCCCAGAACATCTGCACCTTGCCGCCAAAGTCGTTCGTGCAATCGTACTCCGTCATACGTACTGGCAGCCGCCACCGCTTCTCGCTCCACGTTCGCCCGTGATCGTCGGAGTACTTGTAGACGTACCAACCCAGCATGTCCGCGCGGATGCCCCGGCGATCGTCCAACGTGTCGACGCGATCTCCGTTGTACGTGTAGAACACGTAGACCCGCCCCGAGGGTGTCACCAGCGGCATCGCCCACGACGCCTCCGGGCCGTCCGCCGGTTCGATGTCGATCATCGGCGACCATGTCTTGCCGCGATCCTTGCTGATCGTCGCCACGATGTGCTGACCGCCCTGGCCTTCGTGCCCCTTGCCGGTCGTCATCGTGCAAAGCCAGTTCCCGTCCTTCGTGATGACGACATACGGCTGATCGCAATACCCCTCGTCGGGAATCACCACCCCGTGCCGGATGTTGCGCGGATCCACCGCGCTCGTCTCTTCACCGCACAGCCCGGAGCTGCTCAGCATGAAAAAGGCGACCGTGGCATTCATCATCGTTCGTTTCGACATGACCGGCCCCGTTGGGTCTCGCTAAGGCGTTATCCCTTCTTCATCGCCTTCGCCCCGATGTCCCTGCGGTAGTACGCCCCCTCGAAGTGAATCATGTCCGCGGCTTCATACGCCCGGGCGGCCGCCTCCTCGAGCGTCGTTCCCAGCGACGTGACGCCGAGCACGCGTCCGCCGTTGGTGACCACCTGGTGACCCATGCCCGTGGTGCCCGCGTGGAACACGACCGTCTCCGCCACCGCGTTCGCCTCCGCCAGACCGGTGATCGGCTTGCCCTTCTCGTACGGCCCGGGATACCCGCCCGAGGCCATCACCACGCATACCGCCGCGCGCGCGTCCCATTCCAGCGTGATGTCATCGAGCTTGTCGTCGATGACCGCCTCCACCACGTCAATAATGTCCGTCCGCAACCGCATCAGCAGCGGCTGCGCCTCCGGATCGCCGAACCGGCAGTTGAACTCGAGCACCTTCGGCCCACCCGCCGTCAGCATCAGGCCCGCGTACAGCACGCCCCGGTACGTGATCCCCTGAGACCGCATCGCATCCACGATCGGCACCAGCACTTCCGCCTCGATGTGACGCAGCATGGTGTCATCGATCATCGTCATCGGGCTGTACGCCCCCATGCCTCCTGTGTTCGGGCCGGTGTCGCCCTCGCCGATCGGCTTGTGATCCTGCGATAACTCCAATATATAAATGGAGTTACGGTCCACGAAGGCCAGCACGGAGACCTCCGGACCGGTCAGCCGCTCCTCGACCAGCACCTGGTCTCCCGCGTCGCCGAACTCCCGTTTCATCATGATCCGATGCAGCGCTTCCTGCGCTTCATCCGGATCCTCGCACACGATCGCCCCCTTGCCCTTGGCCAGCCCCGCCGCCTTGACCACCATGGCGCTGTCCCGGCTGTCGATGTACCGCTTGGCATCGTTGTACATGCTGAAAATCCGGGTATCGGCCGTGGGGATCGAGCGGGACTGCATCAGCTCCTTGGCGAAGGTCTTGTCGCCCTCGAGCCGGGCTCCGTCCTTCGTCGGCCCGAATGCGCGGATTCCCGCCGTCTGCAGCTCATCCACGAGCCCCAGGCACAGCGGATCCTCCGGGCCGACAATCGCGAGGTCGATCGCTTGATCCTTCGCGTACCGCACCACGGCAGGGACGTCATCCCCCGAGATGGCCGGCTCCACGACCACTTTTTCGCCCAAATCCTCCATCCCGACGTTGCCGGGCACGCAATACAGGCGTTTCAGGCGTGTGGATTGGGCGATTTTCCAGGCCAGGGCGTGTTCCCGTCCGCCGCCTCCGATCAGAAGAACGTTCCGTGTCGTACTCATGGTGTCATCCTCGTCCCGACGGAGTTGCGATCATTGCTGCAAGTCGAATGCTGTCATATGGATACGGCTGCAAAGCCGGGATGATGAGAATTGTCAGCCATGCGCGGGGGGATGTAAAGCCCGATGGCCGGGCCGAAATCGCCACTGCCCTCGCTTTCAGCCTTTACGCGAAAACCGACCAAGGCGACAATCCCGGCGGCAGGTCGCGTCCTTGACCTGTCGTGATCTTGCGGAGCCAGGTCGCCGGATTTCGATGCCAGGATCGCCGATAACGTTAAGGCAGCCGGAAGAGGCGTCCGGCCTTCATTGTTGAGGAAGTAGACGTTCATGCCGGCTCAGGTCCCCATCTCAGGGTTGCTCGCCGCATTCTCGATCGACTGGCTGAAAGACTTCTGGCCGGTGGCGGCGGCGGCGTTCGCGCTCTCGCTGATCGGCACACCGATCTGTCGACGTATCGCCCTGGCCTTTCGCATCGTGGACAAGCCCGATGATTTCCTGAAACCTCACGGACGCCCCATTCCTTACCTCGGGGGCGTGGCCATCTACGCCGGGTGGATGGCCGGGCTGCTGGTTGGACTTGCCCTGCACAACATGTCCGCATACCGCATCGGCGGCATCGCCGTGCTCGGCACGGTGACCATGACGATCGGCCTCTTTGACGATCTTCACGTCATGTCCTCGCGCACCAAGCTGATCACCAACATTTTGGTCGCCCTCGGCCTGCTCGTGCTCGGCGTGGGCGATACGCTGATTGAAGTCGTCACCTCCGCGGTGCGCATTCCGGAATCCCAGGCACTGCCCGAATGGCTGATCTGGCTCTACTCCGCACCGCTGGTCCTGTTCATCGTCGTCGGCGCGACAAACGCCACGAACCTCATCGATGGCATGGACGGTTTGTGCTCCGGCGTACTTGGTATCATCGCCATCGGCTTCGTGGTGCTGGCGGCCCACCTGGGAAGCTACATGAATCCGGAGATCGCTGCGGAGCGCATCGTTCTCGCCGCCGCCATGCTCGGCGGCGCCTTCGGTTTTCTTCCCTTCAATCGGAATCCGGCGAAGATTTTCATGGGGGATGCGGGCTCGATGCTTCTCGGGCTCAATGCCGCCATCATTATTCTGCTCTTCGGCGAGGAGCATCTGTTCCGCTGGATGCTCGGCGCGCTGCTGGTCTTCGGTCTGCCGATCGCCGACATGCTGCTGACCCTCGTGCGGCGTTTCCGAAACGGCACACCCCTGATGAAGGGTGATCGAAGCCACTTCTATGACCAGCTGCGCGACCGCGGATGGAGCGTTCGAAAGATCGTGTTCACCAGTTATCTGCTTACCTTACTCTTCGTGTTCGCGGGCACTGCCACGATCTATTTGCAGACGCGCTACATGGTTCTTGTGGTCATGGCGGTGGTCGCCTTCTGCTTCATGGCGGTCTGGAAGTTCAACATGGTCGATATCGAGCGACCGCAGTCGCCGGGGGGGGCGTTTCCCCTTTCATCAACCCAGGAAGACGGAAAAAGCTCATGAATTCGCATACGGACAATCTCGCGCGCCGACGCCTCTGGTACCACTACTTTCCAGAGGGCACCATCGAGTTCCTGCTGGTGACGCGTGTCCTGGCCCTGTTGATTCTCGCTGCATTGGCCGTGGTGCATGGCACCCAACTCGACATGGCACTGATCGCGCTCGGACTGCTGTTGCTGGCCGATGCGCTGATCATCCAGTGGTGGGGGGTCCAGATCGTGACCGATCTGTCTGACCTGAAGTCCCAGGAATCGTCCCGGCTCGCCGCGCGGCGGCGGCTCCGCGCCTGGGTCCTGGCGGCGTTGCCTGCCCTGATCATGGTTGTCACGCTTTTGCCCTGGAGCGGCTTCGTCATCTACGACCCGGCCATGCGTGCGCGGGTGAACGCCTGGATCCCGCTGATCGGCGTGCCGCTCTATCTCGCCGCGCTGGTTCCCGCAGTGCTTGGCCTGCGTGCAATCCACTATGGTGCAACGGCCTGGTGCGTCTGCTGGCTGATCCCCGGCATCCAATGGTGGGCCCTGCATCGGTTGATCGGCGACTGGCAGGCGCGAATCGACCAGAGCCTCGGCAGCCGGCGCAAGGAAACCGAGCCGCCGTCCACCGGCACCGTCCTTTTCGTGGACATCATGTGGGTGCTGGCCATGCTGGCGGTCGCGGGCTTGTTCCTGGTGGGAACCCTCCGCACCGAAGGGCTTCAGGGCGGCGGCCCCAGGCTGCTGATCATCGCCGGCACGGGGCTCGTGGCGCTCTTCGCCATCGGACAGGTGGCGGTGATGGAGAACGTGCAGCGACGCTTTCTGGCGGCGGTGATGGGAACGCGTTCCGATTCGCCGGCTTCCGGGGTATCCGACAAGTCGCCCTCCTGATCGTCCACGCGTCAGGCGATCTCCTTACCCTATCGCCGCGCGACGTGCCGAGGCGGGCACATCAGTGATCGGCGAATACTTCCGACATGGACAGATGCAGCGCTTTGGTCAACCGGAACAGTGTGGACAGGGACGGCGCGCTCAGGCCCGATTCGATTTGCGAGATCTGCGCTTGGCTGATGCCCACGCGCTCGCCGAGGGCTTTCATCGTGAGATCCGCCGCCTGTCGCGCCGTGCGCAGTCGACGCCCCAACTCGGCCAGGAGCTGCTCCTCCGAGTCGATCACGATTCCCTCGCGCGTGAGCACGTTCTTGACCGCTTCGACCAGCTCGTTGGGCGAGACGGGCTTGGTGAGGTAGTTCTTGGCTCCGAGCTGCATCCCCTCGGCGGCCGTGCTGACCGAGGGATTGCCCGTGACGATGA
>CAZUAQ010000060.1:0-30669 GCA_964618455.1 uncultured Planctomycetales bacterium | reverse complement strand
GGGGCGCCGCCGGGGTACGTGGGTTACGAAGAGGGCGGGCGGCTGACCGAGGCGGTGCATCGGCGGCCTTACTGCGTGGTGCTCTTCGATGAGATCGAGAAAGCGCATGCGGACGTGTTCAACGTGCTGCTGCAGGTGCTGGACGACGGCCGGCTGACCGACGGCCACGGGCGGACGGTGGACTTCCGCAACACGATCATCGCCATGACGAGCAACATCGGCGGCGGTCTGATCCAGAAGATGGCGGAGGAAAACGCGCCGGAGTTCGAGGTCGAGTCGCGCGTGCGCGAGGAGCTCAAGGGCCACTTCCGCCCCGAGTTCCTGAACCGCATCGACGAGACGATCATCTTCCACCGGCTGAGCGAGCGGCACCTGGAGCGGATCGTGGACATCCAGTTGGAGGTGCTGCGCCGGCGGCTGGCGGACCGGCAGATCGCGATTGAACTGACCGATACCGCCAAGGCGCACCTGGCCAAGGACGGGTACGACCCGATCTTCGGCGCGCGCCCGCTGAAGCGGCTGATCCAGAAGGAGATCGAGAACCCGCTGGCGAAGCGGCTGCTGTCCGGCGATTTCGCCGACGGCGATCGGATCGAGGTGGACTCGAACGGCGAGACGTTCTCGTTCGCGCTGGTGGCGCAGGCGGACGCGGCGTGAGTCGAGTGGCAGAAGTCGATCCAGTTTACTGGTTCACAGGCGGTGTGCCTTCAGAACGCACCCAAACAGGTGAACAATATGGTTGCTGAAGGAAATCTAACCAGCTTTCTCGCAGTGTGGGGCGCAATTGTCTCAACAGTCGCTATAACGTGGAATGTTATCCGAGACCGCCAAGATCGGGGAATATTAAAGGTTACTGGCATGATCGGGAAAATGTACCCCGATCATACTGATAGGACTTATCTTGTAATAACCATCACTAACGTTGGGAAGCGACCCATCTTAGTAAAGGGTATCTACGGAATGCTTGATGAAACAGTGGGGGAAAGACGAGGGTTGTTATTCAAGGTTAATGGTCTGCCTACGATGCTGAAAGAAAGCGAGTACTTCATCCATCCGTCCCACGATCTGGAGTGTGTCAATGACAGTCTACAGAGAATCTACGTGATGGATTCAGCTGGCCGTAAATGGAAGATGAGTAGACGGAATCTCAGAAATGTCATACAAGAGAACAGTCAGGAAGAATAGATATGATAAGCAGGCGAAGGGGGGGCGAAACGGGAACGGTCCCAGGGATCGGTACGTGGCCAGTGTTGGGGACTCATGGTCTTTCGTCCTTTTATATGTCCAATCACGGTCCTGGGGGGCAAAACGGGGACGTAGCTAGGACACCCAGAGTTGGCCCCTGAGCTAACGACTGTCGCCGCGTTGCGGCGATGTGTGAGGCGTTGTGTCGCCTTGAGCTGTGTTGGGCACGATAGGTGTGCGTCAGATTCTGATAGATTATGGTCGACAAGCGATTGTAATTGGGCACGAGGTAGAGGATAGGTCGCGCTTTGGGGGCTTGGGAATTGGTCAATGCAGCAAGAATCATCGGCGTCCTCATCTTTCTCTCGGCGCTCTTAACGGGGGCGATGGCTCTTTTTCTTTACATCACAACATCGGGATTCATAAGCCGCGCGGTGTAATGGTTCAGCCTGAATTGGAGAGTCAGGCTGAACCATTACACGTTCCACGGCCGGAGGCAGTCCAAAATGTCGTTGCCTGGCTGTTTTCATGAGGCATCATGGGATCGGGAGTCTTTTCAGGAATCAAACCGCATCACTCAAGTTATGCTCAAATCAGGTCTGTACATATTCTCAGCGATTGATTCATATTTATCACTGAGGCCGATTCCACACCACGGGCAGAAGCGAATTCCTGTTTGCGCAGCAAGCGTTACCGGTGCATCTGCATTAACTTGTACATGAACATCTTGATCAGCGATACGAAACTGGATCAGAAAAGTTGGTTTTTTATTATACATCTGTTCCACATGAATGCCGATACCTTTGTGTCCCGCACTCTCAAAAAAATTCTTGAATTGTACACAGCACCATTCCATATGAGCCTCGATCGGTCAAAGTGGCCTAAAAAGAGGTAGTATAAATTCTACAACCTGTGGGCGAAAGGCAATTGTGCTTACTTTGACGCCTGCTGGCTGCAAAAGAGTAATTGATTCGGTCAATAGACCTGCCTTTCGTGCCTCTTCTATAAAGGACCTTGGTATCAAGGCAGTATACAATGAACGTCCTGCAAAGGCCTGACTCAAGGCCAACTCCGCAACCGCTCCCCCCACGGCCACGGAGAGTGCTCTCCCAGCTGTTGGCGCGCTCGACTGCGCTGTAACCAGTGGGCATTATGGGGTCGGAAGTCTTTTCAGGGATCCACAAACTAGCTACGTCCCCTTCATACACCCAGGACAATTGGCATAATCCAAAATGAAAGTCAGAAGCCTGGAGATTCCTTGGCGGTGAATGCATCAAATGCGCAGCGGAAGCCGGCCCTACTCGTGAGCGCCGTGATCTGTGCCATCCTCATGTTCATGTGTGTTGCCCTGTTCGCACAGAGTGCCCGCGAGCCTTTTTCGTTAGGACCGTTCACCGGTCCCGCTTGGTTGGTCACGCTCTTTGCCGTGATCGGTCTACCTGCGGGATTGGTGCCGGCGTGGCGAAGTCGGTCGAGATGTGCTCACGTGTTCGCTTCGACGAACGTGTTGTTGGTCCTGGTCATCGTGATCCGGAGCATGACTTATATGACCCAGCTGTGAGTCGGCTGTGAAGCGCGAATGAAAACCACGTGTGCGTCACGGATCCCATCGGGCCGAGGATGGCAACAAGTATCTTCTCCTCGGCGATTGAACTCTGCCGACCCATGCCGGTATCATCGCTTTCTGATTCGCCTGACCCGCCTGCGGCGTTGACGCCGATCTCACAGGAGTTCGCCATGCCGATTCCCCGACGTTCGATCGCCCTCATGATGACGTGGATGCTGATGCCGGGTGCGCTGGCGGCGGTCGCGGCCGACGAGCACGCCAAGCCGTCGATGTACAGCTACGAGGAGATGATGCTCCAGTGCCCGGAGTGGGCCCGGGAAGAGGTGCCCGAGCGCTTCCGGCCTTACCGCGGACGCCACGGCCTGCCCGCACCCTATACCGGTCGCCCCGAGCCCATCGGCGCCGCCACCTGGGGCATCGATTTCTGGCAGGCCAATCACTTCATCGCCTACCGCCCCGAGACCGCCAAGTATCTCTACAGCGACTACACGCCGACCGACGTGCATTACGTCAAGGGGACGCTGCCGACCTGCGAGGCGATCGTGGCGGAATACACGGCGGGGGTTGAGGACGACACGGAAAAGGCGGTGATCCTGCTGACCAAGGCGCTTCCGCCGCGCGTGCGGCATCCGTTCATGGCGCCACTCGGTCCCGCCTGCCAGACCAATCGCGCCCTCGACGACGAAGGCCTGCTCGAGAGCGGCATCGGTTTCTGCAACGAGCAGGCCCGCGTGTTCGTCCGGCTGTGCCAGGTGGCAGGGATCCCCGCGCGGATCATCTTCCTTTTCTACGCCGACAAGAAGAACGGCCACGTCGTCGCCGAGTTCTATACCGAGGGCCGGTGGCACATGGCGGACGCGAGCTGGTTCTGCGTGTTCCCGGGCCCCGACGGCAAGCTCATGAGCGCGGCGGAGTGTCACAAGGGGGAAGGCAAGCTCTGGGCGGGCAAGGCGTATCATCAGCGTTTCGCGGAGATCTGCGCGCTGGACGATGAGGCGTTGGCGGGGGGGCGATTCGCGTACATCCAGGACGAGGCAACACGGGCGAAGTTGACGCGCGAACGCGCGGCGGAGATCCGCAAAAACCTCGGGGCGAATTCAGCGGAAGCGATCGGCGAGAGCCTGTGGCAGTTCGGTGTGATGAACTACCCGCTGCCGAGGTGAGTCGGCGGAAGGTGTGCCGGCGTATCGCTCGCAGTCGTTGTGTTCGCGATCAGACCACCGATTCCTGCGGCTGGGCGGTCCGGGTTTCTTCGCGTGTGGGCGGCGCGGCCGATCCGCGATCGTGCAACTGACCGGGGACGATGACGGTACGCGGCAACTGGCCGGGCGACGCCGTCAGCAGGAGATCGACCGTCCAGTGGCTGACGCGTTCCGGCAGGAATTCGTAGCCGGTGATCGAACGCGCGTCGAGCGTCGTGTCGCCCGGGGCCGCCATAGCGTTGATGCTCAGCATGGCGGGCGTGGTCAGGCCGAGATCCATGCCGTGCTGGATGGATTCGGCAGCGAGCTTGCTGCCGAGGCAGACCAAGGCGGTCGGGCCGTTGGCGGTGGTCCGCAGGAGTGCCGCCCAGTCAATGTCGGCATCGACGCGGACGATCGGCTCGGCACGAAGGCCGTGACGCGACATGGCGGCGCGGTAGCCCATCTCCGCCTGCTCGACGGCCGAGCGCATCTCCGACCCGACGACGAGGCGAATCCGCCGATGGCCGAGGCGGACATGCTGCTCGCACAACTCGAATGCCCCTTGTGAATAATCCGGCATCACCGACGCGAGTTTCAACTGGTCCTGCGTCGCATTGATCAGGATGGTCGGCACGTGGCGGCGATGGAGATCGGCGAGGAGATCCACCGAGGCGGTTGATTCGTAGAGCACGACGCCATCGAGATCGCGCGAGAGGCTGGGCGGGATCGTGCGGCCACTGATGGCGCCGGCTTCGTCCAACTGGGGGCTCACGCGATCAATGCGATGATTCAATTCGGTCAGCGTGTTGTCGATCAGGTTGAAGAGCGTTTCGAGTTCGCCGTTGGAGCCGGGAGTGGTACTCAGCCAGGCGAAGCGGAGATGCTTACCGGGCGAGTGGCCGAGATGCGGCTGGTCTCCGGCGACGAAGGTGCCGCGCCCGACGTGGCGGACGAGCAACCCTTCGGTGGTCAGGTCGCTCAGCGCCTTGTTGACCGTCTTGGCGTTGGCGTTGTACCGGGTGGCCAGAGCGCGTTCGCCGGGCAGTTTACCGACGAGTTCGCCGGTCAGGACCGCCTGTCGGAGCCGCTCACGCAGGCGCTGGTACTTGTACCGGGTCGGACGCGTCACTTCACTCTTGTGTTGGATCAATTCGTTGTTCATTTCACTCCCCAGACAGGCGCGCATCGCTTTCTCAAGGAAGCCGCCGTGCTCGTCCAAAATGCTCCTGAGTCTTCTGGTTGAACCGGTGAGCGCGATGTGGGGAGACGTCCGGGCATGGGGAGAATGCCGGAGCCCTCACCGGATGACTTATCAGTCTATGCGAAGAGGCATACGAAAATCAAGCAATGTGCTCCACTTTTCTAGACGCGGAACCCTCGGGCACCCAGGGAATGGGGATTTGTGGGCGTGCAGGAAGGTTATTATCAGTCCTGTCGGTGGAAAGCTTAACTTATCGAATACGCAACACACAGGGCATGATGGCCAGCGCGCGTTCCCGGTGCAGGAGTTGAATCCGTTGCAGGGACTCGAGGACCACGCCCGCACGCTCCGGATCCAGCCGCTCGACCATCGGCAGAAGTTGCTCCACCAGGCCCGGGCCGTTCAGCTGAGCAGCAGATAATTTCAATTCCACTTCATCGGAGCCGGGCTGCTCGCCTGTCAGGGACTGTACCAGGACTTCGACGAAACTCTGTGGCGTGGGCAGGAGAATCAGTTCGTAGTCCTCGAGTTCGGCGGCCTCGGCGGCGGCCTCGATGGCGTCGTGCAGACCGCCGAGCTGGTCGACCAGGCCGAGATCGAGCGCCTGGCGACCGGTGTACACACGTCCTCCGGCAAGCTCGTCGATCTCTTTGGCGAGGTGGTCGCCGCGGCCCTGGCGGACGCGATCGGTGAATTCCGCGTAGATGTCTTCCAGGTAGTCCTTCACCACCTCGCGCTCCCGCTCCTCCCAGGGTCGGAGCGAGGTGAACAACCCGGCGTTCTTGCCGCGCTGGGTGACATCGAAGGTGATGCCCGCCCAGTTCCAGAATCCGCGGGTGACCAGCTTGCCGCCGATGACGCCGATGGAGCCGGTGATGGTGCCGGGCTCGGCGAAAATCGTCTGCGCCCCGGCGGAAACGTAGTAACCGCCACTGGCGGCGACATTGCCCATGGACACGATCAGCGGTTTCTCGGCGGTCAGCTTCTGCGTCGCATGCCACATGATCTCACTGGCGAGCGCCGATCCGCCGGGCGAGTCCACGCGGAGTACCACGGCTTTGACATGCTCGAGACGCTGGGCCTTGTTCAATGCGCGGCGGACGCTTGTGCTGCCGACCGTTCCGCTGTCTCCGAAGGGATCCTGCTCGGTCTTGCCGGTGACGATCATTCCATCCACGTGAATCAGCGCGATGCTGTCCTTCTGCGGGGCTTCCTTCTCCGCCATGGCTTCGCCGAGCATCTTGAAGAAGTTGAACGGGTTCGAGAAATCGACCTTCTTCTTCTTGTCCAGGCCATAGCGGGTGTTGAGTACGATCTCCTCGCCGAAGTTTTCCTTCAGGGAAGTGAGATAGTCCTCCATGTAGGCGGCGCGATCCACGAGCTTGTGCTCGAGCGCTTCGGCGGTGCGATGGGGGCCGTCGTCGATGGCAACGCGAACGGCGTCCGGCTCGAGACCGCGCTGTTCGGCGATGGTGTGAACCATCTGCTCGTAGAGATCGTCGACGAGCCATTCGATGTTCTTCTTGGCTTCCTCGGAAGGGCCGGTGCGCGTGAAGGGTTCCCCCGCTGCCTTGTAGTTGCCAATCGGGATGACGTCCGCTTCGAGATTCAGGTGGTCCAGCAGGCCCTTGAAGTAGATGCTCTCCGCGCGAAGGCCGGTCAGCATGAGTGTGCCGGTCGGCACCATGATCACCTCGTCCGCCGCGCACGCCACCAGGTAAGCGCCGAGCGACGCCGACTCGAAGTAGCAGTGGACGGGCTTTTCCGATGCGCGGAACCGGACCATCGCCTGCTGAATTTCCTGGATCTGTGCCCAGCCGATGAAGGGCTCGTCCAGGATCAAGACCAGACCCTTGACCGATTCGTCTTCGCCGGCCTGGTCGAGTTTCTCCAGGAGCGTGTGCATGGACCGCTTCGGCTCGGGGTCGAAACTGAAGTCCGCCGGTGAGGGGTTCTCGAGGATCGGGCCGCTCAATCGCATCACCACGAGCTGGTCCTTGGCGTCGAGCGTGCTGCGGACCGCCAGGGCAGAGGGAGTGAGAAGGCACACCAAGGCCAGTGAAAAACAACTCGTACGCTTCATCATGTGAACGCCCCTATGTGATGGAACCATGCCATGCGTGAGAAAAACTTCGCGTTTGCCGCCCTCATGCTATGTCGAACAGGATGTGGATGCCACACCGGCTCTTCGCCTTTGATGTGCCGGAGGTGCTTCCCCGGCAAACAGTGCCGGCTGTCCTGTTTGAGGAAGCGTCTGCCCGATTCCGTTCGGAGGGCAGACAATCCTTCAAATAATACCCGGACCGATAAACGATGGCGCAACCGTGATACAAAATTATACTTTGCATAGGTTTAATACGATAAAAGGGGCGAATCACTTTGTCCGAAAAGGCGTTATTGGCGGCAGGTTGCGTTTGAAATTGCTATTAACATACCGACGGGTCGGTCTTTTCTGTGGTGGATTCCGCCTTTCGTCGTATCAGTAGCACGCCCAGGGCAATATGTAAGGCCGCCCAGAGGAGATGAATGATTGCGTGGTGGCTGGTCGGTCCGCGGACGCCGTTGCCGGTGAGTTCGTAGCTGTGGATCTCGCCGGCCATGCGAAGCAGAAACAGGGCGCCGAACAGCAGAAAAGTACCCGCCAGGGTGGAGCGAACCTCGGGCCGTTCGGGCATTGTGAGGACGACCAACGCCAGCAGGACGATCACTTCCCGCCAGAATGGGAAGACGTAAATCCCGAAGGCAAGTGCCCGGAAGTTAATCAGCCGTATCCAGTTGATCAGCATGCCGAACTCGCCGGGTTCGAAGACGGGATCCTCGAGCGGGTTCATCGTTTCGCCGTAGGGCGTGCGGACCCACATGTGGCGCGGGTCGCCGACAAGATCGGCGGGGATCCCTCGTTCGCGAAGGATCGCCGCCGCCACCACCGCCTGGCCGTCGCAATCTTCACGGCCACGCTCAATCACTTCCTCGACGGTGGGCACGTAGTTGACGGCCCCCCAGACCTCCCAATCCCAGCCATACGGAATTTCCTGGTAGACGAATTCCTGCACGGCGATGAGTAGCTCTGCCGGTTCGTCTGCGGGAACGCCACGCAAATCGAGCCACGCTTCGAACCGGCCTGTCACTTCGTGCAACGCGGGACCGCTCGGATCCGGCAATGACTGCAGGCGGCGCAGATTGTGAATGTCACGCAGCAGGAATCGCGGATCCGGATAGAGCACGAACAGAAGCACTAGCAGGAAGAGGCCGACCTTCAACGGCCGACGTATCCGAGAGGGAAGGGAATGAACTTTTTGCCAGAGAGCGAACATCCAGAGGGATATATACCGCAAGCCACCGATCGGTGTCGAATTCAGCCATCGCTCCTTCATTCGAATGGCACGCGGCCCTCTGCGGCATCGGGATGATTCCGGAGATAGATACGCAGCAATTCGAAGTACGTGGGCATATCGAGCAGCTCGATCTTCGGATTCTTCTCATGCACATGCGCCATGCAGGACTTGTACCAGGAGGGCGGCTTGAGGATGTTCCGGAACCAGTGGAAGGGGAGGTGACGCTTGCCGATCCGGTCGAGGATGCGGGCGGCCGACTCGGCGGGATCATGCGTGAGATCGTAGTCGGGCTTGATGACGGGCATGTCGCCGTGCAGTAGCGACGCGCTCATGTTCTGCGGGACGATGCCGTTCGGGCTGAAGCTTGCGTAGCAGTCAAGCCCATTGGCGTTGAGGCCGGGGACGGAGATATCGATGATGAATCCGGTGACGCTGAGCCCCCAGCGTTGGTAGTTCGTCTGGCAGTGGGCCGCCCAGACATCGAGACCGCTGGGCAATCCGGAGTGCGGGCGCGGCTCCTGCAACATGCCGGGCTTGCAGTAACCGGCACCGTTATCCGCCGCGGCAAAATAGTCGCTGGGTGTCGCGGTAGTGCGAAGGTGGTGCATGGCCATGGGAGCGCGGCGGTCGGCGATCGGCGTGATACACCACATCAGAGGCAAGTCACCACGCGCCTCATCCGCCCAGAGCACCGGCATCCACTGGTAGATCCAGGCGGCGGAGTCGTAATCCCCCACGTAGAAGATCATGAATTCGCGCCCGTCGAAGTTGACCTTGCCATCATCCGTGAGGTAGCCGCGCCGGCGCAACTGCTCATGCGTCACCCACTTCTGCGGGTAGTGCTCTTTCAATGGGAAATGCATGAAGAAGGACGCGTTGGCCATGGCGGCAAAGGCGATGGCGTCGGCATCGATGAAGGCGTTGTAGGCGCTGACGATCTCGACGGTTTTCCATTCGGTATGGACGGGATGGTGCTTGCCGCCGGCGCCGGGATGTTCCGTGTACTTCCAGGCCCACGGTGTGAAACCGCCGACGTGGATCATGCGAGACTTGCCGGCTTGTTCATAGGCGCTTTGAAACAATGCCTTGAGAGTTTTGACGTCGGTTCCGAGGGTTTGGTCCGGATCATCGATGGGAGCTTCATCCTCCCACACGCCGAGATCGAAGAAGAAGCCGCGCCTGGCGATGAAAAAGTCGTGGTTGGTGAGCGTGTGCTGGTTGGGCGAGGCGTGGCGGGGATACTTCAGCCAGTACTGGTCGAGGTAGTAGCCCGCGTAGGCGGCATCGACTTTGCCGGTATCGAGATAGTGATGCTTGAGCCAGAGGTAGGCATCGCACTTGGCACTGCCGGTGGAGGCACGTTCGGTCCCCGGGATCGTACCCTTGCCGGTGAACATCGGCGAGCCGTCTTCCTTGAGGAGTCGCATGACCACGGGCAGTTCGAGCGGCTGGCCGGTCAATTGCGAGTAGAGCGAGTCCGGATGGGGGTCGAAGCGGACAGGCAGCAGGTCTTCCACGCCGGCGATTGTGGAAGCGAGGTTACTTGTCGCCGCCACTTGCGGGTCATACACGACCAGGCCGTGAATCTCCTTTCGAAAGCGATGGATCAAGCCCAGCAATGATCGCGCGGAAGATCGTCGTCGGCCGCGGAGCCAACCGTCGCGATCCTTGCTCAACAGGTCGAGCCAGTAGCCATCGATGTCGATCCCGTGCGCCTTGACGTATCGCAGGTAGAGGCGGGGGGATTCGCGATTGACGATACCCTGCAAGGCGGCGGTGACGTGGCAGTGATCCCAGGCGTCAGCCACATCGCGCGGCTGGTCGGCATCGAAACGCAGTGCGTAGGAGAGATCATAAATGACGATCGGGTGATCCGCCGCCGTGAAAGGCAGCGTCGCAAGCAGGCTGAAGATGCAGGCAGTCATGGGAGACCCTCGCGTTCAGTTGTCCGTCATGAGGTGCACGTCTAAAATAGCTCCATCTTTATACCCTTTTCTCGCAGAAAGGAAACCCTATCCATGACGGCACCGAAGCATGGCAACGCCCCGATGGTGATCGAGGAAACGGCAGGCAAGAAAGCGTACTGTCAGTGTGGGTTATCGGCGAAGCTGCCCTACTGTGACGGCGCTCACGCAAGGGAAAATACAGGTCTTGCACCGATCGTGGTTGAGATTCCCGAGGCCTGCAAGAAGGCGGTCTGCCAGTGTCACCGCAGTGACGACCTGCCTTGGTGTGACGGTTCGCATTCGCTTCCCGCCGACGTGTAGCCTGCCGTTTCTCGTCTCCTGACGACGGGGCGATTCCTCACGTCGCCCGCCGTCGGCTCGTTCACGCCAGAGCGTTCAACGCGGCGTCCAAGACATTGGCCCGATCGGCTGACCATGCCCATGGAAACACTTGAATCCCGGTTTGTGAAGGCACTGTCGACGGGCCCCTTGCTCGCGCACGATGAAGCGGTGGCTGTGGCGGTCTCGGGTGGCATCGATTCGGTGGTCATGCTGCACCTCTTTCATCGCATGAGCGAGCAGGAGGGATGGCATCTTCGACCGCACGTCCTTCATCTCAACCATCGGCTCCGCAATGACGCCTCGGACGGCGATGCCGATTTTGTTCGCCAGTTAAGCCGCCGACTCAATCTCGACTGCACGATCGAAAGCGTCGACGTTTCCGAGATCAGCCAAGCGCGGGGCATCTCCATCGAGTCCGCAGGGCGTGACGCCCGCCTCGCCTTCTATGAACGGGCCTGTCTCAAACGTGATATCCGTTCGGTGGCGTTAGCTCATCACGCCGACGACGACGCGGAGACCGTCTTGCACCGACTGATTCGCGGGACGGGTTTGCGCGGGCTCGCGGGAATCCGGCGTTGCCGTGCCCTCCGGCCCGGAAGCTCGATCATGCTGATTCGCCCGATGCTGGCGATGCGCCGGGCCGAGATCGAGCAGTACGCCCGTGATCAGGATATCGCCTTCCGCCGTGACGAATCGAACGAATCACTGGAGTACACGCGCAACCGCGTGCGGAATGAATTGCTGCCGTTGCTTCGCGCGAAGTTCAACCCGTCTGTGTCGGACGCGCTGATCCGGCTCGCCGAACAGGCGCGCGGGCTGGATGACTACCTGACCGAGACGGGTGAACGCATGCTGGATTCGATCATCGTGGAACACGACGACCGGCGCCTGGTGTTGCACGCCCCGATGCTGACGCGGAAGCCGCGTGTCATTCGCACGCAGTTGATCCGTCAGGCGATCCTGCGTCTCGGGGCTTCGGAAGGCGAATTGGCGTTCGGGCATCTCAACGCGGTCGCGGATCTCGCAGCGGGCAAGGAAGGCTCCCGCATGCTGACCCTGCCGGCAGGGCTTCGGGTCACACGCAGCTACTCGCGTTTGATCCTCGAGCGGGGTGAACCGTTTGAGCAGGACCCCGCCGATGCGCCGGAAGTCCGTGTGGCCACGGAGGGGGTGACGCTTCTGCCGATACGCGGCCTGGAGATCACCGCCTCGATCGTGCCGGCCGATCCGGAGTCCGTTCGGGAGCATCTACACAAGAGAACGAACCACGCCGGAGCAAGCTACGAGGAATGGTTCGACGCCGACAAGGTGAGCCTGCCGCTGATCGGTCGCTCACGCCGTCCCGGGGATCGCTTTTTTCCGTTGGGCATGTCGGGGATCAAGAAGCTGTCTGACTTCTTCATCGACGAGAAGGTGGATGCCGAGTCGCGAAATCGCACCGTGGTGCTTTGCGATCAGCTCGGGCCGATCTGGATCGTCCCTTTTCGTATCGACGAGCGCGTTCGCCTGACCCGGGCGACGCAGCGCATCCTACGCCTCCAGGCTCGAAGGATCTCCTCACCATGAGACCGGGGACGTCACGCAACTTGAGAATTCTCACCGATTCCGCGACAGTCTTGCCGTGATGTCCTGTCTGGAAGTCCAGCGTCGATACGTGTGGTGGATGGTGGCGGCGGTGACCCTGCTGGCGGCAGGGGGGCGTGTCGGTTGGGTGGTCGTGCGGTACGGCGATGACCCGCAACACAGTGAATTGAGTTTTCCGGATGAAGAGGCGTACTGGCGTTCGGCGCGTTCCCTCGCCAACGGGGATGGGCTGGTCGACGAATTCGGCTATCGCGCGACGTACATGCCGGCTTATCCCGCGTTCCTCGCCCTGTTCGCCGGAACATCACGCCCTTTCCTCTACGCCGGGCTGATCCAGGCGATCCTTGGAGCGGGTGTGGCGCCCGCCACGTGGTTGCTCGCGCGGCAGTGGCTGGCCATTCGTGCCGGTGAAGCGAATGAACGAATCGCGACCCACGATCGGACATGTGAAGTGTTCGCGGCTTTGCTGGCAGGGCTGGCAAGCGCGTTCGATCCATTCCTGGTCTTCTTTTCCGGGTTGTTTCTGACCGAAACGCTGTTCGCGGTACTGCACGTCGTCGGCTGGACGCTGGTACTGCGCCTGTGTCACAGGGAGCGCTTGCCGCAAGGGTACCATGCACTCGTGGCCGGCGCGGTCTTCCTGGGGATGCTGCTGCTCAGGCCGTCGTCGGTGGTGCTGGTGGCGGTCGTACCGCTCCTGCTGCTCGTCATGCATGGCATGCGTCCACCGGCATGGGGGCATGTGGTCCTGTTCACCGGTGTGATCGTCATCGGCCTGTTGCCCTGGGCCGTGCGTAATCGGCAGGTGACCTGTGAATGGATCTGGCTGACCACACGCGGCGGTATCTCGTTGTACGATGGTCTTCGGCCCGGCAGCGGCGGCGAAAGCGACCTCGCTCACACAAAGGACCATCCGCAAGTCCAGGATATGAGCGAGACGGAATGGGCAGCGTACTGGAAGACCAAGGCGTTACGTTTCGCCGCCGACCAGCCGGGTGAGGTGGCGCGATTGGCGGGGAGGAAATTCCTCCGCACCTGGAGTCTCGTACCGAATGTCCCTGAGCATCGTCACGGGCGGGCCGCCACCGTCAGCCTCGTGTGGATGAGCCTCACGCTACTTCTGGCCGCCGTTGGAGCATGGCGGGTATATCGTCCGATGAGATTCTTCATGGTGTTGCTGCTTCCCGTCGTCGTGATCACGATGTTGCACATGGTCTTCGTGGGAAGTGTACGCTATCGGGTACCGTTGATGCCGATGCTCTACGTGCTGAGCGGCTACGGGCTCGCCTGGCTGATTTCGTTACGCAGGACGCGCACGGACTCCGCCTCCCCGCTGACCGACGGAAGTTGAACAGTCGATGCGAACACGCCCTCCATGGTGGACGAGTCATCAAGCCACACGCCGGCCGGTGTCGGGTAAGCGGCGGTGGATCGGCATCGCAACGGCACTGCTGCTGTTGCTCGTGCTGATGGTCTACCGATACGTGACCGACGCGGAGCGACTCCGTGCCTATGCCGAAAGCTGGCTTGAAGACTTCAGTGGAGGCGAGGTACACGTCAAGCGCGTCGATTTCGATCTCTTTCGCGGGTTGAATCTGATCGGGGTGACCATTGCCGTACCTGAATCGGCGCAGTTCAATCCGGAGGACAACTCGCTCGACGCACGAACGCTCTTTCGTTGCGCATCGGTCTTCTTCCAGTTGCGGCCGCTGAGTCTGCTTTCCGGTCACCTGGCTGTGCCTGAAATCACCGCGCTGCATCCGGAACTGAAACTCGTGCATCGTTCAGCCGATGGTGTCGGCAACTGGCAGACGATGCTGCGCAAGCGTGTCCCGGAGGATCAGGATCCGTGGAGCTTCACGCCGAGCATCCGTCTGCGTGACGTACTGGTCTCCGAGTTCCGCCTGGAGCGCGATGGGACGCTGGTGGGTGGCTCTCAGATCATCTGGGCGGACGCCATTCCCTCACCGGCGGAAGGAGAGCATTACCGCCTGGAGATCACCAAGTTTTATGAAACCGAGTCGGACGCAGGCGTGCGCGGAGCGACGGGTGTGGTGGAAGTCGACATGGACACGCTGGCAGTGTCGGGACGACTGCCCTGGATGTCCATGGAGGACCTGCTTTTCTCCGCGCCGGAGAGCGTCAGTCGGTGGCTCGACATCCTGGCATTGAAGGGGGAACTGAGCAGCGACAACTTCAGCTACGCCCCCGGCGGCGAGGGCAGCGCTTCCCTGACGTTGCGTCACGCAAGCATCGCCGTGCCCCTCGGGGAGGAAGATCGGGCTCTGCCCCCGAGCCAACGCTACCTGAGATTTGAGAATGTGCAGGGGGTCTGCACGTTTGCTCACCGGGAAGCGAAGCTTCGCCTGGAGGGAGCCTTTCATGGCCGGCCGGTGAAACTGGAAGGCACGATGACGCTGCCCGAGAAAGGCATGTCATTCGACGACCTCGGCTTTGACATGCACGTCCTGGCGGATCGCATCCGGCTACCCCGGAATGATTCGGGAGCGGACCCTTCCGAATTGCGCTTTGTGAACAAGTGGAAGCTGTTTCGTGACTTTGTCGAGGACTTCGATCCGCGCGGCCAGGCGACGCTCAACGCCAAACTCCACAAGGCTCCGGGCGCCGAGCACGGGATCGAATTCGTGGAAGCTACGCTCGAGGTGCACGAGATCTCCGCCGCCTACCGGAAGTTTCCGTACCGTGTCGAGCAGCTCTCCGGCATCGTCCATTGGCGTCCGGATCGCAAGATCGAACTGCGCGATATCGAAGGTCGGCGAGGTGATGCGATCGTCCGCGTCCAGGGGCTTCACCAGGGGTACGGCACAACCGGCATGGAGGTGGCCATTCACGGCGAGAAGGTGGCGCTGGATGACTACCTCCTCGCGCAGCTTGCGGCGCCGGATCGTGAACTGGTCGAACAGTTCAACGCGGACGCCCGGATGGACATTGCCATCCAGATTCACCGGGATAACCTTCCGGCGGGAACGCCGAACAACCCCGCCCTGGCGGACATCGATGTGACGTTCTTGGACGGGACGATGCGCTTCGAGCCCTTTCCGTATCCCTTCGATCGCTTGTCCGGCAAGCTGCTGATCCGTGGGCGGAGCTATGAATTCGTGGATTTCACCGGGCGGCGGGAAGAGGCGATGGTGGTCATCAACGGTCGCGCGGAACGAGGCAGGAAAAGCGGAATCGACTTCGATCTGCAGTTGGAGGCCGAAGCTATTCCTCTGGACGAAACGCTGGAGGCCGCGCTTCCGGATCAGGCACGCCTGGCCTACGCGCGGGTCACCCCTTCCGGGCGGGCGGATGTCAGCGGGAAAATTCAATCCAACGAAGGGACTCCATCGTTCATCTACCAGCTCGACACGCAACTCCGCGATCTCGAGGTCAGCATTTCAGAGCCGAAGATGCATCTCGTCGAAGGAAAGGCCCGGATGCGTTTGTCACCGAACCGCATCGAGGTTCCGGAATTTCATTGCCGACTCGGCGCCTCTCCGCTGATCGCGAATGGCTGGATGCATCACGGTTCCGGCCCACCCGTTTTCGAATTGAAGGTGGCCAGTCCGAAGTTGCGGCTCGAGCCGCGTGTCTATGAAGCTTTGCCCGGTGCGGTGCGGGCAGTCTGGGATGAGTTCGCGCCCCGGGGCGAGGTGAAGTTCGATTTCGAGTTGTCGAATCGAACCGCCACAAACCGACCCGCCGGTCGCGTCGAGACGAGTCCCTCCCGGCAGGAGACCACCACGACCTCCCCGGCGGACGGGAACGGACCGGACTGGAATTACGATTATCGCGTGCGCATCGAGCCACTCGGCGCCGGCCTGACGTACGCCAGGTTTCCGCTCCCGCTCACTTCGGTGTCGGGGCAGATCCTTGCGGTGCCGGGGCAGATACAACTCAGCGATGTCAAAGCGACTCACGAAAACGCCCGGCTGACGCTGTCCGGAGATGTGCGTTACCAACCCGGGGGCATCGATACCAGCTTGAAGATTCGCGCGGCGGACTTGAGCTTCTCCGAGGCGCTCCGTCAGGCGGTGCCCTGGCGATTGCGACGCATGTGGAATGACCTCGAGCCGCAGGGAGCGTTCGACCTGGATCTCCAGAAACTGCACATCCAGACGCGCCAGGATCAGAGGGCGCTTACGGAACTTGTCGGCCGCGCTACGCTTCGTGGTGTCGCCCTGGATCTGGGCATTCCGCTGACCGACGCTCATGGCATCCTGGAAGGCCGCATGGTGTGGGAAGACACGACCGCGATGAATGTGGACATCAAGTTCGATCGGGCGTCACTCTCCGGCCGGACGCTGACCGACGCGCGGGCCCGACTCGAGGAGCGCACGGGGACCCAGAAGCTGCTCTTGAATGACGTCCAGGCCGGGTTCTACGGGGGAACGCTCAGGGGCGACATGGAGATCGCCCGCCGCTCCGCCGGATCGCGTTACGGCATCAACATGCTCATGGAGAACGTTTCTCTTGCCGAGTTCCTTAACGCCAAGCGCGCGCCGGATGAACCACGCAGCCAGTTGAAAGGGCTGATCGACGGCAACCTGGCCGTGGCGGGACGATTCGGGCGACCACAGAGCCGCCGGGGTGGAGGCGCCATTACCATTCGGCGGGCGGAACTCTTCAAGATCCCCCTGATCCTGTCCATCCTTCAGGTGATTCACTTCGCCATCGACGACGACAACGCGATTCATGATGCCTCGACGCGTTTTGCCTTCGACGGCGAGCACCTGATTCTTCAGGAGATTGACATGCGCGGCAAGGCGCTCTCCATGATGGGGGCGGGCCGGGTGCATACCGCCAGGCAGGAAATGGACATCGTCCTGCTCGTCGGCAGCCCGCTGGAACTGCCGCGCGTCGAGATTCTGAGTGACCTCGTCGAGGGACTGGCCCGGGAATTGATGGAGGTACACGTCGAAGGACAGGTGAGCGATCCGCAGATTCGCGCCGACATTGTTCGAAGTGTCCGTGCCACGCTGGAGACGATCCTCAATCTCCGCCGGCCGACCGAAACCGAAAAGGTCGGCCCCTGACGTCCGCCGTGGAGCATGCCCCCGGGCCGAAGGGGGGGCGTGTCAGCGCGACGATTTCGGGCGGCGGAGCTTGTGCTTCATGTCCGATTTGGTTTTCCGTTTGCCCTTGGGGCGCAGTAATCGCATCGCCTTCTTCACGTCCGCCACCTTGAACATGCCCTTGGTCTTTCCCCCGGCGGCGCCGGTCGTGCAATAGGCGTAGTTGATGTTGACGTGTTCCTCCGCCAACAGGTTGCAGACCTCGGCCAGCGCGCCCGGCCGGTTGGGCATCTCCACCATGATGACTTCCGTTTCGGTCATCGGCAGGTTCAATTCCTTGATTGCCTTACGAAGCACGTCCGGCTTCTCCGCCACCAGCCGCAGGACACCGTGTTCGCTTGAATCCATCATTGTCATCGCCAGGATGTTGATCCGCTCCGTGGCAAGCTGGCGCGTCACCTTGGCCAGGATACCGGGTTTGTTCACGAGAAAGACCGAGAATTGCGTGACGAGTTCCATGAAGCTCTCCAAGATCGGATGTGAGGGGTCATGAGGGACCGCGCGCGTCGCGATCGTCTCATTCAATACGCTGGGAATCCCGGAAATCCTGAACGATACTGAGCATGGCATCGTGCGTCGCATCAGGATAAGGCTGATCGTCGTCCGGCCCGACGATGAAACCGCCGTCACTTCCCAGTCGCTCGATCACCGCCTGCGTATCCAGCAGCGTCTTATCCGCATCGCCGGAAAGCAGTGTCGATGCGCAGACGCCGCCGCAGAGGCACATGCGTCCGCTCGTCTTGCGACGGATCATATCCAGATTATTGCAGTGCGGTT
The DNA here is from genome assembly GCA_964618455.1 of uncultured Planctomycetales bacterium. Taxonomy (GTDB): domain Bacteria; phylum Planctomycetota; class Phycisphaerae; order UBA1845; family PWPN01; genus CAZUAQ01. Next base: position 12,470 of record CAZUAQ010000060.1, on the reverse strand, counting down.
GAAGCGGATCAATGACATCCACGCCGACCTCGAGGAAATCTTCGATCAACGGTGTGATGTTACCGCAACTGTGAAGCACGACGAGAACGTTGCGTTCGTGATACAGGTCGACGATGCGCTTCAGGTGGGGACGGACGAATCGACGCCACATGGCCGGGCTGAACATCAGCGCGGAATTCATGCCGTAATCGTCCGAGATCCAGGCCGCTTCCACGGGGAGTTCGAGATACGCCTGAGCGATGTCATATTCGAAATCGCCGAGCACGGCGAAGAGATGATCCACGCGCTCGGGATGCGACGCCATGGCCGCCAGGAGATTCTGCATGCCTGCGATCAGCCACGCGCGCTCGTAGAGGGCGAAAGGATGCTCCCCCACGAGCAGCTCGTTCGCCGGGCAGCGCAGGTGCGCCAGGTCCGCAAAACGCGTCTCATGGTCGAGTGGTGGCGAGGCAAAGGACTTGATCCCCTCGAGTTCGTGGCCGATCGGATGATCGATGGGGAAGGGCATCATGTGCGGTTGCGGGGATTCCTTGCGCCACGTGATGCCCCAGTGATCGGTCCAGATGTTCGCGCCGGCCGGACGCACGTCCGTGGGTTGCCCGCCCCAGTAGCAGATCTTGCGCATCGGCCAGTCCAGCTTGCAGGGCAGCATGGCATCGCGCTCGCAACGCATCGTGGAGATGAGATCGTCCTTGGCAAACATAAACACCCGCATGGTCGACGAGGCGCCGAACGGAATCGCGACACGGATCCATCATCGGGTTTTCACAATGCGCCGTCAACGCGAGCACAAGGCCCGGGAAGTGAAGTGCGTTTTTCTTTACGAGATAAAGGTTTTTCGCTTGCGCCCCGACAGGTACGATTCCATGATGCATTCGGCCAGGTTGCCCCCGGCGCAGTAAAACGCGACTCCCTTGGTGAGTTTCGTCAACTGATCGACGAAGCCGACCCAGTCGAGATGCGCATAATCCTCGGTCAGCGCGAACGTGCAGAGGCGGATGCCCTGGCGCGTAATCTGCAGTGCTTCTCTCAGCGTGGTCAGCGAGGAGACATGCTCAGGAGGATAGAGCAGATAGACGTAATCTCCCTGCAAATGGGCGGTGGGCTGCCCGTCAGTGATAATGAAGATCTGCTTGTTGTCGCCTCCCCGGCGGGCGAGAATGCGCTTGGCGGTGAGCAACCCCATGTGCAGATTGGTAAAGTGCTGCGGCGCCTGGTCGATCTCGTTCAACGCCACGCGCATCCGCACCTCGTAATCGAAGACCGTCACCTGCTTCGGCGACAGAAACGGCAGCTTGTGCTCGGGGATCACCGACGCCCCGGAGTAGAAGCCGACGAGATCCACCGTGTCCTGAGGAAAACGCTGCCGGATCAGGGCGTGCATGGCCATGGCGCATTTCTTGGCGTGGTAAAACCGCCGGTATCGCGTCATCGACCCCGACATGTCGAGCAGGATCACTGTGCTGCAACTGGTGTGGCTCTCGGTCTGGTAGAGCTCGAAGTCTTCCTCGCCGATTTTCAACGGCAGGCCGGGGCCGTTGCGCTTGAGCGTGTTCCGCAAGGTGCTGTGCAACTCGAGATCGCTGACCGGGTCGCCGAACTGATAGGAACGCGTGCCTTCGAGACGTTCGCCTCCCGGGCCGGTATCCGGCGTATCGTGACCGTCCTTGCGACCCTGCCGGAGGCGGGAGAACACCTCCATCAATGCCTTGCGCTGCATCATGTTCACCGCGCGGGGCGTCAGCTTCCACTTCGCCCCCATCTTCTCGAGCAGCCCCTCGTCGATGAGTTTCTGGAGGAGTTCCTGGTTCTCCTCGTCCATCTCGAACTGTTGGAGGGCATCGAGGGCTTCATCGCCATACTCGAGCATGAATTCCATCAGGTTATCGAAGAACCCGAGGTGATCCTGCGAGGCGAATTCCTGTCCATCCCACTCACGATAACGAAAACGCATGATGCATCCTGGAAGAGAATAGTCGTCCCGGCTCAGAAATCACGTGACTCTGCCTAGCATTATAGGCATGCCTTGGCGGATCGCGCAGGCTTTAAAGGTGAGTGCCGGGGCGCAATGAGCGCCGCAGTCCGGCCGATCAGAGGGAGGGCGGATCAGCTGCCGGAGAGTTCCTCACGCAATTCGCGCTTGAGAATCTTCCCGGTGGGCCCACGGGGCATTTCCTCGCGGACGTGGATCTCGCGCGGCACCTTGAACCCTGCCAGATGCTCGCGGCAATGGGCCCTCAGGGCATCGGCATCGAGATTCGTACCGTCCTCCGCGGTCACATACGCCACCACCACTTCACCGCGACTGGCGTCGGCCCGGCCAATCACCGCCGCCTCCGCGACGTCCGGATGCGATTCCAGGACTTGCTCTACCTCGCGCGGGTACACATTGTCGCCACCCACGATGATCAGGTCCTTGGCGCGGCCGGTGATCCGGATGTAACCGTCCTCCAGGCGAACGATATCACCAGTCCGAAACCAACCCTGCTCGTCGATGACTTCTCGCGTTTCCTGCTCGCGCTTGTAGTACCCCTTCATGACCAGCGGTCCGCGAACGAACAATTCCCCTTCCTTCTCGACAACATTGCCGCTGTCGTCGCGAAGCTGTATCTCCACGTCGGGCAGGGGCTTGCCCACGGTACCGGGATGCGGCTGATCCGGCAGATCGGCGGAGATGATCGGCGAAGTTTCGGTCATGCCGTAGCCCTCGATCAGCGTGATCCCTGTCCGTTTGCGAAACAGATCGTGGATGGTGGCGGGGAGAGGTTCGCCTCCGCTGGCGGCAATACGCACCTGATCAAAATCTTCGGGCTTCACACTCTTGAGGCGGGCGATGGCGCCGTACATGCTCGGTACGCCCAACAGCACGTTCACCTGCTTCTGTTGAATCACGCGATGAGCGGCCTGCGGCGAAAAGCGGGGAATGAAGGTAATCGATCCACCCAGCAACATGGGCAGGACATGAAGCACCGTCAGCCCGAACACGTGAAACGAAGGAATGATTCCGAGCAGATGCACGTTGCTGTCAAGCTGAAGCCTTTCCCAGGCGGCCTTTGCGTTGGAGTAAATGTTGTCGTGCGAGAGTTGAACCCCCTTGGGCAAACCTGTCGTGCCCGAGGTATACAGCGTGAACGCCACGTCGTCGGCGTCATGCCTGGGGACCGGGGGGGCGCCGCGAAGCATCTCGAAAAGGAATTTGCGCTTCAGGCGGAGTTCCTCCAGGTAGCATGCCTGGGCGGGGAGCTGATCCACCGTTTCGCGCAGATGTACGGTGCTGAGGATCAGATCGATGTCCGCATCTTCCACGACCTTCTTCAACTCGGACGGGTTCAGCAGGAAGTTCAGCGGGATGGCGATCTTGTCCGCCCATAACGCCGCGAAGAGCGAAGCCAACCCGCCCGCAGAGCCCGGCAGCATGAGGCCCACTCGTGGCAATTGTGTTCGGCTGTCGATCGCCCGGCACAACACCCGGGTGATTCGGCGAAGCTGGGCGTACGTCAGCCGGGCGGCGTGATCGGCCACGGCCAGTTTGCCCGGGAAGCGCTCGCAGCTTTCCAGAAAGGCGGATACCAGCATGAGAAGTGTTCTCCGGCTCGACAAGTTCTACACAAACCTTCATGCTATCCCGTACGATTGTGAGCGTCTACCGCCACAGTCGCTCGTGGTCGGGACGTCCGCGTTTTTCCAGTGTGAGTGAGGATCAATCATGACGACTTCCCGTGTGAGCCGCGCTTCCACCGCCACGGATGCCCGGATCCGATGGATCAACTGTTTGTTGGCCGCTCTGCCGTTGTTCATCGCAGGTTGTCCCACGCTTCCCCCGGCGGAACGTGAATCGCTCCAGCGCGCGTCGCAGGAATACGAGTCGGGCCGATATGCCGAAGCGCTGACCCGACTGGACAAGCTGATCCGCGACTACGACCAGGCGGCGGAAATCGACGAAGCTTACTACCTTCGAGGCTTATGTCGTGTGAGGCTCGGAAAGACCGCCGAAGCGAAGCGCGACTTCCAGCGCGCCGCCCAGGGACGTGGGCGGGAGGAGCTTCGGGCCAAGGCCAAAGTCTCCCTGGCCACGCTGGCGTACCAGCAGCGCGACTGGGCGGAGGCAGCCCAATTCTACGCCGAGGCCATCGAGGATCTTCCCAACGAGCCGCCCACGGGCGAGATTCTTTATTCCGCCGGGCTGTCACTGCAGCGTGCCGGTCGCTGGCCCGAGGCGCGACGGGCGTTCTCGCGGATCGTGCATCACTTCGGCAGTTCCCAGGTCGCCGAGCAGGCCCGACGCAAGGCAACCTGGACGCACGAGTACTTCTCCATTCAACTCGGGGCCCATGCCTATGTGGAGAAGGCACTGCAATCCGTCAGCGCCTTCAAGCAACGCGGCCTCAATGCCACGCAGGAGAATCACCCCCGGCAGGGCAAAGCCATGTGGATCGTCATGACCGGGCGGTACCGCACCTATGCCGAAGCGGAAGCGGCACTGCGACGCGTCAAATCGTTCCAATCCGATGCGTTCATCATTCCCTGATCGCTTGCCCCTCGCGTACGTGTGAAGCATGGATGATCCACCCACCTCGACGGTTTCCGCCACACCCCGGGGGCGCCCGCCGCGCCTCTACCGAAGCGAGTCCCTGGCGTCGGCCATGCGCATTTACCTTCCGTGCTATGCCGCCTCGCGCCTGATCGGATTCGCGCGCGGCGTGCTCTTCGCGTGGATCATCGCCAAGGGGGAATTCGGACTGCTTCAACTCGGCCTCATGGCCATGAATCTCCTTTACCCGCTGATGAGCCTGGGCCTCAACGACGCGGTGACACGTTATGTTCCCTATTACGAAGCGCGGCACGCGCTTCGGCGGAGCCTCGTGCGTGCGGTCGGATTATGTGTCGGGGTGACGACACTCCTGGGTGTGGTTTCCCTGCTGTTCGCCGAACAGATCGGGCCGCTGCTCTTTATGGTCTCGGGCAAGGCGTCCGCATCCTCCATCGATCCCGCCGGGACGTACCGGCTCATGCAGATGATCGTGCTCACTACGTGGCTGCTCTCGGGGATGATGCTGATCCAGGCGACGCTCAAAGGGTTGAGGATGTTCCGTGCGGTGAGCCTTGTCGAGGTCGCCTCGAACGCTTTGTTCATGCTCATGGCGATACTCTACGCGTGGGGCGGTTGGGACGATGCCATCGGGATGCTGAGTTCATACGCAACCGCATTGGCAGTGATCGTGATCGTCTTCGCCGTGCCTCTCTGGCAAACCATCCGCATGCAGTCCGACGTGACGCAGACGGCCGTCGAGTTCAACGGGGAACGGCCCCACCTGGTCGGCCAGATGTTCCGGTTCAGTGTGTGGCTGGCCCTGGCGGCGATCATCTGGCAGGCGCTGCACTATCTGCCTGCCGGATTTCTCCAGAAGGAGTTCGGCGAGCGCAAGACCGCCACCTTCACGGCAGTGCGTCACATCACGCAGGCCGTGCTCGTGCTCTCGGTGGCGGTGACCAACGTGGTCATGCCCGCCATCACAAAACGGTGGGAATCCGACAGTCGTTCCGGCGCCGATGCTCAGTTGAAACTCATCTACAAAGCGTTCGGCCTGGTGATCCTGGCGGGAAGTGCGGTGATCGTACTGATTGATGAGTACGTCATGCGTATGTTCCCGGCCGCGTATCTCGAAGGGCTGGCCATCTTTCCGACCATGCTGCTCTTCTTCCTGATCTGCGGGCACCTGTACTTCCTGACGATTCATTTTCATCTTATCGAGCGGACGCACCACCTGATCGGCGCGTGGGTGGCCGGGGCGGCGGTGGCGTGGCTGGCGGGGAGGATGTGGATCGGCCACGATGGGTTCGCAGGCGGCGCCTTGCAGGCGGCGGCAATGGTCAGCCTCGTGGCCATCGGCGCCTCGCTGCTGGTGACCCTGGTCCTGCTTTATGTCGAGCGACGTCCGATTGATCTCGGCAGCCTGCTCATCTTGCTTGCCGGCTTCGTCCTTCTGCTCCCTGAAATGTATGTGGTCGCGCTGCTGATTGTGTTTGGAATCATCGTGCTTCTGACCGGGGCGGTTTTCTCGCGTGAGGAAAAGCATCTGCTTCGAGGGCAGGCTCATGAGATGGCCGGCTTCCTGCGCGGTCGATCCTCACCGTGAACCACGCGATCCCGCCTCGAAGCGGCACACCGGCTGAAACAGGTCACACCCCAGCCACCTTGCCACACATGCGTCCTTCACCAGCGCCACCCGCCACACGTCGCATGCAAAGCGTTGCCGCCAGTTGCTCTCCACGCCGCGACCCATCCCTTCGAGCACGAGCAGGTCGCAGTCACGCGCGGCGGCATTGCACGCCTCACTGATGCGCGCCAGGTCGATCAGCGGACTGCCCGATCCCGATGCCACCGTGGTGATGCGCTCGTCCTCGATCAACGAGGACAGCACGGGATCCCCCTCTGCCAGCGTCGCCAGCAGCGGGACGAGTTCGTCATGCGTGATGTCGTTCAGCGCTGCCGTGGAATTGGCCGCCAGGGTCACCTGCATCCCGCGCCGCGCCATCTCGCGCACGGTCGGAATCACACCCAGCACGATGTCGGTTCCGGCGTTGTCCACGAAGAAGAGCACACGTTCATACGCTTCGCGCTCGAAGCGCTCGGCTAACGCATCGCCGTCATCGATGAACCATGGGCGTGGCGGCAATCGATCGAAGATCGAGAAGAAGTCAACTTCGCCCTTGTTGTACATCTCGATGGTCTTGGGCGCGCCCAGGTCGAACATGTTCCCCGCCATCAGGCCGCGAAAGAGCATATCCCAGCGATGCGCGGGTTCGAGGGCATCGATCTTCTCGATGACTTCCGGGTAGAGCTTCGCTGCCAGTGCATTCTCGCGCTGCTTCACGCCAAGATACGGATCGGGCCAGCCGTGCTTGTCCAGCAATCCCTGGCGGAACTCCCCGAACGCAATGGTCGACATGGGATAATCGTCCGGATGCAGGCGCCGGGACGACATGCCACTCTCGTATTCGCGGAGAAAAATATCCCATCGTACCTCGAAGTCATCACCGGCCAGGTCGTCGTCGATCAAGCGCGAGCGCATGTTGCCTGGAAACGACTCGAACAGTCCCAGCCAATAGTCCAACCCCTCCGGATCGTTCCTCATGTCCCAGTCGAATGCCAGGTAGTTTTCGGGCTCTGCCAGTTGACAACAGATGGGCATGGTGGCTCACTTCGTAAGAGGATTGCGGAATTCACTCGTTCGTTTTGGGGGGATCCACGCGCAGATCGTCGGGGATGGGAATCGGCTTGCCGGTCCGATCGATGCACGCCAGCACCGAGGAGGCTTCGCAGAGCAGCATGCCCTCGCGATAGACTTCGTAGCGGTGGTCGATGCGGGCTCGCGTCTGTCGGGCGACGGCCACCTTGATTGTCAGCTCGTCATCGTATCGCGCCGGTTTGCGGTAGCGGACCTCCAACTTCACCACGACGAAGAGCACGTCGCGCTCCTCGAGGTCACGGTAGCGCGTGCCCATCTGCCGCAGCAGTTCCGTCCGCGCCATCTCGAAATACTCGAAGTACTTCGCGTGGTGCAGGAACCCCATCGGGTCGCACTCGGCGTACCTCACGCGAACGTCGATATCGATTTCGGGAGGGTAGGCACTCATGAGCTTTCCGGGCGATCCGGATCGCACGTGGACGAATCCGGGCAAGAGTCACAACTGTACTCGTTAACTTCGCACTTCTTCACGCGCTGCAGTACCAGCTCCGCCATCATGCGATCCAGGCCGATCGGTCCGGAGCAGTGCCAATGCACGTCCGGATGATCCGCCGCCGCCTCCGCGCACATGCGCGGGATGTCTTCGTGGCTGTGACGCCCCGGCGAGAGAAAGTACGGAAAGACGAAGACCTCCTCCGCGCCGTCGCGTACTGCCTGGTCGAACGCCTCTGCCATCGAGGGCGACGCCAGTTCCATGTGCGCCGCGTACACCCGGTCATCCGTCATCGATCGCAGGATCTCCGCCATGGATTCCAGCATCCGGTTGGCTTCGTCGCGGCGGCTGCCGTGGTCGATGATGATCAGGGCGCGGGGCACGGGGGTCGCCTGTTCCGGGATTATTCCCATTCGATGGTGCTCGGCGGCTTGCTCGATACATCATAGACCACGCGGTTGATCCCAGGCACCTCGTTCATGATGCGCGACGAAATGCGGCCGAGCACCTCGTAATCGATGTGCACCCAGTCGGCGGTCATGAAGTCCGTGGTTTCGACGAAGCGAATCGCCGCAACCTGTTGGCCCTCGTAACTCCGCCCGTCACCCATCACGCCGACCGCGCTGACCGGCAGCAGGGCGGCGAAGGCCTGGGCGATCTTGCGGTACCAGCCGGCAGCGCGAATCTCCTCGATCACGATCTCGTCCACCTCCTGCAGCAACTCCACACGCTCCAGGGTCACCTCGCCGATGATCCGCACCGCCAGTCCCGGTCCCGGGAACGGGTGACGCCACACGATCTCCTCCGGCAGGCCCAGGTGCTCGCCTGCCGACCGCACTTCATCCTTGAACAGGTCGCGCAGCGGCTCGATCAGCTCGAAGCCCAGCTCCTCGGGCAGCCCGCCGACATTGTGGTGCAGCTTGATGTTGGCGGCCTTGCCCGCCAGCCCGTGGCCCGATTCAATCACATCCGGGTAGAGCGTCCCCTGAGCGAGATACCGCGCGTTGGGGATATCCTTCGCCGCATGTTTGAACGACTCGATGAACTCATGGCCGATCCGGCGGCGCTTTTCCTGCGGATCCGTGACACCGGAGAGCTGCTTCAGGAACTTGTCGGCGGCATCCACCACGCGCAGATTGATCTTGAAGTGCTCGCGAAAGGTAGACTCGACCAGCGCCACCTCGTTCTTGCGCAGCACGCCGTTATTGACGAAGATGCATTCGAGCCGATCGCCGATCGCTTCGTGCAGCAGGGCGGCGGTCACGCTGCTGTCCACGCCGCCGGACAGGCCGCAGATCACGCGCTCGTCCGCGCCGACCCGCGCGCGCACCGCGGCGATATTCTCAGCCACGAAGTTACCGACTTCCCACGTCCCGTCACAACCGCAGATGGTGTACAGGAAATTCCGGAGGATCTGCCCGCCGAGCGGTGTGTGTGTCACTTCCGGGTGAAACTGCACGCCCCAGAAGGGCTGTGTCTTGTGACGGACGGCGGCGATAGGGCAATTCTGCGTCGTCGCCAGAGGAACAAAATCGCTGGACAGTTCCTGCACCATGTCGCCGTGACTCATCCAGACGGCGGTGCTCCCTGGAACGTGGGCCAGCAACTCACCGCCATCCACGACATCGAGTCGAACGCGGCCGTACTCGCGCGCGGGGGCGGCGTGCACCTTCGACCCCAGCAGCAGGCAACTGACCTGCATGCCGTAGCAGATGCCCAGAACCGGCACGCCCATCTGCAGGATCTCGGCATCGCAGCGCGGTGCGTCGTCATCGTATACGCTCGCCGGCCCGCCGGTGAAGATCAGGCCCTTGACGTTGAGTTCGCGAAGCTGCTCCACGCTGACGTCGGGCCCGCACACTACGCTGAAGACGCGATTTTCGCGCACGCGGCGGGCGATCAGTTGGGAATACTGGCTGCCGAAGTCCAGGATGGCGATCGTTTCTTTCATGAGGGAATTATAGAGTCAAGTGAAGCAGTCTGCATCCGCCGCGAAACGGCCGTCATGGGGCATCCCGAGCGATCGGCGAATCGTCGTTATCCCGGGTCGGCAGAAGCGGGTAGGCCAGAAAGTAGGGCGATCCCACAAAGAAGTGGTGGTTCGGCGCATCGAGCGGGTCGTGGAAGACGAACTCCAACTCGGCCAGTCCCTCCGCGCTGCCTTCACGCACATGCACACTGAATGGGTCGGTCTTGAACACGTCACCGGGCTTCGGCATCGGCCAGATGCCCATCGACTGCAGCAGCGTCGCGCCGGGGATCCCTGAAAAGTAAAGTCGACCTTCCGGCGGGCGCACCGTGATCGTCTGCCCGCGAATCTCCACCTCACCCGGCTCGGCCATGTGCGAGAGATCCGGCGAGAACGTCAGCACGTGCCCGTAGAGATTGTCGATGCCGAGTTCCGTTTCCAGCGCCGGGATCGCGTAATACGCCAGCAGCGGCATGTTGATGAAGAAGAGGTGATCGCCTTCCTGGAGCGTCGGTCCTCGCTCGATGACGTCCTTGATCACGATGTCTTCGACAAGCGTCCCGCGCAGGTACGCGAATCCCGTCGCCCAGGTCATCAGGCCCAGTCCGATGCCGTGCAGGCTCAGCACCACGGCGGCGACCACGTGCCGGGGTCGGGCGATCTTCGGTTCGCCCCGGGGAATGAGCCCGCCCAACGCCGCCAGGCCGGCGCTCAGCAACAGAATCGCCCCCACGCTGGGCAGGTACAGGTGATGGCTCGACGCGAAGACCGGCAGCGTCGGCGCGGCGAGGAAGGCGATCCAGGTCAACGGCCAGATCATCGAGCGGCGGAACGCGAAGGCCCACCAGATCAACAGCAGAATCAGGATCACCAGCGCGAAGCTGCCGTAAAAGAGCAGTGGCTGCGAAGCGAGGTACGCCCGGCCGCCCATCGGCACGATCGGCACGTAACCGAACAGCCCCAGCGTCGTGTAGACGACCTTATGCACGGCGAACATGGGGAACTCGGGATCGGTCACTGGCATGAGGTAGGGCTTGCGCGGCATCTGGAAGCCGCCCAGACTCCAGTGCCGAACGACGAAGTAAACGAACGCGCAGGCCGCCAGACCAAAGTACTCCCAACGAAGCCAGCGCCACTTCCGACGCCCGATCAGCACATCGCCGCTGATGCAGACCAGCGGAAACAGCAGCGCGTTCTCCCGGCAGCCCAGAGCCAACATGTAGAGCATCATCGCACCAATGCCCGCCCACCACGCGCCGCAATTGTCGGCGGGAAGCGTTTCATCGGCATCGCGAAAGAACCACCGCTGCCCCCATCCGGCGAACCGCGCGTACAGCAGAATCGCACCGATCAGGAACGTCGTGGTCATCAGCTCCGTCTGGCAGGCAATCCAGTACACCGTGGCGGTATGTCCGGGGTGAATGGCCATCAGGCAACCGGCGACGCCCGACCAGAACCAACTCCCGAGGCATCGCCATGCCAGCGCCGCCACCAGGCAGGAACACACGAAGTGCCATGCCAATGAGAAAACGTGCATCGGCAGCGGACGCCATCCCCCGATCGTGTATTCCAGCTTCAGCAGCCAGAACGCCACCGGCCGGAAAAAGCGCAGCCCCGATTCGGTCCCGCCCCAGAGGTCCATCACCTCGCCGAGAATACCCAGCTCCGCCGACGCCACCGCCGATGCGAGCGACCAGTCGCCCTCGCGCAGGTGCTGAAAGTGCGCGTGATCGTCGAGATAGAGGCCGCTGGGCAACGATTGTGCGTGGCCGATCAGCACGAAACCCAGGATGCATGCGGGCAGGAGCCAGCGTCGATGCCGGACGATGCGATCGAACGTCGGGGCCGACGCGGCAGATGAGTCATCAGGCTGGTGGGTCATGGCGGGTAAACGTACAACGCTACGTCTGAACCAGAAACATCGAAATCACGCAGGATCGAACGCGGACAATGTACGCGCAAGCGGGGAAGGTGACAACATGGCGATACCCCCGTGCTCGCCGGCGCCGAACAGAAAAACCCGTCGCCGGCGTGGGCCGACGACGGGTGAGTGGACTGATCACAATCTGATGGACGCCACAAAGGCCTCGATCAACTGTCGTAGTACAGGTGGAACTCGTGGGGATGCGGCCGCAGGTAGAGCGGCTGAATCTCGTTCTCCCACTTGTAATCGCACCAGGTCTGGATGAGATCCTCGGTGAAGACGTCACCCTCGAGCAGGAAGGCGTGATCCTTCTTGAGCGCGTCCAGCGACTCCTTGAGCCGGGCCGGTGTGCTCGGGACCTTTTTCTTTTCCCGTTCGGTGAGTTCGTAGATGTTCTTGTCGAGCGGTCCGCCCGGATCGATCTCGTTCTTGATACCGTCGATGGCGGCCATCGCCAGCGCCGAGAACGCCAGGTAGCCGTTGGCCGACGGATCGGGGCAGCGGAACTCGAGACGCTTGGCCTTCGGGCTGTCCGAGTACATCGGGATACGCACCGCCGCCGAGCGGTTCCGCGACGAGTAGACCAGGTTGACCGGCGCTTCGTAACCCGGGACCAGCCGGCGGTAGGAGTTCGACGTCGGGGCCGCGAAGGCCAGCACCGACGGCGCGTGCTTCAGAATGCCGCCGATGGCGTACAGGCACATCTGTGACAGGCCTGCATATTCCTTACCCGCAAAGAGCGGCTTGCCGCCTTTCCAGAAGGACATGTGCGTATGCATACCGCTGCCGTTGTCCTCGAAGATCGGCTTGGGCATGAACGTCACCGTCTTGCCCGCCTGCTTGGCCACGTTGCGGATGATGTACTTGAACCACATGAACTGGTCGCCCATCTGG
>CAZUAQ010000059.1:0-30732 GCA_964618455.1 uncultured Planctomycetales bacterium | reverse complement strand
CGGCGGCGCCCATGGGTCCGCGGGCGTGGAGCTTGTCGGTGCTGATGCCGATCTCGGCGCCGAGGCCGTACTCCCCGCCGTCGCTGAATCGCGTCGAGCAGTTGATCATCACGTTGCCTGAGTCGACCCCCGCCTCGAAGGCCTGCGTCGCGTAGATGTCGTCGGAGAGAATCGCATCGGTGTGGTGCGAGCCGTAGCGATTGATATGAGCGACGGCTTCGTCGAGGTCGTCCACCACCTTCACTGCCACAATGAGATCCAGGTACTCCGCCCGCCAGTCGTCATCGTTCGCCGGCTTCACACCGCTGACACGCTTCTGCGTGGCGTCGCACCCGCGCACCTCGACCCCCGCGTCGATCAACTTCTTCACGACGTTCGGCAGGATCGCGTCGGCAGTCTCGCGATGAAAGAGGATCGTCTCGGCGGCGTTGCACACGCCGGGGCGCTGCGTCTTGGCATTGACGACGATCGATTCGGCCATCGCCGCCGGGCAGGCCTTGTCGACGTAGACGTGGCAGTTGCCGGTGTAATGCTTGATGACCGGAATGTGCGACTGCTCGACCACGGCGTGGATGAGCGACTCACCGCCACGGGGAATCACCAGATCGATGGTTTCCGACTGCCGTAGCAGCACGGGCACGAGGGCGCGGTCGGTGGTGTTGACGATCTGCACGGCGGACTCGGGCAGGCCGGAGGACTTCAGCGAATCGGCGATGACCGCGCCGATGGCCATGTTGGAATGGAACGACTCCTTGCCGCCGCGCAGGATGCAGGCGTTGCCGCTCTTGAGGCAGAGGGCGGCGGCATCGGACGTGACGTTCGGCCGCGCCTCGTAGATGATCGCCACCACGCCGAGCGGCACGCGCCGCTTCTCGACGCGCAGCCCGTTCGGCCGCACCCACCCGGAGATCGTCTCGCCGACGGGATCGACCTGTTCGGCCACCTCGTCCACCGCCCGGGCCATCTTCTCGACGCGGGCGTCGTCGATGCGCAGGCGGTCGATCATGGCGGAGGTGAGCCCGTTGGCTTCCGCCTGTGCGAGATCGCGGGCGTTTTCGGTCTTGAGCATGTCGGCGCGCGACCGCAGCGCCTCGGCGATGCTTCGCAGGGCGGCGTTGCGCTGCGACCCGGTGCAGAGGGCGAGGGCCTGGCCGGCCTGACGGGCGTGACGGCCCAGGGATTCCGCGTAGTCTTGATGCTGGGATTCGCTCATGCCGCCATTATATCAGAGGTCGCGATGAAGGCGGAGTCGGCGATATGTGACGGGTGCGTGCGAAGCTGTGGCAGCTACTCCACGAGCTCCGTCTCGGCGACGGGCACGTGCTTGCGGATGAAGAGCTTCACGGTGTGCTCCTGGGGCACGAGGCTGTGATCCTCGAACCCGACCGGCAGGCGGAACTGCACCGGCTTGGTCAGAGGGGCCTCGCTGGCGGGGGCGGTGCTGACCGGCGCGATCGGCGTGGACGGGATGTCTTCCTCGTTGATCTTGATGAACGCTTCGATGTCCTGGGCTTCGAGCTGACCCTCCCGACCGGCGGGAACAAGGACCTCGACGTCCTGGATCGCGTAGGCCCGGGTCCCGGTCTCGTCCACCGGCTCGATGTAAAAGCCCCCATCGAGGAAGCCGATCGGCGCCTTGACCTCCAGCCGAATGGGGGCGAAACGCACCGAGGTCGCCTCGAACCGACGCCGGACGCGAATCTCGACCTGGTTCGGCTCGATGCGCGGGGTCACGTTCTGCCACTTGGTCGGTAAGGTGGTGGTCAGCGTGAATTCCCGCTCACTCGCCCGGGCATTGAGTTCCTCGATGATGTTCAGCGCGATCGGTTCCTGCGGATTGGGCAACGCGGCCCATTCACTCTCCAGCATCGTGACCTCGACCGTGGGCGGCGTGATCACCGGCTTGGCCGCCAGCGTGTCCGAATGGACGCCGCTGTTGGTCACCAGTTCCACCGAGCGCGTTTCGTATCGATCGACGGTGTACTCGACCACGTCCTTGCTGGTGGAAACGATCTCCAGTGCTTTGAGCCTGATCCTGTCCCACTCGCGCAGGCGGGCGCCGACGTCGAGACGGTAGACCTCGCCGGTCGAGAATTGTTCGCTGATCCGGACCCGGCAGGTGTTGTCGTTGTCAGCGCGAAGACGCTGAATCGAGGACTTCGGCCCGCGCACCGTCACACTGATCGGAATACTATTGCGCGGCTTGGACTCGATGCCGACGATGGAGGGCACGTATTCGGGCAGCGTCTCGATGACAAAGGTGACGTCAAGGGTGTGCTCTTCGAAACCGGCGCGATCCGCGTATACCCAGATGAGAACCGTGAGCACGACGGTGATCGCGACGAGTTGAAGCGTTTCTCTCATGATATCGCCTTGGCGGGCTTGGACAGAGGCGGTGACTTCAGCGAATCGGCTTCTTTCTCGATCTCCCGGGCCATGGAGGAGTCTTCATCCTGGTCTTCCAGGTTATCCTCCGTCTCGGTGCGCTCGCGTCGTTTGGCGCGTTTGCCCCCGCCGCTGGCCAGGTGGGAGCGCAACGTGTCGAAGAGCGAATCCGGCGGGATGTGGCGGTAGAGCCGCCCGTTCTCGGCGATGGAGATCGCCCCGGTCTCCTCGCTGACCACCACGATCAGGGCGTCGGAATCGAGGCTGAGCCCGACGGCGGCGCGGTGTCGGCTGCCGATGGAACGGTCGAGCCCCTCGGCGTCGCCCAGGGGAAACGGGACCCCCGCCGAGAGCACGCGTCCGTTCGCGATGACCACGCCCAGGTCATGCAGCGCCGTCCCGGGCCAGAAAATGGTCAGCAGAAGCTCCTGCGAAACCCGCGAGTCGAGCTTGACGCCCTGGTCCGAGATACCGGACAGGCCGACCTCGCGCTGAATGGCGATCAGGGCGCCGATCTTGTTCTTGGAGAGCTGGGCGCACGCCGCGCTGATCGGTCGGCAGATCTTGTCAATGTCCGACTGCCGGATGCGCCGGAAACGTGCTTCACCGAGGCGCATGAGCCCGCGCCGCAGTTCCGGCTGAAAGACCAGCAGCGTGACCGCCATCATGATCAGGATCAGGTTGTTGAAGAGGAGCTGGATGCGATCGAAGCGGAGTTGATCCCCCAGGACGTTGACGATCACGAAGCCGCCGACGAGGATGAAAATGAGCCCCTGAAGCAGCCGCGCGCCGCGCGTGCCCTGGAGAAACCGGAGGATCGAGTAGATCACGACTCCGATCACGATCATCTCAAAAACGACTTGCCAGGGCGAATAGGCACCCGAATACAAGAGGCTGTTGAGATAATCCCTGAATTCCTGGAACATGGTATCGATCGAATCGGTGGAATACGCGAAGAACTTAATCAACCCGTTCATCTAAGTATACGCGGAGCGGGGCTCCGACGCCAATTCGACCTTTCATAACGGGTATTTGGCGCAGCCATCACCCGTCGTATCGGAACGATTACAGTACTGTCGGGGAGACGCAACCGTGAGACCCGTGCCCATGTTCTTTCCGTCCGCGAACCTGTGGAGCAGAGCGCTCCCCATCGCGGTTGTCGCCCTGCTTCTCCCGGCAGCCCCGTGGGGCATTGTTCGGGCACAGGGGATTCGCCCGGCCGAGACCGTCATGCTCCCGATGCGCGACGGAACACGGCTCGCGACGGATGTCTACCTTCCGGAAGGCGAGGGACCCTGGCCGTCACGCCTGATTCGCACGCCGTACGGCCGAACGCGTTACCAGAACGAGTATGGCAAGCGGAAGGACCACGGGTACGCCATGGTGGTTCAGGACATGCGCGGACGCTTCGAGTCCGAGGGCAAGGACCTGGCATTTCTGGATTGCGGCTGGAACGAGAACCAGGACGGCGTGGACACGCTGAACTGGATCGCCGAGCAGCCCTGGTGCGACGGCAACATCGGCACGGAAGGTGCGTCGGCGATGGGGATCACGCAGTACCGCCTCGGTGCGTCCGATACGCCGGACGCACTCAAGGCGCAGTACATCCTGGTGGCGGTGCCGAGCCTTTACCATCATGCCTCTTACGTGGGCGGAGGCCTGCGGGCGTCGCTGACCGTCGGCTGGCTGACGGATGGAGGCTTCGATCCCGAGAATCTCTGGCTGATCGCGCAGCACCCGTTTTACGACGGGCACTGGCAGGCGCTGGATGCGGTGGCGCGGGCGTCGCACGTCAAGACGCCGGCAATGCACTTTGCCGGGTGGTTCGACGTCTTCCAGCAGGGCAACCTCGATGGCTTCGTGGCGTGGCAGCATCATGGCGGTGAGGGCGCCCGGGGCAGGCAGAAGCTGATCATCGGCCCGTGGCCGCATGGCGAGCGACACGGCAAGAGCGTCGGCGAGGTGACCTTCCCCGACAACACCCGGGACTATCAAGGCGGCGGCGGGCAATGGTTCGACCACTACCTCAAGGGCGTCGACAACGGCGTCGAGGACCTCCCGGCGGTGCAGTACTACACCATGGGCGCGATCGGGGAACGCAGGGCACCGGGCAACCTCTGGAAGTCCGCCGACGACTGGCCCGTCCCCTCCGAGGCCACGCCGTACTATCTCCATGCCGACGGGGCATTGATGAACGAGAGGCCCGCGACCGACGCGGCGGATCTTGCTTTCGAGGCCGATCCGCACGATCCGGTGCCGACGCGCGGAGGGTGCCTGCTGCTTTCGTGGTTGGAGCCCGGTCCGAATCCACGACCGGTCACCGCCGGGATGTACGATCAGCGCGATCTGGAAGAGCGCCCCGACGTACTCACGTTCACCACGCCGCGTCTGACGAAGCCCGTGGAAGTGACCGGCCGCCTGACCGCCAAGCTCTGGATCGTCTCGGACGGCCCGGATACCGACCTGGCGGTGAAGCTGACCGACGTCTATCCCGACGGGCGGAGCATGCTGATCGCCGACGGCCTCGCCCGGTGTCGCTACCGCGAAGGGTTCGACCGGTTGGCGTGGCTCGAGCCGGGCGAACCGGCGGAGATCGAAGTCGATCTCTGGTCCACGAGCATGGTCTTCAACAAGGGCCATCGAATCCGTATCACCGTGGCCGGCAGCAATTATCCCCGATTCGACGTCAATCCGAACACCGGCTGGCCCGGCTGGCCCATGGGCCCGTCGCGCGTCGCACGCAACCGAATTCTCTGCAACAAGGATTACCCGTCGCGCATGATCCTGCCGATTGTGAGGTAGTCCGTTGTGATTTCGATCGCGAAAGGCGTAGAATCATGGAGTACTCCAATGAGGAGATCAGCCATGTCCTATAAAGGCCGAGTTCGAAACGGAGTCGTCGTTCTTGAGGATGGCGTAGAGCTTCCCGAAAACCTCGAGGTCACGGTGGATCCTGTTAACGTCACAAGTGACCACTCGAGCCTGCGGGATGGACTACGTCGTTTCGCGGGCCAGGCGAAGGGTCTACCTTCAGACAGCGCAGAAAACCACGACCATTACCTTCATGGAACGCCCAAGCCATGAGCGCCGTTTTCGGTGATACTTACTTCTTCCTCGCCCTTCTTGTCGCGAACGACGATGCCCATGAGAGGGCGAATACTATCCTCGATACGCTCAACGATGACTTGTACACGACCACATGGATCTTGACAGAAGTCGGTGATGCGCTTTGCGCTCCAGGCAACCGTCCCTTGTTTGTCTCGCTTCTGGAGTTCCTGCAGTCACATCCGAGCGTGACCGTACTTCCAGCCGCGGAAGATCTCTTTCAGAATGGTATCGACCTCTATCGAAGTCGGCCCGACAAGAAGTGGTCCCTGACAGATTGCATTTCTTTTTGTGCCATGATGGATCATGGAATCGATCGCGCCCTCACCGGAGACCACCATTTTCAACAAGCCGGCTTCGTTGCGCTCATGGCTTGAGGTTGTCGTAACCACTCCCCCAATTCACAAACGCATAGATCGCTTCTTACGACCGGAACGCGGCGGGGTCGGGTTCTTCCGGCTTGGGCGTGACGCCGGTCCACTCGGTGTTCAGCGTGTGGGGCACGTCGAGCAGATCGAGAATGCGGCCGACCACGAAATCCACGAGATCCTGGACCGATTGCGGTCGCATGTAGAACCCGGGCGAGGCTTCACAGATGATCGCCCCCGCGCGGTTGAGCTTCAGCATGTTCTCCAGGTCGATGGCCGAGAGCGGCATCTCGCGGTGCAGAAGAATCAGCCGCCGGGCCTCCTTGATCGTGACCTGGGCTGAGCGGGCGATGAGGTTGTCCCCCAGACCGGACGCCACCGCGCCTAGCGTGTTACTGCTGCACGGGCAGATGACCATCCCGTGCGTCGTGGTCGAGCCGCTCGCCAGCCGGCAGCCGACATCGCGGTAGTTGTAGATCCGCAGCCGATCCGAGGCCCTGCCCAGCAACGACTCCGTATCGAGCGTCTCGATATCGCACTCGTCCGCCAGGAGCTTCCGCCCCATCGGTGATGCGATGAGGTGGACATTCGCTCCGCCGGATTCGAGGCAATCGATCAAACGCACGGCGTAGGGTCCGCCGCTGGCGCCGGTCACTGCGACGACGATCTCTTTGGTGGAATTCTGGGAGGGCACGCGAACACCTTACCCGGGGGGCGAGCAAAGGCGGCACCGGCGGCTCAGACGTCGCCCACGCCCATGGCCGCCAGACGGCTCCGCGCCGATTCCGCCCACGCGGACTCGGGGTGCGCGTCAATCAGTAATTCATAGGTGGTGGAGGCTTCCTCGGACAAGCCGTTTTCCTCGTAGGTCCGCGCCAACTCGAAGCGGGCGCGGGCCAAGGCATCGCTCTCGGGATCCTGCTTCAACTCGTCGATCAGGTTTTCCCACTCCCGGATGCGCTGCACCGGACTGACATCCGAATCGGCAACGAGCAGCAACACGCGGAGATTGTCTTGCAGGCGCGTCATCGGATAGCGCGTGGGAATCTGCTCCAGCATTCGGCGGATGTTGCTCTCAAAACGCGGATGGTGCGGATCGCAGCGAAGCAGATCCACCAGGGCCAGGTCGTCCTGGTGCGGGTCACGATTCCTGGCGAGCAGTTCGCGGAGGCGACGCGCGCGGATCAGCACCGCCGAGGGGCGCACGTCGAGGTTCTCCGAACGCGGGCTCCGCGCCCAGATGGCGCTGATGGACCGGCCCGAACGGTCCTCGGTCTTGTAGCGTTTCGCTTCGGCGTTGGCGATGAGTTCGTCCAGCAGCCGGATGGCAAGATCAACCTGGCCGCCGCGTGCCTTCAGCTTGGACAGGCGGTAGGTGGCCTCCGCCGCGGGCGGGGCGAGCGTGTGTTCGTCGTGCAGCGTCTGCCAGATCGGTTCCGACCCCGGGTGTGGGAAGTCTTCGTAGTACCGCACGATCAGGTTTCGGCGGAAGAGTTGGCGGTCCACCCTTAGATCCCAGGCCCGTCCCTCGAGATAAAGCGCGTTGGGAATGTGCGGGCTGCTGGGGAAGCTCTCGCGGAAGGCGCGACACGCATGGATCGCTTCGGCTTTCTCATCCTCGAAGATGTCGCAGGTGAGAATCAGCTTGAGTCGGACCAGTTCCTGGACCTGCTCGGGCGACATGGACGTCCCGGCGCTCTGGAGCTTCTGGTACTGATCCGCGCCGAGACGCTCGACCGCCTCACGGACGCTGAGGTTGTCGAGAAAGTGCGTCGTCGAACCGGGACCGTAGCGTTTCTCGAGCAGGCGGTAGTAAAGTTCGTCGCGGCCGACCTGTGTCTCGAAGAGCACGACGGGAAAGATGAACATCACCGCCAGCAAAGGAGCGATGGCACCGGGACGATAGTTGACCAGCCGCGCGATGACGAGAACGATCCCCATTTCCATGCACGCGCAGATCAGCGCGATGACCCAAGGCACATACAGCCGCGCCAATTCCACCGGAGGCAGATCGGAGATCGGCTCGACGGGATTGCGCGTGGCGATCACGTAGTACAGTACGCAGGGCAGCAACGCGATCAGCGCGGTCGCGAACCGGAACGAGAAACGAATGATCTTCAGACGGGCGATGAGGCAACTGGCCGTCACGAACATGGCGAGCGAGGGCATCACCGCCACGAAACCGATGATGGCGGCGAAAATGAGTGACGTCGGAAAGCGATAGAGCATCGACACCAGGATCGGAATCGCCGTCAACGACGCCAGAAGCAGCCCGACGATCAGCATCATCAGGGGCACCTGCGCTACGGGAATCGCCGAGGTCAGAAAATCGATGAGTGTGGCCTGATCTTCCTGCGCCGGGTTGAGAGCCCGCATCAACTCGTGACCATACTGGTCGGAAGCGAACGCGAAGAAACGGCCCGTGCGCAACCAGTAGGTGAAACAGGCCAGGCCCGCAAAAAGAAGAATATTGATAACCAGCAGGATGACCGAGCGGGTACGGTACTTGCCGGCGGTCCAGTCCCACACATCCTGCGGACGAAATTCCTCCGTGGCAGCCCCGCCCGCCGCAGGCTGGGCGGTCTGCACCGCACGCTTGAGCCCTTGCCGGGGAAGCCTCAGCGTCTCTTCCATCGATTGGGAGACTTTCACGCCCATCTCACTCCGTTGGCCGGTGCCCGTTCTCTGAATGCGATCCATCGGACTTGACCGCCCGGTAGAGGTGAACGGCGCCGAATGTGCGCGAATGCGACGTCACGTCTGCAAAACCGGCGCGCCGCAGGCTCTGACACAGTTCTTTACGTCCCTGGAAGCTTACCACTGAATGCGGCAAATAGCGATAAGCGCCGGTCCGGTCACGACTGATCCACGTCGCCACGATCGGCATCAATGTTTTGAAGTACGCGAGGTACATCCCGCGCAGCAATCCGTTCGACGGCACTGAGATTTCCAGGAGGATCGCCCGTCCGCCGGGACACAGAACCCGGTGCATCTCACGCAAGCCCGCATGCAAGTCCTGAAAGTTGCGTATGCCGAAGGCGCAGGTCACGATCGACACGGCGCCGTCGGATACCGGGAGTCGCAACCCATCGCCACGCCAGTACGACACCGAATCGACGGGACGCTCCGCCGCGTGCTGAAGCATGCACTCGGAGAAATCCAGTCCGATCGTTCGGGCCGGTGGAACCGGAGACTCGGCAAACGCTCGGGCCACATCGCCCGTCCCGCAGGCCACATCGAGCAGCACGTCGCCGGGTTTCACCTCCGCCAGACGCACCATCTCCCGCCGCCACGCCGCGTCCCGCCCGCCGGTCGCCAGGCGATTGATCAACTCGTAAGTCGGCGCGATGGCGTCGAACATGCGCTGCACGCGATGCGACTTGTCCGCCTGATGATGCGGCGAAGCCATGCGCGATTCGTCCCAGAGAACAGGTTCCGTTGTCGAGTTGGTTTTCACGTATCGACTTTCCGGTCAGCCTTCGGCTCACACCTACGCGTGATCAGGAATGAACAGGCCTCGAGCCCGTCACAGGCAATCATCCTGCATACGATTTCAGCAAGGTCATTTTAGCATGCCTCCGGGGCCGATGACGAACCGCTGGCACGCTTTCCCCATTCCTTGCATCGCCGTTCATGAACGGGATGCATATGATCGTATCGCTGGAATTGGGGATGCCCCGGCTCGCGGCGGTGCCCGGATGACGACTCTGGAGTGAATGCCATGATGGATTGGTTCGGCTGGGGATTGCTGGCATGCCAGGTCGTGATGCTCTCACCGGTCATCCATGGAATTCTGTTCCCCCGCCGCCTCCGCGACGTGGTCCTCGACGCGCCCGACGAAGCAACACATTCTCCCCTCGTCTCCGTCATCGTCCCCGCGCGCAATGAAGGGCCGCACGTGGAAGCCGCACTACGCTCGTTTCTCGATCAGGATTATCCCGCGTTGGAAGTCATTGCCGTGAACGATCGCTCCCAGGACGCGACCGGCGCGATCATGGATCGCGTGGCCGCCGAAGATTCGAGATGCCGCGTGATCCATGTGGATTCGCTGCCCGACGGCTGGCTGGGAAAGAACCATGCCAATGACCGGGGGGCGCGCCTGGCTCGCGGCGATTACATCCTGTTCACCGATGGCGACGTGCGCATGAAACCGCAGACGCTGCAACGCGCGGTCGCGCACATGGAACGCGAGCGGCTCGATCACTTTTCGATCGGAGTCGATGGTGGCGCCGAGACCTTCGGCGAACAGATGTTGTTCAACTACTTCATGGTGCTGTACACCACGGTCACAAAGTGCGTCTGGACACACATCCCGTGGTTGAAATTCGCTCACGGCGGCGTGGGCGCGTTCAACATGGTGCGCCGTCATGCCTACGAATCCCTGGGCGGACACGAACCGCTGCGGATGGAAGTGGCGGACGACGTCATGATGGGCAAGCTGTTCAAGCGGGCCGGTCGCCGTGCGGATTTTCTCGGCGGCATGGAAGACGTATACGTCAAATGGCAAACCGGGGTCTCCGGCATGATCCGCGGACTCGAGAAGAACGGCTTCGCCGGGGCACGGTACAACCTGTTGTACGTCGTCTCCGGCGTGCTGGGCTTGATCGTGTTGCCCTGGCTGCCGATCGTGCTCGCCATCACCGGTCCCGTGCGATTGCCCTTTCTCTGCATGATCGGTGTGAGTGTATGCGTGATGGTGGGGGCGGCATGGAGAGCGCGCCTCCGCACTCTCCCGGCGATGTGCTACCCCGTCGCCGCCCTGATCCTGGCCTACACGTTCCTTCGCTCGACCGTCATCACCCTCCGCAACGGTGGCGTCACCTGGCGCGACACGTTCTATTCGCTGGCCCAACTGCGCGAGAACATGGTAAAGTAGCCTCCGCTCATGAATCACGAAGGAGGCTGCCGCATGACTGATCGGGAACTCATCGACGCCATCTCCGCCGCGGCGCTGTTGCGCGGAGAATTCACGCTTCGCTCGGGACGCAAGAGCAAGTACTACCTGGACAAGTACCTCTTCGAATCCGAACCGGCCATCCTGCAGGAGCTGGGGCACCGCTTTGCCGCGCACGCCGGCCCGAAGACGCGTCGGATCGCCGGCGCGGAACTCGGTGGCGTGGCCCTGGCGGCGTCGGCCTCCATGGCCAGCGGGCTGCCGTTTCTGATCGTCCGCAACGCGAAAAAGGATTACGGCACACGCAAGATGTACGAGGGCAAACTGGAGGCCGGAGACACGATCCTTCTGGTTGAAGACGTGGCGACGACGGGCGGGCAGGTCCTCGAGGCGGCCAGGACGCTCACCGAGGCCGGCGCGACCGTCGAAAAGATCGTGGCGGTCATTGATCGCCAGGAAGGCGCCCGCGAGAACATCGAAGGGGCCGGATTCGCGTTCGATGCACTCGTCACCAAGGCGGACCTGGGTATCGACGAATAGCGGAGCGGCTTCCAGAGATCAGGCCGTGAAGCGCTGTGCGAACTGAAGCAGCACGCCCGAGGGATCCCAGGCGTAGCAGACGCGTTCGCCCCACGGCTCATCCTTCGGCGACTTCACCCGAATGCCCGGATACCTGCCGCTGTCCACCATGCTCTGGACATGCTTGTTCCAGGAATCGGCATTGTCGACGTTCAGATGGATGACGAAGTTTTCCGCCCAGGGCTTGACGTAAAAGTTCTGGAGCAGGAAGCGCACGCCGCCCAGTTCCAGCTCCGCCATGCCGCCCTTGTGCTCCCAGTTCAGGATGCACCCGAGATCCCGGTAGTACGCCAGGGAGACGCTGAAATCCTTGGCGGGCACGAACATCTTGACATCGCGAACAATCATGCGAGCGGTCCTTGTGAAGTGATCCGGGAGTGCCAGCGTAGCGGACCGACAGGGAGACCGACAAGCCCGTTGCCTTCAGCGCAAGAAAATTCCCCCCACCAGGCGCGCATGGGGGGAACATCAATTCATCCTGCCTGACCGCTCATCATGCCTGACGACGGGGGTGTGTCGCTTAACCGACGATCTCGTTGATCGTGACCTGAAGATGCTTCTGGCGATGACCGGCCTTGCGGCGGTAGTTCTTGCGCCGCTTGAACTTCACGACGTCGATCTTTTCGCCTTTCATCTCGCGCTGAATGGTGGCCACGACCTTGGCGCCCTCCACGAGCGGCTGGCCGATCCGGGCGGATTCGCCCTCACCCAGCGCCAACACCTCGCCGAACTCCAGCGTCGTCTGGTTCTCACCCAGCTCGCGGACGTCCACGTAGATCGTGTCGCCCTGGGCCACTTTGTACTGTCGTCCACCATCCTGAATAATCGCGTACACGTTCCTGATCTCCCGGGGGTCGTCCCATGTCCATCGATGCGGGGGCAGGCCGGAGAGGCACACCCGACCGCGACGATCGAAGCCCCGCATTATCACGAAAATCCGGGCCGGAGTCAACAGCCGGTGAGGATCCTATCCGTCAGGTGGCAAACGCCCCGGAGAGGAAGCTCAGCACGACCTGCTGCACGATCAGGACGAGAAGGTCCGACGCCAGCGGATTGCACGATCCGGACGCGCCGAACACCATGCCGCCGCTTGCGAGTACGAGTAATGCTTTACGCCACGAGGTCGATTTCATCGTCTGTCTCCCAAGAATGTTCGAAGTGATCCTGACCGCTCGGACAGGGTCGCCGGACGAGAATGCCAACCCACGGCCCTTCCGGCCAACGGTGATGCCGATTTCATGCCGGAATCACCAAGTCCCAACGGTAGCCCCAGTCCGCCCGTCTGTCCAGCATTAGGGGATGGCGTGCCGCGCGCGGCCGGCGCTGCTCCCGTATACAGGCGACCCGACGGGTTACGTTCCGAAACCGAAGAACGGATTGGTGACGGTGTTCGTCGTGGTGTTGGTCGTATTCGTCGTGTTGGTGTTCGTATTGGTATTCGTGTTGTTATTGTTGTTGTTCGCACCATTACCGCCGCCGCCACCACCACCCTGATTGAAGGGGAAGCCTTCACAATCCTGCGGGAAGACGGAAATCGGGCAACGGTCGAAATCCGGGTACTCGTTCTCGCGGAACAGCAGATCGAACTCCGCCGGATCGCAATCCAGAATCGTCCCGCACGGATTGACACTTCCCGCCAGATCCGAGGCGATCGAGCCCAAGCCGCAGCCGTTCAACTGCGTCATGCCCACACCCAGCGTCGACAGGGCAAAAAACAACCGATTCCACTTGCCGTTCCAGCGCTTCATTGAACTGACCTCTCTCTACGTTCGGTCTCCAGCGGAGCATGCACCACAACGTACATCACATCTCGTTCGCCCGGGCCACGCACGTTCCCTGTCCCGTCGCCGCTAGTTGGTCGTCGTGTCGGTCGTATCGTCGGTGTCGTCCGTCCCGGAGGTACCCGTACCACCGACACCGCCCTCGCAATCCAGCAGGACGCCGCCCTGGGACGGATCGTTGCACGGATCCACCAGGCCGCCGAGGAACCCGTTCTCGCAATCGAGCAGGAAACAGAAGTTCGTCGTGCTCAACACGCCGTTCGACACGAAGCGGTTGCAGCTGAAGTCCAGCCCCTCGGTCGCCGTAAAACCGACCGATTGAAAGACCGTGGCTCCACCCAGAACCGTCGCCACCAACGTCCACCAACGCATGCGTGACCGTTTCATCTCGGAGAATCTCCTTGCGGGAACGAAGTACTACTCGTCGGCACGGTGTTCAGCTCGCGCCCGGCAGGTGTGACCTTGTACGCGCCTGACCGGTGAGTATAAGTCGCGGCCAACTGTCTCTGCAAGCTTCGGGCCGCCACCGCGCCCGGCCGCCCCGCCCAATCGTCTCGAGAAATCTCACAAGGCCGCGTGAAGCTGACGCCGCGATCGCGACGCGACCCTCGTTCTGCCGTCAGGCTGACATCTCCGTCTTCGCGCCGTCGCGTGTAAGCATTACCAACGCAACGACTTATGACGCCTCACCCGCATGCCCCGAGCGTCTCGAAATGCTCGCGCAGGCTGGTATACAATCCCCGGTAGGTCGGATAGAGTCGGTCGTACACGCGACCCTCGGCACGCTTCGGGCGCAACGTCTCGGTCACCGTGATCGCCGCCTTGCAGGCCTCGGGGACGCTGGCATATTCGCCGGTGCCCACCGCCGCCAGCAGCGCGACCCCCAGCGCGCCGCCCTCCTGCGTGTTGATCGTCACCGCCTTGGCGTGGTACATGTCCGCCTGAAGCTGCCGCCAGAAGTTGCTGGCCGAGCCCCCGCCGCTGAGGCGCACCTCGCTGATCTTCACGCCGCGCTTGCGCATGATCTCGATCTGATCCCGCATCCCGAACGTGATGCCCTCGAGCACCGCCCGTGTCATATGCGGCAGGCCGTGCCGCGTGGTCAGCCCGACCCAGGCACCCCGGGCCGTCGGATCCGGGTACGGGCATCGTTCGCCCGTCAGATACGGCAGGAAGACGAGTCCCTCGCAGCCGGCCGGCGCCTTCTCCGCCTCCTTGATCATGGCGGGGTACAGCTTGCCGGGGTCGGCCTTGCCGCGCTGCGCCTTGGCCACCTCGTCGGCCCAGAGCGTGTTCCGCAGCCACTGGAACGAACCTCCCGCCGCCAGCATGCAGCCGAAGACGCACCACTTGTCCGGCACCGCATGACAGAAAGATTGCAGGTTCCCCTCGGCATTGGGGACCGGCTCATCGGCATGCGCGAAAACGACACCGCTCGTGCCCATGGTGGCTGAGACGATGCCCGTCCGGACGATCCCGTTGCCGACCGCGCCGGCGGGCTGATCCCCCGCGCCGCCCACCACCGGCGTCCCGGCCTTCAGTCCGGTGAGCTTGGCTACCGCCTCGCTGATCCCGCCGGTCACTTCCGGGGATTCATACAGTTCGGGCATCAGATCCGTGTCGATCTTCAGCTTCTCGAGCAGCCCTTTGTGCCACTTGCGCTTCTTGATGTCGAGCAGCAGCGTCCCCGCCGCGTCGCTTACCTCCGAAGCGTACTCGCCCGTCAGCTTGAGTCGGATGTAGTCTTTTGGCAGCAGGATCTTGTGGGTCCTGGCGTAGGTCTTCGGGTCGTGCTTGCGGACCCAGAGGATCTTGGGGGCGGTGAACCCGGTCAACGCCACGTTGGACACCATCCCGATCAGCTTCTTGCGGCCGCCGGCGCGCTTCTCGATCTCGGCACATTCGGCCGCCGTCCGCTGATCGTTCCACAGCAACGCGCGACGCAGCGACTTGCCCCTCCTGTCCACGAACACGCTGCCGTGCATCTGCCCGCTGAGTCCGATACCGGTGATCTGGGCGGGCTTGACCTTCGCCTTCCTGCACGCTGCCGCCAGGCCCTTCACGCAGGCGTTCCACCAGTCGTCCGGCTCCTGCTCCGACCACCCGGGCTTGGGCGTGTACACCGGGTATTCCACGCTCGCCGTCGCGAGCACTTTTCCGTTCGGACGGCAGAGCAACACTTTCGTCGCCGACGTCCCGATATCCATTCCGCAAAGTAGTGCCATGGCGCATCCTCAGGTCAAGAAGAGATTCACATCCCATCCACCGCACGCGCCATTCTGACCCCGAAGCGCTAATTCGGCAACGCCGAACGCCGAGCAGCATTCGTTCCTCAGGCCTTCCCCCTTGATTCGTCATTCGGAATTCGGAATCAGACATTTCCCTTTTTTGTGTCTTCTGTGCCTCTTGTGGCCATGGTTCTCCGCACCCCGCAACTTTACCCGTAGCCGAGCTCATCCAGGTCGTCCTCGTCCAGCCCGAAGTGATGGCCGATCTCGTGCAGGACGGTCTTGCGGATCTGCTCGATCATCGCCTCACGCGAAGAGCAGATGCGTTCGATGTTGCGCTGGTAGATGACGATGCGTTCGGGATAGCGGTAGGGCGCTTCGACGTGACGATCGGTGATGGGCGTACCGCGGTAGAGCCCGAGCAGGGAACGCTTGTTGGGCAGCCCGAGATCGCGAATCGTGCGCGCGTCGGGTTCGTCTTCAATGTCCACCGCGATCTCATCGAGGTAGATGTGAAAGCCCTCGGGCACCGACTCCACGGCCTCCGCCACCACCTCCGCGAACTCATCATCCGTCAACCGCATCGCCTGCATCCCCGTCTCATCATCAGACGCGTCGTCACGCGCATCGCCATCATTCAACCGTCCACATAGAATAGTCACCCATGAGCCGCCGTCCCAACCGCACCCCAACTCGAAGGAGTTCCGTCATGAACGCGTATGGACTGCTGAGCCGTGCGTCCCTTCTGATCACCACCCTCGGCACCATGACCGCCGGATGCGCGCCGGTCGCTTACAAAATCGTCCCGGTGCCCGTCGATCGCAGTCTCGATGAGTCGGTCGTGTTCGACGACGGCGGAATCTCCCCGACGAAGATCGCCCTCCTGGACGTGCAGGGCGTGCTCATGAACGGGCCTCGGCGACGCTTCGTCGGCGAAGGCGAGCATCCGGTCGCCCTGTTCACCGAGAAGCTCAACAAAGCCGCCAAGGACAAGGACGTCGCCGCCGTCATCGTGCGTATCAACACCCCGGGCGGAACCGTCACCGCCTCAGACCTCATGCACCGGGAAATCCGCCACTTCAAGGAGCGCACCAAGGGCGAGAAGCCGATCGTGGCGGTGATGATGGACATGGCCACCAGCGGCGGCTTTTACATCGCCTGCGCCTGCGACGAGATCGTCGCTCACCCCACGACCGTCACCGGCAGCATCGGCGTCATCATGCAGATGGTCGACTTCTCCGGGACGATGCGGAAGATCGGCATCTCCGCTGATGCCATCAAGTCCGGAGAGATGAAGGACGCGGGCTCACCGCTGCGCAAGATGACGCCGGAAGAACGCGCCGTCTTTCAGAAGCTCGTGGACAACTTCTTAAACCGGTTCGTTGAGGTCGTGGTCGAGGGGCGGAAGGAACTGGACGAGACGTTTGTGCGGCAGGTGGCGGACGGACGGGTGTACACCGCACAGGAGGCCCTGGACATGGGCTTCGTCGATTCCATCGGTGATCTGCGGTCCACGCTGGCATCGCTGAAGAAGCAGCTCGACACCGAGCGTGTCCGCGTCGTCACCTACCATCGCCCGCTGGCCTGGAAGCCGAACATCTACGCCGAGAACCCGCAGCCGGCATCGCCGCAGGTCAACATGGTCAACATCGACATCCCGGAGGCATGGCTTCCCGCCCAGCCGCAGTTCCTCTACCTCTGGTCGCCGGGGCTGTGAAATCAGGAATGACGGTACCCGAATGATGAATAAAAAAACACGCACGTGAGCGTTCCACGTGCGTGCCTGGTGCGACATTCGTCATTCAGATTTCGATCCAGGGGCGAAGCGACTCACTCGTACTTGTCGTGGCACTTGTTGCAGGTGTTGTGAATCTCGCGCCCGATCGTCTCGATGCTCTTGAGGTCGTTCTTCTGCGCCGCCTTGGCCAGGTCCACGCTGAGCTTGCGCTGCTCCTTCGCCCAGTCGACGTAGTCTTTCTTCTCGCTCTGGAAGCTGTTCACGTTGGCCAGCTCGCCCAGCATGTAGGCGTGCTTGCGAAGGATGTTGTAATCCTCCTTGACCTTCTTCTCATCTTTGCCTTCAGGATCGGTCTTGCGTGAGCGGATGCGATCCTTGATTTCGTTGAAGTGCTCCTGCTGGAATTCCATCAGGTCGTGAACCGAGATCACCGGCTCGTAACACACCTTCTTCTCCGCAGCTTCGGCCTTCTCTTCGCTGTGAACCTGCTGCACCGTGGCCAGACACCACACACATGCGCCCACCAAAGCCGTCGTCAAGAACAATCGACGCCAAATCACAATAGGTCACTCCTTCCGGTTCAGGTCCACCATTTGCTCAAATCATCTTGCTGCTGTTGATCGCACACCCACACCGAACCCAGCATGGGGTATTTTCCTCCCTGCCCTGGGACTGTCAAGGGAGCACGGCGGATCAGCACGTTCAAACCTCAAACCCTCCGGCCGAGATCATAGGCTCCCGGTCAGCGAAAACGACGATTCATCCCGCCATGGAAGCAACGACACGGGATTGATCCTGTTCGAGGCTCGCCAGGGATTGTTCAATAAAGATTGTAACGACATCCGGATGCGTCAGACAGAGCAGGTGCCCCGCCCCCTCGAGTACCTCGGTCGGCGTCACACGGCGGATGGGGATGACGCGGTCCGCAGTCCCGTGCAATGCGTAGATTGGACATTCGGGCCTCCGGCCAGGCTTCCATCGCAAGATCATCCGACCGGTCCGCCGAAGAAACGGCATCGAGGCTTTCCTGGCCATGTCCTGCACCAGATCCGAGGCGTCCGGCCCCAGTCGCTCCAATTTGGCCAGGCAACGTGCCCCCAGCGCGGCGCGACGATGGATGAAGTGGTCCGGAATCAGCCGCGCCGTCAACTCGACCCATCGATAGTGTCTCGGAATGGCCGACGGATCGGTGCAACTGGCCAGCAGGATCAACGCCTTCGCGCCGCACGTGGCCGCCAACTGGTAGGCGAGCATCCCTCCGAAGGATACGCCCCCGACAACGCAGTTTTCATCCAGGCCCAGCGAGCGGCCCAGCGTCCGGGCGTAATCGGCGAAATCCTGCCCGTCCTGCGGAATCGGCATCTCCGGAACTTCGAAGCGCAGTCCGGCCCGCTCTTGCGCATCGAAGAGACGTCGATCGGCCCCCAATCCGGGAAACAGGATGAGACGTGGCCCGTCCACCATGAAGACTCCTGCAGGCTTCCGACAGTACCTTAGCACAACACTTTCTCCCGGCACACCGGCACGCTCCGATTGGCGGGCAGTGCCCGGCTCTCGGAAAAGGCGATGGACAGGCGATTTACTCCAATCGTAGAAGTCAGTGTGCCGGTATTTTCGGACGGACCGACTGTCCTGCTGTAAGCCGATTCCGCGCTCCGGGGCTGCAACTTTTGCCTGTTTTTCCGGAGTGCTCCCGAACCGCGTCTGGATCGAGTGTCACATGGGGAACTGGCCGGGATGCCCCGAGTGTCAAGCGGCAGTACAATGTCCGCCATGAGCGGCGACACACGCATCCTGGCGATCGAAACATCCGGCAAAGTCGGCAGTGTCGCCCTGGGGGACCAGCAGCAACTCCATTTTGAGAAACAACTTACAGATCGGATGCGTCATGCGTCTCAATTGATCCCCCTCGTTCGGGAGGCCTGCAATCACGCCGGCTGGCCGCCGGAGACCCTGACCGATGTATACGTGTCGATCGGGCCTGGCAGTTTCACGGGTCTGAGAATCGGCGTGGCCCTCGCTCGAACGCTCGCCTGGTCCGCAGGGGTCCGGACGGTGGCGGTGTCGACTGCGGCAGTGCTTGCCCGCAACGCCCTGGATGCTTCGCCCGCGGTCGACCACGTTGCCATCGTGCTCGACGCCAGGTCCGACAGGATCTTCGGCGCCTGCTTCGATCTGCGGAGCGGGGAACCCGTCGTCGTGCGTGACGCCTGCCTGGTCGAGCCCGCCGCCTTCCTGGAGTCCTGCCCCCGCCCGCTGGCGCTCCTGGGTGAAGGCATTCCAGCGCATCGTCCATCATTGGAACAGGTGGGCCTCACCATCCTGGACGAAAGCCTCTGGCCCGGCCGCGCTGCACATGTCTGGACCGAAGGCCGACGCCTCGCCCGGGAAGATAACTACACCCCGGGCGGCGAACTCATGCCCCACTACATCCGAATACCGGACCCTGTCGAGAAATGGGAGAAGCGTCGCTCGAATTCGTCCGGCTGAACCTGAAACCCGCCACAAACATTAAGAATTATCGCGATTTTCATCTCCGCACCCAGGAATATTCGAGCCAGACGTATACAATGGCTCTTCAGTGAAATGCGGAGGAATGGAAACAATCACTGAACACCCGACATGTATCCTGCCGATGGGTGTTTGAGACTTATTCGAATGTGCCCGGCTTTGAGGCTAGCCGACCGGGGAAGGTTCACAGGGATCCCCGGGCGAGCCTGATGCCGAATGATTCGTTGAGCTGTTCCATGTGACGGGACGAAAGGTGCAAGATGTTACGCTATTCCGACATGCCGGCGATTGAAGGACCTCTGGCCGACCCGGAGAATCCTTCCTTTTGCACGCGCTGCGAGCATGAGATCTATTACGAGTGCAATGGCTGCAAAGCCATGCTGGGGACCGAACCCCCGGCCAACGGCACTTGTCCCGAGTGCAATGGTGACTCCATCTGCGGTCCGCGGTGCATCTGCACGAACTGCGACTGCGGTGAAGACTGATGGGTGACGAGGACTGAGGCGGGTGAGGTCTGACCCCACGCCCGCGGCCTCGATGTCCTGATCCGGCACGCTCTGGAAGCCAAGCTTCACAACGCTGGCAAAAGTTTCCTGGGGCTATGCTGGACCACGCCGGGTGTTCCGCGCGACCTTCAGCCCGAAGGCGTTGATTCAAGCCGATACGATGGACCGGGCAACCTCTCCCCTCGCTACGGGCGATGCCACTCATCACAATTCGGACACAGCGGCATGACGTCGACCCTGGCGTCCCGGTGCCCGGCGCGAATGCACGTCAGCGCTTCCCCGCGCCAAAGCTCTTTGAGTGAGGTATCCCCCAGGGATCCGAGTGTGTGGGCCCCCTTGTAGTCCTGATCGCAGACGGTGACCTGCCCGTCGGCCAGCACCACGGCCCGGCTGAAAATTCTTCGGCAGGGGAAGCGTCCCGGGGGAGCCATCTGCATGACGCTCCAATCCGGCCACTGTCCGGCGTAGTGACTCGGGCCGGAGATCACGGCGGTCCCGACGCGCTCGATCCAGTGATCATAGAAGGGCTCGAGTTCATCCATCGTCGCCGCCGTCTTGGCCAGTTCAGGCACCAGCAGCGGATGGGGCTTCTGCGTGACCTGGTGGGCGCGGTCCACGCTGTCCAGCCGGGCGAGCAGCTCCTCGTAGCGATCCTGCCCATGGAGTTGAACGTACGTCCCGGCGGAGTGAGCATCGATCGTCACGTTCAGCAAGTCGACGCCGAGTTCGCTCAGGCGAGTGGAGACCCTGTCATCGAGTGAGAGTCCGCTCGTCCGGATCGCCAGACCGAAAATGCCGGCACGGCGCGCGTGCTCAACGACCCGTTCCCACTCCGGGTGCAGCAGCGGCTCGCCGAATCCGCCCAGGACGACGCGTACGTCATCGCGGGCAGACAGTTCATCCAACAACCGTGTGCATAGTGCGATATCCATGGGCCCACGCGAGCCGACTGCCTCACCGCGCGGCCGCAGCTTCGTTCTCGGCAGATCGTCCCGCGTGGTCAGTTCAATCTCGACCTCGCCGGGCAGATCGGAAGGCTCGTATTCGTGATCGGCAAGCCACCGCGCGATGGCCTTCGCGTCGAGTTGCTCCTCGCCGAGCGAAGCGAACATCGCCTCCATGCGGTCATGGGCGGTGGCGCTATCCGCCAGGCAGCGGCCTTGGGCATACATGATCGTCGATCCGGCGGAGTGAAAGCACTTCTGGTGCACCATGTCGCGTTGCGGCTCGGACGGGTGGTAAGCCATGATGCGGCCGAGAGGCTGGTTCGCCTGCGTGAGGTTTTCCAGAAGTTCCCGCGAAAGCAGGACGCCAGAGAGTCCGGGCGGCGATTGCGTGAAGGCCAGCCGGATCTCGTCATGCTTCTCGAGGTAGTGGGCGATGACGGCATCGAGCAGCGCGGGATCGATCAGCGCCGCCGCCGGCGCGATGTCGATCACGGCGTCGGCGTTCTCCCGCTTGGCCACCGCTTCGAGCAGCCAGGGATTGAGCGACTCGTCGAAGACGGTCATGCCGGCGATACCACCGCGCCAGGCATCAAGCGACCACTTCCGCGCGCTGGCGACGAGCTCGCCCCATGGGGATGCGGCGGCATCGTGCGTTTCAATGCGTACATTCTGCCCCGCCAGCAATTCAGTCACGCGATCACGATCCGCCGGCCTGACCAGCACGTGAACACTCTTCAGGTGCACGCAGCGCAAGACGCGCTGGATCGTTCGGCGCAGCACGGGCACGCCGCCCAGGTCGCGCTCCAGGCGCGCGGGAAGACCCAGCGGCGAGCGCTCGAGATCGACCACGATGCAGGCGATGACGTTCATGCCCCCGTCACCTCCCCTCGCTCCGGCGCACGAGCCGACTCGGCCAGCGCGTCCTCGAACCGTTGCCGTGTGTCGTTCAGGATTCCGGTCAGCACCTCGCCGCCCTCGAGGAACGCCTCGACGAAGCGCGTGTCGCGCTCGAGCTGGCGTTTGGCCCGGGCGGCCCCGTCGACGTTTTCCAGTCCCAGCCGCCGATCCGCACTGAACCGCTGCAGTTCCGCGTGCTGGGCCACCATGCTGATGGTCCGGTACGTGCGATCCATCGCGCGGATCTTCACGCGGAGCGCGTCCACGTCGGCGATCCGCCTGTTGAACGTCTTGGGATCCGACACCAGCCCCTTCAACTCGTTCAGCAGCGTCAACATCTTCCGGCAGGTGTCCATCATCGTGTCCACCTCGTCGAGACGCTTGCGGATCTCGTCGGACCCGAGCTTCAACCGCGACGCATTCCGCCAGTTCGAGTCGCGCAGGTAATCAAACCGGTCGGGGGGGATCTCGCGCGTGCAATACCCTTCCGCCACGTCGCTCAGATCCATCACGCGCGTGCCGGCAATCTTCACACCGCCCTCGGTCGCGTCAATCACGCGATCCGGCATCGAGGCGAAGTCCCCCTCGAACTGCTGCTGGTAGGTGAACAACTGCTCATCGGTGTAGATGGCGTGGCCGTGAATGTCCTTGACCTTGCTGAGCAGCTTGCGATGCCGCACGATGCGTTCCCACTCCTTCATCTCCATCGTGCAGAAGCGGTTCAACTCCGGCCGCCACATGCCGTGAATGGCGGTGCCGGGCACGTAGTAGACGTGATTCGTGTAGCCGAGATCCTGTCCGAGCAGCACGATCGGGTAACAGCCCAGATGCATGGCGAGGTACACGGACAGGTGCGAGACGGTTGCGCCCGCCTTGAGCCCGGGACGCGCCCCGAGCGCGTCGCCGAGGCACAGCCGCGCGAAAGCGTTGTCCAGCAGCGAGACCGGACCGGTGTAGCGGTCGATCACGTTCCAGTTGGCCTTGGGCTCGGCGACCAGGTGAATGCCCTCGTAGTCGTCGATTTCCTCGAAGAAGCGCATCGACATCTCGTGATAATCGAGGGCGGTCACGAAGTCCGGACGGATCCCGCGGTCGAGCAGTGTCTTGAAGGTCGACTGCACGGCGATGATGATCGCGCGGCCCTTGAGCGCCGACAGTTGATCGATGTTCTTGCGCAGCGACGGCCCGGCGGAGACCACGATCCCCGGGTAGCCTTCGAACCGGTCGCGCAGGAGGCCGATGTCCGGCGTGGAGACGTAGCGCGGCAGGTTGTGGGCGATGTTGTGGCAGGTCGTGCGCGAATTGGCCACCAGCGTCATCAGGCTCATGCGACAGAAGGTCATGTGGTCGGCGAGCAGCCGGCGCATCTCGGCGTGGAATTCCTTGTTCGCCCGTTCCGAAGCGGGGTGCGACACGAACTGCGCGCCCATCATGATGAGTGTGTTGTAGGGTTCCAGCCGGGTCTGGAGCGCACCCTTGTCCGCGCCGGTCAGGATGATGCAGCGATCGCCTTCGAAGAGTTCCGCCAGATCGACGGTTTCCAGGGCGGCCTTGAGCAGGGCGAGATTCGATTCGGCGACCAGCAGGAAGGCATCGCCCTTGAGCCGCTCGCGCAGCGCGAGCAGGTGATGCCCGAGTCCGAAACCGCTCACGGCGTAGCAGAACGATTCACCAATCTCCACCCCCTCGGCGAACCGCCTGGCCTCGGCGACCGGATCGATCCGGCTGTGCAGCGCCACCGGCCTTGGCGATTCCGGCACCACCACCGACGCCGTCGCCGGGCCGCGCTTGCTCGCCTCGACGGTCACGTTCGGGTCGTCCGGCAGGTTGTCCAGCACGTGTGCCAGACGCGGATCGACGCGGTACAGCGCCGCCATGTTGCGGCAGAACAGGTCGTCGCGTCTTACGGAGTCGGCCACCGTGCTCATCCTTGTTCACGGTCAGGGGACGAATTGACAGGGAAGTTTCAACGCCTCTTCGAGCTGCTGAAGATACGCGCGGCGCGACAGCTCGACGGCGCCGAAGCGTTTAAGATGACCGGTGGTGAATTGCACGTCAAGCAGGGCGTAGCCACGCTCCCGCAATCGGCTCACCAGCTCCACGAGGGCGATTTTCGACGCATTGGTCCGGCGATGAAACATCGACTCGCCGAAAAAGGCGCCGCCGATCGCCACCCCGTAGATGCCCCCCACCAGTTCATCCGCCTGCCAGCACTCGAGACAGTGCGCGTACCCCTTCCGAAAGAGATCGACGTAGGCCTCGATGATCTCCTCGGAGATCCACGTGCCTTCCGGCCGATCGCCACAGGCCCGCATCACCTCCTCGAAGGCGGTGTCGATCCGGATCTCGAATGCACCGCGCCGCCACACCTTCCGCAGACTGCGCGACACGTGAAAGCGATCGTCCAACGGCAGCACCGTTCGCGGCTCCGGGCAGAACCAGCAGATCTGCCCATCGACATCCATAGGGAAGATACCCATGCGGTAGGCATGGAAGAGGGTTTCGGCATGAAGAGGTAATGACCTCATAGTGGTTGTTCTCGGCTGAACAGCGCGGGTTCATCGTAATGGGACTTGTTTATCTTAGCTCACACTATTTGATTCATGAATGCCACCGCCGCAGAAAGTTCAAGACTCGATCCGGATGTGTCGATACTGGAACACCGTTGAGTTCATAAGCAAGTTCAAGTTGCAGGTGAATGTGGATTGCATCGAAGGGGTGGCATATGAAACTAGGCACCAAGCTCATCCTGGCATTTCTGGCTTGTGGATTGATTCCTCTGCTGATCGTGGGTGTGGTCAGTTATCGC
The DNA here is from genome assembly GCA_964618455.1 of uncultured Planctomycetales bacterium. Lineage (GTDB taxonomy): Bacteria > Planctomycetota > Phycisphaerae > UBA1845 > PWPN01 > CAZUAQ01. The sequence goes on along the minus strand of CAZUAQ010000059.1, from coordinate 5,984 downwards.
ATCGCCGATCAGGGCATGCAGGAACTGGAACACCAGGCGGGGGATGAATTCGAGTCCAAGGCGTACAACCAGCTCATCGCCCTGCGCGACGTCAAGAAGGGGCAGATCGAACAGTACTTCCAGGAGCGCCAGGGGGATCTCGCTGTCCTGGTGAACGTCGTCGAGACGATTCAGGACCAGGCGTACGCCCGGCTGGATGCCATTCAGGGACTGCGCCGCACCCGCGTGGAAGATCTGTTCGAGAAGCTGCGAAAGGACGCGACGATCCTGGCGGAAAGCCTGGAGATCAAGAACGCCTTCCAGGGCATGAAGGTGTATCACGATGAGAAGGAAACCGGAGCAAAAGAACCGCTCGATGTGTCCACCCCGGAGTACGCGACGTTGTGGGAAGAGCATGTGCCCTTCCTCAGGAGCTTCGTCGAGGAGCACGGCTACTATGATGGCTTCATCATCTGCGCGGCACATGGCCACGTGATTCTCACCGTCACTAAGGAATCGGATCTCGGGACCAATCTCGTTCACGGGCCTTACAAGACGGAAGGCCTGGCGGCGTTGAGAGCGCGCGTACTCGAGAGCGACACCGCCGTGTTCTCCGATTTCGATAGCTACACGCCGAGCAACGGGGACCAGGCGGCGTTTGTCGGCGCCCCCCTGAAAGACGACGAGGGCAAGACCGTCGCGATCATTGCCCTTCAACTCCCCGCCGAACCGATCAACGCCATCGTCCAGGGCCGCGAGGGCATGGGAGAAACGGGCGAAACCTACCTCGTCGCGCGGGACGGCAAGACGGCGAAGAGCGAATTCCGCAGCGATATGCTGACCATGGGCGACGGCAAGTACGTCATCGGAGCCGAGATCAGTACCGAATACATCGAGCGTTGCCTCGATGGAGAGCACGTCCGCGACGTCTTTGTCGACAGTAAGGGCAACCCCGTCCTGATCGCCGGAGAACCGACGAAGATCGACGGCTTGGACTGGGCGTGCATCACCAAGCTCAATCTCGAGGAGGCCCTGAGCCAGAAAACGGAGAACGAGACCGAGGATCTGTTGACCCAGTTCAACAACCAATACGGCTACTACGACCTCTTCCTGATCAATAACAATGGCTACTGTTTCTACACGGTGGCCCAGGAAGCGGATTATCAGACCAACCTGGTGGACGGCACATTCAAGGATTCGAACCTCGGCAAGCTCACACGTGAAGTGCTCGCGTCGAAGAAATTCGCATTCGCGGACTTCGAACCTTACGCCCCGAGCAACGGCGACCCGGCGTCGTTCATCGCCAGCCCCCTGCTCAACGAAGGCGACGTGGACATCATCGTCGCGTTGCAGATGCCGCTCGATACCATCAACCGAATCATGGGTGTTCGCGCGGGGATGGGCGAATCCGGTGAAACCTACCTCGTCGGCCAGGACAAGCTGATGCGTTCCGACTCCTTCCTCGACCCGACGCATCACTCCGTCGTGGCCTCGTTCCGCGATCCGTCCAAGGGCAAGGTGGACACCGAAGCCGCCAACGAAGCCCTGGCCGGTAACTCCGACGCAAAGATCATCACCGACTACAACGGCAATCCCGTCCTCAGCGCGTACACGCCCGTTGATGTTCTCGGCGCACGATGGGCATTGCTGGCGGAAATCGACGAATCCGAGGCCATGGCGACCGTGAAGGAAATGCACGAGTTGGTCTCCACGGAAGAGAAAACGCTGTTGTCGTGGACGACGCTGATCGGCATCATCGCGGCGGTCCTCGTGACGATGGTCAGCCTGTTTATCGCGTCCTCGATCAGCAAGCCGATCAACCGCATCATCGCGGATCTCACCGAGGGCGCCGAGCAGGTCAACGATGCCTCCGGGCAGGTCGCCTCGGCGTCGCAGCAGATGGCGCAAGGTGCCAGCGAGCAGGCCTCGTCGCTGGAAGAAACCTCCTCGTCCCTTGAGGAGATGGCGTCCATGACCCGCACCAACGCCCAGAGCGCCAAGGACGCCAACGAACTGGCCGGCCAGGCCAGCGCGGCAGCCGATTCCGGCGACAAGACCATGAATCGCCTCAAGGAGGCCATGACGGGGATCAACGACTCGTCGGACAAGATCAGCAAGATCATCAAGGTGATCGAAGAGATCGCGTTCCAGACGAACCTGCTCGCACTCAATGCCGCCGTGGAAGCGGCCCGGGCCGGTGAGCACGGCAAAGGGTTCGCCGTCGTGGCGGAAGAAGTCCGCACGCTGGCCCAGCGCGCCGGTCAGGCCGCCCGGGAGACCACAGAGCTGATCGAGGAATCGGTCGGCCGAGCCCGCGAGGGAGCAGACGTCTCCAATGCGGTGGGCGAATCACTGGCAGCGATCGTCAAGGACGTGACCCGCGTCAGTGAGCTGATCAGCGGGATCGATCAGGCATCCAAGGAGCAGGCCGAAGGCGTCGAACAGATCAACCTGGCGGTGTCGCAGCTCGACAAGGTCACACAGCAGAATGCCTCGGGCGCCGAAGAGGCGGCCTCGGCGGCGGAACAGCTCTCCGCCCAGTCGGAGAACGTGAAAAACATCGTCAACAACCTGTCCGAGTTGATCGGTGGTCAGCGCGCGGACGCGACGGGCTCCTCCTTCCGGGCGAAATCGGGCATCTCGAACCGGGGCAAACGGTCGGGCCTGCTGTCCGGAATCCTGAAACGAAAGTCCGGCGATGCTCAGGCGGAAGATGCCGAGTACGCGGCTTCGTGGGAGAACGCGGATTCCTGAGTCGGCGCCCATCCGGGCGGTTCACCGCTTCGGCACAGGACCGATATTCATACGATCAGACGGGCGGGATCACTCCAGGTTATTACCTGATGAACGAGTCCTGCAGTCGGGCCGTGCGCGAGACGAAAGAGTAGATACGACGAACATGTCGTGTCACATCAATAGAGTGCGTGTGAGAAGCTCAGGGACCTTTCCCTGGAAGAGCTTCTCACGCACTTGTTTAGAACGCGTTTCACCGGGTTTCCGAGGGTCACGAAGAACACGAAGGGGTGACAGGAATGAAAAGGGCAATCTTGATTGGCGTCGTCGGATGTATCGCCATGGTGGTGATGGGCGCCTCGAATTCCGGCGTATCTCATCCCTCTCATGACGAGGTCATCCAGACGCTCAAGGAAGGTAACGCCCGGTTCGTCGCGGGGGAGAGCACGCATCAACATACCGACAAGGCCCGCCTCGGCCTGACCAGTACGAAGGGTCAGCACCCGTTCGCGACTGTGATCACCTGCAGCGATTCGCGCGTTCCCGTCGAGCGTGTGTTCGACCAGGGCATCGGCGACCTGTTCGTCATTCGCGTGGCGGGGAACGTCTGCGATACCGACGAGGTCGGCTCCATCGAGTACGGCATCGATCACCTGGAAACGCCGGTGCTCGTGGTCCTGGGCCACACGCAGTGCGGGGCCGTCACCGCCGTGGCGAAGAATGCGGAGCTCCACGGCAGCATCCCACCGCTGGTGGACAACATCCAGCCCGCCGTGAAACGCGCGAAAGCCAAGTACACGGATGCTCCCGAGAACGAGCTGATCGAGCATTGCGTGCGCGAGAACATCTGGCAGTCGGTCGAAGATCTGCTTCGCCGGAGTGAAGCCGCGCGGCGGCGCATGCAGGCCGGGACGCTCAAGATCTATGGCGCGATGTACGAGCTTGATTCCGGAAACGTGAAGTGGTACCGGTCCCGCGCCAAGCGGATCCTGAAGGAGATCGAGGCGTCGGGCTACACCCTGGATCCCCATGTGCACGCGGCCTCTCCGGACCATGCCGAATCGCACGCGGCCCACCAGGATACCGGCGGCGACCACGCGGCAGCGCCGCAGTCGGAAGCCTCACGTGCCGCCATCGCCAAGGCCATGGCCTCCCTCAAAGAAGGCAATGCGCGATTCGTCAGCAACGCGTCACGGCACCCGCGTACCGAGGCGGCACGCATTTCGGAGACCGCCACCAAGGGCCAGCACCCGTTCGCCACGGTCATCACCTGCAGCGATTCGCGCGTCCCGGTGGAGCGCGTCTTCGACCAGGGCGTGGGCGACCTGTTCGTCATCCGCGTGGCGGGCAACGTATGCGACACCGACGAGGTGGGCTCGATTGAATACGGCGTGGATCATCTCGAGACGCCGGTACTTGTCGTGCTCGGCCACACGCAGTGCGGCGCGGTCACCGCCGTGGCGAAGGGCGCCGAGCTTCACGGCAGCATCCCTCCGCTGGTCGACAACATTCTGCCCGCCGTCGAGCGTGCCCGCACGAAACATGTCGATGCGGACGAGCACGACCTGATCGCCCGCGCGATCGAGGAGAATGTCTGGCAGGGCGTCGAAGATCTTCTTCAGCGCAGTCCGTCGGTCCGAAAGCGCGCTCGCGACGGCAAGGTGGAAATCGTCGGCGCGATTTACGACCTCTCCGAAGGCAAGGTCATCTGGCTGGATTCGCGGACCGAGGATCTGCTGGCGGGGCGAAAGGTCGCTGATTCGGATGCCGAGGCGAAACATGCGGCCACCGATCACGACGATGCGGCAGCCAAGGCATCCACGTCTCATAACGATTCATAGGGGTGGCCGGTCCGTGCTTTGGCTCCGTCGGTAAAAAGGAATCCATAGGGGACATGCCTGAAAACTGATCGCTCGTCATGAGAGGTCGGAAATGAGAGTCAAGCAGGGATGTCATGTAGTCGAGACAGAAACGTCCGCCAGGGTCGTGGCAGACCAGGTTGGGGACGTTGGTTGGGATGATGAACAGCACATGAACGGGACAGCAATCCCGCGACGAATTCAATCTGCAAAGGGAGACAGCATACCATGACACTGGGAGCCAAAATCGCATCGGGGTTCGGAGTCGTCATCGCCATCGCGATGTGCCTGGGCGGCATGGCCGTCTACAGCATGATGACCGTCGGTACCAACGCGCTGAAGCTGGCGGATGAATATGTGCCGGAAGTTCAGATCGCCAACGAGATCGAACGCCATTCGTTGATGACCATGTTTCAGATGCGCGGCTATGCCTACACCGAAGATGACAACTTCCTCAACAAGGGGCGCGAGGAACTGGCCGCCGTACATGAAGGCATCCAGGATGCCGAGGAGCTGGCCCAGAGGGCCATTCACCTGGAAAAGCTCAAGCAGGATATCGGCGATATCAAGTCGCAGGTCTCCCAGTACGAGCAGATGTCCGAGCAAACTGTCGCGCTGAATGCCAAGATCGCGGAGAACCGTAAGAGTCTGGACGCCGGAGCCACTCAATACATGACGGCCGTGAACGACCTGCTGGCCCGGCAGAACGAAACCTTCAAAAAGGAAATCGACGAAGAGATCGAATCGGAGAAGCTGGCCGAGCGTCTGCAGAAGAATATCTGGGTCAACGACGTCATCGACCTCGGCAATGCGACGCGCATCGGCTGCTTCAAGGCCCAGGCGCTGCGCGATCCCGATATGATGCGCGAAGCCATGGCGAACATCGAGAAAGTTCACAAGAAACTGGAAGACCTGCGGACGATCACCCGCCTGGACGTGGACATCAAGGCTCTGGAAACTGTCGGTCGTGCGGGCGACGAATACAAGCAGGCCATGACGGATATGCTCAATAACTGGCAGGCGCTGGATAACCTCAGCAAGGAACGGGTGGCGGTGGCCGTCAAGCTTCTCGAACTGGCCGAAGGCACCGCCATGGCCGGCGTCACGCACACACAGGAAATCGCGAACGAAGCCGAATCGTCCCTCGGACGCTCGACGAAGATCATGATCGGTGGCCTCATCGGGGTCGGCGTGATCGGCTTCGTGCTGGCCATGTTCATCACGCGCAGCATCACCGGGCCGGTCCGCCGCGTGATCGAGGGATTGAGCGAAGGCGCCGACCAGGTCAACGATGCCTCGCGGCAGGTGTCCTCGTCGTCCCAGGATCTCGCCCAGGGCACGAGCGAACAGGCGTCCTCGCTGGAAGAAACGTCCAGCGCGTTGGAGGAACTTGCCTCGCAGACGCAGCGGAAC
>CAZUAQ010000058.1:0-30895 GCA_964618455.1 uncultured Planctomycetales bacterium | reverse complement strand
GCTATAGGTGTAACCCAAATGACGGATTTCTCCAATTCCGACTGAAGCAGGACAAAAGAGATGCGAGTATGAGAAGAGCTGGCCCGAAGGATACTGGTATGTCGTGGACGAGTGCGTGGCACTGTACGCCCTGGGGCCGCCGTCCCCCTGGTCCACCTGCGAGAATCCCATCGAGACACACGTGACGGGATGCGTGTCCTTCATGACCCAGTTCATTACGTCGAAGTGATGGCAGGACTGGTCAAGCAGCATCCCGCCACGGACCTCCATCGAATGATGATAGAGTTTCCACGGCCAGTGCCATTCTCCCTGCATGTGCGTAATCTGTCCGCTGTCCGGTGCGTGGATGATCGGGATGGCTTTCAGATAGCCCGGGTGGTAGCGCCGCTGTGTGCCGACCTGATAAATGGGCTTGGCTTGACGCGCGACCTTGACCAGCGCGTCAATCTTCTCCAACGTCGTCTCCATCGACTTTTCGCAGAAGCAATGGACCCCGGCCTGCAATACGTCGATGGCGATCTGCCCATGGGTGTTCGGGGGCGTGGCGATGAGCACCGCGTCCAGTTTTTCCTTCTCGAGCATCTTGCGATAATCGGTATACCCGCTGGGTTTGTCGCGCTCCGCCTTCTTCTGTCCCAGATCGATCCGGTCCTGCTTGAGGTCGCAGATGGCCACGTGACGAACCTGGTCGTTCAGACTGGCCAGCACCGTTTCCATGAGTTGATGGCCGCGGCCGCCGTAACCGATCCAGCCGATGCGTGCGGCGGAGTTGGCTTCATACGACAAGGCCGAAGGAGTGGTCGCCAGCATGGCAGTGGTCCCGATGGCGGCGGAGTGGATCAGCCGTCGTCGCGTGATTTCTTGGCGGGCATCGTTGGGACGGGAGCTTTCTTCTGCGTGGACGTGATCAGGCATCTCGAGTCTCCAATAGGGTTCTCTCGGGCAGCTCTCGCAGTGCTTTTTTTCTCACCGGGACAAGGGACGCGAAGCGCAGCGGAAGGGCAAAGTGTCCCAGCGACCAAAGCATATATTAAGGCGGGGATATCGAGAATACCATGGACGACAGGCAAATCGAAAGGTCATTCCGGAATGCCAGAAGTGCCGGTAGCTTTAGCATGGACCAAGGGGAGAATTGCATGCCTCTCTTCCGGAAGGAGTCCGGAAGGCTTGCGGAACCCGCGGAGCACGTGGAAGATAGCCAAGGTGAACCGAGTAACTCTTTCGTCGAAGAACGGCGTCTCGATTCGGCTCGGTATCCTTTTCCATTCCCGTCAAACGCAGGAGTGCAGTATGCGCCTCGTGATCCTCATCGCGTTCATCTTCGGATTTCTGAATATCTCGCATCTGGCGGCGGTCTCGACCGGGAATCGGTGGGTATCCGTGGTCCGTGAGGAGGGGCAAGTCGGCATATCAGGAGTCACGAATGAACTCACCGGGGAGACCCACGCAGTCGAGAACCTGGGATTTCGGTTCCTGGTCGATGGCATCGGTGAGGTGACCGCGGAGGACTTCGAACTCGCTTCGCCCGAAGAGGGGGAAGCCGAGCAGGCGGGGATAAGCTGGAATCTCAATCACACGCAACATCCCATCGAGGTCCACGTGCATTGGGAGGCGGATGAGGGCCATCCATGGATTCGCCGGCGCATGCGGATCGCGAACCGGGGTTCCGAGGCAATCACGGTACGCTGGGTCGACGCGGCGCGATGGAAGGTCGCCGGCGAAGACGTCACCTGGTCGGCGGACCCGGCGCACAACACACTGACCGACTACGGCCAGCCCGTGTTCCTGGATTCGTTCTGGGTGGGGATGGAGCACCCGGCGGCGCACACCGCCCGACATGCCGACGGCAGCATCGTCATGCGGCATCATCCCGGCAAGCGGATCGCACCGGGAGAGTGGCTGGTCACCAAGCCCATCGTGATCGGCGCAGTCGGTGAAGAGGGCGTGCGCGAGGCCTTCGCGCGCTACGTGGACGATCTTCGCTATTACGACGGTCCGCCGCGCGTCTATTTCTGGTGGAACGGCTTCCGCGTCATCAAACCGCCGGACCGCATCGGCCAGGGACTGCGCATGGCAGAGTACATGATCGAGAAGCTTCAGAAGCCGTACGGGCACGTCTTTGACGGCTTCAGCTACGATGCCGGTTTCGCCATGTATCGTACCGAAGGTTTGTACATCCCGAGCGAGGAGGGCATCTGGGAGAAGACCAAGGCCAAACTCGAGGACTCGGGCACGGAACTGGGCTTCTGGACCTCATTCTCCTGCATCTACGACAACTTCACGCAGCCCTGGGGCGTCAAGCAGGGCTACGGTCTGCAGCACGGCCACGCCTACTGCCTGGCGGAGCCGACCTATCGCGCTGCGATCACGACGCGCTTGCTCGAGATCGTCAACAAGTACGACATGAAAGTCATCAGCTTCGACGGCATGCATCTGAAGCAGGGCTACGGCTGTAACATCGATGGGCACGGCCACCTCGTCGGAGAGGGTGATGACGCCGGTCGGTACGGAACCGAGGCCGTGGCCGATGCCGAGTTGGACATTTTCGAGAAACTCCGGATCATCCAGCCGGAGATCAATTTCGACTTCTTCGTCTGCGGGGAATGGGCAAGCCCGTGGTGGCTCACGCAGATGGACGGTGTGCATACCGTTCCCGGCGACACGGTGGGGTGCGATTTCCCCTCGCCCGCCTTGCGGGATGAGTTGATCACCGCCCGGGATATCCAGGCCTACGACCTGTACAAGAAGCGCGGCGTGCCTTTCCCGATGTATGCCTCGGATCTCTACGGCTTCCAGGTCCGCGGGGATCATCTCATCGATGGTGTGAAGGCGTACAACGAAGATTACCCGGAGAAGTGGGAGAATGAGTACGTCCTCGCCTTCGCGGGTCGAGGCACGATCACCAGCTTCATCTCCTGCTCGGATCTGATGCTTCTGGGCAAGACGCGCACCGGGATGAAGTTCCTGGCGGAGGTGGAAGACTACGTGCGCCATCATCACGCCATCTACCAGCGCACGTCGTATCTCGGCGGTGATCCGGGCAAGGGCGAAGCGATGGGGTACGCCCATGGCGACGAAGACGGCCGATCGCTGGTGACCTGGCACAATCCGTTGATCGACACATGTGAAGTGACCATGCCGCTGGACGACACACTGGGGCTGGGGAAGCAGGGCGATCGTTTCGCCGTGGACATGATCTACCCGCACCGCCTGGCGCTGGGCGTGCATGACCGCGGATCAAACGTCAAGATCACGATGAACGGATTCGAAGTGGTGATGCTGGACGTCCGCCGCGAGGATCGGCGGATCTTCCAATCCCACTTCCCCGACGCGCCGAAGGCGATGCCGGCCGATGTCCGCTTCTCGGCAGCAGAGAGTTCCGGTCTTGCGATGAGCGCTGAGTTCGACGTGCCCGAGAGCTGGCGAAGCCCGGAACTGCTCGTCTACCTGCGAAGCGCGACCGAGATCAAAGGCGAACCGGTCGTGACTCTCGACGGCAAGGAGCAGGAAGGCGTCATTCGCCGCCGGTCGCGCAACAAGCGTGAAGACCTGTGGTGGATCGGTTCGTTGAACACGCATCGGGGATCGTTTCAGGTGACATTGCCCGACGGTTTTGATGGAAACGCCGGGACCTGGATTCGAGCCACGTGCCCTCCACCACCGCCGCTGAAGGCAACGCTCTCCATCGCGGAGGCCGTCATGCCCACATTGCCCGATGACGCGCGGCAACGCTACTGGGTGGGGCATCCCTGGCGGGACTGAGCTTCATCGTGAACCGGCAAGCAGATTCCGCGCATATCGCCAACTGGAGTCGCACTCATGCAGGCCCGTCGACAGGAAATGTTGCACAAACATCAGATGGTGGCGTCCTTCCTGGCCGCGCACAGCCCGGACGCCGTGGCCCTGACGCAGCGGCACAACTTCGCCTGGTTCACCGCCGGTGGGTTGAATCACGTGGTCACGGCGTCGGAGACGGGGGTGGCTTCGCTGGTGGTGTCCGCCGATTCGGTGATCTGTGTGACGAACACGATCGAAGGCCCTCGCATGATGGACGAGGAACTCGGAGAGCTGGAGATTCCCGTCAAGGCGGTCGAGTGGTTCGACGACGAGGCAGGGCAGCGGCATTGGAACGATCTGCTGGGCGGGCGCAAGGTCGCGTGCGATGCCTGCGTGAGCGGCATGCCTGATGAGATTCAAAGTCTGCCGAAGGATTTCGCGCAACTGCGATGGGCGCTGACCCCGGGCGAAATCGAGCGCTACCGTGCGACGTCGAAAGAAGTGGCCGCCGGCCTGGAAGCGGCGTCGCGCGAAGCCCGCCACGGCATGACCGAGTACGAACTGGCGGCCAAGGTGATGGCGGACCTGATGGAGCGAGGCATTCGCGCGCCGGTCGTGCTGATTGCCGCCGATGATCGTGTGGCGCGGTATCGACACCCCATCCCCACCGCTCGCAAGTTCGAGAAGTACGGGATGGCCGTCGCCTGTGGGGAACGCGAGGGGCTCATTGTATCCAACACCCGGCTCTTCTCATTCGGCGCGATTCCCGAGAACCTCCAGCGTCGTCACGAAGCCGTGTGCCGGGTCGATACCGCTATGATCGCCAACACCCGGCCGGGAAAGACGCTCTGCGACATATTCAGTGTCGCCCAGTCCGTGTACGCCGAAACCGGTTACGCCGACGAGTGGCAATTGCATCACCAGGGGGGCTCCGCCGGGTATCTCGGCCGGGAAGTCAAAGCCACGCCCACGTGCACCACGGGCGTCCTCCTGCACCAGGCGTTCGCGTGGAATCCGTCCATCGCGGGAACCAAGAGCGAGGATACGATCCTCGTGGGACACCAATCCAATGAGATCCTGTCAGATACGGGGCAATGGCCGCGTACGCGCTACAGTCATGAGGGCACGTCCTGTGAAAGGTGCGATATTCTGACGCTGTGAAGGTTCTCCCGCTCTTCTTCCCTCGATTCCAGAGATCTCTCGAAATTCAGTGGGCCGTTGCCGGCCGGAAGGCTATACTACCGCAACATACAGACCGGACGGTATGTTTGTGGCGATGCATGCCATCATAGCTCACTTGCGGTAATTGGCATCTAAGTACCTAATTGACATTAGCTTACATTCCACATGCGATAAGGCGAATTATGGCACGTGAAGCAGGGCGCGGACAATCCAGGGGGGATGCCACCCGGATGGAGATCCTGAACGTCGCGCGTCGGCTGTTCAGCGAGCACGGCTATCACGCCACGGGTGTGGCGGATATCCAGGCCGCGACCGGGCTGACCAAGGGGGCGTTCTATCACCACTTTTCCTCGAAAGAGGAGGTGGGTTTGGCCGTGCTCGACCTGGCAGAGAAAGACTACGCCGAGCGGATGTTCGGTCCGGCCATGGAAGGCGACACGTCGGTCGCCAAGGCGCTGGCGGTCCTCGATGGCGGTGTGCGGCTCAACAGTGAGCCGGAGTGGTGCAACTGCCGCTTGATGGCCACGCTCAGCACGGAGATGACCCTTTCGGAGGAACGACTCCGTGAGCGGGTCCAAGCCATGCATGAGCGCATGTTTGCACTCTGGGTGGACCTGCTGCAGGGGTGCCGCGCGGAGGGGGCGTTACGCGAAGGGATGACACCTGAGCACGGGGCACAGCTCATCGTCTCCGCCATCATGGGCGTCATGGTCGCCAGGAAACTGGGCCACGCGTCATTCAGCATCAGCGAACTCGTCCAGACATTGAAGCAGTCCGTGTTCAACAATGACGTGACGGCATCCATTCAGGAATAAGGGATTCCGCGGTGCGTAGAGCCGCGAAGCGAAATACGGATCAAGGAGAGCACGCGTATGAACTCGAAGGAGTATATCCAGCATAGTCTGGAGCAAACCAAGCAATGGTCCCTGGCACTGCTGATGGACATGAAAGACAACCCGACGCAGTACCCGACGCCAAAGGGCGGGAACCATCCACTCTGGGTTCTGGGCCATGTCATCTTTGCGGAATCGCGAATCATTCACGGCTACATTGAAGGCACGGCGTCTCCCCTGGATTCGTGGGCGGAGAAGTTCGGCGGCGGGACGGAGCCGAGCCAGGACGCTTCGGCTTATCCGAGCTATGACGAGATCCTGAGTCACCTGGAAAGCGTCCGCGCGCACACGCTCGAGGTGCTGAACGGTCTGAGCGAAGAAGACCTGGCCAAGCCGAGCCGCGCTCCGGAGGATCGCCAGGCGTTCTTCGGCACGATCGCCCAGATCTTCATCATGCTGACGCATCATTGGGTCTTCCACGCCGGGCAGGTTGCCGACGCCCGTAAAGCGGCGGGCAAGCCTCCGCTCTTCGCGTGACGTGCGAAATTCTCGCGAGCTCACATGAAAATACGTGGTCACGCACGATCACCGAAACCGGGTTTATCGAGCGGTGGGAAGGGGCTCTCGCGTGCCTTCCTGCCGCTCGATCCATTGGCAGCAGGTTTCGATGAGCCGTTGCTTGTTCACTGGCTTGGTCAGGTAGTCATTGCACCCGACATCCATGCACTTCTCCCGGTCACCCTCCATGGCATGGGCGGTGAGGGCGATAACCGGAATCCGATGATTCATCTCTCTCAGGCGGCGCGTTGCTTCATAGCCGTCGAGTTCCGGCATCTGCATGTCCATGAGCACGAGATCGAACGGGCGACCCTGATCCACGGCCTCAGCATGGAGTGCCAGTGCGATTCTCCCGTTGGCGGCGACGGACAATTCGGCGCCGGCCTTCCGCAGGATGAAGGAGAGCAGACGCTGATTGTCGGGTCCATCCTCGGCGAGAAGTAAGCGCCGATTCGACAGTTCTCCCGATTGACCGGAGACGGCAGGCGCTCCCGATGGCTGGGCAGACTTGATCATCGGACACTGGCACAGTTGCGCTTCCGCGACCATCTTGACGCCACTCAAATCCCCCGTCGCCAGCGTGAAGGTGAATGTGCTGCCCTCGTTGGGACGGGAAGTGACGGTGATGTCCCCTCCCAGCAGTGCGGCCAGACGTTTCGAGATGGCCAGTCCCAGACCGGTACCGCCGAAACGTCGGGTCATGGATCCATCGGCCTGTCGGAAGGCCTCAAACCGGGAGATGTATTCCAACTGCTCCGGGGTCATTCCGTCTCCGGTATCCACCACCACGAATTCCAGGCGGCGGGATTCGGTATCGCAGGCAACAAGGATTCGGATTTCACCTTCGCGGGTGAACTTGATGGCGTTATCCACCAGGTTCAGCAGAATCTGTCGAAGCCGAACCGGATCGGAGAGGATGGAATCCGGAACGGGGGTTTCGTATTGAACGGAAAGCTCGAGGCCTTTTTCACCTGCCTTTTTGCCCATCAGCGACGTGACTTCCTGCACGATGCGCGCCGGGCAGGTCGTGATGTTCTCAACGGTCATCTGGCCCGACTCGATCTTGGACATGTCGAGAATCGAGTTGATGATCTGGAGCAGGTGGTCCCCATTGCGTTGTATCGTCTGGGCCGCTTCCACCTTCTCACGCTCCGAGCATGTCTGGTCCAGCAAGGTATCGGTAAATCCCAGAATGGCGGTCATCGGCGTGCGGATCTCGTGGCTCATGTTGGCGAGGAACTCGTCCTTCGCCCGGCTGGCGGCTTGAGCCTCTTCCGTCGCCTCCTCGAGGCGGCTCATCGTCGCCTCGAGATCCACGTACTTGGTTCGAAGATTGAGTTCCGTCTGTTGGCCCAGGCGCGAGATTTTCCAAGCCAGCACGATGAACGTGATGAAGATGATTATCCCGATGGTGAGGGAATCTCTCCAGGTGTTCTGCAGCGTGACCTGTGCCTGGGATGCCCGATGATCGATGGCATCGATCAGGGCAACATTCAGTTTCTGCTCGGCCTCGATGCATTCGTTCAGTTTTGCAAACAGCCGCTCTCCCCAGGCAAGATCCTCGTCGGCCAGTTGGAGCTTTCTCTGTTGCGAGCGGTACAGGCCATCCTGCCCGACGATCATGGTCTGGTGAGCGGGATCATCTCGCGATTCCCGTCCGAAGACCGCCTTCTGCAGGGAGTTGACAAGTTCAACGAGACTTTCGTCGGTCCGCCGTGCCGCCTGGCGAAGCCGGGTCAGCGTCTGTCGCATCTGATTGTCTTTCAGGCTGACCAACTGCTCCATGTCTTCGGTGGCTTGAAGGCGGTGAACAAGGATCTCCATGTCCCTCAATTCGGAAAGGAAGATGCGGATCTCCGAGTCACCCTGGAGGGTGTCTACAATCTGGATGGCCTGTTCCGCCTTTTGCTTCACGTCTATTCGATTGTAGTGCCGTAACATCAACGCGCGGCGTAGCCTCCTGTGACCTTCCAGCTGTTCCGCTGCTTCCTGTATCTGCGACAGGATCTCGAAGACGCGTTCGCTTGCTCGACGACTTCGCTCGAGGACAAGATGGTATTCTTCCTCGTGCTGGATCAGCAGTTGATGGATTTCGTCCAGGGACGAGATGGAGGTTCGCATCTCCCGGACAGCCTGCTCACCGAACGTGGGGTCACCCTGCACGCGTGCCAGATCGATCTCACACTTGTCCAGTAAGGTATAGAGTGACGGGGGGTCATGGATGTGCTCGTGTGCGTCGGGGAGGTGCGGGATGAGGTGCTGATCCAGTTCCGCAAAGACGGACTCGCGCTCGGCTTGCAGGCTCGTGAAGGAATCCAGCGCATCGCGTTGAAGATCCCTCGTCTGGAGCTGGCGCGCGCGAATGAGTGCTATGGCCCGGTACTCGAGCCCGAGAGTTACGAGGCCCGCGGCCACGCCGATACCGGCCAGAATCCAGACCAGCCTCGCGATTCGGCTCTTGGCGTTCAATGGCTTCTCACTCATCCAGTCCTAACCCCGATCCACGCGTTGTTGATGCAGTTCCTTGAAGGAAAACGGAACGAGCTTTCCCTCGCGCAGGACCGTCGGCCAGACCTGTCGGCAGGCCTGGTGGCGATCCGGGGTCAATGTCAACGGCTGTCCCAGTCCGAGATCGAAGGTGCCGAGACTTTCCAATGCCTCGACCACGCCTTCTCTCGTCACGGGACCTTCGATCTTCTGTAAGCCCAGGCTCAGCGTGCGTCCGGCGATGTAGCCTTCAAGCGAGCCGACGTTGATCTGAATGTCCGCGTCGGACGCTTTCAGTGCATTCCGGTAATCCCGAATGATAGGAAGATTCATGACCGGAGGCGGGACCACCTGCGTGATGATGACTCCGTCTCCCGCCTCACCGAGGGCGTCCCCCAGGGGCTCTGAGCCGACGAAAGAGATATTCAGAAAGAGGGGATGAAAATCGTGCTGGCGGGCGAGCTTGATGAACTTGGCACACGGTTCGTACGCGCCGACCATGATGACCGCACGGATCGGCTTGTCGGTGAGGAGAATATCCGCCAGCGCGTTTTCAACTACCCCCGTGTTTCGTTCGTAGCGGCCATGGGGAACGTGGAGGTCATCCTTCAATCCGTATTCTTTCATCGCCGTGATGGCGCCGATGTAGCCTGCATCCCCGTACGAATCCCGTTGCGTGAAGAGAGCAATCTCCTCCACCTGAATGCCCGCGTCCTCGACGAGACCTTTGACCATCGTCGCTGTTTCTTCCGCGTAGCTGGCGCGGTAGTTGATGACGTAACGATCCGGAGGCGTCTTGCGAAGGACGCCCGCGCCGGAAAACGCACCGAACAGGAGGGTCTTTTTCGATTGGGCGATGGGGATCGCCGCCACCGCCGTCGGCGTCCCGACATTGCCGATGACGGCCACCACTTCATCCTGGTCGATCAACTTGCGCATGTTGGGCGCGGTCCGTGCCGGCTCGTAGCCGTCGTCATAGGTGATCAGACGCAGTGGACGCCCCTGGATTCCCCCGGCGCGATTCACTTCATCGAGGGCCAGTTGCACGCCGGCCTGCATGTTGCGTCCGAGTTGAGCCGCCGGCCCGGTCAAAGCCGTTGACATGCCGAGACGAATCTCGCGTCCTCTCCGTTCGGCTTCGGCAGGATGATGGGGGTCGGTGTGAGCGTGTCTGCCGCCATCCTCTCCATGGGCCGATTGGAGGAGAGTCGCCATAAAAAGGCTGGTGAGTAAACGTATGACTTTCTTCGGTAGCATCTCAGTCTGCAACACCTTGTGCCTGCCGATACGATTCTGGCCGGCTCTGCTGGGTGCCCCTCCCCTGTCTGTCATGGGCGAGATTGACTCTCTGACAGCAATGGCGTCTCTCGGCTGAACGAGACTGGGCGTGCCCTGGATCGCAACGCGATGATTCGGTCCACGATGCATGCCGCGGAGCCGCGACGTGCGCCGACAAGGCTCCGGATTGTGACATCGTCTGCTCGATCAACATAGTTGAGCCCCGACCAGCCGTTTGGGGTCAATACCTTGGGAAGTGTTTATTGATCAATGATTATCCACTATGGTTGATACCGTCACTGAACCGGATGATGTCAGACGTGATCAGGATGGGGTGCGAGCGTCCGCCTGCCAACTGGCGGTCAACCTCGATCACGTGTATCAATGTTGCGATTATGGGACACACGCGTGTGTGGATGATGGGTTCGAGAAGAATCGCGTCGGTGAACAACAGGAGACTGGAGACATGCGGTGCAAATGGGTCTTGGCTCTCGGCCTGATGGCGAAGTTCGCGTTGACGTCTGCTGCTCATGGGGCGGACATCGTTTTCGAGGTCGAACGCCTGGTGAATAATCGCAACGAAGGCTGCGCCGTCGGCGACGTGAATCGGGACGGCAAGCCGGACGTGATCGCCGGTCCGCACTGGTACGAAGGGCCGATGTGGCGTCAGCACGAATTGCGTGAGGTGCGCGAGGTCGGCAACGAGTTCTTCGAGAACAACGGGGACCACGCCATCGATCTGAACGGCGACGGCTGGGTGGACGTGATCGCCGGCTCGTGGTTCTCCGACAAGATTCACTGGTACAGGAATCCGGGCAAGGACGCCCTGAGAGTTGGAAAGCTCTGGGAGGGCAAAGAGATCGTGAGCGGTCGCCCGCAGTGCGAAGGCACCGTCCTCGCGGACATGGACGGCGACGGCCAGGTCGAGCTGGTGCCGAATCATTGGAACGAAGAACGGTCGGTGGTGATCATCCGCATCGTGCCGGGCAAGGGAGGCAAGGATCCCACGTTCGACGTGTTCGAAGTGGCGCCGAAGGGCAACAGTCATGGCATGGGCGTCGGGGACATCAGCGGTGACGGTCGCCCGGATCTCGCGTTCGGTCACGGCTGGTTCGAAGCGCCTTCCGAGGGCAGCATCTACGAAGGCGAATGGACGTATCACAAGGCATTCGACTTCATGAGCAACGCGGTGCCGTCGATCATCGCGGACGTGAACGGCGACGGCCTGAATGATGTGATTTCCGCCAAGGGGCACGATTACGGCGTGGTCTGGTTCGAGCAGGGCAGGCAGGGACGCGAGACCACATGGACGCGGCACATCATCGATGACAGTTTCTCGCAGGCACACTGCATGGCGTGGGAGGACTTCGACGGGGACGGCCGCCCGGAGATCGTGACCGGAAAACGATACCGGGGGCACTCCGGCAGTGATCCGGGGGCGGACGAACCGGTCTGCCTGATGCGGTATTGGTGGGATATGGAGGAGGAAAAGTTCATCCGCCAGGTCATCTCCCGGGGCGAGGGGGTGGGAGCGGGAATGCAGATCCGGGCGGCGGATCTGAACGGCGACGGCCGTCTGGATATGGCCGTGGCGGGAAAAACCGGAACTTACGTGCTCCTGAATCGAGGAATCAAACCCGAAAAGTGATTTTATTCAGATTTTTCAAGGCCGTACCGAGTCGATCGATCTCTTGGTATCACATCAGCCACAGTGCTATTGAAAGCATTTAGTAAAACGGCCATGGCGGGATCGCCTCGCCCCGGGCTCGATTCACGATGTATCACAGATCGGCCATGCCCCGGGTCGCCGCCGAAATGCTCGTGTGTAGACCGTCCGAATAAGAAATATACCTGAAACGGGCTCTGAAATCGTTTAGAATTAACGTGTTGCGGATTATCGAAGATACGTTCATTGGCGGCTCGTTCGAGTCGATCAAGCAACGTGTCTATCCACTTCAACAGTACACGTGGAGTGAGCGGAACAGGAGAAGCTGCGCCCCCGGCGCAGAGAGGCATATCGCAGTACCAAGAGGAGGTATCTCATGTCGAGAGAAGGGCAAGGTTTCATGACCCCGTTTCGTAAAGGGGTTTTCGTCGCCATATTGGCGGTCGGGATGCTGGCCGGCAACGCATCGGCGGTTGAACAACTGTCGAACGGCGGATTCGAGGCCGGTGAAACGGTCGACTGGACGCTGCTGGAGGGCTCGCTGACCGGTACCGGCCTGGGCGAGACACCCCGATCAGGATCAAAGTCCTGGCACGGCGCGTGGAATTTCGCGGGTGCGGCACAGACGACGACTTACTACCAGGACGTTGCTGTCAGTCCGGGCGACACGCTGACGGCTTCAATGTGGTGCAAGGCCGCTGCGTTCGGCGGAATTTTCGGCAATGACACGCACTTCTTCCGACTGCGCGTTTCATTTCGCGATGCGAGCTCGGAACTGACCGCATTCGAGGAAATCTCGGGCGATCCCGACGATACTTATCAGGAACTGCGGATTGAAGACATCGTCGCGCCGGCCGGCACGGTGACGTGCCGCGTCGCGTTTTCCTACATCACGACCCAGATTGCCAATGCGTGGAAGGTCTGGAACATTGATGATGTGTCGCTGGATCTCGCTCCCCCAACGCAGCATACGATCACGTCTATCTCACCGGTGGTCATTGCCGACAACTTGAGCGATACCAATGCTACCGTTACCGGGACGCTCTTGACGGGCATCGACGGCACGGTCGACAACGAGGTCAAGCTGGTTCAGGGCCTGACGGAACTGGTCGGGACGAGCGTGAATGTGGCCGGTGACGGCAATTCGCTGACGGTCACGTTCCCGACGACCGCGGCCCCCTTCGGTCTGTACGATCTCGTGGTTGAAAAGAGCGGCAATGACACGAAGACGCTGACGGATGCATTCACGATTCTTGATCCCAGTGCACCCCTGCTGTTCAACGGTGATTTCGAGGCGGGGCCGGTGAACGCCATTCCGTCCGGCTGGACCCAATGGGGCAGCGGTAATGACCAGCGGGTTCGCGACAATACGTTGCTGCCCTGGGTGTTCAATCCCACGCCTCTGGTATTCGAAGGCGCCAACGTCTACACCGAAGGCACGATCAGCGGTGGCAGCAGCGCGGGCATCTATCAGCAGGTGACGCTCATCCCCGGTCTGGCGTACCAGTTGACCGGACAGCGACATTACGAAGACGACGGTGCCGATGGTGTGACCCACGAAATCGGT
The DNA here is from genome assembly GCA_964618455.1 of uncultured Planctomycetales bacterium. Lineage (GTDB taxonomy): Bacteria > Planctomycetota > Phycisphaerae > UBA1845 > PWPN01 > CAZUAQ01. The sequence goes on along the minus strand of CAZUAQ010000058.1, from coordinate 17,547 downwards.
ATCTTCGAAGGTGCGGTGACGGGTTCTCTGATTCAGAGCGTGAGCGGCGACCTTGGCGCCGACACCGTCACCTCTCTTGGCGGAGGTTCCGGCTGGACGGCCGTCGACCTCACGTTCATCCCCACGCAGTCGGTGGTCACGGTGTATACCAAGATCAGTGCCACGGGGGGTGCGGGTCGCGCCAACTGGTTCGATGATCTTGCGTTGGCCGAGGTGCCGCCCTGCCCGAATCAGCACTCGGTGACCAATGTGACTCCGGACACCATCGATGCCTCGCAGGTGACCCAGTTGACCCTGACGGGCTCGAACCTGGATCAGGTCGATACGGTCCGGCTTCAGAATGGTGGACTGATTCTCGAAGGCACAATCGACAGTCAGAGTGCCGGCCAGATCCTGGCTTCGTTCGATCCCACGGGCGTTCCGCCTGAGGGGCTGACGGTGTACGACCTTGTCACGACACAGACGGGCTGCCCGACGCGGCTGTTGCCCGATGCGGTGACGGTGAGTTGCCTGGCGCCGAATGACATTGCGTTTGCTTCGGTATCGCCGTCTGTCTTCGAGAAGCCGGTCGGTACGACGCAGATCACGGTGAACGGGACGAACGTGGCATCGCTGAACGAGGTGAAGCTGGTCTACACGCCTGCCAATCGTCAGCCGGCGAACGACCGTCCGGTCTACTGGCAGCCGGAGTTCGAGGCAATCGGCACACTGATCGACGCCTCGAATCCCGACGCCGTCGTGTACGAGTTCGACCTGCTCAATGGTCAGGCGGGCATGTACAAGGTCGTGGGTACGCTGGGCGGCCCCTGTGAATCGCTCGAGCCGGCCGAGTTGCTCGACGTCCTCGAGTTGCAGTTGCCGACGGGTCCGAACCTGCTGCTTAACGCCAGCTTCGAGGACGCCACGCTGGATCCTTGGGTGGCCACCCCGGATGACGGTTTGACGGGCAAGAACGAAGCGAAGCCCGGTCCGGAACTGATCTTCCAGTCACCGCCATTGATCAATGACGCCTGCGATGACACGACGCCGATCGTGGATGTCGACGGGTGGGCCGGTTTCGTGGGCTCGGATGGCGACTACTGGGTCGGGACGCGGTCGATCAATCTCGACTTCGACAACTGGATCACGCCGAACGGCGGATCGCTGGAGCAGTCCGTGGGGCTGCCGCTCGGTCCGGGTAACTACAGCCTGACGGCAACGGTTCAGGTGCGCATGTGGGACCAGACACCCGCCGGCACAAGCGTGACCCTGTTCTTCGTCGTGGATGGTGAGGATCAGCCGGGCGCGACCGCCGCGTTGATCGACCTGCCGTTCATGACCGTGGACGGACTGGATCCCTACACGATCCTGTCGGCCGATTTCATCGGTGAGGCGACGAGCGACATCACGCTGAAGATGCAGATCTCGACGAACGCGGACTCCGGCTTCCAGACCTGCCCGGATCCGAAGCTGAGCGTGGTCGGTATCGATGATGTGCAGCTCGTGGGCGTGGTGGCCTGCCCGACGCCGTTCGCCGATGCGGATGAAGACGGCGACATCGACGGCACGGACTTCGCCATCCTGCAGTTGTGCATCGGCGACAATCCGCTGCCGGACGAGTGCCGCTGCTTCGACACGGATACGAGCGGCGGCATCGATGCGGCCGACGTGGCCGACTTTGTCGACTGCGCGACCGGGCCGGGTGTGTTGCACGTCAACAACCCGAATCCGAACTGCATCGAGCAGCCGTAGGCTCGACGTTGGCATAGACACGTGACGTGCCGTATCGTCCGCGGGCGATGGGGCGCGTGACGCCAGGAAGAAAACACCGGCCCCGCATGCGAATGCATGCGGGGCCGGTTCTCTTTTTACGGGTGTACCTCTTTGGAGTCTCGGTGCGGAGCTCAGGAACTGGTGTCGGTATTCGACTTGATGTGATCGACCAGTTCGCCCACCTGCGTGAACGCCAGACAGGTAACGGTGTCCGCGCCGCCATAGTACAGGGCGATCCGTCCCGTGGCGGAATCGGACAGCGCCGCACAGGGGAACACGACGTTCGGTACGTCCCCCACGCATTCATACGGCATTTGTGGGGAAAGCAGGTAGGACGCGAGGCGGTAGCGCACGTTCCAGGGCTCGTCGAGATCGAGCAGGGCGGCGCCGGCACTGTAGACGTAGCCGTTGCACGACGTCAGCACGCCGTGATAGATCAGCAGCCACCCCTCGGTGGTTTCGATCGGCACGGGGCCGGCGCCGATCTTCGTGCTCTCCCAGCCGCGGCGCGTACCCATCACGAACCGATGTTTGCCCCAGTAACACATGTCGGGGGACTCGCTGAAGAAGATGTCGCCGAACGACGTGTGCTTGGTATCGCTCGGGCGGCTCAGCATGGCGAACTTGCCGTTGATCTTGCGGGGGAAGAGTACGCCGTTCCGATTGTAAGGAAGGAAGGCGTTCTCCATCTGGTGGAAGGTCTTGAAGTCCTTGGTCGTGGCGACACCGATGGTCGGGCCATGGTAGCCGTTGCACCATGTCACGTAGTACGTGTCGTCGATGCAGACGACGCGCGGGTCGTAGCCGTAGTCGAACACCGCCAGTTCGGGGTCGTCGGACTCGAACTGGATCCGCTCGTGCTCAATCTCCCAGTTCAGGGCGTCCTGGCTCCGACCGGCGTGCAGGCGCATGAAGCGCCGCTTGTCGTCGCAGCGGAAGACACCGGCGTAACCGTCCTCGAAGGGAATCACCGCGCTGTTGAAGATGCTGTTGGAGGTCGGAATGAGATCGCGCGGAATGATCGGATTGCGCGAAGATCGCCAGACGATGTCCTGGCATCCAGAGGGTCTGTCCTCCCAGGGAATAGAGGGGAGGGCGGGGCCGACGATGCGGGGGGTCTCGGACGTGGCGCTCATGGAAGTCTCCTCGCGAGCCGCGTGGCGGGCGATTCACGTGTCCGCCGACGGGGGAGACCTAAGGTAGCGGATGCGGACGGCCGGTCAAGGCCTCGGGACCGAACCCTTCGGCACCGCAGAAGCTGTCCGCACGCAGCCCCGGGAAGTCGCCGGCCGCGGACCGATCAGGCGTTCACGTGCCGCAACAGCGTGATCCGGCCGATGGGGAGCCACTCGGCCACGACGATGTTGCCCATGGGGTCGAAGGCGGCGTCGTGCGGGTGGTAGAAATCGCCGGGCTGGAACGCCTCACGCGGCTTGCCGCGGAAACCGTTGCGCACAGGCCCGTCGGACAGATGTGTAATGAGCTTGTTGTCCTTGTCGAGCAGCGTGACGCGTGAATCGAGGTCGGGAATCAGCAGCATGCCCTTGTACTCGTCGAAATGGCACGGCATGCGAACGTCGCCCTTGACGAAGCCGAGGTGCTTGCCGTCGAGCGTGAAGTACTGCAGGCGGTGATTGGCCCGGTCCGCCACGAGCACACGGGGCGTCTTGCCGCGCGTATCGACGGTGATCCCGTGCGGCTGCTTGAGCTGACCCTCGCCCTCGCCCGGCCCGCCGAAGGTGCGGAGGTAGTTCGCGTCCTTGTCGTACTGGTGGATATAGTGGCTCCCGTAGCCATCGGCCACGTAGAAGTCACCGTTCGGGGCGAAAGCGACGTTCGTGGGGCGGTACTGGGACTTTTCCTTATAAACCCCGGCCTCTTCGGGCACGCTCATTTCCCAGAGCTTCTCGCCGTCAAGCGTCGTCTTCACGACACGGCGGCGGTCCGGGTGGATATCGCAGAGATAGAAAAACTCCTCCTTCCCCTCTTTACGCAGGTCCATGCCGTGCGCGCCGCCCTGGTATTCCTTGCCCCAACTCTTGATGAACTTGCCCTTCTCATCGAAGACGCACACGGTGTCCGGGCTTTCGCTGTCGGGGTGGACGGTGTGGAAAATGTAGATCCGGTGCTCGCCGTCGAAGCAGACCCCGTGGGTGTCGCCGAAGCGGATTTTTCTCGGGGGAGTCAGCCAGTCGTGATGGACTTCATAGGTATGCCGGCCTTTGCCCAGGGTGACCTTCTTGGCCCCGGCTTTATCGGCAGCGTGCAGGAGGCGGGGGGCGGCAGATCCCGCCAATGCGGCCCCGGCCACCTGAAGGGTGTGTCGGCGTGTCATCCGAGAGTCAGATTGCGGCGTACGGGGGTCCGAGGATGCGTTCATGGTTTTCCCTTTCCGGCGTTGGGGCTGCTTTGCCCAGGAACCGTGGATCTTGTTCCGATGGCTGGAATTCTAAGAAAACCCTGCTTCAATTGCGAGGCGGTATTCGACAGACGGGCCTCCCGAGAAAAAGGGGCACTGCATCCTGAAGGAAGTTATTGGACATTCAGTAGGCAATCTTCATTGTTATGTATTGAGATTTCCCGAGTATCCCATTGACTTAGGGAAGTCGACCTGCCAGAATCAATGACATGGGTGAGGGAGGAGAGAGGCATTCATATCGCTCACCGCGACCGATTCTTTCCTTCAATCTCAAGTTTTCTGGGTATCCCCTTGAGAGTCGTTCTCGGGGGATAGTGTGGTCAATGCGTCATGGAGAGGGTTGCAGAAATGAAATTTCACAAGGTATGGATGTTGATGCTTGTTGGGGCACTCGGCGCGTTCGGCGTTGAGCAGGCCGAAGCGGCATTGGGCGACTACGGCGATTACACCGCCACCTCCTTCGGGAATGGTGGGGGCGATCATGCCGTGTGGTTCAGCAAGGGTATGGGCGTTTTCGGTGGAAATGACAAGCAGCGTTATCACTTCACGAATCCCGGGGGTGAATTCTCGTACCAGGACAACAAGGCTGTGCTGGATGGCACGATCTACAACAGCGCGAATCCCAGTCAGCAATTCAAGTTCCACTTCGAGTACACCGAAGCGGTGGGCAACCCGCTGACCCTCGGCCAGATCAATCCGAAGCTGGGCGGCACGAACAACAATGCCAGTTGGGCGCGTAACAACTGGAATTTCTACAACATGGATGTGGCCAACTCCGGCATCTACGACTTGAACACCAATCAGCTCGTCGCTCAGTTCCGCCAGTTGCCCACGAATCTGTCCAAGCCCTTCCAGGTCGGCTTCGGCGCCAATGACAAGGGCCAGAACATCGGCGACTTCGGCGCCTCGGGCTGGTTCGAGTTCCGCGTGTGGAATACCAACGAGAATCAGTGGTCGGGTTGGAAGCAGGGCGACGTCAATATCGACCTGAATCCCAAGACGCCGCCTCCGGGTCCCAAGATTCCCGCTCCGGGCGCGCTCGCCCTGGCCATGCTCGGCTTGCCGCTGGTCAACTGGATGCGCCGCCGCGTTTCCTGACCCTCTTCGGCGTCCTTGGATGGATGGGTGAAGATCGATCGCGATCCGATCGATGGGACGCTCTTCCTTCCATAGGCTGAACAGAATACGCACATCATGAACCGCCTGGATCCAATCCAGGCGGTTTTTTTGTTCGGCTTTGATCGAGGGGGGAATACGCCGCAGCGGTGGAGCTTCATCTCCACGAATTCCTGGCGATCAGTGCTATCCCGGGTATAATGCCGACTCATGGGGATGGCGGGAAGCTACCAGGACCCGCTGCATGGATCCAGTCAGAAATCAAGGATCTGGGAGCATACCGATCATGCATGGACGCGCCAGTCTAACCAGTCTCGCGACCCTGTTTCTGCTGAGTGGTATGAGTCCCTTGGCGCGCGCCGAGATCCTTCGCGTCGATGCCCATGCCACCGGGGCCGGCACGGGCCAGCAGTGGGGCGACGCCTACACCGAGTTGCAGGCGGCGCTCGAAGCGGCGGAATACGGAGATGAGCTATGGGTGGCGGCGGGGACGTACCTACCCGACTACGACGTCGCTTTGCAAAGCCATACGGGAGACCGAACTCTCAGTTTCCGGATCAAGAGTCGCGTCGAGGTGTATGGGGGGTTCCTTGGCAACGCACACACAGGTGGCGGCGAGACCCACCGCGACCAACGCAATCCGGATCCGGTCACCAATGGCTGCATCCTGAGCGGTGATCTTGCCGGCGACGACGTCCCCAATTTCACCGAAGCCCTGTTCTGTTTCAGCGGTGAAGGGGTCTCACCCTCAACGGAGTGTACCAGTTTTGATTTGGATTCGGATGGTGATGTCGACGCCGAGGATCTCCGCAACGGAGAGAACAGCCGTACCGTCGTGACCCTCCTCTCCGACGCTATCCTGGATGGGGTGACAGTTCGATCGGGGAACTATGAGCTAGCCCAATCCCTGTCGGGAGGAATCAACGCCTACGAAGACGCGGTGATTTACCGCTGCAGAATTGTTAGTAACCAAGGCGTGAGTCGCGGAGGAGGCGTCTACGCCATCGGCAGCATCTCCTTGACAGACTCCACGCTGGAGGGGAACCGGAGCAGTTTCGGTGGTGGCCTCTATTCCAGCGACGCGTCCACGGTGAGTCACTGCAGATTCATTCGCAACAGGGCCACCTATGGCGGCGGTGTGCAACTGCAGAGGTTTGAAGGCACGATCACCGACTGCTGGTTCGAGGAGAACACGGGCAGTTCTGGCGGAGCTGTACGCGTTTTTGAGGGGACGCCACTGTTTCAGCGATGCACCTTCGTGCGAAACAGGGGCGTGAATGACGCCCACGATGGTACGTACGGCAATGGCGCTGCGGCGGAAGTGATCGTGCGCGAGCGTTGCACGTTCGAATACTGCTCATTCCTGGGCAACACCACAGAGGGTACCGGAGGTGGGCTCTACGTGTGGAGGTACTCCTCCACCGTGCCTTACCCGTACGACATCGAAGTCAAGAACAGCATCTTCGCGGGCAATACCGCCTCTGGATCATCCGCCGGCGGTTCGTTTTCCAGCGATGTCGACCTGACCGTCACTAACTGCACGGTGGTGATGAACCATGCCGGAAGCGCAGCCGGAGGGTTCGGTGCTTCGACGGCCACCGGACGCGTGAGTAATTCGATCTTCTACGGGAATACAGACGAGTTCTACGCTTCGGGCATCGGTGGCGCACAGATTTACACTTCGCCGTACGCGGTCTCGGCCCACTACTGTTGTTTTCCCTTTCCCTGGGGTTCTTCGCAGCCGAACCTGCGTGCAGATCCGCTACTGGTGCGTGAACCCTCGCCTGGTCCGGACATGACCTGGGGTACGCCCGACGATGACTACGGCGATCTGCGTCTGCAGCCGACGTCGCCCTGCATCGACGCCGGCGACAACCATGCGCGAGGCATGTCGGGTATGACGGTCGATCTCGACGGCAACCCGCGATTCGTCGAGCAGGGAGCGTCGCTGAACACGGGGCGCGTCGATCCGCCGATCGTAGACATCGGAGCGTATGAGACGGCGGGAGACTGCAATGGCAACGAGATTCCCGATGAGGACGACCCCGACGTCGATGGCGACGGCGCAATCGATGAATGTGACGAATGTCCTCTGGATCCCGCCAAGAGTCGGGCAGGACAATGCGGCTGCGGTGAGTCGGATGCTGATTCCGACCATGACGGCATCGCCGACTGTCTGGATGTCACGTGCAGCCCGACGGGGCAGTTTGTGGGGATCAACTCGGCATTCCTGCTGAATGTGGATCCGGCCACGGCTGCGGCGGAGCCGATTTCGGGGATCGGTCTTCGAGGCTATCACGGCCTGAACGGTGGCGCGTTCGATCCGGAGACGGGAATGCTGTTCGGATCGGACACCGACACGGGTCTTCTGGTCACGGCCGACGTGACCGACGGTACGATCGTGCCCATCGGTCCGATCGGTTACGCGTACGTCGGCGGGTTGGCGCTTGATCACGCGAACCGCACTCTGTACGGCGTGGTCAGCGAAGACGAGGAAGACCTCCTGATTCGGATCGATATACAGACCGGCCAGGGAACCGAGATCGGGACCTTGAACCACTTCTCGGTGCAGAGTCTGGCGTACGATCCCGGCCGTATAACACTCTTCGCCGTGGACAACTCGACCAAGCAACTCATTCGCATCGATCCGGCGACGGGGGCCAGTATCACGGTGGGTGGCCCGGTAACGGATTACTATCTCTATACATTGGTTTACGACGCGGGAAATGACAGACTGCTTTCGTTCGACGCGGCCCTCGATCGCTTGGTCGCGATCGATCCCGATGACGGCGCCCTCGGCAATCTCGGGGGAGCGTCGATCTCGAATCTGGGGGGCTCGGGCTGGGATTCAGAAAATGGTTTACTGTACGGGTTCGAAAGCAGCGGACCCGAACTGCTGCGTATCGAGCCCACGGGGGTTTCGGTGACGCCGATCACCGCCACGGGAGCAGAGAGCTTGTACGGGTTGGCCTTCGATCCGGAGACCGGCACAATCTACGGTATGGACGATCGTACCAGGTACATCTATGCCATCGACAAGTCCACGGGACGATCCACGCCGATTCGCAGCTTCTATTCCGCCGTCGACGACATGGCCTGGGATCCGGAAACGAAATCGCTCTACGTTCTGGATAATTGGATCGATCGAGTTCGTCGCCTCGATCCAAGTACCGGCTCGAATATCACCATTGCCAGCATCCCGGAGTTGAGATACGTGGGACTGGCGTACGATCCCGGGACGTGCTTGCTCTATCTCTGCAACCGGCAGACTGATGAACTGGTCTCGCTCGATCCGGTGACGAAGGTATTCACGACCATCGGTCCTCTGGGAACATCACGGATTTCCGATCTGGTCTTTGATCCTGTGACGGAAACGCTCTACGGTCATGAGGACAACTACGGCCTGGTGCAGATCGACACGGAAACCGGGGCTTCAACGAGGGTCGTGCAACTTCGATTTCACGTATTCGGACTGGCGATCGATCCCCTGACGCGGACGCTGTATGCCTCGGGGCCTGACCTCGTGAAGGCGGATCTGGATACGGGCATCGGCTGGACCGTCGGCTCGACAAGATCGACAGAGTTCACGGACATCGCCTACGATCCCGGCGACGACACGTTGTGGGGAATCACCTCGGACTATTCCGACCAACTCCTGGAGATGCGACTCTCCACGGGGGAGACGCGCGTCGTGGGCACGACAGATCGTTACATCGTAGACCTGGCCTTCGATCCGCATACGGATACGCTTTACGGCTGGGTCCCCCCCAATGAAAGACTGATCAGCATCGACCGCGAATCGGGGGAGTGGACCCAGGAGGCGCGGTTGGACAGCGACCTCGTGGCCATCGCTTACGACGTGAATCGACGGACGATGTTCGGCATCAATAGCTTCAGCTACATCGAAGAGATCGATCTTACCGGCCAAGAAACCTACCGCGGATGTCGGGTGGCGAACGGCGCCTACACGTTCAATTCCCTGACGGCGAACCATGACGACGGGCTGCTCTACGCCGTGGATCGCAGCCAGCGCTGGATGGTGGCGATCAATCCGGACACCTGCGAGACGTTTGATGTGGGCGATGTCCTCTTCTCCGGCATCGAAGGCATCGAATACATTTCCCGTGACTGCAACGGTAATACGATCCCCGATTACTGTGACGTCTCCGTTGAAACGAGTTCCGACTGCGACGGCAATCGCGTCCCCGATGAGTGCGAGCCTGACTTGGACGACGATACGTCCATTGATAGTTGTGACAACTGCCCGTTAATTGCCAACAGCGATCAGGCGGACTTCGACGGAGACGGAGTCGGCGATGTGTGTGACAGCTGCCCGAACGACCCCAATCCCGATCAGGAGAATACCGATGGGGATGAACTCGGTGACACGTGCGACGGGTGCCCTCAGGATCCGGACAAGACCGAACCGGGTGTGTGTGGCTGCGGGACGGCGGAGATCGACACCGACGACGACACCGTATTGGACTGCGAGGACAACTGCCCGACGCTCGCGAATACGGATCAGGCGGATGCGGATGAGGACGGCTTCGGTGACGTGTGCGATGTCTGTCCGCAGACTCCGACCACCGGTAACGAACCGGATGCGGATGACGATGATATTCCCAACCTCTGCGACAACTGTCCGGACGTGCCCAATCCGGATCAATTGAATGAGGACGGCGACGATCTGGGTAACCTTTGCGACAACTGCCCGGGTGATACGAATCCCGACCAGCGCGATCGCGACGGCGACGGGATCGGCGATGCGTGCGACGACGATATCGACGGGGACGGTACGCCGAACGAGAGCGACCTCTGCCCGTGGAATCCGGAGAAGACCGACGACGTTGATTCGGATGGCGACGGCGTGCTCGATTGCGCGGACAACTGTCCGGACGATCCCAACCCGTCCCAGGACGAGGTGTGTGAACTGCCGGAGACCGTACTCTGCGTCGATGCGGATGCGTACGGCCTCGAGGACGGGACCGACTGGGCAAATGCCTTCACGCGACTTCAGGATGCCTTGTTCGTGGCCGATCTTCCAGATTCGCCCGTGAAAGAGATCTGGGTCGCCGCCGGCACCTACACGCCTTCAGATGAACCCGGCCAGTTTGCGGCATTCGAGGTCCCGTCGGGTCTGGCGGTGTTCGGTGGATTCGCAGGGAACGAAGCGACACGCAACCCGCGCGACGTAAACGCCAACGTGACGATTCTCAGCGGAGATCTGCTCGGTAACGATGTGAACGGACCGGAGGATCCCTCCCGGTGGGAAAACAGCGAGAACGTGATTCGAACCAAAGATCGTGGCAATCCCTACGACGGGGCGCTGATCGTACTGGACGGGTTCACGATCACCGGTGGACACCCACCAAGACCTCAGTTCGGTGGCGACGCCCACGACTACAATACGTTTGGCGGAGGCGTCAATGCGTTCTATGCGAATCTGCTGATCTCGCGGTGTACGTTCACAGGGAATTTCGCCACATATGGTGGGGCCGTATACAGCAGGAGGAGCAACATCACCATTCAACAGTGCACGTTCAGGCATAACGCCGCCAATCAGGGCGGAGCCTTGATGCTGACCAGCTTTGGCGATCAGGCCATCATCACCGAGTCCACTTTCTTCGAGAATATCGCATCATCCGGCGGCGCGATCTCGGTGGAGTATGACCGGGTCGGCACAACGATCATCACCAGCTGCGCGTTCACGCGTAACCATGCAAATTCAACTGGAGGCGCGTTGGTGAGTTTGATCGATGGTGTGGTGGCCAATTGCAGATTCGAAGGCAACTCCGCCAACCAGGCGGGGGGAGCCATCTTCCGGCCCGGTGACGTCCAGTTTGCCAACAGCGCGTTTGTCGGTAACACCTCCTATTCCGGCGGCGCCGTCTTCACGGAATACACGAGTCCGCTGTTCGCCAACTGCACGTTTATCCGTAACCATGCCACCGAGACCGGTGGCGGCTTCTTCGTCGGCACGACCAGCCAGGGAGGGGTATGCACGATCGCCAACTCGATCCTGTGGAACAATGGCGTCGGGACGGGCGATCCGGCATCCGCGCAAATTCATAACTACCATCTGCCGGAAAACGTGGCAGTGACCTACTCCAACGTGCAGGGCGGTTGGGCGGGAGCCGGAAACATCGATGGGGATCCCATATTCGCACGCGAACCCGATCCCGGCTCCGATGGCGCGTGGGGAACCGCGGACGACGACTACGGCGACCTGCGCCTCGCATTCCCGTCGCCCTGCATTGATGCCGCGGACAATGCCGCGCTGCCGCCGTTCAGCGGGTTGGACCTTCTCGGCCAGCCTCGATTCGTCAATTCACCGTTGCCCGATGCAGGCCTCGGCACACCGCCCATCGTGGACATGGGCGCGATCGAGCATGACGGCGACTGTAACGGCAACGGGACGCCGGACGCGTTCGAGCCCGACGGCGATGGAGACGGCGCGATCGATGAGTGCGATGAATGCCCGATCGATCCGCTGAAAATTCTGGAGGGTGCGTGCGGATGCGGGGCGGTGGATGCCGACAGCGACGCGGACGTCGTTGCCGACTGCAACGACGCATGCCCCGACACACCGTCGAAACTCGATGTCCTCGCTGATGGCTGTCCCGATCTCAAGGTGGATCTCGACGACGACGGGGACGTGGACATGACGGACTTCGGCTATCTGCAGGGATGCATGAGTGGGCGGGGGCAACCGCAAACGAGACCGGAGTGCGCGATCTGCCGTATCGACGAAGACGTCGACGTGGATGATTTCGACCTGGCGATTCTCGTGGATTGTCTCAGCGGTCCACACATCCAGGCCGATCCCATCTGCATGCAGTGACTGTTTCTGCCTCGCGCGATTGGTGGATGGTACGATCACGCGCTCGTGTAAAAGTAACAGCGTGTAAAAATAAAAGAAGGCCGACAACTCTCTTCTTAGTTCGGGCCGGAGAGGGGGATTGCAGTAGAAGAGATCGGAACGTTGTCGACCTTCGGTTCGGACCATTGCGGTCCTGAGTATCGTTGCGTCAAGCCTGCCGGGGCGATTTTTCTCAGCCTCGAGTGTCACTGCCCTCGAGAAGATTTACTGCCCTCGAGATGTTCAGCGCCATTCTGCCTCTCCGTCATGATCGGAGGTCTCCCGGCGTCGATGTTGCCGGGAGACTCCGACGAAGAATGGCAGCGGACCAGCAAATCCCTTCATAGTTCGGGCCGGAGAGGGGGGATTGCGTAGAAGAGATATTCGTTCACTGGTCCGCCGGAGGACCGTTCGCCATCGGCTGCAGCTTTCGAGTGTCCCGACCGAGAAATCTGATTCGGCCGGACAACGCGTTCACTCGCACACCGAAGGCAGGTGCTTGACCTATTATTCACTTGTCAGGGCGTTCACTGTCCAGGACATCCACTGTTCAAGGTGTTCTCAATTCCTGGCAGCGAGCCGCCTTATATCATGAAGACGGAAACGTGTTCCCGTCCTTGCTTGCATCCGACGGCCGTCAGCTAACTCCGGTGTCACCCACCACAATGACAACCGGACGCTGGAATCAAAGCAGTGCGTTCCGAATGTCGCGACCGTCGGTAGAACCGTGCGATGCCGCCGCATCGCTCCCCGGGAGATCAGGGTCTTGATGGTAGTCTTGCTGCGTCGACCGCTGAAACTTCCTCAAGCTGCAACTCGAAAGCGATCGACCGACCTCCCGGCTCGGTTGAATCGGATAGTTGATCCGATGCTGTTTATAGGAGCATGTGCCGTGCCGAACTCGGCGTGCCTCTCCTGAAATTCCCAACTGCGCTTATGATAAGCCACTCATCGACATAAATCGACCCCTTTATCATAAAGTCGGGAAAGTTTTTTTCAGGGACGCTGCCGCCACAAGACGAATTCGCGTGTCACTGGAAGGAGCCGAAGGATTCTCAGGCCAAATCCCTCAGGTTTTGTGGAATATGGCCACCCTGGCGGCGGAGGTAGCGCTTACTGTCGCTCACCATGAGCTCACGATTTCACGAAATGGGGCCGTGCAAGGAATGGATCCGGTCCTCGATGGGTTTTCCCGAGCAACCGCTTGCCTCATCAACCGGCGGGCGCTTTCATGAACGGGACGGAGGGCGGTATAGTTCCTCCAATCGGAGATGGAAGCGGGAGAGATCAGGGCTGAACCTGTCGCCCAGGACTGTACGGGGCGAATCAACGAATTACGCGGGAGGTTGATCAGATGGACCGACATGGATGGCTGGGGGGGGCTTTACTCTGCTTTCTTACGGCGGGGATCTGCGCGCCGGCCGATGCCGCACCCGGAGGAGGCGGTGCGATCTCGGCGGAACGAAAACCTGACAAGAAAAGTCATGTAAAGCTGCAACTCCTTTCTGAGCAGCCCGCGGCGGTACCGGGCCAAACCGTGACGTTGGGCATCCAATACGAGATTGACGCAGACTGGCACATCTACTGGCGGAATCCCGGCGACAGCGGCTTCGCCCCTTCGTTCGACTGGACTCTGCCGGACGGTTACACTGTGGGGATGGTGCGCTACCCTCCACCTCACCGGGAAGTCATGCCGCCCAACCTGAATACCTTCGTGCTTTCCGGTTCCCCCGTGCTGCTGGCGACGTTGCAGGTGCCCGAGTCGGCGACTGCCGGTCAAGAGGTCACGATCAGCCTCCAGTCGGATTGGCTGGTGTGTACGGAAACGACCTGTCTTCCTGGGAAGGGAGAAGCGTCGATATCGCTGCCCGTGGTGGCGACGGAGGAGGAAGTGCCGGAGGCGGACGAGGATACCGCCTTTACCTTTGAATTCGCACGGAAGATGTTGCCGTCCATTCCGGATCAGGCGTCGTACCTGGATCGCGTCCAGGCCGTGGCGAGTGTGGATGCCGTCCATCCCGGAGAGCGTTTCAACGTGGCGGTCGTGGTGGATATCGAGGACGGCTTCCATATCAACGCGCACGATCCGCTGCTCGCGGACTTTATCAGCACGGACGTTTTTCCTCATCTTTTGGACGGTGCGTTTCTGGATCCGTTTGAATTTCCGGCAGGCAAGAAGGTGACCATGCCCGGGCTCGACGGACCGCTGGCGGTCTATGACGGCACCGCGATTTTCACCATGCCGGTGAGCCCGGACGGCAAATTGGATGGCGAGACGATGACGATTTCCGGCGTCGTCACCTATCAGGCGTGCAGTGACGAGACCAAGCAGTGCTTTCCGCCGACCGCCGCCCTGTGGGGCGTGAAGCTGCCGATCGCGATTGACGGTGAGCCGGCGGCCGTGAATGCATCGGTGTTCCAAAGGGGGCCCGCTGCCGGCGATCTGGACGTTGAGGTCGAATCGACGGGGCTCGAGATCGACTGGGCGTCGCATGACTTCGGCACGGGCGACAAGGCGTCCCAGGCTGCAGGCCGGCAGGGATCCACCGTGACGGGCTTCCAATCGCCGGAATCCTTTCTGGGACGCATTCAATCCGCGCTGTCGTCGATGGGCTTCGTGGGCTGGATGATCATGGCCATGATGGGCGGTTTCGTGCTCAACCTGATGCCGTGCGTGTTGCCGGTGATTTCCATCAAGGTGCTGTCGTTCGTTCGCCAGGCCAAGGAGGATCGGGCCCGGATTTTCCTGCTCGGATCCGCCTTCGCTGCCGGAATCGTGGTGTCCTTCATGGTTCTCGGCGTCCTGATTCTCGCGTTGAACCAGACCTGGGGCGGCTTGTTCCAGTACCCGGTGGTGGTGATCGCGCTGGCGGCGTTCGTGACGGCGTTCGCGATGAGTCTGTTCGGCGTGTTCGCGTTGTTTCCGCCACGCATCGTGAATGAACTGGGCGGGCAGGTGGAATCGCGCGAGGGTGTGGGCGGCGCGTTCGGGATGGGCCTGCTGGCGACGCTCCTGGGGACGGCCTGCACGGCGCCGTTTCTCAGTGCGGCGATCGCATTTGCCTCGCAGCAGCCTCCCGTCGTGGGATTCCTGATCTTTGTTTTTGCCGGGCTCGGCATGGCCTTTCCCTACGTGCTCCTGGCGGCGCAGCCGGCATGGGTACGATTCATCCCCAAGCCGGGATCCTGGATGAAGACATTTGAACAACTGATGGGCTTTCTCCTGATCGGGACCGTGATCTGGCTGGTCCGTCCGCTTCCCGCGCAGATCGGAACCGACGGGTTCCTCTGGACGTTGGTCTTTCTTCTATTCGTGGCGATCAGCGTCTGGTTGTACGGGCATGTCGAATACGGTGCGCCGGCCGGGAAGAAGGTGAAGTATTACACGCTGGCGCTGGTCTGCCTGGTGGGTGGCGGCGTTGTCAGTTTCGTCGACTGGGGCAAGCCCGAGATCCCATGGGTACCGTATACGCGCGAGCGAGCCATGCGGGCAGTAGATGACGGGTACACGATTTTCGTCGACTATACGGCGGACTGGTGTGCGAGCTGCAAGACGAACAAGTACACTGCCATCGAGACGCGCGCGGTCAGCCGCTTGATCGATGAGTATCGCATTGTTCCGTTCGAAGCCGATTACACGAACCTCGATCCCGAGATTACCGAAGATCTCGAACGCTACAACCGCTCGGGTGTGCCGATGTATCTTGTCATTCCCGCCAATCGACCGGATGAAGCTTTCCTGCTCGGTGAGTTCCTGACGCAGTCGGCGGTGCTGAAAGGACTCGAAGCGGCGGGTCCGAGCACCGCCACGACGCCCTATGAACTCGAAGTCCAAAACGAATCCACGGAGGTGGCCAGCCGTGAGTGATTCCCGCGTGCCTGTGCTGCTGGATACAGACATTGGCAGCGACATCGATGATGCGGTGGCGCTGGCGTACCTGCTGCGCCAGCCGCGGTGCGAACTGCTCGGCGTCACGACGGTGACGGGCGAGCCGCGCGTGCGGGCGCAACTGGTGGATGCGGTCTGCCGGGCGTTCGACCGCGAAGAAGTTCCGATTCACAGCGGTGCCGCCAATCCGATCCTCGTACCTCAGCCTCAGCGGGAAGTACCGCAGCGCACGGTGCTGGAAAAGCACGCGCACCGGGAATCTTCCGCGTTCGCATCCAACGTGGCGGTGGACTTCCTGCGGGAGACGATTCGTTCGCGACCCGGGGAGATCACGCTGTTGAGTATCGGCCCGCTCACCAACATCGGGCTTCTGTACGCGCTGGATCCGGAGATCCCGACGTTGCTGAAGCGGCACGTCATGATGGCGGGGTTGTATACGCAGTGCCTGCCTCACTACGGGTTAACGGAGTGGAATGCCAAGGGCGATCCGCATGCAACGGCCGTGATCTTTCAGGCTGCAGTGCCGGACCTGCGGTGCGTCGGTCTCGAAGTGACGACGCAATGCAAGATGCTGGCTGAGGAATGCCGGAAACGTTTCAGCAAGGGAGCACTGGCCCTCGTCGGCGAGATGGCGGAGGAGTGGTTCAGGGTGCGCCCGTCGATCACGTTTCACGATCCCCTGGCGGCGGCGTGGATCTTCGAGCCGGATCTGCTGGGTTTCGAGGCCGGGAGGGTGGAGGTCGAGCTTCAGAGCGATCGCCTGCGCGGATTGACGCACTTCGACGCGCATGCGGAGTTTTCTCCGCATCGCGTGGCGACGCACGTGACTCCGGAGCGGTTCTTCACGCATTACTTTGAAATCATCGGGAGTGGCTGATCGTGTCCACCGGCTGATGGCAAGCGAGGGAGGTATCATGCTGCTGGGTTTTGAGATCTCGGCGGAACAATTGAAGTCGAAGCTGGACGGCGGCGAAGAGATGCTCATCCTGGATGTACGGGATTTGAGCGAGTATTCCATCGCCAACATCCGCGGAGCGAAGCTGGCGCCGCTGGTCTCGCTGGAGCATCGGCTGGACAAGTACGCCGAGTGGAAGACGAAGCCGGTGGTGCTCTACTGTCACAAGGGGGAGGACAGCATGAAGGCGATGGAATTGCTGAAGGACCACGGCTTCCGCGATTTGAAGATTCTCGAAGGGGGCATCGACGCCTGGTGCGCCCGGATCGAGCCGCACCAGGCGCGCTACGGTCAGGATGAGGCCGAGGACGGCTGCGGCTGAATACCACCGAAACGGAATCGGGTGAGGCCATCCAGCGAAGCCTTGTCAGGGCTGGACAACCCTTCACAACCTCCTAACAATAGACGGATCTGAAAAGGAACGGCGTTCTGCGCCAGTGGGATGGTCGGGATCGAGGATTCTCCAGACGAGAGCGGGAGAAGTAAACGGCTGCTGCGAGCATAGGGTATCTCCGTACTTAAATCAATCGCTATCTCTGTTACTTTCTTGCTCAACA
>CAZUAQ010000057.1:0-31414 GCA_964618455.1 uncultured Planctomycetales bacterium | reverse complement strand
GCTCCATGAACTCGCTCATGTCGATGCGCACGAACGCCGCCTCGTCGTCGAACAGAAACTCCGCCAGCGCCTTGCACAGCTCCGTCTTGCCCACGCCCGTCGGCCCGAGGAACAGGAACGAGCCGATCGGCCGCTCCGTGTCGCCGATGCCCGCGCGCGACCGCCGCACGGCGTCGCTCACCGCGCGAATCGCCTCATCCTGGCCGACCACGCGCTGCTCCAGCCGCTGCTCCATCTTCAGCAGCTTTTCCTTCTCGCCCTCGAGCATCCGCGCGACCGGAATGCCCGTCCATTTGCTGACGACTTCGGCGATTTCCTCAGCCGTCACCTCCTCGTGGACGAGGCCCTTTCCGTCGGCGTGTATGGCGGCGAGTTCCGCCTCCTTGCGCGCGACCTCGGCTTCGAGATCGCGCAGCTCGCCGTACTGGATCCGCGCGGCCCGTTCGAGATCGCCCCGCCGCTGCGCGTCTTTCAACTCGTTCTGCTTGCCGTCCAACTCGTCCTTGAGCGCCTTGATCGCCTGCAGCGCCCCGACCTCGCGCTCCCACCGCGCGGTCAGCGCGGCGTTCTGCTCACTCAGGTCCGCCAACTGCTTCTCGACCTGCTCGAGGTGTTTCTTCGAGCCGTCGTCCTTTTCCTTGCGCAGCGCCTCGCGCTCGATCTCGAGCTGCATCACCCGCCGGCGGATCTCGTCCAGCTCGCTCGGCAGCGAATCGTTCTCGATGCGCAGCCGCGACGCCGCCTCGTCGACGAGATCGATGGCCTTGTCCGGCAGGAAGCGGTCGGTGATATAGCGGTCGCTCAACGTCGCCGCCGCCACGAGCGCCGAGTCCTGAATCCGCACGGCGTGGTGCGCATCGTAGCGCGGCTTGAGCCCGCGCAGAATCGCGATCGTGTCCTCGACCTTCGGCTCACTCACGTAGGTCGGCTGGAAGCGCCGCTCCAGGGCGGCGTCTTTCTCGATGTGTTGGCGGTACTCGTCCAGCGTCGTCGCGCCGATGCAGCGCAGCTCGCCACGGGCCAGCGCCGGCTTCAGCAGGTTGCCCGCGTCCATCGCGCCGTCGGCCTTGCCCGCGCCGACGATGGTGTGCATCTCGTCGATGAACAGGATGACCTTCCCCTCGCTCTCGACCACTTCGCGCACCACCGCCTTGAGGCGATCCTCGAACTCGCCGCGATACTTCGCCCCGGCGATCAATGCCCCGAGATCCAGCGCCACCACGCGCTTGTCCTGCAGCACCTTCGGCACGTCACCGTTCACGATGCGCAGGGCGAGCCCTTCGACGATGGCGGTCTTGCCGACGCCCGGCTCACCGATAAGCACCGGGTTGTTCTTCGTCCGGCGGCTGAGCACCTGCATGATGCGGCGGATCTCCTCGTCCCGACCGATCACCGGGTCGATCTTGCCTTTCCGTGCCGCCTCGATGAGGTCCAGCCCGTACCGCTGCAGTGCCTGGTAGGTATCTTCGGGATTCTGCGTGTCCACCCGCTGGTTGCCGCGCACTTCCTTCATGGCCGAGAGCAGATCGTTCCGCTTCACGCCAAGGACGGAGAGTACTTCCTTCGCGGTCGACTTCATCTCCGCCAGTGCGATCAGCAGATGCTCGCTCGAGATGTATTTGTCCTTGAGACGGTCGGCTTCCTTCCGGGCATGGTTGAGGACCTGCTGCAGTTCCGGCGCGGCGGCGATCTGTCCCCCGGTCACCTTGGGCAATCGGCTCAGTTCGCTCTCGGCCACCTGGCGCAGCCGATCCACCTGCACGCCGACCTTCTCCAGAATCGGCACGCAGATTCCGCCGTCCTGGCCGCCTTCGATCAGGCTCAGCAGCAGATGCAGCGGTTCGACCCGCGCATGCTCCATGGTCGACGCCCGCTCGTGGGCCCCCTGAACCGCCTCCGCCGCCTTGACCGTCAATTCATCCATACGCATATGCAATCCTCCCTTCACGCCGCGTAGCAGGGAACTCCAGTTCCCGACGCGCGAGCGTTCAGAAGAACACTTGCAAACCCCGTTCCATTATGAACTTCCGCGATTTTGAGCCCAGGAATGCGTTCAGAACGCACATGGTGCGATGACAGCCTGCCGAATTGGCAGCCCTATCATGATATGGATTGTCTGGATTGGTGGTAATCGGCAGTGGCCTGCAGGTTCTCGATGGCATCCTTGAACCAGTTGAACATGGCATCCGCGTTCACCGGCACCACCTGGAAAATCGACTCATCGCCGGCGTGCTTCATGGCCATGCCGATCTCGTAGTATCCCTGCCCCGCGTAGCGGCAGAAGCGGACGAGCCCGCTCATGTACAGCGGTTCGCTTCCCCCGAGGGTGAAGCTGACTTCGACCGGTTCGTCAATTCGGTATTCACGCGGGACCAGGACGCTGAGCCCCAGGTGCGAGAGATTGCGTGTCCGCCCTTCGAAATTCTGGGGAAGCTGCCGACTCACGTCCCAGCAGGCCACGGTGCAGCTCGTGCGGAACGGGCGGCGATCCGACCGGCGACGGTTCACCCAGTCGTCGGGCGAGTCGTTCACCGGCGACTGTGCGCGAGCTCGTTTTTCCAGCTCGTCGAGAAGATCGGCGAGTTGACGGCGGGTCATGGATTGGGTGGGCATGGGCAGGTGCTTCCTGAAAGCTCGGGAACAGGATCTACATTCGACATCGGCGAGCCGGGGATGGGAATGAAGGCACTTTCCTCCAGATCGCTCAGGATTTGCCGCAGGCGGGAAGGGGTGATAATGTCGGAGTGCATCTTGACTCACGTGTCAAAGGTGCTAAGCAGGCGTACGGCGGAGAAGAGCCGATGCATCGCACCTGGAAACTTATCGGATGTTCGTGGATCTGCGGGATGCTGGCGCTGATGGCGTCGGGCTGCCAGGGGGGCGGCGGGCGGGCGAGCATTCGTGTGCCCACCGAGCAGCAGCATGATTTCTCCGGCGATACCGTGCGTCTTCCGGAAGAGCGTGCGTTCAACATTCACCTGAAGCAGAGCAGCCAGAACCCTGGCCCCGAGGGTGAGGCGCGCGGCGCTTCCGACGCCACGAGTGACGGCACAGCGTACGCCCGGGCGGAGGCGGTACGCGGGGGCGAATCGTCTGCTGAGTTCACCCTGGGCCATCGCGTCAACCATCAATCCGATCGCGCGCACGAGGTGGCCATCCTCGTGGAATACACGCTCGAACAATCGGTCAGTGCGGACGATCCGCCGGAGGCAGGCACACGGGCAGAGGCCGTGCTGCAGTTGATTGTGCAGGACCAGAAGCGCCGGCAGGTGGCCCAGATGCCCCTGGTCACGCTGAACAGCGACGACGCCCGGGAATCGGGATCGAGCGCGGAGAAGCGTCATCTGAAGCTCACGTTCGAACCCGCGACGAGCTACGACGTGTATCTGTTCGGCAAAATCGACGCGACCTCCTCCAAGAGCCAGGAAGCGGCCGGTGAACTCAAGATCTCGAATCTGAAGCTCCGTTTCGAAGTCGGATCCGCGACACCCGGTGAAAGCGCGTGATCCGGATGCCCCCTTGCGAGCGAGACGCGCATGTCCCTTGAACACGTGCTGACGACGGCCCGGGAGCGCCAGAACCTGACGCTGGACGAGCTTCTGACGTTTCTGCGGTTTCCGACCATCTCGACGGAGGCCGCGCATGCCGGCGACGTGAAGCAGTGCGCGGCGTGGGTCCGCGATCACCTGTCAGGCTCCGGCCTCGATGCCCGACTCCTGCCGACGGCGGGGCATCCGGTTGTCTTCGCCGACAGCGGCCCCTTGGCTGATCATCCCAATGCGCCGACGCTGCTGATGTACGGCCATTACGACGTGCAGCCGATCGGCGAGGCCTCGCTGTGGACCTCCCCCGCTTTTGGTCCGGCGATCCGCGACGGCGCGATCTTCGCCCGCGGCGCCGCCGACGACAAAGGCCAGGTGATGGCGCATCTGGCGGCGCTGCGCTGCTGGAAAGAGGCGGGGCTCGCACTGCCGGTCCGCGTGAAAGTGCTGCTCGAAGGGGAAGAGGAACTCGGCTCTCCGAATCTGCCGGCGTTCGTCCGTGAACACGCCGACCTGCTGGCCTGCAATACCGTGGTCCTCTCGGACACGTCCAAGCACAACGAAGAGACACCGGCACTTACGCTCTCGACGCGCGGGCTGGTGTACAAGGAACTCATCGTGGACGGCCCGTCGCGCGATCTGCACAGTGGCCAGTTCGGCGGATCCGTCGCCAACCCCGCCAACATCCTCGCGCGTCTCCTCGCTTCGCTGCATGACGATGAACAACGCGTCACCATTCCCGGCTTCTACGAGGAGGTCGTCGAGTTGAGCGCGGATCAGCGGAAGCGGATGGCGGCGCATGGCATGAGCGATGCCGATCTGGCGGCGCGGACCGGCAGCCCGACGCCGTTCGGCGAGACGGGTTACTCGAACTCCGAGCGATGCAGCATCCGCCCGACGCTGGATGTGAACGGTATCTGGGGCGGGTTCACGGGCGAGGGCTCCGCCACGATCGTGCCCTCACGGGCCTCGGCCAAGGTCTCCATGCGCCTGGTGGCGAACCAGGACCACGAGAAGATTTCAGAAGCTTTCGACACCTTCGTTCGCCGGGCCTGCCCCCCGTCGGTCAAGCTGACGATTCGAAATCACGCCGGTTGCGGCGCGTACCTCGCCCCCGAGGATTCCCCCGCCATGCAGGCGGGGCGGCGTGCGCTGGCCGAAAGCTACGGACGCGATCCAATCCTCGTGCGGGAAGGCGGCACCCTGCCGATCCTGCCGCTGTTCAAGGAGATCCTCGGTGCCGACAGCGTCATGCTCGGTTTCGCGGACCCCGGCTGCAATCTCCACAGCCCGAACGAGTTTTTCCACGTCCGCGACCTCCACATCGGAACCGAGTGCGTGCTCCGCTTCCACCAGGCCATGGCAGCGACGATTTCCTGACCCCTTGCCCCAAGTACACATATCCTCTTTTATAACAGTATCTTAAGACGCACTAACGGTTCCTCGGCCCGCAGGTCCCCCCACTTCGATTTCGGGGCTTGCGGTCCAAAGATCAACCTTTTCAACCTCATGACCGATGTATTCAGGGTTTACGCCCTCGCCATGCCCAACCCGACACCCGGTCTCGAGTGAGGCGGGCTTGATTTCCGTTGTCGGGTGAGCGGGATTCGCATATAAAATGAGGTTCGGGCGACGGATACGCTCCTAACCGAAGCGGAGGAAATGACATGCATCGCGTCTGTGCCAAGCGTGCTTTGGGGATGATGTTGCTGGGTGTGCTGTCGGCGGCGGGGACCGCCCACGCCGGCGTAGGGACGAAAATCCTGCGGGGGCTGTCTTTCGTGGACTTCCAGTTCACCGGATCCCGGGACATCATCGGCGACGGGCACACCATCAACGGTTTCACCAATTACAACAACCGCGAGTTCGATTTCGGAAACGCCGACCTGACGCTGAGCGGCCCGCTGGGTTTCACCGGCACGATCAATCGGCGCGGCATTCCGGAGCTCGAATTTTCGCTCAATACCCTGAACCAGGCGTTGTCGTATGAATACAACCTCAACACCGGCGCGCAGGATCTTACCGCCACCGGCAGTGTATTGATCGACATGGGCATGACGGTGAACGCCCTCGGGTTTTATGACCAGCTTCTGCAGGTGTCTCACCGCGGATCGTTCGAAACCGACGGCTATCTCCTTCGCGACGGCGATACGCTGGACTTCGACATCGGCCCCATCGATATCTCCGGGAACGTCTACCTGGATGCCCTCGCCGTGTTGACTCAGCCGATCTTCAACCTGACGGAGACGGACAACATCTTTTCCAAGCTGAGCGGCCGTGCCCAGAGGGAGTCGGAGTTCGACCTGGCGCGGGATACGCTGATGGCGCGGGTTGATGCGGGCGAGATGTTGACCGACGCCGAGATCGAGGAACTGGTGAGCAATTCAATTCTCTCGGCGATCCTGGGCGGTGACAGCCCGGAATCCGTGTTCGATGCACTGGTGGACAACGGGATGCTTTTCACCGAAGGTGCGGATCCGACCGCTTCGTCGTCGTCGAGTCTTGCCGCTTCCGTTCAGCCCGTGCCGGAACCCTCAACGCTTCTGCTGCTCGGCGCGGTGTCGGGACTGCTCGTCCTGCGTCGTCGTGCATAACACAGGTGTTGATGGATTGTGCCTGGACACTGCGCTCGACGAAGGGTGCGGTGTATCATTCCCTTGATGGCATGCACTGGCTTTCTTCCTGGGGCATAACCTTTGCACCCTGCAATACCCTTGTGTTTTCTGCTGTTGACCGGAACCTGGCAGGAAGGCGAACGGCTCTCGCTGCTGGCGCGACCGGAGCTGGATTGCCCGGTCTGCCAACAGCATTTCACCACTGTTGCCGTCGCCCAGAGCAATACACGCGGCGGTGTCGATCGGGATCTGTTCGCCCGTGCCCTGGGTCCACAGCCGGTCTTTTTCCGCATCTCGACCTGCCCTTCCTGCGGTTACAGCGGCTATCCGCACGACTTTGATCCGTCGATTCACATTTCCCAGAACGTTCGACAACGCATCCTGGAAGAACCGGGGCTGGAATTGCCGCATGGATTCACACCGCAAAGCGAACCGCGCGATCTCGGCGCGCCCGAACGCTATGCACTCGCGATTCAATGTTATCGATGGCGCGACCGTTCGCACGAGGCGCTGGCATGGCTTCATTTGCGCGCGTCCTGGGTGCAGCGCGATCTCGGCGCGATGCTCCCGCCGGATGAACGGATCGCCCTCGTCTTCGCATTCATCGAGCGCTGGCGTCCGCCGATGCGTCCCGAGCAGAACCAGCGGGACATCGAGATGCAGCTGGTGACGCGCGTGGCCGAAGCCCTCGAATTCGGGCGCTTCAGCCGCTACCAGAAGCCCTACGTCGAACTGGTGCTTGCGTTGCTGCTTCGGCGCCATGGAGAGAATCTCCAGGCGGAGGCATTGCTCGAGCGGCTCGAGAAGATCGAATCCTTCGACGAACCTGTGCGCCATGCGATGGCCGATATGATGGAGACGATGCAACGGGAACGCGATCACCAGGAGAACGCATTGCGGCACTTCGAGCAGGCGTTGAAGCTCGATGAGATCAAGAATGAGAACCGCGCGGTCGCGACGTATCTCGTCGGCGAACTGCATCGCCGTCTCGGTCGGGATCAAGAAGCGCGGCACTGGTTTCGACAGGCGGTGAAGGACACGCAACTCCCCGATCACGTGCGGAGATGGGCGGAGTCGCTCCTGCATGCCGATCCGCCACGCCCCGCCGCCCAGCGTACTGCCTCTTGAGGCTGCCGACGCATCAGCTCAGACCGGCAAAGTTCTCCAGCAGCCGACGCCCGACGTTCTGACTTTTTTCCGGGTGGCACTGCGTGGCGTAGATGTTGCCCTTTTCGACCATGGCGGTGAACTCCAGGCCGTAGTCGCAGACACCCAACACCATGTCCGCCTCCGCCGGTTCGGCATAGTAGGAATGCACGAAGTAAAAGTAGCTGCCCTGCTCGAGGCCGCGCGTGAGCGACGAATCCTTTACGAACCGGACCTGGTTCCACCCCATGTGCGGCACTTTCAGACGTTCCGAGTCCGGCTGATGCGACATGTCGAAGAGCACGATCTTGCCGGGCAGGATGCCCAACCCCTCGTGCTCGCCGTCCTCGTAGCTGACTTCGAACAACAACTGCAGGCCGAGGCAGATGCCGAGAAACGGCCGGCCGCTGGCGGCGAAGTCGCGCAGCGGATCTACGAACCCCCGTTCGCGCAGATGGATCATGGCGTCCTGAAACGCCCCCACGCCGGGCAGTACGAGTTTGTCCGCCCCGTCGAGTCCTTCCGGCGAATCGAGAATTTCCGCGCGCGCGTCCACGCGTTGCAGTGCTTTCTGCACGCTGCGGAGATTGCCCATGCCGTAATCGATGATGGCGATCATGTTGACAAACTCATGGGGAGTGAAGCCCTCAGGGCGGACTATGCTTTCCCGGCGTCAATCGTCCGACGTATCACTCGCCGATGCGGACGAGGCCAGGATACCCTTGTTCAATGCGCGGTCGAGGTTGCGCATGGCTTGACGCAGGCGCTGGTCATTCTCGACCAGGGCGATGCGAACGTAGCCTTCACCGTTCTCGCCGAACGCTCGACCCGGAGCCAGCGCCACTTCAGCCTCGTCCAGCATGCGCAGGGCGAAGTCGATCGACTCGCCGTTGCGGAGATGGTCGTCGCGTACGCGCGCCCAGACAAACATGCTTCCGCGCACCTGCTCGGCGGTCCATCCCAGCCGCTCGCATCCGGCCAGCACGACATCCCGCCGCTTCTGGTAGACCTCGGACTGCTCCAGGACATGCTCCTGGCAGTGCCGGAGCGCGATGATCGAGGCGATCTGCACCGGCTGGAAGATGCCGTAATCGTAGTAGCCCTTGATCGTGCCGAGGGCGTTGACCATCGTCTTGTTGCCCGCGCAGTAACCGATCCGCCACCCGGCCATGTTGTACGGCTTGCTCATCGTGGTGAACTCGACACCGACGTCTTTCGCGCCGTCGGCGGAGAGAAAGCTCGGCGCCTTGTATCCGTCGAAGCAGGTCTCGCCATAGGCAAAGTCGTGAATCACCGCCACCTCGTGTTCCTTCGCCAGCGCGACGGCATGATCGAAGAACGGCGGATCCACCGTGATGGCGGTGGGGTTGTGCGGATAGTTCAGAATCATCAGCTTCGGCTTGGGATACAGATTCGTCAGCACGTGGCGGATCCGATCCAGGAACGCGTCGTCATTGCCCAGGGGCACGGTGATGACGTTCGCCCCCGCCAGGGCCACCCCGTAGAAGTGGATCGGGAACGCCGGGTCGCCAACGACCGCCGTATCCCCCGGCCCGAGCATGGCCAGCAAGAGGTGGCTCAGCCCCTCTTTGCTGCCGATGCAGGCGATGATCTCGTCATTGGGGTCGAGATCGACGCCATACTGCTGCTCGTAGTGCCGGGCAACGTCACGGCGAAGGTTGTACACCCCGCGGGACGCGCTGTAGCGATGGTTCCGGGGATCCTGGACAGCTTCGCAAAGTTTCTGAACGATCGGGTCCGGGGTGGGGTCCGTCGGGTTGCCCATGCCCAGGTCGATGATGTCGATGCCGTCCTGCCGCTTCTGGTGGCGCAATGCATTGATGCGGCCAAAAAGATAGGGAGGAAGGCGGGAAATCCGTTGCGCGGGTTTGATGAAATCCTTGGACATGTCCGGATTATACACCCGATCGGTGCGGTCCAGTAGCGGCCGCGAGACATGAAGGAACTTTCACTTGAAGCCTGCCATCACGCGGTCGGTCATCCCTGCATGGCACGGGCCGGGCCTAGGGATCGCACGCGGGGTCCGCTGCAATGTTGACACCGCTGAGGCAGTCGCGGAAATGCGAGACATCGTACTCGTCGATATCGTCGTCCGCGTCCAGGCGGGTTTCGAGGCAATCGGGTGCGTCCTGCGCGATGCCCGATCCACTGATGCAGGCCTGGAGCCGACCGAAATCCTCCATGTCGACGTCCCCATCGCGATCAAAATCGGCGCGGGACGTCGGGCAACCGTATTCGCTGACGAAAGCATCGATGGGCGTGGACGGGCAGAGATCGCAGGCGTTCCCGACACCGTCCAGATCGGTGTCCTGCTGGTTGAGGTTGGCGGTTTCGGGACAATTGTCGCACGCGTCGCCGATCGTGTCCTCGTCCCCATCCGCCTGGTCCGCATTGGCGATCGCGGGACAGTTATCGACACTGCCGCAATACGTGTCCTGATCCGCATCGTTCAGCGGATCGAGTGGGCAGGCGTCGCAGGCATCCCCGGGTCCGTCGCCGTCGGTGTCGGCCTGGTTGGGGTTCCAGTCCTCCGGGCAGTTGTCGAGGGCATTCAGGATGCCATCGGTATCCAGGTCGGGGGCGCAAAGCTCGCCATCGACGCAGAGTTCCACGACCTCCAGCGCGTAACCGTTGAGCGTCATGCTTTGTGCCTGACCTCCGCCGACGGTCTCCGTCGCGTAGGATCCTGCGTTGTACGCATTCGCGTCGACGGTATACCGGACGCCGGCGGTCACGTTAGGCCCGGTAACGTTCACCGTGACGGGGGTGGATCCGCTCGACTTGTGGATGAGGATGATGCGGTTGGGCTGATCCGGTCCGGAGGTGGCCAGGACCTCGACGTCACTGTCATTCGAGTTGGTGGAGACAAGGGTCGACCCGACCGGCGCGGACGAGGTGAACAGTTCCTTGGCCATGAAGGCGGGACTGGGGAGCCCGGCGTCGGCCCCGGTGCCGAGGAACAGGCCATAGTTCGGCCAGCTCTTGTCGGTGCCGACGAAGAACTGCTCAACATCGCAGCCGTTCCGCATGAGATGATTCATCACCGACGTGTACCAGGGGATCAACATCGGCTCCCAGATCCGGCTGTCGATCGGGCAGCAGTACGCATTGAGATTGATCTCGCCACAGACGTTCAGGATCCCCTCCCCCGGGCGGATCTCCTCAATCCAGCCTTTAACCAGCGCCGCGTGGTCGCCGTAGATGTACGTCTCGGACAGATAGCTCGATGAGGACTTGGACAGGTTCGGGTCCCACGCACCGTAGCGATGCCAGGTGATGAACTGCACGTCGTGGCCGTCGAGCAGCGGCTTGATCCAATGCTCGGAGGGATGGTCGACAGAAGGCCCGCCGATGCGGAGGTTGGGGAAGTTCGCGCGGAGGGCAATCGCCGCCGCGTCGTAGAGTTCGAGGTATTCGTTCGTGGACCAACTGCCGGACACGCCGCCATTGTTGGGTTCGTTCCAGATCTCCCAGTACCAGTCGTCGACCGGGTGGCCCTGGCTGGCGGCATGGGCCACGATCGACACGCAGTAGTTGCCCCATTCCGTGAGGTCACGCGGATGGTTCCAGGTGTCGGGTTTGCCGGGATACGGTGTCTCCGCCATCCAATCCGGAATGCCGGCGAAGCAGATCATCGGCGTGGCGCCGGCGCCGAGAATCCGGGTGACACCGTCGTCAAGCACAGACCAGTTCCAGTTGCTCTCGCCGGGGCGGATACCGCCGCCGATCCAGAGACGGATGTTCATGCTGTTGATGTCCGCAAGCCGGGAGGAGGCAACCGTGCTGGGATTCAGCTGGCCGGTCACCTCGTTGGTGCCCCACTGCATGGATTGCGTACCGAGGGACTGTGTGAAGTCCACGGTGATATCGGCCGCTTCCGCACGCGCGCAGAGCAGGAGCAGCATGACGGATACAATCCGAAATCGATGGTGCCTCATAGGGTGCAGATTCAACTTCTAATTCCTGTGCCTCACCCGTCTCCGCAGCCGGGTTGTGATCTTCATTGTACACCATTCCTCGACCACACTGCACGAATAACGGACGAGAGTCGATGACTGTGGATGGAATCGTTCAAAGAAGACTTGAAATGGTCCCCAATGCCGGTCTTCGCGTAGTCGGCTCCCGGCTTCACATTCGGACAGGGAGTATCGTTTCAACTGCCGATTCGGATCGTTGCCTTTCACGACAGCTCGGGAATATGGAATCGTCCGGCGGATGACCTGCAATCCCTGGGCTTACCAGTCCTGCGGCACCGGGCCGGATGGGCATAAGAAGCGATCGAAGTACCTGAAAGAGTGTCATGGAGCGACGCCGGCCCCATCGTCGTTCGACGAGGCAGGTCCGCCGGGCGACGCTCCATCGTTCGCCGACGTGACCGCCTCCCTCTTGAGTGACGGCCGCAGGCTCGAGGGCAGTTGGCGAAGGAGCTGCTGGACGGCGGCGTTGTTCGGATCAATGGCCAGAATGCGTTGGCATGTTGCGGCGGCATCTTCCAGCTTCTTGACGTTGATCTCCAGTTCCGCCTGTATCAACAGCAGGCGTAGATTGTTCCGATTGTCCCCCTCGGCCACGGGCAACGTCTGCAGGGCATTATGCAGGTTCAGGAGCCGCTCCGAGGCGGACCTTTCCGCCATCGAACGGGCCAGATCGATCCGAAAATCGGTGAGCAATCCGGGGTCAGGGTTGGGAATGCGCGCCATCTGGCCAAGCTGGTTGTTCAATGCCCGCTCGAAGGAGTTGTGATAGGTGACGGTGGCCAGCAGCAATTGGACATCGTCGGGCTGCTTGGCCAGTTGTTCCCGCGCAAGACTGATCGCCTGTGCTGCCGACTGCGCCGACTCGATCCACGCTCCGTTGGCGGCCTGCACCCTGGCCATGAGATTCACATATTTGTGGAAGTTGTCACGAAGTCCGCCCTTGGTCATCGCATCCTGCGCAGCCTCGGCCGCCTCGTCCTTGCGATTATCGTCCAGGTAGGTCATGGCCAGTTCATGGTGGATGTCTGGATTTTCGGGATTGAGTTTTACTGCCTGCTGCAGCGCGGAAATTGCCTGACCGGACAGGCCGTTCTTGCGATACACCTGCCCGAGTTCCAGCCAGGACTGCGCGTTGGTCTCCCCTTCCTCGCTCTTGTTGTAGTCGCGGTAGGTTTCGATCGCGAGCATGCTTCGATCCGTCGCGGCGTAGACACGGGCCATCCCCAGCTTGGCCTCGGCATTCGCCGGTTCGTAACGGAGCACCCGTTTGAAACCGCGTTCGGCGGCGTTGAAGCGATCACGTTCGAGCGCAAGTTGCGCCGAAGCCATGTAGTTCTCGACTGCACACGCCTGGTATTGCTCGGCCTCATCCGCGAACTCCGGGCCCGCCGCCTTCATCACGCTGATCTGCAGATCGCAGACGTAGGCCATCAGGGTCTTCGCCCGGATCTCCTCGGGGGAGACTGTCAACAGGTAGCTCAGGATTTTCTCCCCGTCATCGAGCTGCCGGGCGTCGATCGCCTCCTGCGCGGCGGTAATCAACTCATCGAAGGTCATGCCTTGCGTGATCCCCGGCACCTCGAGCATGTCGGCGGGCAGGGTCAGCTCACGCTCCTCATCGCCGGGGAGGGCCTCGTTCGCCTCGGACGGATCCGGCAGGGCAAGTCCCGGCTGAGCCGGCTCCTGTGCCCGAAGCACTATCGCCGACATCAGAATGGCGGCTGCGAACATGGATCCGCACGCCCCGCGCAGGAATCGCCGGGCGACCATGTGGCGGTAGCTGCTGTTGTTCTTGCATTCAGCGGTGGTCATGATGACCGCTCCTGACCATCGAAGTTCGATCCGACCGGCAAGGCCCGAGGGATGACTGCGCAATGGGTTCCATGGATTGTACGCCCCTGCCCACGAGAGGTTCGCTGCCGAGTTCAGCTTCACGACGGACTATAAAAAGGGCTCGATAGGTGGTCAAGGCGGAGGGAGAGGTCAGCCCTCGAAGCTGACATGGCCGTACGTCGCGTCCTCAGTCGCCGCGAACTCCCCATGATGTACGGGCGACGGACCTTCGCCGGAGGAGTCCTCCTTGCGTTCACTCTGAAGCTTCTCCATCAGCATGACCCACGTTTCGCGCTGATACTCGAGCAGCTTGAGCGCCTCTTCGCCGACGTCCGGATTCCGGTGGACGCTCGCCTCGACGAGCTTGCGGTAGATGAAGGAGTAGAGCGACGCCATGCGCTTGCAGAGATCCTCATCCACGTCATAGTTCAGGGCGTTGAGCATCTCGAGCAGGATCTTCTGTGCCCGGCTGAACCCGTTGAAGGCGTCTTCCCACTTCTTATGGCGGATGCCATCGATGCCCAGACGCGCAAACCGGATGGCCCCGTCGTAGAGCATCAAGTGCAACTGCTCGGGAGAGGCCGTCAGGACGGCGTTTCGGAGATATTCGTTCGATACCGTGCTCATGCGCAGTTGTTATCGGCAAGGGAGGAAGGGGTGTTCACGACATTCCCCCGGGTTCCTTGGGGAAATGTTCCCCTGCCGCGGGTCCGGTAATCCGGCCCATCTCACTCCGAAGGACGCCCTGTGTCGCGCGGAGCAATCTAGCCGAGCGGGATGCCCCCGCCGCCCCCGGAGGAGGCGAGGCTGCCCGCCAGGTTCGACAGCGCCGCCAGCGACGATTGCTGACCCTGGAGGTTGGCCAGGGCCGTTTCCATCGACTGAAACTGCGCGAACAGGCGGTCCTCCTTACGATCCAATAGCTCCTGCAGTCGCTCGGCGCGCTCCTGGAAGAGGTCGATCCGGTCCTGGATGCGCTGGCTCTCGGTGATGAGGACGCCGTCGAACCCGTTGGCGATGTTATCCAGTTCCTGCTTGAACCGTGCCGCGAAACCGATGTTATTGATCTGCTCTTCACCGTCGACTTCTTCGATCTCGAAGCGCGTGAAGAAATCGCTCACGGCAGTGATGTCTTCTTCGAGAAGTTCCCGCAGTCGTGCCTCTCCATCGATGGTCAGCCCGTTTTCAAAGGTGCGGTTCATGGTTAACCGCGCGCCCTGTCCTCCGCTCGAATCGATGAAGATGCCGATCTGCCCCAGCGTGCGAATATCCAGCTCGGGGTCGTTCACCGCGCTGCCCAGCACCCGGAACACGCGCGCCGTCAGCGAGCGGATCGAACTCTCGGAGAACAGCGCGCCGCGTTGTTCCGTTTCCGGGTCAAAGCCGGTCAGTTCGTCAATCCGCGTCAGGGTGGCGTTGAACGTCTCCACGAATGTTTTGACGTCTTCCACGATCGAATCGATATCCTGATCGATCGTGACGTTCACGGGTGCATCGCTCGTGTTGTGCAGATCGAGCGTCACACCGTCGATGGCGTCCTCGATCGTGTTGGAACTGCTCGAGATCAAGACGGAGTTCGGCGAATCGGGATCGCCGACCACGAGGAGCGCGTCTTGCGCCTCGCTCATCACATTGAGATCGATCTTCGTACCCGATCCGGTGAAAACGAACTCACCGGCACTGCCGGGCGTCTGCGAAGTCACGATCAGTTTGTAAGGATTGTTCGGGCTGCCGTCGTTGATCACGCTGGCCCGCAACCCGACGTTCGAATCATTGATCTTGCTCACGACATCGTTCAACGTGTCGCCGGCATCGATGTCAATCACGCCCGAGAAGCTTCCTGCAATCACACCTTGGTCCGATTCGCCGACGAGTCCGAGATCCGCCGCCGTCGTCGTCGATCCCTGCTCACTGATGCTCAGCGACCCGCTGCCGCCTGAGGTGTCCTCCACCGTGATGCCGTCGCCGTGGTCACTCAGTCGCGCAACGATGCCGATCCCGGCGGAGTTGATCGCGTCGATGATGTCGCCCACGGTCTGGTCGTTTTGATCGATCACAACCGTGGCCACGCCGCCGGCGCGATCGGTGATCTGGAAGGCGCCGGTTTCGATGCCCTGTCCACCGCGAAGCGTCTCGAGTTCCGTGTTTTCATAGATGTGCTGGCGGTGGAGATCGCCGGAAACGATCTGTCCGACGCTGTTCGTGGAAAGGTCGAACTCATCAAGCCCGGTGCCGCTGATCGAAAGCGTACCCGCCCCGCCGGTCGTATCCGTGATGACGATGCCAACTCCGCCCTCGCCGACCTCGGCCTCGAGGCCGTCGATATTCTCGATGCGATCGAGAACGTCCTCAAGCGTATTGGCGGCGGAGAAATCGATCGGTCCGGAAGAAGTGCCATCCTTCAGCGTGAACGTGGCGGAGCCCAGCGCGAAGCCCCGTCCGCCGTTCAGTGAATCCAAGAGCACCGTGTTCAGGCCGGCGATCAGGTCGCGCGTGTCGATCGTGCCTCCGTTGAAGCCCCCTTCCAGACCGAGGTCCACCAGGGCCTGCGAGGTCCCCAGGGCTTCGATCGTGGCCGAGGATCCCGTGTTGTCCGTCAGGCGCAGTCCGTTGTCGACCAACTCGAGGGTCAGGTCGCCCCCGTTGGCCACACCGCTGGTATCGCGTGCATTGGCGAAGCGACTGATCAACGCCCCGATCGTATCGAAATTGAAGGCCGCCTGCCCGGCGAGCGTCGATTCTCCCTCTTCGCTTTCGCCGACCAGATCGAGATTCTCCGCCACGGCGCCAGAGATGTCTTCAATTTTCAGCGTCCCGGTGCCCGTGGTCGAATCGCTGACCGTGATGGCCCCTGAGCCGCTCACGCTGCTGATCTGGACTCCGAACCCCGGCTGGACCTGGTCGATCAACGCGTTGACTTCGGCGAACGTCTCCTCCCCCGTCAGCGTGAGTTCGATCGCGTCTCCCGAGCGATTGGTAATCCGTATCGTTCCCTCGCCGACGCCTTCACCATCGTTCAGCTCCGCCAGGGAGGTATCCAGGTTGGCGTTGCTGCTCAAATCGAGCTCGAATACGCGACCGTTACTCAATGTGACACGAAGATCATTCTCCAGCTCGGCATTGACCCGAATGCCCCGCCCGTCGTTGAGTTTATCGAGACGTGTGGCATTGTGGAGGCTGAACACGTCGTTGCCGGTAATAAGCCCGTTGGCGCTGGACGCGCGAATCCCCAATTCCAGGGCGGTCGTCCCTCCCCCGACGTCCTCCACGCGCAGATCACTCGTCCCGCCCGCGCGATCTTCAATGACGACGCGATCGCCACTGACCCGCGCGCGAACATCGATCCCGGAAGCATCGTTGATGGCGTCGATCACGTCCGAAACGTTCAACGCGAAGCGCAGATCCACTTCCGCCGCGTTGCCGGAAGAATCGACCACGCGGATGCGCCCGCGGCTGACTCCGTTGCCGTTATTCAGTTCACTCAGCAGGGTTTCAGGCTTCACCCCGGCATCCGCACTGCGGAAGATCAATTCACCCGCGCCGACGGAGGTGCTGTCCGCCGTGGCGAATCCGGCGCGGCTGATCAATTGCTGACTCGACACCAGTTGCTTGACGCGGAAGGTGTAGTTGTTGATGGCGGCCTGGGTGGTGGCGGTCGCGGTAAGTACATCCTCGTTGGAGCTGTTCGCCGATTTCACCCGGAACGAGGATGCCTGCGCGAGCCGGTTGATCGCGCCCTGCGAGGCCTGAAAGCTGACGCGCAGCGCCTCGAACGCCGTCTGCCGGGCCTGCGCCTCGACGATGCGGTTTTCCAGCAAACGCAGGGGCTGGGCCTCGAGCTGGACAAGCTGGCTGACGAGATTCTCGATGTCCAATCCGGAGATCAGCCCGACACTGGATGATATCGTACCCATTCGCTACCTCCCTCGGAGCGCGGATTCTCCCTCCGGGTATTCATCGGTCCACGATTTCTCCGGACTTCATCAGGAATCTCCGGAAATGAGAAGGATCACCGCGAGCTTTGCTTATCGGACGTGAACGCGATTCCGAGAAGGCATGAAAAAACCGGTTCCTGGCCCGAAGGCCCGGAACCGGTCCCATGTTCTCTCCCGAGCCGTCGCCTCCTGCGACTACCCGAGAAGCGACAGCACGTTCTGGGGTAGCTGGTTGGCGATCCCCAGAATCGACGTGGTGCTCTGAACCAGGATCTGGGATCGGGTCAGAGCGGCCACTTCGACCGCAATGTCGGCATCTCGAATGGCGGACTCCGCCGCGGATACGTTCTCCAGCGCGACACGCTGGCTGTTGATGTTGGTTTCGATCTGGTTTCGCTGCAGACCACCGAGCCGGCCGCGGATGACCGCCACCTGGCTGATGGCTTCGACCAGGATGCGTTCGGCATTCTGGTAGTTGCCGCCGATGACCGAGTTGGATTGGCCGTCTCCGATGGTGTTCAGGAATCCGAGCGTGGCGTTGCCGAGGTTCGTCGAATCCACGGAAGGAAGTCCGATGGACACTTGCCCGTTGAGATTCACCACCGGCCCGATCTGGAATGTGGCACCGCCACCGGTCAGTGTAAAGGAACTCGAGCCAAGCGTGGTCGCGCGGGCAGCGGTCAATTCGATGTTCGCATCCAGGCTCCCCGTGCGAACACTGGCCTGAAGTCCTTCCACACTGGCCGACTGGCCGTTGATGAGAACGCCCGTGTCCACACCGTAGTCGCGCGACTCATTGCCTGTGGTGATGGTCGTGCCACCGACAAGATCAAAGCTGCCGTTGATCGCCTTGACGGAAACGAACTTGTCATCACCGTAGCTCGTGCTGTTGAGAACCACCGACGCACCGCTGACCGACGCGGAGACACCCGTCGACAAGGTCTCACCGTTGATGGCCGCCGCAATCTGCGATGCGGTCTGGCCGCTCGCCAGCGACAGCGATACCGTGCCATACTCACCGGCGACGGCCACGGTCAGGTTCGACGTCAATGTGGCGGCGGACAGCGCCACCTGCGCGGTTTCGGCGGAAGAGGTCACCTGGACCGTGACGTTCTGCGTACCGTTGTCGGGCACCCGCGCACCGAAGATCCGGGTATTCGCTATGGCCGAGGCGGCAACACCGGAGACGTTGTACGCCAGGTTGCCGTTGATGAGCTTGTCGCCGCCGAACTGCGTCGTATTCGCGATACGATCGATGGCGGAGATCAGGGAGTCGATCTGAAGCTGATCGGCCTTGAGCTCGTCCTGGCTGATGGCGCCGTCGTTCGCGGCATGATTGATCAGACCACGAATGTCCAGAAGCAAGGCGGAGATCTCGTTGAGCGCCCCCTCGGCGGTCGAGATCACGTTGATGGCGCGTTGGGAGTTGTCGATCGCCTGGGAGATCCCACGGATCTCGCTGCGCAACGTCTCCGAGGCAATCAGCCCGGCGGGATCGTCCCGGCCGCGATTGATACGCAACCCCGTACTGAGCCGTTCCAGTCGGGTGTTGAGATCGAGCTGATTGGCCGCCAACTTGTGAGTGGCTTGAATCGAGGGGATGTTCGTGTTGATACGACTCATGGTATCCTCCCTGACAGTCGGGGCAGGCTCGATTCACCTGCTCCCTACAGGATGCGACCGTGCATCCTGGTGTCGAGCTTCATGTTCTGCCCGACGTGACCTGATCCGAAGGAGGCGTTATCCCTCGCCTGCCTCACGGTTGGGTTCGGTTTCGTTCGATGGTCAGTCTCGATTCGATTCCGACTTCAGGTCGATCCTCCCGATCAACCCCCCACCGTCCCTGGTGAGTCGCTCGCGAGTTGCGAGCTTAACGTGCTCTTCCCCGGTTGCCAACGGTGGGCTTGCTTGCTTCATCCGATAGCATCCGGCATTTCGTCTAATTTCCCGGACCACCTTTAGCTATATGTTCACTACTCATTTCAACTTTTTGATATCGGACGTTCACCGAGGGTTATCGGTCGTGTTCATCCGACCGGGGATGGTCGATGCGAATCCATCCCTTTTCTAAGCAGCAACCGAAATCCCCGTCTCACGCGGCTTCCGGTCTCTGCCATCGCTTCGTCTGCTCGTCCGGACATCCTGGGATGCCCGAAATTCATCATCGGCATCCATCACTCCGTCCTGGACCTTATTGTTTCTTCGATGGCCCGGATTAACCGATCAGGGCCAGAATGCTCTGCGGGGCCGCGTTGGCAAGCTGCAGCACGGACGTGCCGGAGTTCACCAGGATCTGCTGACGCGTCAGATTGCTCGTCTCCCTGGCGAAGTCCGCATCCCGGATCGCGCTTTCCGCGGCCAGCGTGTTCTCGAGGGCGATGTTCAAGGCGCTGATCGTCGACCCCAGCGTATCTTTCTGGAAGGATCCCAGACGCCCTCGAAGGCTCGAGACCTGCGAATTCGCTTCGCGTATGACGCGCTGTGCCGACTCGTAATTCCCCGAACTCAACTGGTTGGTCTGGCCGCTGCCCAGCGACGACAGGAAGCCGAGGTCCGCGTTTCCGAGACTTCCCGTGGAGACACTCTGGATGCCCAGGCTGGCGGTGGCATTGAGCCCCAGCGTCGGGGCAATGCTGAAGTCCGCCCCCCCACCGCTGATGTGGAAGGTCTTGGAATTCGCTGTTTGCGTCCCGAAAGTGGAAGAGAGCGTCAGGTCGACACTGAGCGATGCCGTGCGGAGCGATGCCTGCAGGCCGTCCGTGATCGCGGACACACCGTTGATGGTGACACCCGCATCAACACCCACGTCGCGCGTCGCACTGCTGCCGCCGCTCACCGCGAAGGTGCCCGACAGGGCCTCGACGGAGACGAAGGCATCGCTGCCGTAGTTCGTGCTGTTGATGAGAATGCGCGTATTGGCGCCCGTGCCGCTCACAGCGGCGGAAATGCCCGTCAGGGCGGTAGACCCGTTGATGGCCGTGGCCACGCTCGCCGCCCCTGTGCCGGAGGCAAAGGAGAGCTGCTCGGTTCCGAATTCGCCGCTGATTTCGAGTGTCGTGGTGCCCGTTCCGGTGGCTGAACCGGCATAAATCAACTGGGCCGTCTCCGCAGAATTGGTGACATCCACCGTCACCGTACGGAAGCCGCCGTTGGGCACCCGCGCCGAATTGATCGCGACGTTCGTCAACGCCGAACCGGTCGAACCCCCGAGATTCACCGCCGACGTCGTGTAGTCCAGTGTACCGTTCAGCAGCTTCTTGCCCTGGAATTCCGTCGAGGTCGAAATCCGGTTGATGGTATCCAGGATCGAATCGATCTGAAGCTGGTTCGCCTGAACCTCTTCGGTGCTCAGGCCGGCTTCGTTCGCGCTGCGGTCGACCAGGTCTTCCAGCTCGATCAGCAGGGCGCTGACTTCCTGGAGCGCGCCTTCCGCCACCGAGATGATGTTATCGGCCCTCTGGGCGTTGCTGATCGCCGCTTCGATGGCGGTGATCTCCGATCGCAACGTCTCCGAGGCGATCAAGCCGGCCGGGTCGTCCTTGGCACTGTTGATCCGGAGGCCCGTGCTGAGTCGCTCGAGTGCGGTGTTCAGCTTCTGGGTGTTGCTGTTGAGGATGCGTGCTGACGTCAGTGAAATGACGTTCGTGTTGATCCGACTCATCGTATACGTGCCTCCACCTTGCCGTGTCCCGCTTGTGACTCCCGGAAGCGCCGACCACTGGCGCATTCACCGGTGCGGTTGTTCCGGCTTGCGACGGCACCGATCTGTTTCGGTCCGCCGCGGGCTCGCCACCCCCGGCTGCCGGTTCTCGATAGAACCACGCTTGTGTGAGCAGCCTCTGTTAGTCCGTGTATCCCTACCTACTGCTGCGAAAACGCGACCGAACCATTCATGAAGAAGCTCTCAGGATGAGCCTCCTGCCGCGGGATCGCGACTTCCTTCCCTGGAAGTTGCTGCTCGGATCGTCTGGACCGAGAACGCGCTTTAACATTCTCTCTTCGGTCCGAAAGCCCCCCGCACGCGGACCTAACGTGTTTCCGGACATTGCGGACCCCATGTCCGCTAACGCTTGGCCGTTTCGCTGACAGCGCGCGGTATTACCGGACAGGTGCCGCAAGGACCGAGAATGCCGCCCTGCCGGTTTTTTTCTGATTCCGAAAAATTCAGAGAGCACAGGCGGCGATCACCACCCGGGTGGACTCCCCAAGTACAACTCGAGAAGGCTGACAGGATTGTCGCGGATGAACCATCACCGACACGACCGACGTGCTTTCCCTAGAAGCGCACGTCGTCGCCGAGGTCCGGACCGTCGTTGCTGCCGGGCGGGGCGAAGAGGAAGGCAGCGCCCGAGGCCCGCTGGTTATCGACGTCCGCGGATCGCGCGCCGACCGCCAGGAGATCCTCCGTCAGTGCGACGGCATTGCCGAAGGAGCTGACGCTCGTGTCCGGATCGGGCAGGATCGTGCCCGTCATGGTCCATGCGCTGCCGTCGTTCTTGTACAACACGACGCGTCCCTGGCCTTCGATGCCGATGGCGATCACGCCGTCACGCACCGCCACCGAAGAGCCGAAGAGACCCGCAAATTCATCACTGGGTTCGATCTTCTGAGCCAGCGACCACGTGCTTCCGGAGCGGGCGTAGACATACACCGCTCCCGCCGCCAGCAACTCGTCCCCGTCGCGCATTTTGCTTGGGGCACTGATCACCAGCGTATTGCCGTCGATGGCCACGGCCTCCCCGAAGCGATCCGTCTGCACACCGTCTGAGGCGGTGATTTTCTGCACGTCGACCCAGTCCGTCGCCAGTCGCTCGAACACGTAGGCAGCGCCCAGCCCGGAATCCTGGTTCGGCGCGCCGACAAGAGCGTACACACCCGACATGGCCACCGCGCTTCCGAAGTTGTCGAAGCTGCCGCCGTCGGAGGCGACCAGCCGCTGCTCCAGGTTGAACTGCGAGCCGTTGTAGGCGTACACGTAGGCGGCGCCGGCGGAGTTTTCGCGACCGAAAGCCCCGGCAATCAATCGCCCCTGATCGTCCTCGTAGGCAAGGGCATTGCCGAAGTACTCGAAATCCTGCCCATCTGAAACGGTGAGGAGCTGGATCTGCTCGAACATCGAACCTCCGTTGCGAAACACGTAGACCGCGCCATGCTGGATATCGAACGAACCCTCGATGGCGAACTTCTGTGCCCCGACGAAGGCATGCTGGTTACTGATGGCCACCGCGCTGCCGAAACTCTGCTCAGGGAAACGCGCCGAACCGCGCGTCAGACGCTCGAAGAATTGCCACTCACCCGCGAACTGGATGAAAACGTCCGCCACGCCGGCCAGCGAATCCTTCTGCTCGGTGCCGACGATCACCAACTGGTCATGGGCCGCCACCGCATCGCCGTAAAGATCGTCCCCCTGGGCATCAAAGGCGGTCAGTCGCGCCTGCTGAGGCCATGCCGAATCGGAACTGCCGCCGGAATTGTCGACCGATGAATCGTCACCGGAACCGTCGTCACCGCCTGAATCGCTTCCGCCATCTCCATCGCCACCACTGGACCCCTCATCGCCCGTATCACCGCCATTTGAAGCCGGGGGTGGGCAGCCCTGACCCAGCAACAAGGGTGTCACGATGAGAAGCAATAGAACGATTCCGAACAGCTTCTTGACTGCCTGCATGCTCCATGTCTCCGATTCAACTGGTGATTTTTTGATTCTGCGGGAAAAGAATCGTCGGGGTGCTCGAATCTATTATTGGCTCTGTCGGCCATAGGATTCAAGTCAGGATTCGAGAATTCTCGCATGACACGCTGCGAGCGCTCCAGAAAATGAAGCACTTCACAATGCCCCAGCGAACCCGACTTTGAGGGTTTGAAGCATGGCAAAAGCAAACGGGCGCCCCCTCCCCTGGAGGCGCCCGCCCAATCTCGATGTACCCCTTGGTCCAGAGACATCTTGAACAAAATTGGAAACCCGATTCAGAAACTTCGTCGCCGACGCAGCAGGAAGAGCGACAGGACGCCGAGGCTCACCAGCGAGGTCGGCTCGGGCGTGATCGTGATCCGGCCCAGGAGCGTCTGATCGCCG
This sequence comes from uncultured Planctomycetales bacterium, assembly GCA_964618455.1. Lineage (GTDB taxonomy): Bacteria > Planctomycetota > Phycisphaerae > UBA1845 > PWPN01 > CAZUAQ01. The sequence goes on along the minus strand of CAZUAQ010000057.1, from coordinate 8,269 downwards.
AAACCGGTGGTCACGTCACCGGCGGGCGTGGAGACCCCCAGGATGGACGAGATGTACGTCTCATCACCGGCCTGCGTAAAGAATGAGCGGATGTTGGCCGTCTCGTCCGTGCCTTCCGTACCGACCTGACCCGCGACGAAGGCCGGCCCGTCCGTGATGTCATTGACTTCCGTGCCGTTGTCGTAGACGTCACCACCGTAAATGTCGATCACGATCGGACCGGCAAACTGGCCGCTGCCGTCGAACAGCATGATGCCGTCGTCATTGCCCACGAAGAGGTCGTTGGACGGAACAACCATCGACGCGTAATTGAGGTAGCGATACGTCATCGGGCTGGTGACATCCAGCGTCGTCATGTCCATCTCGCCTGGGCTGAACACCGGCGGACCGTTCGACTCGGCGAAGGTGGTCTGCGTACCGCCGGGCTGTTCGGAGGAGAATCGCGATGTGATCGGCGCGGTGTCGCCGAGTTCCGCGATGGAGGTGATGCCCGTTAAACTCGACGCCGGCTGTCCGCTGTCGAACACGTCGAAGCTTCCATCGTGAACGCCGAGCCAGAATGGTGTGAACGAGAATCCTCCCGCGCTCTGCAGGTTCTCGATCTTCACGTTGATCTGCGCGGCGCCGACCGCCAGGGGCATCATCAGGATCATCGGCGCGCACATCATTCCCATACGTTTCATACGTTGCTCTCCTTCTCTACATGAATGGCATGTGTCTTGGGGAAGAATTCCCTGTTTCTCGAACTACGTCGATGAGTCGCGATGTGTGGAGCGAGCTTGCAGAAAAAACGATCAGAAAAAAGAGACCCGTCACGGGACCGGTCGAGATGAGGAGCGCTTTCGCGGTGGCAGGACCTGAGGAATTCAGAAGAGCGTCAATCATCACGCTCGAGATCGGCGTGGAGTCTCTCCGCCAGGCGCGAACGTACCTCCGCGGGCATCGGATCGGCGTGGGATTCGCTCCTGCCTGAGGGTGGGTGGAGGATTCGGTCGAGTTGCAGGAGTTGCGCGCGCGCCACCCGGCAGGAGCGGCATCCGATGCGGTGCAGCCACTCGCCCAGCCGTTGGGCCCGGGTCGCGTGGCCGGTGCGGTCCATCACACGGATACGATCCGCCTCCTCGCATTGGAGGGTGAGTACGTACCAGATCGTCTTGAAGAGCTTCAGCGTGCGTACTCCTTGACCACTGGCCGCCGATCAACGCGTTATCGGTCGAGCCACTTCCGCGTGACGGCCTCGCGCAACCTGACTTTGGCCCGATGCACGAGCGTCCATAGATTGGTCGCCGTCACGCCCAGAACCTGACAAACTTCTTCCGTAGAAACGTCGTCCAGTTCCCGAAGGCAGAACGCCGCCCGCATCGCCGGAGGCAGGCGCTCGATCTCCTTGAGCAGAAAGCTTCGCAACTCGGCAGATTGTAGCGCATGCTCGGGCAGCCCGCGATCCCAGTCGATCGGCCTCTCGCGAAAGAACCCGCCCCGGAACATGGGACTCTCGGCGGCCAGCTCATCCGCGACGCGCTCCTTCCACGCCGACTCCCGCGCCCGCTTGCGAAGCAGATCCTGCACCTTGTGGAGCAGGATGCCGGTCAGCCAGGTCCGCTCCGTCGAGTCGCCGCGAAAATGCTCCGCCGATCGCATCGCCGCCAGGAGGGCTTCCTGGACCGCATCCTCGGCATCCTGCGACTGCCCGAGCCGCTGAAGGGCGAACGCGTACAGGGCGTCACCGTAGGCTGCGAGCCAGCTCTCCACGCGGCCCCGCGCATCGGTCGATCCATCCTTCGGATGTTGCTGATCGTCGCTCACGTCGTTCACTCAATCGATCGGCGGAGGACAGGTTTTTCCCTGTGACTTCGCCGGGATGCAGGATGACCACCTCGCTGTACAATAGCGGACTCACGTTCCCAAGCCCATCGAGGTCCGCTCATGCATCGACGAAAATCCCGGTACCCGCTCTGGAGCGAATCGCACATCAACCGTCGGCGTTTCCTGGCCGGTTCCGCCGCCGCGTCTCTGGCCGTCACATCGGCGGTGCACGCGGGCAGCAGGGATCGGGCATTCATCGTCGGCATGATGGGTACCGGGGGCCGCGGCACGTTCCTGCTGCGCGAGGAACTCCTGAAACGGCCGAACGTGGAGGTTCGCTACCTGTGCGACGTGGACGCCGGCCGACTTGCCGAAGCGGCCAATCTGGTCGAAGCCACAACCGGCAGACGCCCGGTCACCGTATCCGATTTCCGCCGGATCCTCGACGACCGCGACGTGAATGTCTTTTTCAACTGTACGCCGGATCACTGGCATGCCCTGCCGACGATTCTCGCCTGCCAGGCGGGCAAGGACGTCTATGTCGAGAAGCCCGCCTCGCACACGCCGTGGGAAGGGCTCAAGATGGTGGAGGCGGCCCGAAAGTATGAACGCATCGTCCAACTCGGAACACAGACCCGCAGCGGCCGGTATTCCCAACACGCCGTCGACTTCCTCCGCGCAGGCAAGATCGGCAACATTCACCTGGTACGCGTCTTCAACATGAAGAACCGCCCGCCTGTTCCAGCGGTGGAAGATACCCCGACGCCCGACGGCGTGGACTACGATACCTGGCTGGGCCCCGCCCCGAAGCGGCCATTCAATCCGAACCACTTTCACTACAAGTGGCACTGGTTCTGGGAGTATTCCGGCGGGGACATCATCAACGACGGCATTCATCAGATCGACGCCGCCCGGATGCTGATCGGCCGGGAATACCCGAAGGCGGTCTTCGCCACCGGCGGCAAGCTGGCGATGAAGGATGCCCAGGAAACGCCGGACACGCAGATCGCGACCTGGGAGTACGACGACCTGATCATGACGTTCGAACTGACGTTATGGACGCCGCACATGCAGAAGACACCCTGGGGTTTTCGTGAAACGGACGGCTTTCCCGACTGGCGGTTCAACGCGACACGCATCGAGGTTCACGGGACGAAGGGAATGATGCTGTTCGGCCGTCATGGCGGGGGATGGCAGGCGTGGAATCCCGACGGGAAGGAGATCGGGTCGTCGCCCGGGCGCCATCCGCATCCCCCGCACCTGGACAACTTCTTCGCGTGCGTCGCATCGCGCCGACGCCCGAACGCCGACATCGAGATTGGTCATCGCTCCACACTGCTCAGCCAGTATGCCAACATCTCCTACCGCCTCGGCGGGCGGCGGCTGGTGATCGATCCCGACACCGAGCGTACCGATGACGCCGACGCCAACGCCATGCTGAAACGCACGTATCGCGAGCCGTGGGTCATTCCGGACGTGGTCTGAGGGAAGTGCTGTGTATGCGGTGTGTTCGGTGGGCATGGCTTAAGCGGGTGGGGGCGTCATCCGTCCATTTCGGGCATCCCTCCCCTGCTTCAGAACATCATGCAGATAAGCGCGATAGGCTTCAACGCCTTTGACCGAATCGGTCCGATCGGCCATGCGTTGCGACCAAGCTCGTCGGCAATCGCATGTCACTTCCGGCAGGTGTTGACGCGTGTTCAACAAGGCAAATGCGTCATCCATTCCCGATGCGCACTGCCGGCATGTGGGCCCGTGTCTCAAACTCCATCGATCCACCAGCGTGATCCCGGGAAAGGTCGCCAGCGCCTTCTGGGCGGCGGCATGCACCGTCCAGAGGCTGGGCGGTTTCCAGAAGCCTTCGCGCGCGAATTGCTCCATCGACCCCGCTGTGGCGTACGAACGAATGAGGCTGACCGCCTGTGCACCGCATTCTGCGGAGAAGGCGACCGTTTTCTCCGCCAGAGCGACGGCATCCGCTTCATCCACAAACGGAGGCTGCACCATGACGAACGCGCGCCAGGACATGCCCGCGTTCCGCAAAAACTCAGACGCCCGGCGCACCGACGCACACGACATCCGCTTGTTCATCAGGGCGAGGAGTGTGTCGTCCGCCACCTCGAGTCCGATGGCGATCTGTAGATGCCGGACCTGCCGGGCGAACGCCACCGCGCGCGCGTCGATCAACTCCGGCCGCGATTCTACGATCACCACGGGAAAGTCCCGGCACAACGCGGCGATGCGCGCGTGGTCCGATACGGGAATGGCGTGTTCGTCAAAGAAGCTACCGGCGTTGTAGAGCTTGATGGCGTCGCATACACCATGCTGTTCGATGGCGAGACGAACCTGTTCGGCCACTGCGCAGGGCTCGGGCGTGTGATCGAGCGTCTCCTGCCACAGGCCGCAGAACACGCAGCGGTAGGGACACTCGCGATTGCTCAGCAGCACGGTCAGCACGCGGCCGCAATGCCCCGAAGGCAGCATCTCTTCCTCGACGAACGCATCGACAGGACGCTGTGCGTCGAGCGCGCTCTTGCCGGGGCGAAGAGATTCCACCCAGCGATCGTAGGCGTTCAGCTTCATGCCGGAACAGACGTCGCGCGACCCCGCGAAGGATTCTCCCATATCGAATCGAAGATGCGCCGGTAGTGCGGCTTGTTCAGCGGCAGGCGCTCCTCGAGTTCGCGCGATGAGAGTGCGCCTTCCTGGAACCGGCGCTTGTGCGGGATAGGCATGTCCTGCCCCGTCACCGCCTTGATCCCCGCGGCCACGATCCTCCCCTTCATCGCGTAGAGCGGCTCCGCTTCATAGTCGGTCATGGCGACGAACGGGATCCCCTCTGCCGCCTCGATGACGGAACAGCAGGTGAACGGACTGAATCCCTCGAATCCGAAATGCCGCGCGGTGTTGTATGTCCGGGTATACGATCGACTCAATCCGCCCGAGTACACGATGCTGTGCTTCACCGAGTGAACACCCCAGCCTTCCTGGTACAGCATCATGTTGTTCAATACGCTGTGCGTCGTGATCTCCGTGCCCTCGAGTGGGTAATCCTTGAGATTCTCATCGCCCCCATCCCCGTCGATCATCCATCTCCAATCGGGATAGCGTTTGCGAATGCCATCCAGCAAGGCCATGTTCATGGCGGCGCACTGCACGTCGAGGGGCTGGTAGTCCTCGATGACACGGATGACCGCCTCGGCGTCGAGATGGGCCGGATCACCGGTGATGATCTCGTGATGGTCCGCCAATCCGACGGCCCGGGCCGTTTTTACAGCCTGTTCCGCATCCTGGGCCCCTTCCCCGAATGAGAGCGTAAACAGCCGGAGAAGCTCGGGATTCCGTCCGAGTTGGTGGAACGCCCGATGGGTCAGCATGGCCACCGAGGTGCTGTCGATGCCGCCGGAAAAGGCGACGCCCACGGGCTCATCGGCCGGCATGCGGGAAAGTCGGCGGGCAATCGCCTCATATGTTGCGGCGATGTAGCGCTCCCCGAGTTCAGTGACGTCCTGCGAGAAAGCGTTCTGTCGGGGTGTGAAAAAACGATGGTACGTCGGCAGGGGATCCGGGCATCCGGTCAGGTGCAGTTCCACCACGTGGTGAGCGGGCACCATGCGCGTATAGCCGGGGTGAAACTGCTCGATAAGCCCGTTTTTCGCACAAAAACCGCGGATTTCGTCCATTCTTTCCGCTACTACGCAATACGGACCGTCGAATCGTTTGGCCAGAAAGTAGCGTAACGGCCGTGAAAGTGTCCGCGCCATCAGGACCTTCTTGCCTGCCTTCGCGGTCACGGCAAACGCATCTTCGCAGCGCGAAAGGGTTGTGAGTTTTTCTTCGCGAAGCGCTTCGACCGCCATCGGATAGTCGCGTGCCGCGCGCTCCTCGGTCAGATCGATGAACCGTTCCTGGTAGTCATTGGGATGCATGATGCTCTCCTCGAATTCATGGCAGGGACATGTCGATGACGGTCAGCATGGCGCGCGTCCCTCACTTCGTCAAGCCGTTCGATGCCCGATTCCCCATGAGATCGAGAACGAGCGTACGATAAAAAAATCAATAATGGCAGGGGTTTTCGGCTGGACGCTTGTTCGTGAACCGTTTATATTCTCGCCTTAATCAGGAGCCAATGGTCGGCTCTGTCAGAAGACAAGGAGGTTACGATGGCCAAGAGCAAAAAGATGTCCAAGTCGGCTATCGCCGGTGAGTTGGCCGAAAGGGTCGACGTCACCAAAAAGCAGGCGTCACTCTTCCTCGAAGAGTTGGCGGACCTGGCTTACAGCGAAGCCAAGAACAGCTTCACCCTTCCGGGTCTCGGCAAGCTTGTTCTCGTGCATCGCAAAGCTCGGATGGGGCGCAACCCCGCGACGGGCGAATCGATTCGGATTCCGGCCAAGAAGGTCGTGAAGTTCCGCGTCGCCAAGGCCTGCAAGGAGGCTGTGCTCGGCGGTAGTGGTCGCAAGACCACCAAGAAAAAAGCCGGCAAGAAAAAGAAGAAGGCCGCTAAGAAACGCCGATAACGCAATAAGCGGAGAACCGAGGCATCATCTGCGTTCATGTCATGGATTCAGGATCGCCCGGCTCTCTTCGGCAGCCTTCTTCGACACTCTTGGTCTTGCCATAGTCCGACGCCACGGCTAAGGCAGATCAATGAATCAAAACCGTCGTGATGCCTCAAAGGCGCACGACGGTTTTTTCTTGCCGCTCGGGTCTCCCGCGCTGCCGGGCTTCGATCGCATCCATCGCGCCTCGTTCCATGAGCCTCACATTGAGGCGGACGCGGTTGTCGGCAGATCTGTCTTTCCTCCTGCCCTGCCAAACCTCAAAAAGCGCATAAGAAACGCCGCGACACCTCGATGGAGAGATTCGCGACGTGGTTGTGTACCATGGGATCGCAATTGCGCGGGAGATTCCCTTACCGACGACCGGTCGATCAACTTACGGCCGCCGTGCCAAGGCTCACGCGGGCGGCGGCGTGGCCGTCGCGCGCCGGCACATCGATAGAAGTTCGTCGATCTTGCCCTTTACATCTGCGTCCTTCTGCTCGGACATCATCAACGCCTCGAGTTCCCCCGCCACGAGTCCGATCGAATTGAAACCGTAGCCTCCGCTGGCCCCCTTGAGTTGATGCGAGATCTGCTTCAGCTCATCGATGTCATTGGAATCCAATGCGTTCTCAATCGCGTTGATGCGCTCTGCCAGGTTTTCGACAAACTCTTCCACGAGGTCGAGCATGTCCTCGTCTCGACTGAATTCACTGTAGATGGGAGTCGTGTCTGTGGAAGACATTTCGGATCTGCTCCAATTGTCTGTCGGCTGATCGCCGTAGCCCATTCTTCACTCGATCGGCCTGTTCGAAATGCAGTCAGGCGCTACCCGGACCCTCGACGTATCGACGCAATCGGACACGGCATGAAGAAATGAAGGGCAAACTCGGATCGATAGCGATACCGACTCAGGCAAACACCCCTACGCGCTCGCAGCATACTGAAATTATCGGACAGGATGTGTGCAACCTGACTTATCCAAGGTAAAAACGCCCGCGAACGCGGTGAATGATGTCGGGAATCGTGTGGGAACGGGTAGGTCACTTGCCCGCGTAGTCAATGATCCGGGCCACCTCGGTACGCAGATTATGGCGATGGACGATCCGATCCACGAAGCCGTGCTGCAGCATGAACTCGGCGGATTGGAAGCCCTCGGGCAGCTTGGCCTTGATGGTGTTCTCAATGACCCGTGGCCCGGCGAAACCCACCATGGCACCAGGTTCGGCAAGATGAATGTCACCCAGCGAAGCGAAGCTCGCCGCCACGCCCGCCGTAGTGGGATCCGTCATGATCACGATGTACAGGCCGCCCGCATCATCGAGTCGCGCCACCGCCGCCGAGGTCTTGGCCATCTGCACCAGGGAGACCATGCCCTCCTGCATGCGCGCGCCGCCGGACGACGTCACGACGACGAAGGGAAGGTTTTCATCGGCGGCCCGCTCTAACCCGGCAGTGATCTTCTCCCCCACCACCGCGCCCATCGACGCCATGATGAAATGGGGATTCATGACTGCCAGGATGACCGCGCGCCCGCGGATGAACGATTTCCCGACCAGCACCGCCTCGGTCTCACCGGATTTGCTCTGCGCATCCTCGATACGCTGCTTGTACGGAATGCGGTCGGAGAATTTCAGAGGGTCCGTGCTGACCAGATCGGGCAGGAACTCTTCGAACGTGTCGGGATCGGCGAGGAATTCGATACGCTTGCGGGCGGAGATGCGGTGATGGTAGTCGCACTCCGGGCAGACGTGCATGTTTTCTTCCAGCATCTTCTGTGTCACGGTCGCGCCGCACCGGGGACACTGACTCCACAATCCCGCCGGAACGTCCGTCTTCTTGCTTCGCACCGCGCCGTTCCCGGTCGCCGGTCCGCTCGGTTTTGCCGATTCGTCGGCCACTGACACACTCCCGCTCTC
>CAZUAQ010000056.1:0-31440 GCA_964618455.1 uncultured Planctomycetales bacterium | reverse complement strand
TTGCGCACAATCTCATGATCCTCTTGCTGCTTCGAAAGGTTTTCTACAGAGCTAGCTGCGTCCCCTTTAGACACCCGAGCTCTTCTCAACGTCGCGATCGTCAGTTCAGGCAATTCGGATCGGCGGGAATGCCCGCGCCACTGATGCAGAGTTGCAGCTTGGCGAAGTCGGTCTGATCCACGTCGCCGTCTCCGTCGAGGTCCTTGTCGTCGCAACCGGGGGGCAGCGGGACCATCGGGCCCATCGCGCACTGCGCCATCGCGTCCACATCGTCCTGATCCACATCGCCGTCGTCGTCGAAATCGCCGGGCTGCTTGGCGGTGATGGTGATGTCCGTGGCGTTGATCGTCACGTCGAAAGGTCGATCCGAGAGCACCTGCGCGAACGCGCCCTGCACGCTGTTGCCAGTCAGGATCACGTAGGAAGTGCCGACGGGAGGGTTGTAATTGTTTAATCGCTCCACTTTCAGCCGCCCGCCCTGGATGTCGGCCAGGCCGGTCACGACGAGTTGATCGTGGTTGACGCCGGGATTCGGGCCTTCCAACTGAATCAGCAATTCGCCCGTGCCGCTCTGAATGTAGTCCGCATCGATGGTGAGCGTGCCACTGACGCCCTCGGCGGGCTGGACGCTTCCGCCGGTGTTCTCGACCTTGCCGATAAAGGAGTTCGTACCGCCGAGCGATCCCCCCTCGAGACGGAAAAAGCGCGACGGACTGCTCGTCAACGTGATCGCCCCGCCCCGGACGAGTGTCTGCCCCGCCGTCTGCCGCAGGAACTTCTCCAGAAGGATGGGTCCGGTCTCGGCGATGAGGTCGCCCCGGTTCCAGAGACTGGGCTGGATATAGGTGTCCGGAAAACCGTTCGACTTGGTGATCAGGCCGTCGTTCTCGACAGAGTACTTCTCCTCGATGGGTATCGCGGTCTGGTCGACGATGAGATACTGGAAGTTCGTATTGGAGAGATCGATGACGCCGCTCGGGGCATTGAACAGCTTTGTGGATGCGCCGTTGAGCGTGAAACTGTTGTCCAGCATGATCGTTCCTTCATTGGTCCAGGTGCAGTTCGAGAAGGTTTTCTGCGCGCCACCCGGCACGATCTGCGTGGTTCCCTTCGTGACCAGATTGCTATCACGAATTCCTCCCGCCGCGCCGACGGTGAACGTATTCTCCACCGTCATCAGGCTCGTATCGGTCAGGTTATTCGCAACGACGCTGAGATCCTGCGTACGGACCGGATCGCCGGAGATGAAGCTCACCCGCCCGTGGGCCTGGATGAAGTTGAAGACCAGCTCCTGGTTGAGCACCGGCTCCAGAAAGAGCTGACCGGGAGGGTTGACGATGATGTCCGTGCCGTAGCTGATGACGTTGGCGGAGGCGTCCACCGTCGCCTGTGGACCGTTGTTGACGATGCCGTCCTTGAGATCCAGCTTGCCCTGGATCACGATCGGGGTGGAGGTGAATCCGTTCAGGAACTCGAGGGTGCCGACGGAGAGTTCGCTGGTGGCGGTGAAGGTCGTTCCCCCGGCGACGCCGAGCGTGGTTCCCGTCTGACCGGCGATGATGCCTGAGTTGTCGAAAGACCCTGTGACATTGAGATTCCCGGTCAGGAGGTCCATCTGCCCGCGGTTGATGAGGTTGAGATTGAATTCGGCGAAGCCGGTGCCGGAGGCGCGCGTGAACGTGCCATCGTTCTCGAAGGTGCCGAACCCGGTCATGATGGCCCCGTCACCATTGAACTCGAAGCTCCCGCCGGATTCGATGTAGAGATTCTCCGTTCCCTGCTCAACGAAGATGCCCGAGTTCGCCGTGGCCGTCGCATTGCTCCCGATCGTGATTTCTCCCTCCGTCGAGGAGAGCACATTGTCGATCAAGAACACCGCGCGGCCCAAGGAAATCGCATTTGATCCCAGTTCGAGGGTGTCGGTGATTCGGAATTTGCCCTTGAGGTCTGAGGAGTTGAAGGCACGGAGCGTGTTGACCTCCGCGTCGAAGACTTCGAGCACCGCTTGCGCCCCGTCCACCACAATCTCCCCGTCGATGACCGAGGGCTGATTGACCTCGAAATTGGTCGAGCCAAGTGTGCCATCCACAACGATGGTTCCCACGCTGCTGACGCTCTTCGCCTTGGCCCCGATGCTGGCAATCGTGGCGATATCGGTCGTGTTCTCAAGGCACACGTCCGAGTCGTCCGCGGGAATCTGGTTGAATCCATTGGCGTCGGGCGTCCAGTTGGAGCTGACGTTCCACAGATCATCGCCGCCGATCCACTTCAGTACGGTGTCCTGCTGGCAATCGTCGGGGACCCCGTCGCCGTTGCAGTCTTCGCTCAGCCCGTCGGCGATGTCGCAATCGTCGGGCACCAGGTTCCCGTTACAGTCGTTTCCACCGCAGGTCACGCCGTCGCAGAGATTCAGCGGGATGTCGCAGTCGTACAGATCGGCCAATAAGTTCTCGTCGCAATCGACTTCGCACGCATCGACGATGCCGTTGGTGTTGCAGTCACGGATCTCGAAGGGTCCGAAGGTGGCGTACTGGCCGCTCCAGTTGCTGGCACAGTCCTGCGCGCGGATGCTGACGTACCAGTCGCCCGGTGCGAGCACGGGGCCGGGCAGGGCGCACGATCCGTTGACGTCGACGGTGAAGTCCGGGGCCAGGCCGGCGGGATTCATGGTCCACTCCCAGCTGTAGCCGCACGCCCCCGTGCCGTCGTCCGGCGGGGGATCCACGGTGAGGGGAATGCAAGGCGTGGACCCCACCGCGCGTGAAGCGGCAGCGGGCACCGCGCCGGGTGCCTGGCTGTCCGGGAAGATCGCGCTCAGCAGGAAATCCGGTTCGATGTTGTACGCCGTCCAGTAGAGCCCGGGCCGCTGCGCGGGATAGAGCGCGGCGTAGTCGGCCACGAACTGGCGCGGTGTCATCGGCAACGAGCTCGCCAGCTTGACGACGTTCATGATTTCGAACCATCCGGTTCGGGAACAGTCGCTGTAGTTGTCGGCGGCGAGCGCTTTCTCGTCATCCTGGGCGAAGGGGAAGTCGTCGCCCTGGCCGTCGGTCAGGTCATGCAGAAAAGCGGTGAACATCCCCGGAGTGGTTTCCAGGTCGAGTGGGAACATCATGTCGTCCGGGCAGACCTCCACCTGTTCGAACGGCGGCGGTTCGACAGGTAGCAAAGGATACCCAGCCTGCCAGGGCTGTCCGCTGTCCCAGAGGTAATTCTCTCTGAGACGTTCCAGCATCATATCCGCGAACCAATCCGCGAACCCGCGCTGCCAGGCCAGTTCCGAAGTCGGTTCCGCACACCAGGGTGGGCAGGTCTGCTGGAAGAGCTCGTCGCACTCTCCCGGGGCGACATTCCCAAGTTGATCTTGCAGGAAATGGGCATAGTTGTGCAGCAGCCAATCGATGTATCTGAGCGACGGAACAAGAATATCGCCGTTGTAGCTCGAGGTGAGAAAGCGCGGGTTGCGGACGATAACCTTGGGTAGACTGATGTTCAAGCCGCTCTGCGTGCGTAACCAGCGCTCCGCGCGGGTGATGACGATGAACTGGTTCGGGAAGATGGCGGACGGGATACCGCTCAGTCGCGTCAGTTCCGTGCGTACGGACCCGAAATCGATTTCATCGCCGGTGAAGTCCTCAAAGAATAGCGGGGAGTTATCTTGGTCACTCTTGAACGCCCAGGTGAACTCGAAAAGATCTTCGCAATAAGAGTCGATCCGTACTGCGGGGTTATCAAGGACGATCCTCAGGTAGACGTCGGGTTCCTGCTCACTGCCTCGGGGAATGATACCGCTGTCGAAGCAGCCGTCCTGGGTGGTATACCCCGACCACAAGAGCGTATCGCTGAACGTCTCGCGATCCCAGACTTCAACGAGGACGGTATCAACGCCGACGACATGCTGGTCGTCTTCACCGGCAACCACGCGGCCGTAGAAACGAATTGTTCCCGGGCCACCACCGCCGGGCACGTGATTACAGATCGTTGTCGGAATCAAGGCTGGCAGCAGGAGGGCGTCATCGAGACCGTTGTAAAGGGTATTGTCATCGCAATCATTGGCTCTGGCCGTCATGGCCAGAACAGACAATACGCAAATTGTGGCGCAGCGAGACACCCAGGCATCCAAGTTCATCGAACAGCCCTCCCAGCAGGCAACTTGCTTTCTTAAGAATATGCTCCGGTCATGACATTCGAGTGTAGCTAAATCAGCCTGCGAAATGTAGTCCGCTCGGCCAGATCTCAGCATCTTTGCAAAGTGCATTCGATCCAAGAGAGCTTACGCTGCTGGGAATCGACCAAAGTCACCAGGCTTTCCACAGCTCGCCCACAACGGTAAGTTAGTGCGTAGTTGATGAGCGGGTTTGTCCGTTAAGAATTCGTTTGGCAAGATGTGGCTTTGTTTGAGCAGATTCGAGACCTCATGAGTCAGAACACCCTTCGAAGCAAGGCGAAGCACACCGGATTGCACGCCTCCCGCCTGCGCATCGGCGTGGGGCGTCGGGACATGACGCCGCCGGTGGGGATCTACGCGCGGCAGTGGGGGGCGGCGTTGCATGATGTGGCGGAGGGCGTGCATCGGCCGCTGTGCGTCACGGCAGTGGCGATGGGCAGGTGGGTGGATCGACAGGGCGGCTGCGCAGCTCTGCTCGTCGTGCTCGACGCGGGCTGGTGGCATCTCGAAGAGGACGAGTGGCGGGTGCGGGGGCCGCTGATCGAGCAGCTCGGGCTCGACGCGTCGCAGGTGATGGTGAGCGTCACGCACACGCACGCCGCCTGCTCGCTCTGCACGGAAGATCGCGACAAGCCCGGCGGCGACAAGATCGAAGCGTACCTGGCGTACGTGGCGGAGCAGACCCTGGAGGCCTCGCGCGAGGCGATCGCCGCCATGGCCCCGGCCACGCTGACGTGGGCGTACGGCACGTGCGACCTGGCCACGAACCGTGACCTGCCGGACCCCGACGGCGACCGCGTGCTGTGCGGATTCAACCCTGATGGCACGCCGGATCAGACGCTGCTGGTCGGGCGGGCGAGCGACGATCAGGGCCGCGTGCTGGCGACGCTGGTGAACTACGCCTGCCACCCGACGACGCTGGCGTGGGACAACCGGCTGATCTCGCCGGATTTCTGCGGGGCGATGTGCGAGGTGGTCGAACAGGCGACGGGTGACGCGCCGTGCCTCTATCTGCAAGGCGCGTCTGGCGAACTGGCGCCGGCGGAGCAGTACGTCGGGGACGTGGCCATTGCGGATGCCCACGGGCGGCGGCTGGGCTACGCGGCGCTGGCGACACTGTCGTCGATGCTGCCGGCGGGGATGGCGCTGAGCTATAAGGGCGCGGTCGAGTCGGGCGCGCCGCTGGCGATGTGGGGCCGCGCGGCGGTCGAACTCGCCGACGCGGAGATCGAGACCGCGTGCATCGACGTACCGCTCCCGCTGAAGCCGATGCCTACCGAGGAAGAGCTCGAAGCGCAGTTGGCCGCCTGTACGGATCGCACACAAGCGGAGCGCATCCAGCGGAAGATCCGCGTCGTCAGGACGGTCGGCTCGGGACCGACGTGCACGATGCCGGCCTGGATCTGGCGGATCGGCGGTATGTACTTCGTGGGCCAGGCGAACGAAGCCTACTCGGCATTTCAAATGGCCCTCCGCGAGCGCTACCCGGATCGTCCGGTGGCAGTAATGAATCTCGTCAACGGCGCGTGCGGTTACCTCTCACCACCCGAAAAGTACGACCTGGACATCTACCAGGTCTGGCAGAGCCCGTTTGACCGCGAGGCGCTCAACGTCTTGACGGATGCCTGCGTCCGCCGTATCGATGCGATGATGCGCGAACCTCACTCAACGCCGTAATCCCTCTTCCCAGTAATGAAGGTGTACGATGCCCGAAGGTTTTGGTTTTGGCTGGCTGGACGCCGTCGCGTTTGCGGGCTACTTCGTCGTGCTCTGCTTCATCGGGCTCTGGGCCGGCCGTAAAGAGAAGACGGACGCGGACGATTACTTTCTCGCCGGCCGATCGCTGCCGTGGTACGTCGTGGGCAGTTCGTTCATCGCGTCGAACATCAGCTCCGAGCATTTCATCGGGATGGTCGGGGCGGCGTTTCTCTTCGGCATCTGCGTGGCCATGTCCGAGTGGATGAACGTGATGTCGTTCAGCGTGCTGATCTGGATCTTCATCCCGTTTCTGCTTGCGTCGAAGGTGTTCACCACGCCGGAATTCATGGAGCGGCGCTTCTCACCGCTGCTGCGTCAGTTTTTCGCGATCGTGACGGTCATCAGCAACATCGTGGCGTTTCTCGCGGCGGTGCTGTATGGCGGCGGGCTCGCCCTGGCGAAGCTGTTCTCGGGCACGCTGACGAAAATCACGCTGCCGGTGGCGGAGAACGTCCACGCGGTGGTCACGCCGGGCATCCAGGAACAATGGAACCTCTGGCTGGCGATCATCGCGCTCGGCGTGGTGGCGGGGTCGTGGGCGATCTACGGCGGACTGATGTCCGTGGCGTGGACCGACTTTTTCACCGTGGCGGTGATGGTGGCGGGGGGGACGACGGTGACCATCCTCGGACTGTATGCGCTCTCCGGGGATGAGAATTCGCTGGTCCGCGGCTGGGAGGTCATGATCGAGCGGAACCAGGCCAACGCCGGGGTCTACGAGAAATTCATCGATCAGAACAAGGATCAGTTCGGCGGCATCGACGACTACAACCGCCTGTCGGTGATTCAGCCGGCGACGCACCCGGTGCAGCCGTGGCCGTCGCTGATCTTCGGGCTCTTCTCGATCGGCATCTGGTACAACGTGATCAACCAGTTCATGATTCAGCGCGTGCTCGGGGCGAAGAACATGTACCACGCGCGGATGGGCATCGTGCTGGCGGGGTACATGAAGATCTTCATGCCATTCATCGTGGTGATCCCCGGGTTGATTTTCTTCGCCTATTCCGGTGACAAGCTGCTCCTGCCGTGGGACGACTTGAAGATCGAGGCCGACCAGGGCTACATCACGATGCTTCAGCGGCTGATCCCCGCCGGGCTGACCGGACTCTTCCTGGCGGCGCTGTTCGGGGCGATTCAGTCCACGGTGAACTCCGTGCTGAACTCGACCGCCACGATCTGCACGCTGGACATCTACCAGAGGATCATCAATCCGGAGGCGTCGCAGAAGCGCCTGGTGCATCTCGGGATGATCCTGAGCGTCATTATTCTTCTGGTCTCGATCGGCCTGGCGGGATTTCTGAACAAGCTCCAGGATCTGGGGCTGTTCGTGTACATCCAGTCGCTCTATGCCTTCTTCGCGCCGCCGTTCTCTGCCGTGTTCCTGCTCGGCATCTTGTGGCGGAGGATCAACGGTATCGGCGCCTCGCTGGCGGTGGTCATCGGCTTCGCGTTCGGTCTGGGCGTAAAGATCTTCCTGGCACTGGATCTCGCGAATCTGGCGACCATTGCATTCGGGGATAGCGTGAGGTCCTTCATGAGCGTTCAACCGCTTACATGTGCATGGTTGGTGCCCTGGCTTGAACCTTTCGCGATGCAGGCGATCCTGAACTGGCTGGTCTGTGTGGCGCTCTGCGTGTACTTCAGCCTGATGACCGCGCCGCCGGCGCCGGAGCAGGTCACGGACGAACTCACGATTAATTGGCGCAAACTGAACATCCTCGACAACCTCGGGGAGCATTGGTATTCGAGCGTCGTGCTGTGGTGGGGGGGCTTCGTCCTGATCATCGTCGCGTTGATTCTGGCTTTCTCGGGGGTCTGGCTGTAGGGGCGGATTTGGGGTCACGCCGAAAGTGGTAACCCGCCGATAAACGATACGGTGGAACGTACGCGCCACCGGCCCCTCGTCGCGATTTCCGGGGCTACGCGAAGCATCGGTGCCAGGCCACCGTGCGTCGCGAAAATGCGTGGACCGCGGTATGATCTTCCTCGTCTGGGGACACGCCGCGAAGACCCTGCCCCCGCACTGCGGAGAACGTTCACTCGTTAAGACGCCATGAGTTCGACGTCATTACCTTCGACCGGATCCGGTCGATCGGCCGGGACCCTTTCCCCTTTTTTGCTGGTGCTCCTGCTGATGGCGGGTTGCGGTTCGTTGACCGGACAGCGGGTGCCGCCGCTCGGCGCCGACGATCCACCGGCCCCCGCGCCCTCCCTCTACGAAGCCCGGAGTTTCTCGCCCGCGTCGCCGGACGTCGCGGAGCCGTCCGAGAGCGAGGCGACGACCTCCGCGTTGCGGCCGGTGGCGACGGATCGTGATGCTGCCATCCCGACCGGCCGACTCGATCGAACATCTGCCGATGCCCGGGTCGCGCCGCCGCTCCGACCTGATCGGGTCAAGCCGCTCTCGGTCGACTCACGAAACTCGGTCGCCGCGCCGTCGGAGGAGGACCTCAAAGAGCCGTACCATCTCAACGTCAACAACATCATGCACTTCGTGTTTCGCCAGAGTCCTCAGGTGACGTCGAATCGCGAGAGCATGAAGGCCGCGCAGCACGCGTTGACCGAGTTCCGGGCCAACCTGAGCCGCCGTGAGCCGTTCATTCGTGCCACCGGTGACTACTCCGAGTTTCCCGAGCGGCGCGATTCGGAAGGCATGGCCGGGGAGACTACCGGCGGCGTGGAGATGGAGACTTTTGACGGAGCGAAGATTCGCCTCGAGGGCGGTGTGCGTGGAGAGCGTGTGGAATTCGGCGAGGTCGAAGAGGATCAGGACTCAGTGGAGACGGGCAGCGGCGGAGTCGTGCGGGCGCGTGTGGAAGTCCCGTTCGCCGGGTCGCGGACGAGGCAGAATCGCGTGATTTCGCAGGCGTTCCAGGAGTCCACGGCGCGGAAGGCGGTCTTGAATTACGTCAGCCAGTTCCGGACGTATGTCGATTACGCGCTTCAATACTATGACAGCACTCTCTATTACCGCGACTACGTGCAGGCGTACACACACCAGTTGGAGACATTGAACGCCCTGGCGGCCGAGCCCCGCTTGCGCGACGAGGATCGCGCCCGGGTCGAGTCGGTGGCGGGCGATTCCAAGGTGCTCATCGACAACTACCAGGCCTCGTACGAATCCTACCTCCTGCTTCTTCTTCAATACATCGGCGTCGGTCCGGGCAAGGAATACGTACTGGAGGAACGCCCCTTGGAAGAGGCGAGCGTTTACTACGAGATGGCCCTGACCGAAGAGGGGCGGCAGGCGATGATCGAAGAAGCGTTCGAGAACAACCTCCAGTTCCGCATCCTCGCCGATGCCATCGCGGATTCCGAACTCAAGCGCAAGCAGGCCATCGAAGGGCAGTTCGACATCACCACCTTCGTCGAGGGAACGCAATTCGCGTTCGGCTCGGAGTCCTTCGATGATCGCGTGGGCGGGTGGCAGGTGCAGGGGGGCGTGACCTTCCGCGTCAACGATCCGCGCGTGTTGACCGCCTCGCGTGAAAAGGCCGAGGCCGAGATCCGGCAATACAAGGCGGAGATTTTGGCCGAGCGATTACGTGTGCAGCGCCAGGTCATCGAGGAATCGACGGTATTGACCAGCTATCACGAATCGCGCCCGACCGTGATGGACAATCTCGAGAAGGCCCAAGAGGAATTCCAGAAACGGCGCGAGGCGTACCTGTCGGGCAGCGATGAGACGATTTCGATCGACGATGTCATCACTTCGCTGTCGAGTATCACGGTCGCCGAAATCCGTCTGGCGAACAACGTGTACTACACCCGCCTGTCTGAAAACGAACTGCTCAGCGCGACGGGCGAAGTGTACCGCCGGGTCGGTCTGGAGATCGAGAAGCAGGCAGACGACCTGGAGTGAGGCGGTCCTGGGTCGCCGGTTCGGTTTCTGGCACGAGTGAACTTCTGTTGAGAGGCGAGATCAGTCGCGGGGCGGTCCGGTGAACAGTGGGTCGAAGCGAATAACCCCCATGCCCATCTGTCTAAGCAGTGTATTGGCGGCCTGCCTGCTGCTGGCGGTCGGAGGGTGCCATCACGCGCCGGCGTCTCGCGAAAGCGACAGGCAGGTAAGGGCGGCGGTCAATCGTCGGGCGCAGGCACAACTGGCCCGCGCCGAACAGGACGACATCGAGACGCTTCTTGAATTGCCCGTCGAAGAAGACGACATGGACTCGCGCACGCCTGTTCGCCTCGATAAGGAAAGTATCGTTCGTCTGGTCTTCGAGCGTAGTCCGCTGGTCCTCCAGGAGCGCGAGGCCATGCTGGCGGCGCAGTACGGTCTCGAGGAATTCATCGCGAATCTGAGCCGGTTCGAGCCGTTTGTCGAAGCACGGGGCGATCTGTCGGATTATCCCGAACGGCGCGAAGCCGAGGGTCGATCCGGCGAAGTTGTGGGCGGTGTCGAGAAGGAGACGTACGACGGCGCGATTATTCGTTTCGAAGGCGGGCTCAGCGGGCAGAACGTGAAGTTCGGCGAAGTCGACGAAGGGCAGGACGAGGTGGAAAGCGGCGAAGGTGGCGTCTTTCGCGCGCGGTTGGAGGTTCCCTTCGCGGGATCGCGCCGACGTCAGAACCGCGTCATTAACCAGGCCTTTCAAAAGTCCACGGCACGTAAGGCGGTGCTCAATTACGTGAGCCGCTTTCGCACGTACGCGAACCAGGCGATGAACCAGTACCGCCGCGCTTTGCTGTATCAGAATTACCGCGAGGCGTACATCGCCCAGGCAGAGCGGTTGGAAGCACTCCTCGACGACGCACGCGTCCGCGAGGAGGATCGCCGCCGGCTGACCTCCAGTGCCGCCGACAGCCGTCTCGTCGCGCAGCAGTACGACACCACCTACCAGCGGTCGGTGCTGCATCTGTTGCAGCGCGTCGGGTTAACGCCGGACGCGGAATTTGAGCTCGTTGAACCCGACGCGCTGCCGAGCCCCTACCTCGATCGCGCGCGGACGCAAGAATCCCGGCTGGGGATGCTCCAGGAGGCATTCGATTCAAATCCAACGTTCGCTATTCTCGAGGACGCCATCGCCGATACGGAACTGCAGCGATCGCAGGCGATCACGGGGGACTTCGACATCACCGCCTTCGTCGAGGCGACACAGTTTGCCTTCGGTTCCGTGTCGTATGACGATCGCGTCGACGGCTGGCAGGTCGGCGTGGGCGTAACGGTCCGGCTGAACGACACGCGCGTCTTGAACGCCACGAAACTCAAGACCGAGGCGGAGATCCGGGGATTCCGGGCCGACATCGAGACGCAGAAGCTGAGCCTGGAGCGCCAGATCACGACGCAATCCGACAAACTCGTCTCCTACGCCGAATCACTCGCGAAGATCGAGGAGAACCTCCAGACCAGCCACGCGGAAGTACAGACCCGCATCGCCGCCTACCTCGACCCGGCCAACGAGGAATTCAAGATCGATGATGTGATCCGCTCGCTGTCGACGCACACCTCCACCCGCGTTCGCCTGGCGGCCAACATCTTCAACTTCACGCGGTCCGAGGATGTGCTGATGACGTCGACTGGCGAGGTGTACCGCATGGTTGGCATGGAGTCGCAACTCGCGGAAATCACGCCGGATGCGGCGGAAAGAGCAATCCATTGAATTGCGATAAGAAATGTCTGCATATGTATGGCATGTTTGCGACGGAACGCGAAATCAAAGATTTCTGGGATTGTTCCATTGACAGTGAAACTGTAAGCCGATAACCTGACACATAATGAGTCAGCGGAGGTGTATCTCCCCGGATAATCTCCGTCTGTACTGGATGGGATGAGGGAAACCACTCAATTCTGTTTCGCGGAGGAGGAAAATGATGCGTCTGATTGTCACTTTCGTGGCGGCTACCTGTCTGGTGGTTGCCAACGGCTTTGCGGCCCCAGTTTCCATCGATACCTTCGATGATGCTCAATCCTTGACCGCCAACAGCGGTACGCCTTCGGATTCGAGCGAAATCCCCGGTGGAGGTGTGATTGGGGGGCATCGTTTCGGTGTGGCTGACTGGGCGACGGGCGCCAATGATGTTCAGCTCGAGGCGGACGCGGGCGGCAGCAGCCTGCTGAACTTCAGCCTTGGAGCCGACACTCAAGGAACGGCGATGATCGTATGGGATGGTCTGGGAAGCGCCGGACTCGGCGGTGTGGACCTGACGGACAGCGGCTCGGAGACGGGTCTCGGCGTCGGTGTCTTCTTTGACGACCTGCCGGTCGACCTGATCTTCACGTTGACCGACACCAGCGCCAACAGCGCTTCGGCGACTCTGCCGCTGGGTGGTGGCATCTTTGCTCCCCAGCAGGAGTTCCTGCCTTTCAACGCGTTTCCCGGTGTGGATGTCGCCTCGATCGACGTCATCAAGCTGACCATCGATCCGCTGTTCCCCGCGACGGATCTGCAGATCGACTTCCTGGAGTCTACCGTGCCTGAGCCCGCATCGCTTTGCCTGCTCGCTTTGGGCGGTGTGGCCTTGCTGCGACGTCGCCGCTAAACCGTCAAACGGTTTACGGCTATCGCAAGAAATACAACCGGGATCGACCTTCGGGTTCGATCCCGGTTTCTTTTTGGGTACAGGGTGTGATGGAGCGGCCTCGAAGGCGCAGGCGCCGCCCGGCCTCGTAGCTCCTACTCACCGGGCGGTTCGACCGATGCCCACGCGCCGTTGGTCTGCTTCTCGAGGTAGACGTAGAGGCGGTCACGCCGGGCAAGTTCCATGGGCTGATCGTCGATCCGCAGAATGATCCGCTTGTTCGGCGAGATGGGAAGCTGGTCGATATGAATGCGGATGCGCTGGACGTTGTCGGTGTCGATATAGATGCGGTTGCGCTCGGGAAAGGTACCGGTTGTCTTGGCGAGGGAATCTCCGTCCATCATCTCGGTGATTCTCAACCAGCCGGGCTGCTTCTCCTCGGGATCGCGCACGTAGAGTTTCACCGTGTAGGGCGGCTCGGAAGTGTACTCGGACTCGAGTTCCGGTTCGGCGGGCTGGGTTTCGGCGGGCGCGGTCGCGACCGGCTCATCAGCTTTCGACTCCTCGCCGTCGTCGGTCGTGGGCTGCGTCGTGGGCGCGGGCTTGTCTCCGTCGCCATTCGAGGCGGCGACGTTGGCTTCGCCTTCCGACCGGCACGAGCACCCCGCCAGATGTGCGAGCAGGATTCCCGCCAGCATCACGCCACCGGCGCGGCAGAACGCCGTGAACCAGATCCGAGAGCAACGTTGCGGTGTCATGAGGGTGGGCTCCCTTCGGTGCGGAACAGCGAATTCTCGTCGAAAACGCATGGTAACGGTTCATTCCTTTGGATGCGAAACGCCCCGCGCGGTTGCGAGAAATACACGATTTCGCTAGCTTCGGGGTTCGGGCCGGCCGGACTTGTGAGCTGGAGGCTCCAGTCGAAGAAGCGAACGCACGGGAAACCGCATGGGAAAAAAAGCCTCACAGGAGATCCGCAGCACCACGATTCTGACCGTGCGTCGCGACGGCATGACCGCCCTGGGCGGTGATGGTCAGGTCACGCTCGGTCTGACGGTCGTCAAGGCGGACACGACCAAGATCCGCAAGCTCTGCGGCGGGAGTGTGATCTGCGGGTTCGCGGGCTCGGCGGCGGATGCCTTCGCACTTCTGGAGCGGTTCGACGGCAAGCTTGAGGAGCACAAGGGCAATCTTCGCCGCGCCGCCATCGAGCTGGCCAAGGACTGGCGGACGGACCGCGTGCTCCGCCGGCTGGAGTCGCTGCTGGCGGCGGTGGACAAGGAGACCTCGCTGATCATCGGGGGCAGCGGTGATGTCATCGAACCCTCCGACGGCATCATCGGGATCGGCTCGGGCGGGATGTTCGCCGTGTCGGCGGCCCGGGCGCTGCTGGGGCACTCTTCGCTTGACGCCCGGCAGATCGTCGAGACCTCCCTGAACATCGCCGCCGACATCTGTGTGTACACGAATCACCAAATCACCGTGGAGACGCTCTCAGCGAGCAGCACCCGTTCATGAAATCGCTCACGCCCCAGGAAATCGTCGAAGCATTGGACAAGTACATCATCGGTCAGGATGACGCCAAGCGGGCCGTGGCGGTGGCGGTGCGCAACCGGTGGCGACGCCAGCAGTTGCCCGAAGCGATGGCCGGCGAGGTCGGCCCGAAGAACATCCTCATGATCGGCCCGACGGGTGTCGGCAAGACCGAGATCGCCCGGCGGCTGGCCAAGCTGGTCAACGCGCCGTTCATCAAGGTCGAGGCCACCAAGTACACCGAGGTCGGCTACCACGGGCGCGACGTGGAGAGCATGATCCGTGACCTGCTGGATCTGGCCATCCACATGGTGCGCGAGGAGCAATCGCAGGTGGTCTCCGGCGAGGCGGACCGGCTGGCGGAGGAGCGGCTGCTCGACGCGCTACTCCCGCGGCAGGAATCCACCGGTGACTCGGCGGACGAAGCGGCCCAGCAGCGTCAACGTACGCGCGAGAAGTTCCGCCAGAAGCTGCGCGACGGGGATTTCGAGGATCGTGAGGTCGAGGTCGTTGCCGAGGAGAAGGCCATGCCCATGGGCATGATGACGACGATCGGCATGGATCAGCTCGACGGCGACATGCAGAACTTCCTCGAAAAGCTGATCCCCTCGCAGACCAAGAACCGCCGCGTGCCGATCCGCGAGGCCCGCAAGATCCTGCACCAGCAGGCGTGCGACCAGTTGATCGACCGCGACAAGGTCAACGAGATGGCCATCCGCCGCACCGAGAACAGCGGCATCGTCTTCCTCGACGAGATCGACAAGATCGGCGTGACCGATTCGCGTCACGGGGCGGACGTCTCGCGGCAGGGTGTGCAGCGCGATCTGCTGCCGATCATCGAGGGCTCGACGGTCAACACGCGCAACGGCAACGTCCGCACGGATCACATTCTCTTCATCGCCGCCGGGGCGTTCCACCAGAGCAAGCCCTCGGACCTCATGCCCGAACTGCAGGGCCGGCTGCCGATTCGGGTGGAGCTGAACGACCTCACCAAGGACGACTTCGTCCGTATTCTGACGCAACCACAGAACGCCCTGACCCGCCAGCACATCGCCCTGATGGCCACCGAGGGACTGACGCTGACGTTCACCGACGACGCCGTGGAGGCCATGGCGGAAATCGCCTTCGAGGTGAACCGCCGCACGCTCAACATCGGCGCCCGCCGCCTCTACACCATCATGGAGCGGATCCTCGACGACCTCTCCTTCCATGCCCCCGAACGCTCCGGCGAGCAGGTCACCATCGACGCCGACCAGGTCCGCGGCAAGCTGGAGGACATCATCCGCGACGAGGATGTCAGCCGGTTTATTCTGTAGAATGATGGGACCCGGATCCGCCGAGGGCGGACTTCGATTTCACGTGGTGACCACACGCTGCGCGTGTGGGCCGGCAACTGTTCACGAGGAGGGGGACGTCCAGATGGCGAGCGAACCCGAATATCCGACATGTCCGAGTTGCACGCGGCCGATGGGGCCCGGCATGACCAAAGAGCTCTACGGGATGCCGGTCTGCAAAGTGTGCTGGCGGAAATTCAGAGATGCTCGATACCTTGCGTTTCTGATGGACTACTTTGCGTTGTTCCTGCTGGCGGGTTGCCTGGCAGTCATCTTGGCGATCGCTATTCCTCAGCAGTCATGGATTGACTCGCTGCCCGGATTCTTGATGTTCCTGCTCTTGAGCTTGAAGGATGGCTTCAGCGGAAAGTCGCCGGGGAAGTCGATCATGGGAATGACAGTCGTTGATCGGCAAACGATGAACCCCATTGGGAGAACTCATTCCTTCATCCGCAACAGCCCGATTCTCCTCCTACTGCTGATGATTGGCTGCTTAGATCTCCTCCAGAGCTCACTCTCGACGACGAATAGTCTACTCGTCGCTCTGCTCAGGAACAACAGCATACTCTTCTTCATCGGTATTTTGTACATGGCCTCGCAACTCATGGGGGGCACTCGCTGGGGCGACGGCTGGGCGGGAACGAAGGTGGTCTGGGACCGATACGCGGATCGACCACCGTTCGACACGCGCCGGCTGGTCTGCCCCAAGTGCGACTACAACCTGACCGGAGTGTCGGAGCGCTGCCCGGAATGCGGCCAGCCCATTCCTCGGGATGTGGAGACTTCTGATGGTCGGAGCGATGAACAGCGATGAATGCCCGCTTTGCCAGCGAAGTAACGTAAGGCCTGGGACCAGAACACTGTATGAGGTCGCGGTGTGTCGGCGATGCCGGAGACGCTTCGCTGGACTCCGCCAGTGGGCATTTCTGGCGGATGTGTATCTACTCGGTGTAGTCTTGATGCTCATCTTGGCAGGGCTGCTTCAAACCTCGATGACGGACGCTTGGATTCGTCTTGTGATCTTGTGCGTATTCGTGCTCTTTGCGTTTAGAGAAGCCATCAAGGGCAAGTCATTCGGGAAGTTCATCTTCGGACTTCGAGTGGTGGATCGGGTGACGTCCACGCCCATTCGTCCCATGCAATCCCTGTTTCGCAATGCCCCGATTCTCGGGTTCCTTGTATTCTATCTTTATGGTCCGTACCTGATCTTGATATCGCCAGTTCAGAGGTACGTCACCATTCCGCAAAGTTCGAGTTACTTCATTGCAGCGATGGGCCTGCTGTTCATCTGCTGGCAACTCAAGAAAGGCACTCGCTGGGGTGACGGCTGGGCGAGGACGAAGGTGATCTGGGACCGTTACGCGGATCGACCACCGTTCGACACGCGCCGCCTCGTCTGCCCCAAGTGCGAGTACAACCTAACCGGAGTGACGAAGCGCTGCCCGGAATGCGGCCTGGCCATGCCGCCCGAGAATCCGTGAAGCCCCAAGCCCATCGAGGCGGTATGAGCCGGAGGAGTCATTTGGATGTCGCCGATCATGAGTGTTATAATGATATATTATAAGTAAGATGGCGGAACGATCGCATTGCCAAGAAGGACAGGCTCATGAATCTCGAGCAGATCGAACAGCATTTGAAGGCTTCGCCGTTTCGTCCTTTTCGCGTTCATGTGGCCGATGGCCGGAGCTTTGAGGTGCCGCATCGCGAATTCATGTGGCGTCTTCCCAAGGGCCGCACGGTTTTCGTCGCGACCGGAGAAGATGCATACGAGGTGATCGATCTGCTCATGATCACCGGCTTAAGCATCGGTAACAGTGCCTCGAACTGAATCCACGCTGCTCGTGGTACTCATGTCTCACCACGTTTGCTCAATTCCCAATGATTTCTGTGAGTTTCGGTAGCATCGTGTGCTCCTTCGCTTACTGCTTCTCGGCGTTCGGCGGAACGGGATCGATACCGCCGCGGGCGAAGGGGTGGCAGCGAAGGATGCGTTTGAGGGCCAGCCATCCGCCGCGCAGGGTGCCCCATTCGCGAACCGCCTCGGCGGCGTAATCGCTGCACGACGGGCAGAACTTGCACGTGCCGATCAGCAGCGGCGAGAGGGCCACCTGGTAGAAGCGGATCACGCACTCCGCGAGAAAGGCGGGCGCGCGTTTCAGGATGCCGAAGATGCGGTTCACATCAGTGATTATACCGCGTCACTCGGCGGTGTGCTCCACAGGGGAGGGTGTGGCTTCGGCGGGAGCAGGCGCGGTGGCGGCTTGCGGACGTTCGCCGGGCGAGGTGAAGAGCCGATCGCGGAGGGCGGTGAGCGGTCGCCGCGCGGATTCACGCGAGCCGAGCAGGCTCTCGCGCCCGCAGAACTCCTGGATCGCGGTCTCGAAATAGCTCCGGGAGATGAGCAGGGCGGTCGGATGTTCGAGTTCGAGCGACCCGGCCATCCGCCAAAGACGCCATCGGTCGCTCCACGACAACTTCATCCGACGCATCGCCTTGAAGAAGAGCGGGTAAGGCTTCTCGACGTTGGGGTCGACCTTGCGCTTCTGGATCCGGTTGATCAGCGCGAAGATCAGGAAAGTCGCGACGAGCAGGACGACCAGGGCCAGGAGTTTGCCCCCCAGATCCGTCTCCGGCTGGGAGAATCGGTTCTGCATGGAGTCGAGGTATTCCTTGCGCGAGACGATCTGAGCCAGCAGATTCATGATGTCGCCTCCACCTGTTCGGCTACCGCCACCGGCTCCGCCTGGATCCGCTCCCGGATCGCGCGGGCGCGGGTACGGACGTTCTCGTCCTGGTCCAGATCGGCGAGCACCGACACACGCTGCATCAACGAGTGCAGGCCCATCTGCTCGATGAGCCACAGGGCACTGACGCGCTGAGCCCGGCTCGTGTGACTGAGCATTATCAGCAGTGTCTGGGCGGCTTCGCGGACGCCAAGTTTGAGCAAGGTCCGCACGGCGTTGGCGCGGACGCGGTTGTTCGGTGACGTGAGCTTGGTGATGAGTTCCTGGTACTCGCGCGCGTCGGGATGATCGCCGACCGCCTCGACCGCGTTGGCCTGCACGCGGGCGTCACCGTCGACCAGGGCGTTGTGGATCAGCCGCCGGCTGGTGCCGTCCTTGAGCTGGCCGAGGCAGGCAACGGCGGCGCTGCGCAGCCCCGGATCGGTCGCGTTGCTGAGCTGGTGCAGTTCATCGCGAAACTCCTCCGCCAGTTCGGCGGCGGAGACCATCGTCAGGCAGCGCAGCTTGTCATGCAAATCGTCACTGTCCAGCCGCTCCCGCAGCATCTCGACACACTCCGGATGCTTGACGAAGAGCGCCTTGGTCTGAAAGTCGCGTTGTGCGGGGGCGTAGTGATCGAAGCGGACCCAGTGTTCCTCGAACAGTTGGGTAGAGCCGGTCGCCGAGACTTTGCCACGCTGTTGAACGGGCGGGGGAATCGGCATCGGACCCTTGCGAATCCCGCGAAACTGTTCGAGCAGGATCTGCGGCGGATACTCCTGCGGCTGGCGGCGGGCGAGTTCGAGCCGCGCGATGGCCGCCATTTCGGGCTTGCCTTGCCCGGCCGTCTGGCGGAGCAGGGTCGTGGAGCGTTCATCCTTCAGTTGCACCAGCGCGAGCAACGCCGCCCGCTGCCCCGTGGACTCGCTCCCGTGCAACATCTCGCGAAGGCACGCGCGTTTCTGATCTTCGGTCGCGCCGGTGGACAGGATCCAGCGGGGCACGTGACGCTGCGCCTCGCGCCCGAGGGGCAACAGGCGCAGGTCCGGATCGCTCAGGCACGCCGCCTCCTTGATGCACGTCATGCCGCGTTTGATTTTCGGCTGGCACAACCGCCACCCCTGGCGAAACCACGCGTTCAGAAAGACGGGGTCCAGAGGATCTTCGAACAATCGCGCGACCGTACTGCGAAAGCTACCGTGCTTCATCGAGAGGATGGCGAAGGCGACGTGACGCGGTTCGTTTGTGTGTTCGAGCAGCGTCGTGGCGGCACGCGCGACCTTGCTGGCCGGCGCGGTCAATGCGGCCCAGAAGCGGGCATCAAGATCTTCCACGAACCAGAGCGCCGGTTCCAGGGCGCGGGGGTGCAGGTGGACGTGGAAGCTGCTGATGACCGAATCCAGGGCGACGGCAGTCTGGTGACGATCTTCGTGCACCTCGCGAACGCGTTTCTGACGCTGCTGGAGTTCATCCTCCCGCTCCTCCTCGGAAGAATGCTCGACAGGTTCTTCCGACTGACACCGGCGGTAGAGATCCTGACAGAGCCGGTACAGCGCGCCGGCGGCTTCCTCGCGGATATGGGGATCACGATGCCTCAAGGCGAAGTCGAGAAGATAGGACGAGCGGTGCAGGGTGCCCTGTTCGATCAACTCGATCATGTTCAGCAGCGAACGGTCACTCTTGCTCTGTGACGTTTCGCGCAAGGCCGAGGCCAGGATCGCGGCATGCTTCTGCAATCGCGTCTTGATCGACGGCGGGAGCTGATGATAGCGATCGACCAGTCCCCGAAGGCCGGGGCGGGTCTTGCGTTGGATCAGGGTGCGGACGATGTGGTAGGCGGAGGGTTCGTCCGCGCCCGATAATGCCTCGAGGAGAGCGGCATCCGCGGCCAGGTTGGATTCATTGGCAAGAAGCGCGAACAGCGGTGATGTTCCGGCCATGACACGGCACTCCCTTCGGCTTATCGGCAGTTTCGCCGTGCCGAATAAGCTGCGTGTGTCCGCGGGAGGCCGGCGGAATCGATCAGTATTTGAACCCGTTGTTGCGGAGATGCACGTAGGGCTTGCCATCGTTATGGGACGCGCCGCCGATCACCTCGCCGACGTACACACGGTGATCGCCGGCCTCGGTGGAGGAGACGACTTTGCAGCCCAGGTGACCCGTGCAATCAGTCAGCACGATCCCGGCGTCATGCCGTTCCGTGGGCAGGCCCGAAAAGGCATCCTGTGCGAGGTCGAAGCCTTTGCCGAAGTGCTTGAACATGGCCGACGGATTCTCCCCGATGGTATTCAAGACGAAGTAACCGGAGGCATCGACCAGGGATTCGATGGGACGGCCCTTCTTGACGGCCACGGTGACCATCGGCGGCTCGAAGCAGGCCTGTTGCACCCAGGACGCCAGCATTCCGGTATGGTGCTGACCGTCACTGGCCGTCATGATAAAACACCCGCTGGGAATCTGCCCGAGCGGGCGGGCGAGCTGCTCTTTTCGTGTAGCATCCATTGGTATTCCACCTTCCCTGAACGTGCCCGAAGGCCGGTCAACTTGCTCATGTGTCTTGTTGTACCGGCCATTTTATCGCCTGGCGCGGACATCGGCCACGTACTCGAATGTATCGGCAGCCGAAACCGCCCGCGCCGGCCCGCCGCCCGCGCCGTTTGGCATTCGCCGGGGAGCGGTCTAAGATGCTCCCATGGAGGGCGGCGAGATCGGCGCCGCGAGTGCGAGTCATCGGGTTGGAGGTTCATGTTCATGCGTTGGCTGGTGGCAATCCCCGTCTTCAATGAAGAGAAAACGCTGAGTTCGGTCCTCAAGGAAGTCAAACGATACGCACCACACATCCTGGTCATCAACGACGGCTCGACCGATGGGACGCGACGTTTGCTTCGGGACGAGCGAAGTGTCTACCAGATTCATCATCGCGCGAATCTCGGCTACGGACAATCCTTGATTGATGCCTTTCAATACGCCGTTCAAATGGGATACGACTGGCTGATCACCATGGATTGCGACGAGCAGCACGAGCCGGCGAGCATCCGGGAGTTCATGGCCGACGCCGAGCGGAACGAAGCCGACATCATCAGCGGGTCGCGCTACCTGGACGAATGGCCCGACAATTCCAGCCCACCCCTCGATCGCCGCGCGATCAATCAGAAGATCACCGACGTTCTCAATGAACTGCTTGACCTGAATATCACCGATGCGTTTTGCGGGTTCAAGGCCTACCGCACCGATGCCCTTCGCCGCATGAACCTGAGCGTTCCCGGTTACGGCATACCCCTGCAGTTCTGGGTACAGGCGGCCTTCAAGGGGTTACGTATCCGCGAGATTCCGGTGAAGTTGATCTACAACGATCCCAACCGCCACTTCGGCGGCGATCTCGATGACCCGGACGCGCGGTTGCTGTATTACTACGACGTTCTGGTCCATGCCCTGAGTGAGGTCATGAACGAGCAGGGGATACTGAAAGGGCAGCCGCAAGCCGGGGCGAATGCCTGTGTCGGCGATTCCACGATTCAAGGCTCCGCGCTCAGGCCGATATGTTGAACCATGCCAGACTCCAAACCCCAGCAGAAGACGGCGATGTCCTGATCGAGCCGTCCCCGGAGGATTGGCCCCGGTTGATGGCACACAATCGGGAAATCCTCGACGCCGCCACTTCGCGTGTGAACGGCATTCCCCTCGCCGACGTGAGACGCACCCTTCGCGAAACACTCCTCGGCAGCCATGACGCTGAACCGATCATTGCCGCCGGTCATCAGCCCGAGTTCATTCATCCCGGTGTCTGGGCCAAGCACGTCGTCGTCCGTCACGTGGCCGATGAGGGAGGATTCGGCCAGGCGGATCTCGTGGTGGACAATCATGCCCCACCATCCAGCCAACTGAAAGTACCGAGCGTCAATGGTGATCGTCACGTGTCTGTCGATTCGCTCTCCATCGCCGAAGCGGCGGCAGGCTCGGCCTACGAGGGGCGCGACCCGCTGGACAACGGCGAATGGAGAACGATTCAGCAGCAGCTCGACGCAACACTCTCGACGTGGAGCGAAGAGAACTGCCTCGCGACGTACATTCAGGGGGCGCGCGAACACGAACGGGCCGACGATTTCGTGGATCAGCACCTGGCCGGGCGCGATGCGCTGGACCGTACCTTCGAAGTGACGCTCCGGGAGATCCGGATCAGCCAGGCGTATGGCGGCGTGTTCGTCGCGGATGTGCTGGATCGCGCGGCAGAGTTCGCAGCGGCGTACAACCGGTCGCTTCATGACTATCGCCGCGCGCAGCAGGTCAGCAGCCCGACACGGCCGCTTCCCGACCTCGGTCGACAGGAGAACCGCATCGAAGCGCCGTTCTGGATCTACCGGCCGGGTCAACCCCGCCAACGATTGTGGATCGAGGACGACGGCGAAGTGCTTCATCTGCGGGCGGACGAGCAACCGGTTGGCGAGATCAGGCGGCAGGATCTCCGCGAGGACTTTGACGCCTCGGCTTCCGCCTTGCTGCCCTGGCGCATTCGCCCCCGGGCGTTGACACTGACCCTGTGGGCCCGGTTGCTGCTGTGCGATTTCTTCGTGCATGGTATCGGTGGCGCGAAGTACGATCGCATCACCGATGACATCATGCGGAGATACTATCAAATTGAACCCCCCGCCATCGGTTGCGTTTCGGCGACGCTGCGCCTTCCCCTCCCCGCCCATCACAGCTCGCAACGGGAACTCGCCGCGGCCCGGCACCGGTTGCGCGACCTCCATTACAACCCGCCGCGTCATCTCGACGGCCTGCCGGAAGAGATGCTTGAACGCCGGCGAGAACTCATCGCCGCATCCGATGCGCTTCGTCGCGAGGGAGGCCATCGGCTCGAGCGCCGCCGCGTGTTCCGGGCGATTCGCGAGATGAACGATGTCCTGCGGCGTCAGCGGCCCGATCGTGAAGGTGCAATCCAGGCTGACATCGAGCGGCTCGAACGCGCCGGTGAGAGTAACCGTGCGGCGTTGTCACGCGAATACTTCTACGCGCTTCAGCCTCGCGCACGGCTCCGGCATCTCGCCGAGAGGCTCCGCGAGGCATCGCGGCTACCGAAACAGTCCTGAGCGTGCTATGATCTGCGAGGCGCAGGATGGATCAGCACCTGGGCGTCATGGACGGCCATCGTCGGCCATGCATTGCCAACCCTGCACATCGACCTTGTGCCCCATGAACAACGCCTTCATGGAATTCCCGAAAGCGGTATCTGGAACGCACTGAACGCTCTATCTCGAGGAGGCATGCATGCCCGATCAGAACGACGACACGCCCAAAATCTTCGTGGATGACGACTGGAAGGCGCAGGCCAAGCGTGAGCAGGCCGAGCAGGACGCCGCCTCGCGCGAAGCCGCCGGCGGTGAAGAGATGCCGGAGCCGTCCATCCTGGAAATCGTCAATCTCCTGGTGATGCAGGCGACGGCCGGGCTTGGCCTGATGCAGGATCCGCGGACCGGTCAGCCCATGCCGGGGCACCTGCCCACCGCCAAGCACTTCATCGACCTGCTGGAACTCCTTGGCGAAAAGACCAAGGGCAACCTCGGCGAGGAAGAGCAGGGGACGATCGAACGCTACCTGCATGATCTGCGGATGCTGTTCGTCGAAGTCCAGAACCAGGGCGGTCAGGCGCCGCCTCCAGGTGCTCCGGACGCGGGTGGTCAGCAGCCCCCGGGAATTGCGGGCGTCTGACGCAACTCCGCAGAAAACGATTGACGGGAGTCGGATGTGATCGCAGCCGGTGGCGTCATGGACGCGCGAACCGGCGACTCGAGCGCGTGCGGGTGGGACCGTTATGTTCATTCCCATTTCAACTGACACGACGGTTCGCCGAACACCCTGGGTGAATTACGCGCTGGTCGCCGCCAACATCCTGATCTTCCTGGTCGAGCAGATTTTTGGTTACAGCGAGGGGCAGCAAAACCAGTTTGGCCGGATTTTCGAGGCGGGGGCGATCGACGCCAGCGCGCCGCGGCTCTACGAGTTCCTCACCTACCAGTTCCTGCATGCGGACATCACTCACATCGCGGGAAACATGCTCTTCCTCTGGGTGTTCGGCAACCCCGTCAACGCCAAGATGGGGAACGCGTGCTACCTGCTGTTCTACCTGGCGGGGGGTGTCTTCTCGGCGGCGGGGTACGCGTGGTTTAACGATCACATGATGATCGGGGCGTCCGGCGCGATCTCGGCAGTCACCACCGCCTATCTCGCGCTCTTTCCGCGAAGCTATATCACCGTCGTCTACTGGTGGTTCTTCTTTGGCACGTTCGAGCTGCCGAGCATGATCCTCATCGTGTTCAAGATCATTCTCTGGGACAATATCATCTCGCCCGCCATGGTGCCGGACGACATGTTCGTGCAGGTCGCGTTCTCCGCACACCTGATGGGATACGGATTCGGGTTTGCCGCCGTCGCGTTCCTGCTGGCTTTGCGCTGGCTGCCGCGCGATCAGTTCGACATCGTCGCCATCTGGAAGCGGTGGCTGCAACGCCAGGGCTTGCAGCCCGCCTATACCGGCTCGGCACGTGAATCCCGACAGCGGCCGGCGGCCGTGGCCCGTCCGGTGACGCTCGACAACGTGAAGCTGTCCGATCCTTCCGATCCGCCGCCTCAGCCCGACCGCACCTCCCGGCTCCGCGCGGAAATCACGGAAGCCCTCGGGTTGCACGATGTCGAGCGGGCCGCCGAGCGATTCGTCGAGCTCATCGAAGAGGACCCGCGCCAGGTACTCCCCCGACAGCAGCAGGTCGACGTGGCCAACCAGCTCTTCATGATGAAGAAACTGCCCCAGGCGGTGGCGGCCTACGAGAAGTACCTCGTGCACTACCCCAACGCCGAGGATCGTGACCAGATCAAGCTGCTTCTGGGCATTACCTACGCCCGTAATCTTCAGCAGTACGAACTCGCCGAAGCGCACCTGCGTGAATGCCTCGACCGTCTGACCGATCCCAAGCGGGTCGAGCAGTGCCGGCACTGGTTGCACGTCGTCTGCGAAGCGCTCGGGCGCCCATTTCCGCAGGGTGCCTGACGTGGTATGATCTGAGGTTCTGGTGTGCCGGGTCCGGAGCCTTCGCGCCCGGCCGCACGCGAGTGTTGAGAGCGGGCGACGACCGTCATCCCCTCCGGATCGGATACTCCCAAACTGATGAGCACGACATCGCAAGAACGTATCGTTCCCGTCGAGATCAAACCGAACCCCTACCCGGTGATCATTACGGAAGGCGCGCTGGCCACACTGGGCGCGCGTCTGCGGGAGCAATTCCCCTCGCGCCGGGTCATGGTGGTGACCGACGAAAACGTCGGCCCGCTCCACGCCGAGAAAGCCATGGAATCACTCCGCCACGCGGGGCTCAAGCCCGGGCTGGTGACCATTCCGCCGGGGGACGCGACCAAGTCGCTCGACTGGGCGGGGCGGCTGTACGACGAACTTGCCGACGCCCGCATCGACCGCAGTTCACCCGTGGTGGCAGTCGGGGGCGGCGTCGTGGGCGATCTGACCGGATTCGTCGCCGCCACCTGGATGCGCGGCGTGCCCTTCGTCCAGTGCCCGACCACCCTCGAAGCCGATGTCGATGCCAGCGTCGGAGGCAAGACCGGCGTCAATCATCCCTGCGGCAAGAACATGGTCGGCAGCTTCTACCAGCCGAAGTTCGTGCTCATCGACACGCTCACGCTCTCGACGCTGAGCAAGCGCGACTTCCTCGCCGGCCTCTCCGAAAGCGTCAAGCATGCCATCATCAAGGACGCCGACTTCTTCGACTGGCACGAAGCCAACGCTGAGACGATTCTCTCGCTCGACATGGAGACCCTCGGCGAACTCGTCGAGCGGAACGTGCGCATCAAGGCGTCGGTGGTGGCGGAGGATGAGCGCGAGGTGAGCGGACAGCGGGCGCTGCTGAACTTCGGGCACACCATCGGCCACGCGGTCGAGGCCGCCATGATGCGCCAGGGACACCCGTGGCGTCACGGCGAGGCGATCTCCGTGGGCATGGTGGCCGCCGCCGAGATGAGCGTTGTCGCCGGCAAGCTCGAACGTATTGCCGCCGAACGCATCGTCGCTCTGCTCGAAAAGATCGGCCTGCCCACGCATGCCCCGCTGGGTAAATTCCGCGACGACCTGCTCAAGCTCATGCATGCCGACAAGAAAGCCCACGCCGGCCGCGTCCGCTTTGTCCTTGCCGACCGCATCGGCCAGGCCACCCTCTACGACGATATCCAGCCCGAGTGGATCGACGCCGGCCTCGACCGCGCCGTGCGCTGAAGCCTGTCGTATCAACGCAGCACCACTCCAGTCAGTACCCCGAAGGTCTCGGAGCGGAGCTAGGCACAATTCCATCATCCCGTAAGAACCTTGCTGAATCGGCTCATTGATCTGCGCCCATCGATGCAATCCAAGTCATTCTCCCGTATACTTGAAGCTGGTCGCCGGAGAGGGAAGTCGCGACAAGGAGGCTTCCCGTTGACCTCACGTGAACGATTGCTGGCGGTGCTCAAGGGGCACCGCCCCGACCGCGTCCCGGTCACGATTTACGAGTTCTCGCCGCACATGCCGAGCTGGGCGAGTGAGGAACCGACGTACGCGCCGCTGCTCGATCTCGAACGCGCGCACGGCGACAGCTTCGTTTACGCCCCCGTCGATTGCCCCATCTTCCTCGGCGACCCCAATGCCATTCACGGTAACGAAGAACAATACGAGGACGGCACGGTCGTCAAGACAATCGAGATCGATACGCCCAAAGGCAAGCTGCGCAGCGTGACCCGGCGCGACCCGGAGATGATGACCAACTGGCAGATCGAGCCGTTGGTCAAGAGTGACGAAGATATCGAGCGTGTTCTTGCCATGGAAACGCCACCGGTCGAGATTGACGTTGATCGCCTGCGGACCATCGAAACAGAACTCGGCGATCGCGGCGTCCTGCTCTTCAGCATCGGTGATGCCATCGGTCACGTGGTCGGCCTCTTCGACTTTGAGGATTACGTGATGCGCTGCTACGAGGACGACGGGCCGATCCTCGCGCTGCTTGCCAAGGCCCAGGAACTCGTGCTCGAAGGCATTCGCGCCATCGGTGCGCACGTCACCGACGCCACCTTCCGTCTCTGGGGGCCGGAGTACTGCGGCGCACCGCTTATGAACCCCCACGTCTACTTCCCGCGGTACGTCGTGGAACAGGATCGCCAGGCCGCCGAGGCCGCCCACGCCACCGGCAACACCTGCATCATCCACTGCCACGGCAAGCTGCACGACATCCTCGACATGATCGCCGACACGAAGGCCGACGCTCTTGAGCCGATCGAGCTCAAGCCCCTGGTGACCGCCGACGTCACTCTCGAAGAGATGGCCGAGCGCCTCGGCGGCAAGATGTGCCTCATGGGCGGTATCCAGGCCACCACGCTCGAACGCGGCACACCCGACGAAGTGCGCGAGGAGGTTCGCCGGGGCATCGAGGTCCTCGGGGCGACCGGACGCTACGTTGTGCTGCCCACCTCCGCGCCGTTTATGGTGCCGCTGGATCCGAAATGCCTGGAGAACATCAAGGCCATGTACGAAGCGGCCCACACCTGCGGCGCGTTGTGAGACCGATCACGCCACCTGACCGACGGCTCGACTTGCGATACAATAACCCCTTTAGAAGACTTCCGGAGTCGCCGGACCTCGTGCCGACGGAGGCACGATCATTGCCGGCGATCGCACCCGGCATCCAGCCAAGAGGATCCCATGCGTACGCGATTGCTTGTTCCGTTGCTGCTCGCTTCGATCGCCGTGTCGAGCGGGTCGCTGAACGCCCAGAAGATCGGCACCAAAGCGAACCCCGCCGTTGAAGGCCCGCGCTATCTCTACGGTTGCGGCATGATCTGGGCCAAGTGGGTCTGGGATCTCGAGGACAAGTCCAAGTGGGACTACGACGGCAGGTCGATGGACATGATCGTGGACATGGGCGGCACGAATGTTCCCATCGACATCCCCTGGGGCCATGTCGAGCCGAAGGAAGGCGAGTGGTACTGGGAATACGTCGATCACATCGTCGCCGAAGCCGAGAAGCGCAAGCTGCCGGGCTTTGCCTACATGGGGCTTACGCCGGACTGGGCGCTCGACCCCGCCATTCGTGATCGGTACAACCAGCCGGGCATCGGCTATCGCTTTCCGCCGCCCAAGGATCGCGAGGACCAGTTCGTCGAGTACTGCAAGAAAGTCGCCCGTCGCTACAAGGGCCGCGTCAAGTACTACCAGTTCTGGAACGAGCCCAACGGGTGCAGTTGGGTCACGGACGGATGCGGCAACAGCCACCTGTACGAGCAATACACCTACTGGCTGAAGATCTGGTACAAGGCGATGAAGAGCGAGGATCCCGATTGCGTCCTCGGCGCCGGGGCGCTCGACATGCACGCGGGCGTGAAGAACGGCGAGACCTACCTGGTGGGCATGTACAAGCACGGGGCCAAGAATCACTTCGACGCCTTCAACATCCATCCCTACGACAAGGACGGGACGCTGCATCATGCCGCCATCGAGGGCATCCGCCGCGTCATGGTCGAAAACGGTGACGGCCACAAGGGCATCTGGGTCAGTGAATGGGGGTGGAACACGAGCAACGAGGAACTGAAATCTCAGCGCATCCACAAGACGCTGCGAGAGCTCGAAGATCCCAAATACCACTATATCACGATGGCCAATTACCTCTCGATTACGGATCCCGTGGGCGAAGAAGGTTTCGGCCTGTGCAACCGCGACCTCACGCCACGGAAGTCCTTCGAGGCGTTCAAGGCGCATCCCAAGAAGGTCAAGCCGGTGGATCCGAAACGCGACGCCGAGAATAAGAAGCCGAAACGGCGCAGCGGAAGCTGACGTCGATCGAGACAGGATCGTATGAGTCTTCCCATGCCGTCAAACGAGATGATGACGCTCCTGCGCAAGGGAGTGGTCATACCCGCGCATCCGCTCGCGCTCGACGCGCAGCGCAAGCTGGATGAGCGCCGCCAGCGCGCCCTGACGCGTTACTATCTTGCCGCCGGTGCGGGAGGTGTGGCGGTCGGCGTGCACACGACGCAATTCGCCATCCGCGAGCCGCAGCATCAACTGCTCCGCCCCGTGCTCGAACTGGCGAGCGAAACGGTACGCGGGGCATCGCGCCCCATACTTCGCATCGCGGGCATCTGCGGCGCGACGCGGCAGGCCACCGGCGAGGCAGCGCTGGCCCGTGAGCTCGGTTACGACATCGGCCTGCTGAGCCTGGCGGCGCTGAAGCACGAAAGTATCGATGAACTCATCGACCACGCGCGTGCGGTGGCGGAGGTCATCCCGCTCATGGGCTTCTACCTCCAACCGGCGGTGGGCGGGCGCGTGCTGCCGTTTGCGTTCTGGCGGCGCTTCGTCGAGATTGAGAATGTCGTGGCGATCAAGATCGCGCCATTCAACCGTTACCAGACGCTGGACGTCCTTCGCGCGGTCGTCGATGCCGGCCGCGAAAACGACGTCGCGCTGTACACGGGCAACGATGACACCATTCTCAGCGACCTGTTGACGCCGTTCGTTTTCAAGTGCGACAGCAGGACGGTCACGCTTCGTTTCGTCGGCGGACTGCTCGGCCACTGGGCGGTCTGGACGAAGCGCGCCGTCGAGCAACTGGAGGTGATTCACGCGCTGACAGCGAAGGGGCAGACCATCGACGCACCGTGGCTGACGCGCAATCAGCAGATCACCGACTGCAACGCCGCCTTCTTCGACGCCGCCAACGGATTTGCAGGTTGTATCGCGGGGTTGCACGAAGTCCTTCGGCGGCAGGGCTTGCTGGAGGGCATCTGGTGCCTCGATCCCGACGAGTCACTTTCGCCGGGACAGAGGGACGAGATTGATCGGGTGTATCAGGCCTATCCCGAACTGAACGATGATGAATTTGTTAAGTCCTCGGTGGATGACTGGCTGGCGTAACGATCGCCTTGGGTCATCGCCTCAATCTTTTCACAGGTGTTTACGCCAGAGAGCCGCTTAAACCTCTCCCCTGACGCGAAGATCTCGTTGTTCTGGAACACGAAATCGAGTACAATGCACGTACCGAAGTGAAAAACTATTTGCAATTTCGGGGAGTGCATGTCTGTCTGATACCTGTTGAAAGGAATGAACGTTGATCGAGATCGCGCCAGGTGTGGATATCAGTGAGCACGAGTTGACCTTCACCTTCGACCGCAGCCCCGGCCCCGGCGGTCAGAACGTCAACAAGATGAACACGCGCGTCACGCTCAGCTTTCCCGTGCGCGACAGCATGTCTCTTTCCCGGCAGCAGAAGAGTCAGGTCATGGAGCATCTGTCCAGCCGCATCACGCAGGAAGGCATGTTGCGCATTGTTTCCAGCAAGGAACGGACGCAACTGGCCAACCGGCGCGCGGCGCTCTCGCGTTTCATTGATTTGATGGCCGACGCCTTCAAGCCCAAGACGCCCCGCAAGGCTACCCGGCCGCCCGCCTCCGCCGATCGCGAACGCCTCGCCGACAAGAAACAGCGAGGCACCGTCAAGCGCAACCGCGCGAAAGTCACGCAGGAAGCCGAATCCTGAGCGCGATGACTGCCGCGACAGGCGGCATGACCCCCACCAGCGGATCAGCCGGCCCCTTTCACTGGCGCCGCCTTGATCAATCGATCGACAGCTTGTCGGTCAGGAATTCGATGACGCGATCCTTGTTGATACGCTCCTGCGCGCCGGTATCGCGATGGCGGACGGTGACTGTCTGGTCTTCCTTGGTCTGTCCATCGATGGTGAAGCAGTAGGGTGTGCCCGCCTCGTCCATCCGCGCGTAGCGCTTGCCGATGGACTGCTTGGCATCGTACTGGGCGGGCCAGCGTTTGCGGACCGCGCGGTAGATCGGCTCGGCGATCTCCGGCATGCCGTCCTTGGCCACGAGCGGGAAAATCGCCGCCTTGATCGGCGCGATGCGCGGGTGGAAGTTCATCAGCTCGGGGCTCGGGCGGGATTCGTCCACCGTATACGCCTCGCAGATGAACGCCAATGTGCTGCGCGTGGCGCCGGCCGCCGGCTCGATCACGTGGGGGACGAACTTCTCGTTCGTTTCGGGATTGCGATACGTCAGATCCTTGCCGCTGCCCTTGTGCCTGGGCTTGCCGTCCTCGCCCTTCTCGACCTCCAGCGGGTTGGTCTTCGGATCGAGCTTGCCCTCCATGTGCGAGCGCAAATCGAAGTCTCCGCGATGGGCGATGCCCTCCAACTCGCCGTATTCGCCCTCGGCCAGGAAGGGGAAGGCGTACTCGATGTCGGCGGTGCCGCGCGAGTAATGTGAGAGCTCGTCGGCGTCGTGCTCACGCAACTGGAGTTTCTCGCTCGACAGCCCCAGGCTGGTGTACCAGGCCATGCGCGTATCGCGCCAGTACCGGTACCACTGCTCCGACTCGTCCGGGTGGCAGAAAAACTCCATCTCCATCTGCTCGAACTCGCGCGAG
>CAZUAQ010000055.1:0-31643 GCA_964618455.1 uncultured Planctomycetales bacterium | reverse complement strand
ACCGTCCACCGCCTGGACGTGGCCGGTTTCGCGCGTGAGATCGCCGAGTCGCTGTTGCCGGCTGAGCCTGAACTATCGTTACCAGCCGAGCAGCGCGTGGTGTTCCTGGAGGAGCAGAACCGCACGCTGAGACAGCAGCTTCTGGCTTCACGAAAACAGGCGGCGGACCTGCGTCGCGTCGCGGCCCGCCAGGAGCGGCGGATCGTCGAGCTTGAAGCGGTGCTGAACAGGATCGAGAAAGCGACGGTCCGGCTGAAGGCCGGTTAACGGTGGGCGCGCCCAGGGCGGCCCCAGGGCGTGTTTTGGGCCACCCTGGGCCACCCGGGTAGGTGAGGGCGTGGTTCGCTACCACCCCGGCGGCGGGTACGCCATGGGCGGCGTTCCTGGCCGACGGGTGGTCCGGCCGGCTGAAGTGGTGTGTGTTTCATGGATGGCAATTTGACACGGAGGTCGTTCGATGAAGGTTGAAACGCGGCCGTTGGCCGGGATCAAGCCGTATGAGAAGAACCCGCGGATCAATGACGCGGCAGTCGATGCCGTCGCGGCGTCGATCCAACAGTTCGGGTTCCGCCAGCCCATCGTGGTGGACGGCGAGGGCGTCATTGTTTGTGGGCACACGCGCTGGAAGGCAGCGCAGAAGCTCGGGTTCACCGAGGTGCCGGTTCACGTGGCGACGGATCTGACGCCGGAGCAAATTCGCGCTTACCGCATCGCTGATAACAAAACCAACGAGCTGGCCGAGTGGAACATGGAGCTGCTGCCGATCGAACTGGCCGAACTCCAAGGCGCCGGCATCGACTGGTCGCTGCTCGGTTTCGATCAAGACGACCTGGCCAAGCTGCTCGATCCCGGTGTGCAAGCCGGCCTGACCGATCCCGATGAGATTCCCGAACCGCCGGACGAGGCGATCACGCAGCCCGGTGATCTGTGGATTCTCGGCGAGCATCGGCTGCTGTGCGGTGACTCATCCAAGCCCGCTGACCTGGATCGCCTGCTCGATGGTCAGCCGATCCATCTTGCGAATACCGATCCGCCGTATAACGTCAAGCTCGAGCCGCGCAGCAAGAACGCCGTCGCGGCCGGCTTGGCGACGTTCGCGGCGTATCTCAGTGACGAGGCGAAGGCGCGCGATGCCGAGAAACGGCTGGGGAATCATCAGGGCTTCGACCTCGCCCGCGACCCCAGCAAATCCAAACCCGCCACCCAGAAGATGCGGGCCAAGGACCGGCCGTTGCAGAACGATTTCATCTCGGACGAGGCGTTCGACGCGCTGCTCGTAGCGTGGTTCGGCAACATCGCTCGCGTGCTGCTGCCCGGGCGGGCGTTCTACATCTGGGGCGGGTGGTCGAACATCGGCAACTACCCGCCGGTGCTCAAGAAGTCCGGTCTGTTCTGGCACCAGCAGCTCATCTGGGTGAAGAACTCGCCCGTTCTCTGCCGCAAGGACTTCATGCTCGCGCACGAGTGGTGCTTCTACGGTTGGCGCGAAGGCGCGGGCCACGAGTTCTTCGGTCCGAACAACATCCGCGACGTGTGGCAGGTGGACAAGGTTCCGCAGCAGAAGATGGTCCACCTGACTGAGAAGCCGGTTGAGCTTGCCGTGCGCGCCATCCAGTACTCGTCGCGCCCGGGCGAGAACGTGCTCGACCTGTTCGGCGGCAGCGGGTCCACGCTGATCGGTTGCGAGCAGACGGGACGGAGGGCGTTCCTCATGGAACTTGATCCCTTGTATTGCGACGTGATCGTGCAGCGGTGGGAGAAGTTTGCGGGGCGGAAAGCGGAGCGAATCTCTGACCGGAGCAACGCCCCGGTTGAAACCGAGGCGCTGGTGGAGGGGACGTGATGTCAGCAATCGCCGTTTCGAATCGCCGGGGATCACACTCCTTCAAACAGGCCCTTCGAGACCCGTTCGATACGACCGTCATTCGCGAGTTCGTTCAGGCGAACGGACATCTGCTTCGTCGTCACGCCGATCCCCCACTCGTTGAGGAGCTCGGTCAGCCGCCGCGCCGTGATCGGTTTGTCCTGGGCCGCGACCGTGCCGATGATGATCCGGGTCAGTTCGCCGCGCTCCAATCTGCGAGGTTCCATCGGTCACGCCTCCTTCCCGACGAACGCGAACTGCCCGCGGTCGACCTTGCGGAACCGAGCGTCGGCGCCCTTCTTCTGTGTCTCGCGCAGGATGGCGCTGTACAACGTCGCGTGTGGAGTCGCGCCACCGGGGCTGGTCCACAGACCCTGCTCGGCCATCGCGGCGATCATCGCCTTGCAGGTCATCGGTTCGCCGGCCTTCCGCAGAACCTCGGCCGCCGCGTCGAGCGCGCTGGTTCGCTTCGGTTTGTCGGTCGCGCCCTTGGCGGCGTCCTTGGCCTTGCTGTTGCGGCGTTGCTGGCGCGAGGCGTCGACCAGTGCTTCGCCGTCCAGCCGGTCGATGCGCGGCGCCGCGCCGGTGGCCTTGCCTGCATCGGGCTTGGCGGTTTGGGCCCTACCCTTCGCGGGTT
Source organism: uncultured Planctomycetales bacterium (assembly GCA_964618455.1). Lineage (GTDB taxonomy): Bacteria > Planctomycetota > Phycisphaerae > UBA1845 > PWPN01 > CAZUAQ01. The sequence goes on along the minus strand of CAZUAQ010000055.1, from coordinate 29,142 downwards.
TGCGGGCGGGCGTTGCCTGCTTGGCCGGTGTGGCCTTCTTCGTGACCTTCCGCTTCGTCGTCTTCTTCTTGCTCATGTGAATCTCCTGTTTCTGCACGCCCCATTGCGTGCAGGTCCATCAAGCCACGGGCGGGCCGAAAGCTCAAGGCGATTCTCGCCAGATTCCAGAGTTGTTCGCAGGTTTTTTGTACGTCAGTGCGAACGGGATGAATGGGAGCCGGGATGAATGAAGCACAGCCGAATCGTGAGGCGTCCGTGCCACCCGCGCAGGCCGCGATGAACCCGACCGCGCTGTCCGTGGCGGATGCTGCGCGGTTGTTGTCCGCCGCCGCCGGGCAGATCGTCAGCGCGGAGATGATCGAGATGGACATCGCTGCCGGCGCGCCGGCGAACCCGGACGGCACGATCAACATGGTTCATTACGCGGCTTGGTTGGTGAAGGAGATGTCCGCCCGTGGCGATTGATCCTCGCAAACTCCGACCGACGCAACTGGTGCAATTGCTGAACTCGACGCCGCTCGGCGAGGTGATCAGCGAGCGCCAACTGCATCGCCATCGCAGTCGGGCCGGCCTGCGCATCGGTGACGGCAAGACGGTCGATCTGCTGCGATACACCGCGTGGCTGGTCCTCGAACGTCACCGACCCAAGACCGAACCTGGAAGTCTGACCGGTTACGAGGCGATGAAAGAACGCGCCCGGGCGCGCAATGCGGAGATGTCGCTGTCGGGCCGGGACATCGGCGAGCTGCCCGTCGTGGTGAACGCGGTGCGGAAGGCCCAGGCTGAACGCGACTTTCGCTTCTTCTGCGAGCAGTATTTTCCGCAGACGTTTCACCTGCCGTGGTCGCCGGACCATCTGAAAGTCATCTCCAAGATCGAGTTGGCTGTGCTCGAAGGCGGGCTGTTCGCGATGGCGATGCCGCGCGGCAGCGGCAAGACCTCACTATGCGAGATCGCCTGTCTCTGGGCGCTGATGTACGGTCACCGCGAGTTCGTCGCGTTGATCGGTTCCGACGAAGAGCACGCCGCGAACATGCTCGATTCGATGAAGTCGGAGCTCGAGCATAACGAGCTGCTGCTGGAGGACTTCCCGGAGGTCGTCTACCCGATCCACAAGTTGGAGGGCATCCACCAGCGTGCGGCCGGGCAACTCTACCAGGGCGAGCAGACGCACATCGGCTGGACCGCTCGCGAGATCGTGTTGCCCACGATTCCGGGCAGCAAGGCCGCCGGTGGAATCATCCGCGTCGCGGGAATCACCGGGCGCATTCGCGGCATGAAGCACAAGCGCGCCGACGGTAGCAGTGTCCGGCCGTCACTCGTGCTTATCGATGATCCGCAGACGGACGAATCGGCACGCAGCCCCAGTCAGTGCGCGACCCGCGAACGCATCCTGGCCGGTGCTATTCTCGGCTTGGCCGGCCCGGGCAAGAAGATCGCCGGCCTCATGACGCTGACCGTCGTGCGCCCTGAGGACATGGCCGACCGTATTCTCGATCGCGACAAGCACCCGCAATGGCAGGGGCAACGCACGAAGATGGTCTACGCCTGGCCGGCGAACGAGGCGCTGTGGGACAAGTACGCCGAGCTGTGGCGCGAGGGCATGCGAGCCGATCGCGGGATCGCCGAAGCGACGGAGTTCTATCGCTCGCATCGTGAGGAGATGGACGAAGGCGCTATCATCGCCTGGCCCGAGCGACATCATCCAGATGAACTTTCGGCGATTCAGCATGCGATCGATCTGAAGCTCGACCGTGGCGAGGCCGCATTCTTCGCCGAGTACCAGAATGAACCGTTGCCCGAGGACGTGCCCGACGACGATCTGCTCACCGCTGATCAGATTGCGACGAAGGTTAACGGTCACGCCCGCGGCGACGTCCCGATCGGCTGCACGCACCTGACGATGTTCATCGACGTGCAGGCCAAGGCGTTGTTCTGGCTCGTGGTGGCGTGGGAGGACGGCTTTACGGGTTATGTGATCGACTACGGCACCGAGCCGGACCAGAAGAGGGCCTACTTCACACTTCGTGACGTGCGCCGCACGTTGGCGATGGCTGCACCCCGGGCGGGATTGGAGGGTGCGATCTTCGCCGGCCTGGAACGGCTGACGGATCGCACGATCGGCAAGGAATGGCGCCGCGACGATGGCGCCATGGTGCGAATTGACCGTTGCCTGATCGACGCGAACTGGGGCCAGTCGTCGGACGTGGTGTATCAGTTCTGCCGGCAGAGCAAGCACGCCGGCATCGTGATTCCGAGCCACGGGCGGTACGTCGGCGCGTCAAGCATTCCGTTCAGCGAGTACAAGCGCAAACGCGGTGACCGCGTCGGGTTGAACTGGCGCATCCCGGTCGTCAGAGGCAAGCGCGCCGTCCGTCACGTGGTGTTCGATACGAACTACTGGAAGTCCTTCATCCACGCGCGGCTTGCCGTGGCGATGGGCGATCCCGGTTGCCTGTCGCTCTTTGGTCGCCAGGTGGAGCAGCACCGCCTGCTGTCCGAGCACCTGACGGCGGAGTACCGCGTCAAGACCGAGGGCCGTGGCCGGACGGTCGACGAGTGGAAACTCCGGGCCGACGGCCTCAATAACCACTGGCTGGACTGCCTCGTCGGCAACGCGGTCGCCGCGTCCATGCAGGGCGCGACGCTGTTCGGGACAGCGACTCTACCAGCACGGCCGCGACGGCGCCTCCGCCTTTCCGAGATTCAACGGAGCAGAGCCTGATGACCCAGGTCAGTGCGACGCCGACATCCGAACCGAGGCACCAGGGACTGGTCTGTCGTCGCTGCGGCTGCCGGCACTTTCTCACGGTCTATACGCGCCCGCGACACGACGGGATCGTGCGCCGCAAGCGGTGTCGACACTGCGGCCAAGCGATTACCACGCGCGAAAAGATCATCTGATACCAGATCTGGTACGAAGTGGGCGTTTCTCATCTTCAGGCGGCGAGATTTCGGGCTGAGCGGGTAATCACTCTATGACGGGCGCGCCCGCGGAGTGATGACCATGACCGACTCCCTTGATGACGCAATCAAAACCAACGCCGAGGGCCCGAAGAAGGCCAGCGGGGACTCCGGCAGCGTCGAGCAGCACGATCTGAAGGATCAGATCGAGGCGGATCGGTACCTGTCGTCGAAGGAGGCGGCCAAGAAGGGGCTGGGTGTGCGGCGGACGAAGGTGTCGCCGCCTGGCGCGGTGTGAGCGGAGTCCGGGGTTCGGAGTCTGGAGCAAGGATGCTGAGGCGAATTCGAGAATGGATGCTCGGCGGAAGTCGCGGCCAGGGACGGCACGGTTTTCGCTTTCTGCGCCTGCCGACTCCGGGCTCCAGACTCCGCGCGAAGTATGACGCCGCCCAGACCACTTACGAGAACCGCCGCCACTGGACTCACGCCGATCACCTTTCGGCCAACGCAGCCGCCAACGCCGAGGTGCGGCGCATTCTGCGCAGCCGGTCTCGGTACGAGGTCGCCAACAACAGCTATGCCAAGGGCATAGTGCTGACGCTGGCGAACTACGTCGTTGGCACGGGGCCGCGGCTTCAGGTGCTTACCGACGATCCCGAGGCCAATCGGCTGATCGAGAAAGAATTCGCGCGGTGGGCCAAGGCGGTCGGGCTCGCGCATAAGCTCCGCACGATGCGGATCGCGCAGTGCGAGAGCGGCGAAGTGTTCAGCCTGCTGGCCACCAATCCGCGTATCGACGCTCCCGTTCAACTCGATCTGCGACCGATCGAGGCCGACCAGGTCGCGAGTCCGTGGCCGGTCGCGCACAACGGCAGCAACAGCGCCGACGGCGTTGTTCTCGACGAGTTCGGTAACCCGATCGCGTACTACGTACTGAAGCGCCATCCCGGCGACAACGGCGCGCTTCCGTCCAGTTTCGACTACGACCTTCTGCCGGCCGACAGTGTGATCCACCTGTTCCGGGCCGAGCGCCCCGGCCAGGTCCGGGGGATTCCCGAGATCACCAGTTCGCTGTCGCTGTTCGCGATGTTGCGACGCTACACGCTAGCCGTGCTCGGTTCGGCAGAGCAGGCGGCCTTACCCAGCGGCGTGATCTACACCGACGCGCCGGCGGACACGGAGGCTTCGGAAGTGGAGCCGCTGGACACCGTCGAGATGGACCGCGGTACCTGGATGACCATGCCGTTCGGCTGGAAGATCGGTCAGGTCAAGGCCGAGCAACCCACCACCGTTTACGGCGACTTCAAGCACGAAGTGATCAACGAGATCTCGCGCTGCCTGAACATGCCGTTCAACATCGCGGCCGGCAATTCATCGGGCTACAACTACGCCTCCGGCCGGCTGGATCATCAAGCGTTTTTCAAAGCCATTCGTATCGACCAGGCGTACCTCGGTGACGTGGTACTCGACCGCGTGTTCAAGGCGTGGCTCGACGAGGCGGTTTTGATCGAAGGTTACCTGCCGCAATCGGTGCGCACACTCGACGCCGAGTTCCCGCATCAATGGTTCTGGGACGGCTTCGAGCACGTCGATCCGGCCAAGGAAGCCAATGCGCAGGCGACGCGACTGGCCAGTAACACGACGACGCTCGCGGCGGAGTACGCCAAAGCAGGCCTGGACTGGGAGAGCGAATTGCGCCAGCGGGCGCGCGAGGTCGCGCTGATGCGTGAACTGGGACTGAGCACGGAGCAGGCCCAATCGAACGCTTCCACCGACGAGGACACGGAGGACGAGGATGCCGTTGCCGAAGCGGCGTGAAGGTGAACCGCGCGCGGTGTTTGTGCGGCGGTGCATGGAGGATGACGTAGTGAAGCGGGAGTTCCCGGACAACGATCAGCGCCTGGCCGTATGCCAGCAGCAGGCGGACGTTTCAGCCAAGGGGCATATCGATCTGCTCTGCGACGCTGGCGACATCATGATCGAAGCGGCCCAGGCCGAGGGTGACGGCGAGGTCGTCCCACGCTTCACCATGATCGCCTACTCCGGCAACGCGATGCGCGTCGAAGGCTGGCGCTTCCCGGTCGTGGTGGATTTCGAGGGGCTGACGATCCCGTCGCAGCGCCGGCCCGTCCGGTTCGGCCACAGCATGTACGCCGGCGTGGGTCACACCGAACGCATCGCCATCGAGAACGGCCGGCTGGTCGCTGAAGGCATCGTGTCGCGCGACACGGTCGCAGCCAAGGAAGTCGTGGCGAGTGGCAGGCGGGGTTTTCCCTGGCAGGCGTCGCTCGGGGCCTCCGTGCAACAGGCCGAGTTTGTACGGGCCGGCAAGTCGATCACCGTCAACGGTCGAGCATTCGAAGGCCCGTTGTACGTCGCACGCAAGACATTGCTCGGCGAGATCAGTTTCGTGGACCTCGGTGCAGATGGGAATACGGCCGCAAGGATCGCGGCTCAACGGCAGGAGAATCAATTCATGGATGAGAACAAGAACACGGACGTCGTCGAGACTGAGGATACGGCCGCGACTGCGCCGGACACCACGAAAGACGAGACGGGAAACGACACCAGCCCGGAGGTCAGCGCACCGGTTGATCCCGTACCGGAAATCCGCGCGAAGGCGATCGCCGAGACGAAGCGGTTGGCCGCGATTCGGAAGATCTGCAACGGCCGCTGCCCGGAGATCGAGGAGCAGGCCATCGCCGAGGGCTGGAGTACGGACAAGTGCGAGCTCGAGGTGCTGCGTGCGTCGCGGCCCAAGGCGCCGGCCGTGCACGTCATCGATCAGGCGATGGACGGCGCGATCCTCGAGGCCGCGTGCATGCTGACCGCCAAGCTAGCGGACGTGGAGGAACTCCACGACGACAAGACGCTCGACGCAGCCAGCAAGCGGTTCCGCGGCGGCATCGGTCTGCAGGAGCTGCTGCTTGAGGCGGCGTGGGCGAATGGTTACACCGGCCGCAACTTCCGCGACAGCCGGTCGGTCTTGCGCTATGCCTTCGGGCATAACGTGCAGGCGGCGTTCTCGACGATCGACATCGGCGGGATCCTCTCGAACGTCGCGAACAAGTTCCTGCTCGAAGGGTTCTTCAGCGTCGAACGCACGTGGCGGAACATCTGCTCGGTCCGCAACGTCAGCGACTTCAAGACGGTCACGAGTTACCGGCTGATTGGCAAAGATCAGTACGAGCAGGTTGCGCCCGGTGGCGAGCTGAAACATGGCACGCTGGGTGAGGAGAGCTACAGCAACAAGGCCGACACCTACGGCCTGCTGCTTTCCATCGACCGACGCGACGTCATCAACGATGACCTCGGCGCGATCACCACGGTGCCGCGCAAGCTGGGGCGCGGATCGGGCCTGAAGATCAACGACGTGTTCTGGACCGCGTTCCTGAACAACGCCACCTTCTTCAAGGCCGCCAACAAGAACTACATCGACGGCGCCGACACCCAGTTGGGCATCGACGCGCTGAGCCTGGCCGAGCAGACGTTCATGGACCAGGTCGACGCGGACGGCAAGCCGATCGGCATCATGCCCGCGGTCCTGCTCGTACCCACCTCGCTCAGCGCGATGGCGACGATGCTCTACAAGTCGCTGGAGTTCCGCGACACGACGGCCAACACGAAGACGCCGACGGCCAACCCGCACATGGGCAAGTTCCGGGCCGAGGTCAGCCGGTACCTGGCCAACGCGCAGTACACCGGTTCGAGCGCCAAGGCGTGGTACCTGCTCGCCGATCCGAACGATCTGCCCGTGATCGAAGTCGCGTTCCTCAACGGCCAGGAGTCGCCCACGATCGAAACCGCCGAGGCCGACTTCAACGTCCTGGGCGTGCAGATGCGCGGCTACCACGACTTCGGCGTCGCCTTGCAGGAACCGCGCGGCGGCGTGAAGGCCAAGGGTGAAGCGTAGGAATGAGGCTACGGGCCTCGGGCTTCAGTAATGACCTGAAGCCCGAGGCCTGACGCGACTGAAAGGAAGGTCGAATATGCAGGCAACGTTTGTTCAGGACGGCAACAGCATTGATTACACGCCGGCGGTGGACGTGGCGGCCGGTGATGTCGTCGTCATCGGGCTACTGGTGGGTATCGCCAAGGAAGCGATCAAGGCCAATCGCCTCGGTGCGCTCGCCGTGGCGGGCGTGTTCGATTTCGTGAAGGAGGTGGGGGCCACCACAGCGATCGCCGCCGGAGCCCTGGTCTACTGGGACAGCACGAACCAGCAGGCAACGACTGTGGCAACGGACAACACGCTGATCGGTAAGTGCATCAAGGCTGCGGCGGACTCGGACACGACCGTCCGCGTGCGGATGCAGTAGCGAGGCAGGGTAGCGATGACCGCGATCTTTGTGCATGAGGGCGCTTCGATTGACTACACCCCGCCGACGGACCGCTCCGCTGGCGAAGTGGTGTCGATCATCACGTCCGATGGCGAAGGGTTCATTGGCGTGACGCTGCGAAGCGTCCCGGCCGGCACGAAAGGCAGTCTGGCTGTCGAGGGTGCGTTCCAGTTGCCCAAGGATGCGGTCGATCTGACTGCCGGACAGAAGGTTTACTGGGATGCCCTCCGGCAACAGATCGTTGACTCACCGTCACTGCTGGGCTGCGTGGGCAATCCCGTGCAGAACGGGAACTTTACGGCGGGCAATGCCAACTGGGTGAACTGGACGCAACGCGGCAGCGCGTCGCGCGACTTCAACTCGCCCAATGTGCCGGCCGGTGGTCAAACGCCCAGTCTGCGCATCTGGCACACGGGCAACTTCAACGGCGGCGTCTATCAGGCGGTCAGCGTGACACCGGGCCAGCTGTATACCCTGCGCCTCCGCAGCCGTGACCTCGCCTCGACGGTCACCATCGATTCAGTCAATGCGTGGGCGGAGGTTCTGATCGGCACGCAGACGCCGGTCAACTACCAGGATTACGCCGACGGCTCGCCATCAGGAACAAAGCTGCTGGCCAAGTGGGACACGGTGGTCACGCCGCGATGGAACGGCGATCAGTCCAGCGCGTTGGTGCTGCAGTCGCTCATGTTCACCGCGACCGCAGCCACGATGTATCTGGTACTCAAGGTTGGCCAGGACGGGGCGCCGACGTCGACCGTGGACGTGTGCTTTGACGACGTGGCGTTGTGTCAGGCGCCGGCTGATCCGGCAATCCTGGCACCGATCGGCGTGGTCATCGCAGATGCATCCAGTGCGGAGGCGACGGCGCTGGTCAAGCTTCGGAGCTTCTGATGCCGGACCTGCTGGAGACCGGATCGAATTGGCTGGAGAACCAGCGTCATCAACACATGACGCGAACGGTTCTTTACCAGCGCGGAACCGATACGGTCGAACTGGTAGCGACGATCGGTCGAACGGCGTTCGAGCAGGCTGACGAGTTCGGCGTGATCCATCGGATCGAATCGCGGGACTTCCTGGTGCGAGTGTCGGACTTGGTGCTCGCAACGGTGCAGACGTTGCCGAAGGCGGGTGATCAGATCAGTGAGACGACCGGTGATCAGACGTTTGTGTACGAGGTGATGGCGCCGGGCAATGAACCGCCGTGGCGCTACAGCGATCCGTACCGCCGGACGCTGAGGATTCACACGAAGCATGTAGCGACGGAGTAATCGCACGTGGAGACCTGGATGATTCAACCCGTGGTGCAGTATGGCTTCCTCGGTTTTTCCGTGGTGCTGCTGGGCGTCGTGATCTGGCTCATCCGCAAGCTGCTGGACGTGCTGGAAGCCAACAACCGGATCATCGCAGCCAACACCGAAGCGATCCGCGACCTCACCAACACGACCAGCGACCTGCTGAACCTGAACCGGTCGCTGCACGACAAGATCATCTCGCGACCGTGCATCGCCCGGGAGGAAGTGTGACGTGTCCATTATCACGCAAATCGCTGACGCCGTCGCGACCAGTCTGAATACCGGCTCGTTCAGCCTGTCGTTCACCGCCGAGCGGCATTACCGGCCGGTGCTGGATCTGCCGCAATTGCAGGCGTTGCACGTCACGGTCGTCCCGCAGGGCACGACGATCGAGTCGGCCGGCCGGAGCCGCAACCAGCACGACTGCCGGATCGACATCGCGGTGCAGAAGAAGTTCGAGAAGGAAGAACCGGGCGAACTCGATCCGCTGATGACACTCGTTGAGGAGATCGCCGACCACTTCCGCCTCCGACGCCTGGACGGGTTCGCGGAGGCGGCGTGGATCAAGACGGAGAACGTGCCCATCTACGCGGTCGAGCATCTCGAGCAGCACCGGGTGTTCACGAGTGTACTGACGCTGACGTTTCGGGTGTTGAGGTAGCGGGTATGGCGAAGACTTATCCCATAGCGAGCCGGACGACGCACAGCTTCGAGGTCATCGGCGCCCAGGGTGACGTGGCGATCTGGACACCGGCCAGCGGCTTCTTCGCGGTGTTGACGGAACTGATGGTTACGGTGACCGAGGCCGCGGTGGTGACCGTGTTCCGGGGCGACACCAACGAGCCGTCGAAGCATATCCTGCACGGTTATTTCCCCGCCGGCGTCGACCGCGTGTTCGACGAGCCGATCGAACTGGGAGCCGATGAGGTGCTGCGGATCACGACGAGTGCGGGCAACTGCTACGGCGTCTGCGGCGGATTCGAGCTTCCCTACCGCGGGTGGGGATGGAGGTGGACGGTGCCGTTACTCGGGCAAGCGCTGGGTGGTCTGCTGCAGCTGCCGGAGGAGGAGATCGAACAGGTCACCGTGGTTTCGGTGACCGCGTCGGACAACATCGCCACGTGGACGTTCTCGCACGAGCTCGCGGAATACACCTTCGACCCGACGGGGCTGGAGGTCGCCAGCGGTGAAACGTGGCTGGGAACCGGCGGCTCGGATGGGAGCGGGTTTCAGGTGTACGTGGAGCACACGGGCGCGCCGATCACGCAGTGGCGCATTGTGCAGGCGCCTCCCGGCCTGACGTTCGTGGGTGGTGTCCCGATGAAGGTGCCGCAGAGCGGACTGGTTACATCGTGAGCGCTTCGCGTGACCGGCGCCGGAAAGCATGAGATCGACCATCCCGCATGGGTGGGTTCGGTGAGACAAGGAGACGGATATGGCCATCAAGTTGGGCATGGATGCCAAACTCTTCTATGGGGCGGCCGGTGCCACGGCCACCACGGAGTTGATCAACGTCAAGGATGTCACGTTGAACCTGGAGACGGGCGAGGCGGACGTCACCACGCGCGGCAACCAGGGATGGCGGGCGACGGTGGCCACGCTCAAGAACGGCACCGTCGAGTTCGAGATGATCTGGGACACCGGCGACTCAGGCTTCGCCGCGATCAAGGACGCCTACTTCAACAACACGGCGATCGCCCTGGCGATCCTCGACGGCGCCAACGGCGAAGGACTCGACGCGGACTTTTCGATCACCAACTTCAGCCGCAACGAGCCGCTGGAGGAGGCGATCACCGTCAGCGTCACCGCCAAGCCGACATATTCGACCCGCGCCCCGGCGTGGAAAGAAGCAGGAGCCTAACGCATGAGAACCTTCACCGATAACGCCGGCCGCACCTGGACCATCGCCATCAACGTCGGCGCCATCAAGCGCGTGCGCGGGTTGCTCGACGTTGACCTGCTCGAAGTCGTCGAAGGCAAGCTGATCGAACGGCTGATTCGCGACCCGGTACTGCTGTGCGACGTGGTCTACGCGGTGTGCAAGCCCGAGGCCGACGAGCGCCAGATCACGGACGAGGAGTTCGGCCGGGCGATGGCTGGCGATGCGATTGAGCACGCGACCAAGGCGCTGCTGGAGGAACTCGTGGGTTTTTCCCCGAGCCCGAGAGATCGGGCAAACCTCCAGCGCGTGCTCGCGACGACGTTCAAGGCGATGGACCGAGCGAGGGACGTGATCGAAGCAAGGATCGACAGCGGCGAACTCGACAAGGTGGTCGAGCAAGCGCTGGCGAGTGCCGCGAGCTCATCTGGCGATGCGCGGGCATCACCGGCATCGAACCTGGCCCCCTGACGCTTCGCGAGCTACTCGCGATGGCCGAGGCGCGCATGAAAGACGCCTGGTCGCGAACCAGCTCACTCATGGCGCTGCTGGCCAATTGCCATCGCGATTCGAAAAAGACACGAGCCTATCGACCAAGCGATTTCGATCCATTCGGCAAACACGCAATACCGCCCAAGGTGGGCGTCAGCGTTCTCAAGGATGTATTTATCAACGGCACGGTGCCGGAGGCATTGCGACAAGGAGGTCCGTCATGATTCAAAAAGGGTCTGTGTTCGTCGTTTCGTTGGTGTGCGTCGTGCTGGTCGCCGGTTGTCTGCTCGGTTGCGCGCAGAACACGGCTGCGCCGGTCGATCAGCCGAGCCAGCAGTTCCAGACGCCTATCAGTGACCAAGCCGCCCAGGGTTCCAAGAGCGACGTGAAGGTCTGGGTGATCAACGCGCCGGGCGAGAACGGCGTCCCTACTGATGACTCGAATCTCGTGCTGAAGCTCGACGAGCAATCCAGCGAACTGCCGTCGGTCACGTCCGCTACGAGCAATGAAGCCGGCAACGAGGTCCGCGATCCGAAGGCCGGCTACGTCATCGCTGGTTTGACGTTCAACATTCACACGGGCGGGTCCAGCACCGGGCCGCAGAGCACCGGCGCGGTCGGTCCGATGAGCGCACAGCCCGGAGCGACGATCACGCAGTCGCCGGAGCAGAAGCCGGAAGGATCGGTGCAGGTCGCACCGGCTGTGGCTTTGCCCGGCGGCGTGGCCAGTGGTTCGGCCGCAGGCGCGACCGGCAGTGGAACCGTCACGCTCAGTAACGAGCAACAGGCCGAACTGCGCACGGCACTGCTTCGCGCGATGCAGGGTGACACGCAGGCATGGTCGCAGATTGCCGAGTTGCTGGGCATCGTCTTCAACCCGACCACGCAACCAGCCGCGCCTGACGGTGGGCAGGAGTAGGCCGTGGCCCGCGTGATCAACGCTGACGGCGCAACGATTGTCGGAACGCTCGAGCAGATCGCCCGGCTGCTCGAGTTGCTCCGCGGCAAGGGTGCCGGTGTCGTCAATCTGGACCGGGCCAACTTCGTCATCCTGGACAAACCGCTGACGCATGCAAGCGTCAAGTCGGCAATCGAGGCGACACCGAGAAAGGGTAAGTGATGAGTGAGCAGACCGTATCGGGTTGGCGCTGGTGGCTCTGGCCGCTGCGTAGCCGCAAGGTGCAGGTGGCGATCGCTACGATCGTGGCCGCGTGGTCCGTGCATGCCGGGGTCGAAGTCAGCGAAAGCGTGGTCACCGCGATCATCGCCTCAGGTGTGGCCCTGATTCTGGGCATCGCGCATGAGGATAACGGCAAGCAGTCGTGATCGATCTGCGGATCAAGAAGCTGTTCTTCGATCGGCCGAAGGTGCAGCGCGCGACCGACAAGGCCAGGCGTCGTGTGTTGTCCCGCGCCGGCGCGTTCATCCGCCAGACGGCGCGAACGAGCATCCGCAAACGCAAGGGAACATCACCGCCGGGCAGCCCGCCGTATTCGCACGTAGGGCTGCTCCGGCGGCTGATCCTCTTCGGCTACGACGAGCGGACCGACTCGGTCGTCGTCGGGCCAGTCAAACTCAATAAGCAGAGCGACGCGCCGCACACGCTGGAGTTCGGCGGCACTACCGTCGCCAGGCGAACCATGCTCGTGCGCGTCGGCGACACGGGCCGCGATCGGCGCGGGCGCTTCACGCGCGGCAAGCGCCAACTCGTCAAGGCCGGCACGCGACTGGTCTACAAGCCGCGCCCGTTCATGGGGCCGGCGATGCAGAAGGAACTGCCGCAGTTTCCGGAGCTGTGGCGCAACAGCATCCGGCCGGGGTAAGCGATGGCCAACACCCAAGGCATCCGCGCAGGACGCGCGTTCGTCGAACTCGGCGTGAGCGACAAGCTCACCGCCGGGTTAAAGCGCGCGCAGCAGCGACTGCAGGCCTTCGGTGCTGGCGTTCGCTCGATCGGGACGAACCTCATCAAGGTCAGCGCGGCCGTCGCGACGCCGCTGGTCATCGGTACGACCGTTTTCGCGGGTTTCGAGCAGCAGATGGCGCGCGTCCGAGCTCTGACCGGCGCGACAGGACGCGATTTCCAGCGTCTGGCCGACGAGGCCAAGCGTCTCGGCGAAACGACGGTGTTCTCGGCGAGCCAGGCGGCGGAGGCGATGAGCTTCTTCGCCCTGGCCGGCTTCGACGTCGACCAGATCCTCAAGGCGATCGGACCGACGCTGAACCTCGCCGCCGCAGGTCAGCTCGAGATTGCCCAGGCTGCCGACATTGCCGCAAAGATCATGGCTGGCATGGGCATCGAGGCGGACAACCTCGGCAACGCCGTGGACGTACTGACCAAAGCCATGACCACGGCCAACACCGACCTGCAGATGCTCGGCGACGCGATGAAATACATCGGGCCGATCGCCAAGAGCGCTGGGATCGAATTCGAGGAAATCGTCGCGGCCATTCAGTTGCTCAGCAACGCCGGTATCCAGGGCGAGATGGCCGGTACGTCATTACGCGGCGCGCTACTGGCGCTGACCAGCCCGAGCGAGCAAGCACGTCAAACGCTCGATGAGCTTGGCGTTCGGGTGCTCGACGCGCAGGGTAACGTCCGTTCACTGGCCGACATCATCGCCGATCTCAATGCGGCGATGGCCGGTCTCGGTTCGGGCAAGAAACTGGAAATCCTTGGCAACATCTTTCAGGCCCGCCAGGCAGCAGGCGTGGCTGAGTTGTTGTCGCAGGGCGCGCCGAAGCTGCGCGAGTTCACGGAAGCACTGCGTGAATCCGACGGCGTCGCGGGCCGTATCGCCGGTGTGCAGCTCAACACGCTTCGAGGCACTATCACGATTCTCAAGAGCACGCTGGAGGGTCTGGGCATCGCCGTCGGCGAGGCATTGGTCGCACCGCTGCGCGTGGTGGCCCATATCACGTCGCAGGTCGTGACCGCGATCTCGAAGTGGGTCAAAGAGAACCGCACGCTCGTTGTGCTCGTGGGCGTGGCCGCACTGGGCATTGGCGCGATGGGCGTCGGGCTGTTCGCGCTCGGCGTCGCCAGTCAGGTCGCCGCATTCGCGATCGGCGGTCTGCTCAAGATCATGGTCGGCGTGAAGGCGACGTTCGGTGTGGCCGCGTTGGCGATCAAGGCGATGCTCTCTCCGATCGGTCTGGTCATCGCAGCCGTCGGCGCATTGGCCGCCGTCATCCTTGTTCGCAGTGGCGTCGCCGGCGAAGCCCTCGCCTGGCTGCGCGATCAGTTCGGCAGGCTTCATTCGTTTGTGTCCAAGGTCGTGACCGGCATGGCCGACGCGTTGGCCGCAGGCGACGTGGCGCTGGCTGCGCGCATTCTCTGGCTCGCGCTCAAGCAGGCGTGGCAGGAGGGTGTGGCCGCGCTCAACCGCACGTGGCTGCAGGTCAAGCGCTTCATGCTCACGCAGGCTCAGCAGATGTGGACGGGCCTACTGAGCGGCGCCGAGTTTATCTGGCACGCCCTGAAGACCGGCTGGATCGAGGCGACGGCGTTCATCTCGCGAACATGGAAACAGTTCACGGGCTTCATGGAGTTGACCTGGTCGACGATCAAGAACGTTGCGACCAAGACGCTGAACCACATCAAGGGCCTGTTCGATGAGACGTTCGACGTGGACGCGGCCAATCTGGCAGCCGATCAGGCGCTGGTGGCTGCTGAGCAGCGCATCGAGCAGGAGAAGAACGCCAAGCTGGCCCAGCTCCAGAAGGAACGCCAGCAGAAGCGCGAAGCCGAACAGCAGCGTCACGAGTCGCGTCTGCGCGACATCATCGATTCTGAGGATGAGGCGATCGCCGAACTCGATCAGGCCACGGACAGTCAGCTCAAGCAAACGCGGCAACAACTCGAAGAGGCCCGCCGGGAGTTGGCCGCCGCCTTGGCCGAAGCGAAGCAGAAACGCGAGCAAATCGAAGCGGAAGAGCAAGCGCCGGAAGGCGGTAAACGCGGCTTGCTGGACGGCTTGGCCGAGCGTCTCGAAGGGCTCGGCGACGTCATCGCCGACAAGATCACCGTGACCGGCACGTTCAACCCGGTCGCGGTACAGGGACTCGCTGCCGCCGGCGACGCTGACGAACGCACGGCCCGCGCGACCGAACAGACGGCCAAGCACACCAAACGCCTCGTCGATGCGGCGACGACGGGCAGTCTGACGTTTGCGTGATGAGGAGATGTTGTGCCGATCACCGTTGATGAAAAGTTCGAGAGCCGGCAGATCACGATGGGCACCAACCCCTCGGCGGAGCTGCGCTACAACGTTCGGGGCACGAATGACGATGTGGCCGCCCGGGTCGCGCTCGAAGGCGCCAGCCCGCTCATCTACGACTTCTACGGCGACGGGGTGTGGGTCATTCCGCGTGAAAGCGCCTCAGTCGAACCGGTTGGCAACGATCTCTGGGAGGGCACTGTCCGCTACGGCATCGTTCCCCAGGAGAACGAATCCACGTTCGCGTTCGATACCGGTGGCGGTGCACAACATATCACCCAATCGCTCGAAACCGTCGGCGCCTACGGTGCGGCCGGCACGCCCCCGAACTTCGGCGGGGCCATCGGCGTCACGCATGACAACGTTGAGGGCGTGGACATCACGGTGCCGGTGTACCACTTCAGCGAGACGCACTTCCTGCCGGACGTGCTGGTCACACCCGCGTACAAGGCGACGCTGTTCTATCTCACGGGCAGGGTGAACGGCGCGCCATGGAAGGGCTTCGCGACGGGCGAAGTGCTCTTCCTCGGCGCATCCGGGACCAAGCGCGGGTTCGGAGCCTGGGAAATGTCTTATCGCTTCGCCGGCTCTCCGAATCGAACCGGCATTACCGTCGGGTCTATCAGCGGCATCAGCAAGCGCGGCTGGGAGTACCTGTGGATTCGCTACGCCGATACCGAAGACACCGCAGCCAAGGCGCTGGTGAAGCAGCCGCTGGCTGCCTACGTCGAGCGCGTCTACGAGTACGGCGACTTCAGTCTGATGGGAATCGGGGTGTGAGCGATGGGCAACCTGAAGAAAGTCCAATCCGGCTCGCCGCTGGTCATCCCCGCCCAGACGTTCAACGCCTTCATTGACGCGGCGAGGGATTACCAGGATCGCCAGCACGGTCAGCATAGCACGGGTATGCCGAGCCCGCGCGGCGATCTCGTGCTCATCAAGAACGCCAGCGGCGCGGACCGGGCCCGCTTCGACATCCTGGGCATCGATACCATTGTCATCAATCCGACGGACAACTTCACCGAATTCACCAACCGCCCGGCGCTGTCGGGCGTGACGCCGACCGAGGCGGACCACTGGGGCAAGTTCGCGATCCTGGCCGAGCCGATTCGCAACGGCGCCCTCGGCCTCGGCTGGTTGGCGGGCATGTGCCCGGTGAAAGTGCTGGTGAGCAAGGAGGCCCACGGACACGCCGACGTGTACAGCGGTGTGACCGCTATTCTGAGGAGCAGCGGCAGCGGCGCGGCCCAGATCCTGTGGAAAGAAAGTGGCACCGGGGTTAAGTGGGCCGTCGTGCGCCTGGGCCGCTGGTCGCCGTCCGTATTCCCCGTGAACCTGACGCAGACCGGAGGCTCACAGGGCACGAACTCCACGGCCGCGAGCTGGACCTACACCGTGATCGATCCCGTCACCGACGAGACGCTGGAGACGAACGTCAATCCGACCGTCTCGCCGCACAAATGGAAGCGACCCTCGGCGGGCTGGATGATCAAGGCCACGTTCGGCCACGCCCACTACAACGCCCAGGGCCAACTCGTGCTCGGGTGGATCAACGAGATGGTCGAGCAGGAATCGTGCACGAGTTGAGGAAGCGACACGATGGCCACGACGGGCAAGGCGAGATTGTTCAGGGTCGGCAAACGCAGCCTGCGGACCAGCGGCAAGGCGCAGTTGTTCAATGCGAGCGGCCACTGTTCGGAATGCTGCACGCCGTATGTGCTGGCCTCGTTCGTCACCAACCGCAGCACCGCCCCATGCTGGGATTTGACGCCGTACCAGGGAACGGGCAAGGCCACACCCTGCGCCTTCTGGCGATTGATCGAGACCGGTTCGTGCTATCCGTATTCCTATCCGTGGTACGGGGCCGGATGCGTGAACCATGAAGGGCAGCTCGTCGGCCTGCCAAGTCAGTTCTGCTCCAACTACTACTACAACGGCTACATGCAGCTTCAGATCGGCTGCCGCTCAGCCTCCGGTTCGTACATCAACTGGCCGGGCACCTGCCAGACAACTTCCACTGTGTATTCATGCTGAGGAGAAGCAGATAACGATGTTTGAGATCATTCAACAAGATGACGTGATGACGCACATGCCGTTTCTGACGTTTGCATCGATGCCGGTCGGCGAAGAAGCACGCAACGGCCACGCACAACGAGTACTGTTCTACTGCCGATCCGGCGCCGAGGACGTGGATGCGTCCAACCAGTCGCGGCGATGGAAGCTGTGGATCGCATCAGAAGATGATCAACCTCGCCGGCTGGAGACCGGTTTGAGCGAACAGTTGGCGGAGTGTTCGCCGGCTGCCTGGCACGACCACGCTGGCTGGCACGTGACTTTCATCGCGGGCGGCGCGCCGGACAATCCGCTGTACCACCTTTACCGCATGGACGGCCCAGACCTGGACCGCTTGAGCAAACCTGTCGCGGTCCATCCGACGAGAGCGGGCTTCATTCGCGCCGACCGGCTGGTGTACGCCAGCGTCGAAAACCTGATCCACGTCCGCCAGCCGTCCGGCGACTTCGACATCGAACTGCCGGGCGCGTTCATCTATCGCGTGTCCTACCGCGCCGATGAACCCGACAAACTGCTGATCAGCGGCCAGTGGCAGACCGAGGACGATGTCTTCACGCTGGAGTACGACGTCACCACCGGCGAGCAGTATCTGCTCGAATGCGATGGTCGGCCCGCGTACAAGTGCACCATCCTCGGCGACCAGGCGATGTACGCCCACCGCATCGGCGAGCACTTCGAGAACCGGCAGATTGCGGCGGCACGCGAATTGTCGCGCCACCCGACCAACGCCGCCGTCCGCTACCTGCCCGGCCAGGTCCAGCCGATCTCCACGCAACCCACCGGCGACTGCGGCTGCCGCGGCGCATCAGCATCAGCCTCCATAACCGCCGCCCCCGAAAACACGCCTTCGGCAATGAAGTCAGACAACTCCGCCGACCCGCCGCCGAACGCCATCCCCGTCACCCGCGCCTCGTGCCTCGAGTGCGTCGAAAAGCACCTGGGCGCCGCCTACATCCTGCTCACCGAAACCCGCGACGGCTACGCCCACCGCCTCCGCGCCATCGGCCACCTGTTCGAGGCCGAGGACGAGTCGCAGGAATGGCCCGAACTCCACGCCGCCATCCGCGAAGCCCGCAAAACCTACCAAACCGACGGCGCCATTCCCGATTGGGAAGCTCTCGCCCAAGCCGTCGAAAGCGTTCGCCGGGGAGGCCTTTGATTCGACGCGCCACCATGCGGTTGACTCTGCGACCGCCTTTGGCGGCCCTGCGTTTTTCTTCCTTGGCTGCGTGCCTTGCGGGGACCAGCGTGACATTCCCCGCCAGTGGTGAAGAATATTGCTCCAGTTCGCGTGACAGATGAAGTTCGCTTTGTCCATTGCGTGTTCCGCCCGACATCAGTGCCTGCTGGTGGGATGACTGGTGCTTGAGTGACCGCCCGGTGAGAAGATCTGTTGCCCTCCGGGCATGGTCTCAGCAGTTTCCGCAGGTGGCCCAAGTTCATCTGGCGCATGAAGTTACGGGGCCGTCCGATAAAAAGCGTTTTTGGGATTGACAGATGCGGCTCACTTGGTTAGGCTGGCAACACGAGTGGGTCAGTACCGGGGAAACACGAGTGGGTCAGTACCGGGGAGGGGACTCGCCCCACAATCAATCGTCCGCTTCGCAGGGCGTTTCGCGCAATGGACAGGAGGAGCCGCTCCCATGCGTCGATACCCCTCACCTTCAGGTCTTTGTTGCTCGAAGCTGGTATCTCGCCGGTCGAAGGACCGCATATACCCGCAGCACGACAAGAATAGCGTCGCTTGCCTCGAACCGGAAGCAAATAATGGAGGCAGAAGATGGCATCGTTAAGAGCTTCAACAACCATGCCGTTTGTCATCCTGCTGGTCGGTGTCGTGAGCCTGCTGGGGCTGAAACCGACCCAGGTATGCGCCGACGATGATCCCGCTCCGCCCACGATTGCTGAACTTCTCCAGCAGGCGGCCGACTTGAAAGCGCAGGGCCAATGGGACCAGGCGCTGGAAGCGCTGGCTCAGGTCGTGGCTCGTGCCGAGGAAGACCGGCCGTCGGCTGCACTGGCCCAGGCCCGGCGGGGCCAGTATCGCCTGGAAATGGCCATGCTGGCTGAGGCCGAGGAAGAGCTGCTCAAAGTCGCCCAGCAGTTTCCCGACCAATCTGAAGCGATCAACTGGGCCCGGCTGTTTCTGATCGATACGTATCGGTTTCAGACCAGACCGGATCAGGCGGAAGCGGCCGGTCAGGCTCTGTTGAGCGATCCGTCGGCCTTGCCCATCCAACATGCCTGGTGCCGCGTGAAACTCGGCTCGCTGTTCAGCGAGCTGCAGCGACTCGACGATGCGATCGCCGTTCTGGAAGGATTGGATTTCATCACGTTGCCTGACGGGGACGTGGGTCCGTTGGTATCGGGTCAGTTCCATCGCGCCGAGATTCTCATGAAACGTGGCGCTCGGGTGGAGGCGATTCCGCTCCTCGAGCAGGTGGTCACGATGGCGACCGGGGATGTTCACGCGCCGACCCGCAACTGGGCACGGGTGCGGCTGGCCGAGGCGCTCACACACCAGGCCCGGTTTGGCGAGGCGCTGGCGGCGTGCGAGGCGGTACTGGCCGACCATGCGGCTGGGAAGGCTGACGACGTGCAGGCGGTCTGGGCGTTGGTCTGGAAAAGCCGGTCGCGCATGTTCACCAACGAAACGTCAGCGGTGGTCGAGGCGATGGAGCCGGCCCGGATGGCGTCAGCCCTGGCGATCGAGTCGGAACACGCGGACCTGGCTTACGAGGCGAACCTGCTGTTGGGCGAGGTCTACAGCCGGTTGAGCCGTGACGCCGACCGTCTGGTCCGGCAGGGCAACGGCGCGTACGCGGCTTCGCCGGTTGCGGCGGTCGTGGACGAGACGCGTCGGGCCCAGAACTACCTCCATGAGGGCGAATGGGGCCCCCTCCTGGTCGAGGCGATGGAGCATTACGGCACGGCGATGAATCTGGCCGCGCAGGCCCAACTCGGCCACGACAAGGAAGCCGCCGCCCGGCTCGAGTACGCCCGCCGGATGCATCACCTTGGCATGGCCGGCCGGGCGATCGCCACGCTGCGGATGGGAATTCGCGATCCCGCGCACTTGTCCGCAGCTGACGGCGCGCTCGCTCAATGCATCGGTGAGTTCCTCGAACCGGCCGAAGCGGAGGCGTGGCAGCAGTACCTGATCGATCCGGTAGCGAACGCTGATCCGACGGGTAGCTACGTCCAGGCGGAGTTCGCAGCACCTGCGCCGGGCCCCTCCACGACGCTGGTCTCAAACGTCTCCGGCCGGCTTTACTGGCTCGGCCGGTTTTACCTGCATCAGTCACGTTTCCCCGAGGCGATCGAGAAGTTTCAGGAGGCGGAAGCGGCCGCCGCGACGGCCGGGCAGCGGGCCGAGGCCAAGTTGGGGCAGGTTCGCGCCTACCGGAGTCAGGCCCACGCCCTGCGTCAGAGCGGCAACCGCGATCAAGCCCGGTTGGCCATGATGTACGGATATCAAGTGGCTGGCAGCGCCGTGCCCGACTGGCTCGAGGTGGCGCTGACCGGCAGCGAAGGCGACGCTCACTACGCGACCGAGAAGGCGGTCTTTGGATATGGGATGTTGCAGCGACGGGATGAAGCTCTTCAGACCGCCGAGGAGTTTCTGACGCAGCTCATCCTGGCGCAGGCGGAGCCGAGCAAGGTAGCGTTTGCCCACTATATGAAGATGCAGGTGCTGGCCTGGAACAAGCGGTTCCAGGAAGCCATTGACCTGGCGCTCCAGATCGACAGCGAGCACGCGGACAGTCCGCGGGCGGTGGTTGAGCGGATACGCGTCGCCGCCTTGTTGCGAGCGGCCGGCTACTACGCACGGATCGGACAGGCAGGCGCCGGACACGCTCTGCTGGACACCATTCAGGCGCGACACCCCACAGGCGAATTCGACGATTCAGTGGACAGCTTTCGATCAGTGGTCCAGCGCTATACCGCGGGCCAGGGGGAATGAACGATGGTCCGGCGCGTCGGGTATGCACAGCAGGTTACAGACAGACGGCCGATGATCGGCCGATGTGGAGAGGAATCAACGATGAACGAGCGAACGACAATCGAGCTTGCGGGGTCGAGGCGCCCGGTGCGTTGGGCGGTCATCGCATCGATCGTCGCGATTTGCATCGGGTTGGCAGCCACCGTTCAGCAGGCTCGCGCTGATTGCACGGCGAACTGCGGGTCGCCGGACTGCGAGTGTTCGGAGAACTGCGGCGATCCCACCTGCAATCCGAGTTGCCCAGACTACGACGAGTGCGAATGTGAGGGCGGAACCGAATGTGACGGTGATTGTTGTGAGCCCGATCAATGCTGTGTGACTTACATCGACGAGGATGGAGAGGAAGTCACGGAATGCGTGGACAAGTGCTGGGACGGCTCGTGTCCGAGCATGGACAGTTGCCCGGTCTGTCCGGAACCTCCCGACGATTCTTGCGGAGACGGCGGGGATAGCTGTGAAACTGGTTGCGACGGTGGTGGATCATCTGACGGCGGTGGTGACGGCGAGGGTTGCCCCGAAAGCCTGTCGTTCAAGTTCTTCCTGGGCC
Organism: uncultured Planctomycetales bacterium; assembly: GCA_964618455.1. Classification (GTDB taxonomy): domain Bacteria; phylum Planctomycetota; class Phycisphaerae; order UBA1845; family PWPN01; genus CAZUAQ01. The sequence goes on along the minus strand of CAZUAQ010000055.1, from coordinate 7,389 downwards.
AGCGGGGATTCGGCAAGGATGCCGGCCGTCTGGAAATTCACGCGAAAGAACCCCACACCGACATGGCTACACCCGCGGGGCTGCGCTATTCCAAGGGCCGAAGCCACGCTCCGGATGACGTGGAACTGATCGAGGACGGAAACGACGATCTGCGGCAGGTGAAGACGCCCCAGCTGCTGGCTGACATCGTGACGGTCACCGCCTACAAGTACGAGATTCGCTTCTACGACCCCGACAACATCGGATCATGGACCGGCACGGTTTATGACCAATCATCCCAGACGACGTTTGCGGTGTGGACGGTGGAGAACCCGGACGGCGCCAGTGCTTTCAACCAGCTCTACATCTCCCAAAGCGTCCAGGGGAACTGCACGAAGGAATACCGCTTCGTGTACACGGCGGGGACGAAGACGTGGGCGATGGAAGCGGGTGACTGTTCGGGCACCTTCACCGTGCTGAAGAAAGTCGAGCGGGCGAGCGTTTTCAACGGCAACACGCGCACGGATACGGTCGAGACCTACGAAGGCGCCCAACTGATCCGCCAGTCCGTCCAGACTTGGCAGGACCTCGGCTGGGGCCACGTGCTCACCGCTTCGGAGACGGGCACGGGGGCGAACAAGATCGAGGTGTCGCGCTCGTGGTACACGGACAGTCAGGAGACGGGCAAGTACAAGAAGCGCAAGAGCTGGACGAATCCCGACGGCTCCTGGGCCATGCGCGATTATGATACGCAGGGACGCGTGACGGTCGAAGTACGCTCCTGGAAGGACACCGCCATGCCCGGTACCGTCGATTCAGACACGGGCCACGCGATCCTCAACGATTACACGCCCATCTCGGGCACCGATGACGATGGCTCGCTCTTCCCGAACAAGCCCCGCACCGTGACCGAGAAGATCGACGGCGCGGTCGTGTCCAAGACGTTCTACGTCTACTACGAGGACACGACCAACCAGCGGATCGTCGAAATCACCGAGCGGGCAGCCGACATATCTTATTCCTATGGCAACGCCGCGAATCTGCGAACGACGAACAAATACTATCTCCCAGGCGCGAACAATATCGACCGCAAGCACCCGGCCAGCGTGACGCGACCTGACGGTACGGTGGACGTGTATACGTGGGGTACCGGCACGTACACGCCGGCCACGACGAACGGCGCGCCCAGCCCGGGCACGTTCACGCCCGGCACGGGCGCGACGGATACGGACATTCGTTCGATCGTCGAGCACCAGGGTCCCAGCGGCCTGGTGGACGGCAAGTCCACCAAGGAAATCATCATTACGAATGAAGTGGGGCAAACCTATCTCCGCGAAACCTACGCCTACGATTCCGGCTACAGTGCCTCGCCGGTGGAGTGGGTCGCCCATGCTTATGACGCCCGCGGTCGAAAAACCGACGAGGGGCGGAGCAACAACGCGCACATCGAGACGGCGTATTATGACTGCTGCCGGGCGTCGTCGATCACCGACGCTTTCGGCATCGTAACGGAGTTCGAGTACGACGCCCTGGGGCGCCTCGAAAAGCGGATCAAGAAGGGGTTCGCCCAGAACGGCAGCGACGATGTCGTGACGGAGATTGCGCGCGCCGGCAATGCCACGGGGTTACTGGTGACGGAGACGACGGAAGATGGTGGCTCAACGTTGAGTCTGACCTCAACGAAGCAGTACGACGATGCCGGGCGTCTGGTCGAGGAGGTCGATCCTGCCGGCGTGACGACGACGCATACCTATGACCAGACAGGCGCCGGGGGGGAGAAGGTGACCACCGCCATCGATGGCACGACGATCACCGCCATCCGTGAGTCCTGGCTCGACGGCTCCTTGAAAAAGGTCACCGGCACCGGCGAGGTTCACAGCTATCATGACAATGGTGTCAATCAGGACGGGACGCGCTGGAGCAAAGTGTATACCGGCCATACCTCCGGCAACACCGTCGAGAACTCCCCTCAGTGGACCAAGACGACAGTCAACGTGCTCGGGCAGTCCATCGAAGAGCAACGGCCGGGCTACAACAGCAGCACGGTAACGACAAGCTACGAATACAACGATCTTGGCCAACTCATCAGCATGAGCATGACCGGCCAGGCGGAGACGCTCTATGAATACGACGGCCTGGGCAATATGATCCGCTTCGGCCTCGACGTGGACGGTAATGACGCGCTCGATCTCGACGGGACCGATCGCATCACCGAAAACGAGACGACCTACGAACTGATCAGCAGCGCCTGGTGGCGCCAGACGGCGCGGCGAATCTATGCCACGGACAACGACGACACCGCCACCACGGACCAAACGTCCCGGCAGCGCCTGACCGGCTTCGGGACCGGTGTGACCAACGAGACGGTTGTGCTCGATGTCAACGGGAATACGACCACCACCACCGTGGTTGTGGACCGTTCGGCAAGGGAAGTCACCACAACGGTTGATCATCCTGATTCCAGCACCGACGAAGTACGTGTCATCGTAAACAGCCTGCTCACGTCGCATACGAGCAAGACCGGGCTGGAAACGACCTATGCCTACGATGAACTCGGCCGGCAGACCGGCGTAACTGACCCGCGGACGGGCACCAGCGAGACGCATTACAACAGCCTCGGCCAGGTCGATTGGGTTGAAGACGCGGACGACAATCGAACGAGTTATGCCTATGACGCGGGTACCGGCCGACTGGCGTCGATCACCAACGCGGACAGCAAGACACAGTACTTCAGCTACAACGACCGCGGCGAGGAGGTCCGCACCTGGGGCCACACCCCCTACCCGGTCGAGCAGGTCTACGACGACTTCGGCCGGCGGACGCAGATGAAGACCTTCCGCGGCGGCAGCGGATGGGATCAGTCCACCTGGCCGGCCAGCCCCGGCACGGCGGATGTGACCACGTGGGTCTACGAGGATGCCACCGGCCTGCTGCTCGAGAAGCGCTACGCCGATTATGGCACAACCGGCAACAAGATCGCCTATACGTACACCGCCGAGGGCAAGCTTGCCAGCCGTACCTGGGCGCGAAGCAGCGGCGGCAGCCACGTCACAGCCTATGACTACGACCCCGATACCGGCGACATGACGGAGGTCGATTATGCCGACGCGACGCCGGACGTAACCTTCACCTACGACCGCCTCGGCCGCAAGAAGACCGTCGCTGATGTCGTCGGCACGCGGACGTTTGTCTACAACGATGACATGACGCTCGATACCGAGGACATCGACGGGAGTTCGGGCGGGCTGTACAGCAAGCTCATCACCCGCAAGTACCAGGACGGCACGGGCGGGACGCTGCTGGGCCGGGCGGCCGGCTTCCAGGTCGGCACGAGCGGCGATCCCGACGCGGACTATGATGTCACGTACACTTACAATGCGGCCGGCCGGATCGCGCGGATCACCGGGCCGGGGCTGCCGGCCTACGGCGTCGAGTACAGCCGGCTGACCGATAGCGATCTTGTCGAGTACGCGCGCTACAAGTCGGATGCGAGCACGACCCTGGCGACGATCCAGCGGGCGTATGAAGCCGACCGCGATCTGATCGACTACGTCCAGAACGACACGAGCGGCACCGTGTCGAAGTACGATTACGAGAACGACGCACTCGGCCGGCGCGTGAACGTGGTGTACACCGGTTCAGCGTTCAGCCAGAACCACCTGTTCCTGTGGGGCTACAACCCGCGCAACGAGTTGATCGCGGCCGATCGGCATCAGGGGACCGATCCGGGCAGCCCCGGCACGCAGTACGGCACGGATGGCGCGTTCGACTACGCCTACGACCCGATCGGCAACCGCGAGAGCTACCAGCTCGACGGCGGCACGGCAACGACGTATACCACGAACAACCTCAACCAATACACGGCCACAGCCGATCCCACAGAGTACTTCTGCTACGATGCCGACGGCAATCTCATCGCCGACGGCAAACCGACCTCCGACTGCAACACGGCCAACGGCGCGTGGAAGTACACCTGGGACGGTGAGAACCGGCTGATCCGGGTCGAGCCGGCGGCCACACCGGCCAGCGGCGACAAGAAGCTCGAGTTCCAATACGACTACAGATCACGGCGGGTGCGCAAGACTTCCTACACGCACAACGGCAGCGCCTGGATCGAAGACGCCGACCTGCTGTTCGTCTACGACGACTGGAACGTCGTGCTGGTCCTGGATGCGAATGATTCCAACGCGGTGGACCGCAAGTCCACCTGGGGCCTCGACCTGTCCGGTCTGAGCGGGAAGGACGGCACCGACGGCATCCACAGCGCCGGCGGCATCGGTGGCTTGTTGGCCATCGAGGACGTGGCTGCCGGTGGAGGCTCGTCCAACTCGTACTGGTACTTCTACGACGCGAATGGCAACGTCGGCCAGTTGATCAAGGCGTCCGACCGCTCCTTGGCCGCCCACTATGAGTACGACCCCTACGGCAACACCATCACCGCCACAGGTTCCTACGCCGCCGCCAACCCCTTCCGCTTCTCGACCAAGTGGACAGACAGCGAACTGCCCGGCAACGTGCTCATCTACTACGGCTACCGATGGTACAGCCCCCGGCTGGGACGGTGGATGAGTCGGGATCCGTTACACGAGAAAAACCCGGCGAATAACGGATCGGTGATTACGTGGACTACTCGTCCGCTTTATGATATTGGTTCTCCGATATATACAAGTATTGTGAATTCCGGAGAGGCGATACTGGTGTTCCCGGCTGAGGCCTCGTCCGGAACGGATAGCGTGCCAGCGGTTCAGCCCGACCTCGATCCCAATACATTTGCTTTTGTGAAGAATGCCCCCATCAATTCCATAGACATCCTTGGTTTGTGCTGCCCTTTCGCCTACCGCGATTGTGGCTCTGCGAAATGTATGTGCGGCATTTTCCAAAAATGCTGTACAGGAGGAACAGGACAGGCGTGCTGTGGTCACCTATCGAACTACCCGTTCTGCGGAGTCAAGAACGGAGAATCGACTTGCTGTAACCTGTTTGGCGAATGTCTGTAGACAAGGGGATTCTGAAATGAATGAAGACGTCGTACTGCGCCTGCAGATAACATCTGCAAGACCATTTCCAAATACAGTGAAAGACCGGAGGAACGCTCGATTGCAAGGCCAGTGGCAAACCTTGTGGCCCGCTTTCCGAACGATTAATGCCGGCTTTCGAGCACTCTCGTCAGGAGCCAGGCACCATCCCACAACGTTGCTCTTGATGGCTCTTATCCTTTCGTTCGGAGCGGGCGGTTGCGCTCTCTTTGAGAGCCACGTCATCTCGCCAGTGAATGAGGTGACGTGCGATGGGAACCGAACATACGTCCTCGAAAAAGAATCGCGCTCTGTGCCGGGTCGTCTGGAGTATTCTCTAAAAGTTAGACAAACGTCGCCCACCGATCGATTGTTGTGGCGGACATCAATGGACAAGCCTATCCGTGCGCTGCTTCAATCTTCCTCCGACTGTAACCGCCTGCTCGTCATCGAGAAGGAGACTGGCAAGGCATTGTGGGAGATTGATCGCCCTGAATAAACGTGCACCATTCTGGGAGAAAGCAAAGGACAGACCGAGTCACCGGCAGCCTACAGTCGTAGAATTCGATAGGATGTAACTCACCTCCCGCTATGCAACACGTCTGAGGTTTTGGCGCACCAGGGGCAGATACGGATATAGATTACGGCGTTCTTCTTCTTTCGATTCGATGTTCCTGGAAGTCGTCTCAGTCGCCGTTGATATACACTGCCCGCAAGTCCAGCATGGCCTGGGCTCCGGGGACGCGCCAGCGCATGCCGGTCCGCTCCATGCGGTCCTTCACCAAGTGCCGGAAGGCACCCTCGGTAACGCCGCTGCCGATAGGGTGCCCGGCGGCCAGGTATTCATCGTAGTGCATGAACCGCCGGTTGTTCTCCAAAGGTAGCCGATGACCGCGTTCAGTTGCCGCGCACGGGAGCCGCCCAGGCATCGCTTCCTGGCCATCTGCTTCAGCCCTCCGATCACGTATCCCACTTCACCGCGCAGCAGCCGCTTCCACAGCGCCCGCTCCCCGTCCATCACGCAGACCACCTGCTTATGCCCCCATGGGTTGCGAGCTTTCACCTGCTCGGCCAACCAGCCGAAGATACGCTCCTTGGCGTTCACCTCCACGCCCTCGATCTCGCGGGTCAACTCAGCCCGCAACTGCTTGTGACAGGGCTTGGGTCGGTCCGGCTTGCGAGCGTCACGCAACACCTCGTCCACCACTCCTCCGGCGTGCGCACGAAGGGATCGATGGTACACACCCGCCCACAGCGAACTGATCACACCGATCGGCATCAGGGTACCGACCCGGGCAGCCCGGCACGGACGGCGCATTCGACTACGTTTACGACCCCATCGGTAACCGCGAGAGCTACCAACTCGACGGCGGCACGGCCACCACATACACCACGAACAACCTCAACCAATACACGCAGACGGCCAATCCCACGGAGTACTTCTGTTACGACGCCGACGGCAATCTCATCGCCGACGGTAGGCCGACCTCCGACTGCAACACGGCCAATGGCGCTTGGGCGTACACCTGGGACGGCGAGAACCGGCTTTAGATGGGCCGGATTGGCATCCACAGGCACATCGTCTCGCGCCGCTACTGCAAAACGCTGGCGCCGCACAACGCCAAGGCACGTCGGTTAGACCGGTTCTTACTTCGGAACGGCGTTGATACTGTCTGCTGACGAAAGGGCGCTCTTCATGGTGACTGGCCACGGGAAACTGTGGCGTTGTCATGGATTGTGCCATCCTGTACGGAGGAAACATCCAATTCTCGCCAACTCCCATCGGGCATACGTCGAGCCGCGCTGATGATTTGCCATCCTGTACTCTTTACAGGCTTTCCCAGAACAAAGGACACTACCCCCGATTCGCCGTCGGTAAACCGGCATCTAACATTCTGCAGAAGCTGTACCGCCGAGAATCTCTTGAACTGAGACATTTCGGGAGCCACGTACTCGAGCGAAGAATCCGAGGCAATCTCTGGAATCCTGCCCTGCTTAACCTCATCACTGATGCGCGGTAACTCCCTGAGCGCACAACCACTGATGATGATTGAGCACAGAGCAGCCAAGACAGTACACCTTGATATTAACATTACAGCGGGCCTCCAACCTTATTGAGTCTCCCAGCACCCTTGACGCAGCTACACCAAGAGAACTCACGTCCTTTCTGGTCCAGCCTCATGGACGGTTCAGAAGTTCACGGGCACGAAACACAAACCAGATCCCTGGAATCCCATCACAAACCAAACAGAGACAACACTCGCAGTCTGTCCACGGTTCTAACAAGCAGGGGTCACAACAGCATAGATCGCATGAGATCATTCCAAGCGCGTCAATCCTATTGGGCGTAACTCGCAAAGCGCGCCCTTGTAAAGCCCTATGATACAAGCATTTA
>CAZUAQ010000054.1:0-35026 GCA_964618455.1 uncultured Planctomycetales bacterium | reverse complement strand
GAAGGTCGGGGTGATGTTCGGCAATCCGGAGACGACACCGGGCGGGCGGGCGCTGAAGTTCTACAGCTCGATCCGCATCGATATCCGCCGGGTCACGACGATCAAGGAGGGCGACGTCGCCGTCGGGAATCACGTGCGGGCCAAGGTGGTCAAGAACAAGGTGGCGGCGCCGTTCAAGAACGCCGAGTTCGACATCATGTTCAGCGGGGGCATCAGTACCGAGGGGGACCTGCTCGATATGGCGGTCGAAGACAAGTTCGCGGAAAAGACCGGGGCGTGGTTCAGCTACGGCGACATTCGGCTCGGCCAGGGGCGCGAGAATGCCAAGCAATACCTGAAGGATAATCCGGATCTCATGAAAGAGCTCCGCGAGAAGATCCTGGCCAAGCGCATGCCGGCGCCGGCAGAATCCTCGAGTACGGAATCCTCCAGTGCGGAAGCCGGCAAAGCGGGCGAGGGTTCCGGGCAGGAATCCGCCCAAGGGGAGTCCACCGAGGGGAGCATCTCCGCCAAGGGTGTCAAAGTGCCGGGCAAGAACAGCATCGGGGATCCGAAGCATTCGCCCGCGATGAAGGGGCGGTCGAAAGCCAAGGCAGCCAAGACCAAGCGTTGATTTCATAAAAGGTTCGATAGGTTCCACATGTCGCGGGGCGCGCCGGAGGGGCTCCCCGGAAGTGGCCGGTGCGCGCTCGGGGAAGTGTGCGTTATCGAGGGGCGGGTATCGGAGGCAGGGAAGGAGGGGGAATCTCGTTCGTGGGCAGGCTGCCTTCGGGCCGGTCGCTGATGGGTCCTTGGCCGCTGGCGGAGGTTTCGTCCGGCAAGGACGCCTGCTGTTGCTGATCGAGCCGGGTGAGCAGAGCTCGGGCCATGTGCTTGGGCCAGTCGTGCGTTTCCGCGTCCGCACGGTTGGCCAGCACGGGCCTGAAGCGCTCGCCGTGATGATCGGTGAGTGTCCTCATGATCAGGCCGCGGACGCACCAGTGGGGATCGTTGAGCAATCGCGCGGCGGCCTGGTTGGCGGTCTTGTCAAGCACGAACCAGCGCATCGCCTCCGCCGCCCGGGCGCGGACGCGCCAGTCCGCATCGCGTGTGCGGGCGAGGAATGCATCGCGCGCGACCGGCATGTCGATGCGTGGCACGGCGTAGTTGAGCCGGTTGGCGGCGAGGTGCTGAGACTCGGCCATCAGCATGGCCAGAAGTTCCGTGGCTTCGAGACGGTCGTTGAGGTTGGTGTCGTTCGAACGGACGAAAAGCTGGCGCAATTCCTCGGACCGGGCCACGAAGCCCCGGCGGCGAAACTCGATCGAATCGGAGGCCAGGCCACCGATGGCGGGGGCCCAGATCTCCTCGCCTTCCTGTGTCAGGAAGGGCATGGGCGAGAGAATGGCCTGAGCAATGACATCGTGTGTCACCTGTGGCGTACCGATCATGGACTGGCGGATCTTCCCGATCTCGATGGTCTGCTCGTGCTGAAGCGCCTCGCCGGGCGGCAGAATCTTCTGATGTGGAAAGGTGACACGGATGGTCGGCCCGGACGTGCGGAAATCGTCGCCCTGGGTTTCGATGGCGCAGAGCACCTCCGGATTCACCATGTATCCCGGGCCGAGGATGATGGGGAATGTCCCGATGTTTTCCATGCGGAAAGTGCACAGCCACGGTTCCGTCGTGGAGAGCGCTTCGTTGGATATGCTCAGCGACAGCCGCAGGTAGCGCTCGGGATGATGGGGATAATCGAGGACCTCGTCGGGGAATTCCTGGAGGAGGGCCTCCGCGCCGGGCAACGGCGGATCGCCGGGCGCGGCGATGCCCCACTCCTGCATGAGTTCCCCGGCCCGTTCGCGTAACTCGCCACCTGCCGGCTGCCGGGCCACCTGAAGGAGCTGGCGGCGTGCGGCGTCCTGCCGGCCGAGCGCGTGAAGGCATTCGGCGAGCAGCAGGCCCGACCAGGCATCGCGCTCCGCCACCGGTTCGAGGGATTGCCGCGCTTCGTCGAAGCTCTCTTGCTTCAGCAGGGTAGCGCCGAGGGTGCGGTGGGCGAGAACGAGATCGGGGGCGTCGGCCAGCAGGGTCCGCGCGAGGCGTTCGGCCTCAACAGGCTTGGCCCCCTGGTGCACCCAGAACCAGGCAATCTCGGCCAGCATGTCCGGGTTCAGCTCTCCGGTTGCCTCTTTCAGCAGCGTATCCAACGCCCGGCGGGCACGGATGACCTGGGATCGCGCTTCCTCCCGGTTGCCGCGTTTGCGATCGATGCGGGCCATGAGCAGATACGCGGCGGTCACGGAGTCGTCCCAAGCGATCACCTGCTGGATGATATCCGCGGCCTCATCGAAACGGCCCATGTCGATCAGCGCTCGGGTGCGGGCGATTCGGACGGGGATACTCACCTCGCCCGGCGGCATGAGACGCTGCAGCGCTTCGACATGGCGATACCAGCGATCGGCCTGTTCGGGGCGTCCGTGCTGCTCGAGAATCCGGCCGAGTTCCATGGCCGCTTCCTCATCGGCGGGCGTCGTGCGGAGGATGTCCAGCAAACGCCGAAGGCGCTCGATCGCTTCGTTAGCACCTTCACTGTCGAGCGATTGAAGCAACTGCCGCGCAGGGAGATTGAACGGATCGGTACGCAGCGCGTCGCGCAGTTCCGTACGCGCGGCGTCGGTCTCGTTGCGGTTGAGATGGTACTCGGCGAGTTGGCGATGCAGGACACTCCTGACAGGCTCCGGCATCTCGCCGCGTCGAAGCTGTTCGCGGTAAAACCGCGCGCGATCTTCGGCCAGCTGATACGCCTCGACTTCGAACTCCAGCCAGACAAGCCAGCCGTTCATATCTCCGGGCTGCAGTCGGACGTAGCGCCCGATGGCGTCATGGGCCTCGTCCCAACGGCCGAGGGCCGATAGCAGGTCGTACGTCCACCGATGCGCCTCGGCGAGGTCGGGCTGAACGCGCGTGGCGGCATCCATGAAGAGGTAGGCGATTTCCGCATCGATGAGGGTGGCCCCCGCCTGCCGCGAGAGTGGGTAGTTGCGGCCGAGATCGTTGAGCCACTTGCCGGTCGAGAGCGTCTCGGCACGCAGCGCGGACGTTCCCGCCAGCAGGAAAAGCAGCGAAAGCCATCGGAATGTACGTCGGTCGTTGTTCATATTCCCTCGTCGCCGGTGGCGTCTTTGCAGGAAACGTATACTGTATCGGCAGTACACATGGTACGAAACAGCCGAGGCTCAGGTCGGGCACACATTGGGACACGTGCATGGAGTATCTGATGAAGGCGGAAATATACTGGGTGGAACACACCGAGGTGAGATTGGGGATATTGCCCCGACCGCGAGGCGGAGCCAGTCTCCTCGATGAAATGGAGTCGCTCAAAGCCCAAGGTGTGGATGATCTGGTCTCACTGCTGACGCCGGATGAGGTGCGCGAGCTGGAACTGGAGCGGGAAGCAGAAGTCTGTGCCGAGGTGCAGATCGCTTTTTATCGCTTTGCGATCGAGGATCGGGACGTACCGAGAGACCTGTCTGCGTTGAATGCTCTGCCGGACCGCCTAGGGCAGGCATGAAGGGATGGTCGAGGCATAGGGGTCCACTGCCGGGCGGGCATCGGTCGATCTGCCTTGGTGGCGGCGTGCTTGTTGATCCGAACAGGTGTCGATGCTCGGGACGCCTTTGAGCGAATCGGTCGATCACGGGGGTACCGTGTCCCCGATACAGTTGAGCAGGAGGAGTGGATCCACGGATTTGCATGAGGGAATTGAATGAGATATCCATCTGCACGGCCTCAATCGGTGATCGTGAGCATGTTTTTTCGAACATCAGCCAAATCGTCGGATTCTCTCCGCCGGTTCGCCACAAAGCGGGGGTTGCGGCTAAAATCTGAGTTGATGAGTCGTTGAACCCGCACCGGGAAGGATCGCAGATTCATGAAGTTTGCTACAGCCGTGAAGGTGACCTCCGAGCCGAAAAGCACCATGGCGTCACTGTGCGAGGACGTGGAATCGAGCCTCGGGGATGTCAAGCCGGACCTGGCTTTCGTCTTTATCTCATCGCATTTCGAGGATGACACCCAGGCGCTGCTGGCTCCTCTCGTTCAGCGTCATCCCACGGCCACCATCGTCGGCTGTTCGGCGGAGGGCGTGCTGGCCGATACGCAGGAGATTGAGCGGACGCCCGCCATCGCCCTGATGCTGGCCAGTCTGCCGGGCGTGGAGATCCGGCGGATTCGCGCAGAGGCGACGGAGATCAACTCGGAAGAGAAGATCACTGCCTTCGCCGGCGGCCTGACGCCATCCGTGGAAGAGAAGCCGACCTTCCTGCTGTTCGGTGATCCGTTCAGCGTTCCGGTGAATCCACTGATCGACGCCATCGGCGAGACGCATCCGGAGTGTCCCGTTTTCGGTGGAATGGCCAGCGGCGCGGAGCGTCCGGGCCAGGCGGTGCTGATCGATGACGACATGGTGCATCGGGACGGGCTCGTGGGCGTGTCGCTTTCCGGGGCGTTGGAAGTGCGCAGCGCGGTCTCGCAGGGATGCCGGCCGATCGGCAATCCGTTCGTGATCACCAAGGCGGAAAAGAACGTGATTCTCGAACTGGGGGGCAAGCCGGCGCTGGAACAACTCAAGACCGTGGTGGCGTCACTGAATCCGCGCGATGCCGCGCTGGTGCAGGAATCGCAGGCGCTGTTCATGGGCCGCGTGATCAACGAGTACCAGGAGACATTCCAGCGGGGAGATTTCCTGATCCGCAACCTGATGGGGATCGATCCGAATACCGGGGCGATCGCAGTGGCAGACATCATGCGCGTCGGCTCGACGGTGCAGTTTCATGTGCGTGACAGCGACTCGGCGGACGAGGATCTGCGCGAGATCCTGGCGGGGCATCTCGGCGATCACGCCGCGGCGGGGGCGTTGATGTTCACGTGCAACGGCCGGGGCACGCGCATGTGGACGGAGCCGAATCACGACGTCGACGTGATGCGTGAGATTGCCGGTGACGCGCTGCCGGTCGCAGGCTTTTTCGCCGCCGGGGAACTCGGTCCGGTGGGCAATCGCAATTTCATCCACGGCTACACCGCCAGCATCGCCCTGTTCAGCCCGAAGCCCGAGGCATGATCGCGTGACGGCACGCACGAGATCGCCTATCGTGGAACCGCTCGAACGTCGCGCCTGAGGTTCGTCTCCGGCCACCCATCCCAAAGGACATGGAGGTTTTCATGGCATCGCAACCCTCCCCGGCATCCCTGGATCCACAGGTTCTGCGTCGACTCCGGCGTGAATGGTTATTGACGAACGGGCGCGGGGGATTCGCATCGAGTTCGCTCGCGGGCGTGCCGACACGCTGTTATCACGGGCTGCTGGTCGCCGCCGCGCGGCCCCCGCTCGAGCGCTGGCTGCTGCTGCATTCGATGCTCGAGCGTGTCGAGGTGGCCGGCCGCGCCCACGAGTTCGCCGCCTACGAATTCGCCAACGCCTTTCATCCCCAGGGGTTCGACCACATCACGCGCGTGGCGATGGACAGCTCCCATCCCGAGCATCCGTGGATCCGGTTCGAATACGAAGAAGGGGGCGTGCGCCTGACGAAGCTGGTGCTGATGCAGTACGGTCGGGACGCGGTCTGGATCCGGTATCGCGTCCAGGCGGACGGCGACGCGCCGTTGAAGTTCATCCTCTACCCGATGACGGCGATGCGCGATTTTCACGGGACGACGCATGCCTTCGCCGAAGGATTCAGCGTCCAGCCCTTTTCGGATCATGTGGCGGTGAACGCGCACTACGAAGGGCCGCGCCTCTGGCTGCACGCGCGGCGCGAGGATGGGGAGCACGCTCCCGTACGGTACGAAGATACCGGCGACTGGTGGTACGGCATCAAGTTGCGCGTCGAGACGGAACGCGGGCTGGGCGATCATGAAGACCTTTTCGTGCCGGGTCGGTTTCAAGCCGAAGGTCAGGGTGAGATTATCCTGACGGTGCAGGCGCAGGCGGCGTTCCGTGACGGTCCGCCTCCGCCGGTCGAGATGAATCTGCCGGTCGACTTCGATACGCCCGAGCCGCCCGAACAACGGCCCATCGAGGAGCGTTTGCGCGAAGCGACGCGCCTCTTCGTCGTGCAGCGGCATCGGGATCAGGGCGATCCGTTGACCACGATCCTGGCGGGGTACCACTGGTTCGGGGACTGGGGTCGCGACACGTTCATCGCGTTGCCGGGGCTGCTCCTGGAGACCGAGCGTTACACGGAAGCGCGGCAGGTGCTGGAGGTGTTCGCGTCGGTGCAGCAGGACGGCATGATCCCCAACAAGTTCAGCGATTACGGCGCGGGGGCGGATTACAACAGTGTCGATGCGAGCCTGTGGTATCTCCACGCCGCGCAGCTCTACGTCGCGCTCACCGGTGACGAGGAGGCATGGCAGGCGTTTCTCGGCCCGGCGTGCCGGAAGATCGTCGAGGCGTTTCGCGACGGGACGCAATTCAATATCCATCTCGACGCCGACGGATTGATTGCCTGCGGTGATGCCTCCACGCAATTGACATGGATGGATGCCAAGTGTGACGGCACGGTGTTCACGCCACGCTTCGGCAAGCCGGTGGAGATCAACGCGTTGTGGTATCACGGCCTGTGCGCGCTGGCGAAGCGCGTCGAGTCGATGGAGCCGGAACATGCGTCCGAGTACCGCGAATTGGCCGAGCGCTGCCGGGCGTCGTTCGTGCCGGCGTACTGGAACGAGGAGACTGGCTGTTTGAATGACGTGGTGGGGGAAGGGTTCAGCGCGTGCATACGACCGAACCAGGTCTTCGCCGTGAGTCTCGAGCATTCGCCGCTGGATGACGGACAGAAGCGGGCGGTGCTCGAGGTCGTCGAGCGCGAGTTGCTGACGCCGTTCGGCTTGCGCTCGCTGTCACCCAAGGATCCCGCCTATCGTCCCCGGTACGGTGGCGGACCGTACGAGCGCGATTCCGCGTATCACCAGGGGACGGTGTGGGGCTGGCTGATCGGCCCGTACATCGAGGCTTATCTGCGCGTGCACGACTTCACGGCGGAGGCGAAACGCGAAGCGCGGGGGAAGCTGACGGCGCTGATCGAGCACCTGGATGATGCGGGATTGAACTCGGTGAGCGAGGTCTTCGACGGGCAGGCGCCCCATGCGCCGCGCGGGTGTGTGGCGCAGGCCTGGAGCGTCAGTGAACTCTACCGGGCATGGCGCCTGACGGCGTAGGACCAAGCGCAGCTTCGGCGGGCGGTTTCCCGGCGCCGCGTCCGGCCGCCTCACGCCCCGGGGCATCTTGAAGCCATCTCTCCCTCAGCGAAGCGACGTGAGCCGATCGTCCGAGGTGTCGTCCGGCACGGGCATGCCGACGAAGTGCAGGAACTGTGTCCGGGTCAGGATGGGGATGTTCAGGGCACGGGCTTCCTGGAGTTTCTTTTCAAAGGCTTCGCGGCGTTCCTTGGCGCGGGCCTGCCGGGCTTCGCGGGCGCCTTCCTCGGCCAGGAGCGGTTCTTCGACCATGCCGGCCGGTTCCCCCGCCACCAGGAAGTCCGTTCGCGTGTCGACGTCGTCCACCACCTTGCCGCCCCAGCCGCGGACCATCGCTGCCACCTTTTCGCCACTGGGGTCATCCAGCTTGCCGTCGAAATCGAGGTCGAATCCACCGGCGATGGCGAAGCGATACTGGCGCGAGCGATCGAAAACCGGGTTGGCAATCAGGTCGCCGGCGATCACGGCCTCGGTCGGATGGCTGTGGGTGATCTTGCATTCCGACGTGATGTCGAAAGCCTGCGTGACTTCAATGGTGGCTTTGCCCTTGCCGTCCTCCGAGACACCTTCGAGCCGCGGGTAAACGGCGAAGGTCATGCCGCGCCGCACGCCGTCCTTCTTCCCGAGGTCGATGTAGACCACATCCTCGGTGGGCATGGCGCGCACGACCGAGCCGTCGGCCATCTGCAACGCGGCGTACTGTTCGGGCTGCGGTTTGAAGGACGCCAGCTCCGCCTGAAGCATCTGGCTGCGCTCACGCTCTTTTTCGAGTTGCTCCTCGGCCAACTGGCGCAGGCGGCGCTCGGCATTGATCTGGCGTCCGGCTTCGGCGGCCTGGGCGGTCAGGCGCGCTTCCAGTTCGGCATTCTTCTCCTGCCAGCGGTCGCGATCAGTCGCCGCTTGCTTTTCCAGTTGTTCGTAGTCTGCCATCAGGTCGGACGCGTTGGCGTCGTAGGAGCTTTTTCGCGAGGCGAGCTCCTGGGCCATTCGTTCGCGATCGGCCTTGAGGTCCTCCAACTGCGACGTGGCCTGCTCGAGCTGATCGCCCTGATTTTGATAGGCTTGCGCGAGCGCCTCGAGGACATCGATGACCGACGACTCCGGCGTGACCGGGGCGCTGCGCAGTCCATCCAGTTGAAGCGCGCGGTTCTTGGCGTCCTCCACGCGCGCCGTCAACTCGGCGGGGTCCTGCGTGTCCGGCTCGCCGAGGACGGCGGTGGCCATGTTGCTGAGGGCGGTGTTGGCCTGGCGGGAGTCGCGCATGGCCGATTCACGCTGCTGGTCGGCGCGATCCTTCTGCGAGTTGAGATCCTCCTGCTTCGTGAATAGATAGATCGTGAAGCCGAGCGACACGACCGCCACGGCCACGCAGAAGATCATGAGCGTCTTGGAAGCGCCTCCGCTGGGCTGTTGCGCGCGGGCGATAGCCATAATGTCATAACTCCTTAGTGATTCGGATGTTGCCAACCGCGGGGTGTTTCGAAGCCATGGACCACCGCTTCGGGACCGGCAGGAACATTGCGCTTTCGCGCGTGGGAGCGCCCTCCTGGCGTGACGATCCAGTCATTGGATTTTGTACTCATCCCCCGGGCATGTCAACCGAGGTCCGCGTGATTCGGGGCGTGTGTTGAGGCGTCGGCAGGCCGCTTGACCCCCTCCGAGCCGCCTTCTACAGTGCCCGGTGCGCGTTCCATCACCACCTCAAGGAGGGGGTCGCCCCCAAATGTCGAAACGGCTCTTCATCATCGACGGTTATGCCCAGATTTTCCGGAGCTATTACGCCCCCTTTCAGCCGCTGACCTCGCCACAGGGCGAGCCGACCAAGGCGGTCTATGTCTTCACCAACATGCTGCTGCAACTGATCCGCGAGCAGAAGCCGGACTACCTGTGCATGGCGCTGGACACGAGCGATGAGACGGTTTTCCGTCGGGAAATCGATCCGGAGTACAAGGCGAACCGCGAACCGCCGCCGGAGGACCTGATTCCGCAGATCGACCGGGTGATTCAGATCGTCGAGGCGTGCGAGATTCCGATGCTGCGTGAGCCCGGGTATGAGGCCGACGATCTCATCGCGACGCTGTGCGAAAAGCTGGCGGACAAGGAGGTGGAGGTCGCGATTGTGAGCAAGGACAAGGACCTCGAGCAGTTGCTCGGCGAGCGGGTCCGGCTCTTCGATCCCGGCAAGGGGGAGTTCATCGGTCCGGAGGAGCTGCGCGAGAAGAAGGGGTACGGGCCGGAGTCGGCCATCGAGATTCAGACGCTGACCGGCGATACCACCGACAACATTCCCGGCGTGAAGGGGGTCGGTCCGAAGAAGGCGCTGGGGCTGATCGAGAAGTACGGCACGGCGCAGGGCGTCATCGAGCATGCCGACGAACTCACGCCGGCGATGAAGAAGAACGTGAAGGCGTTCGCCGATTCGATCGACGTGACGCGTCAACTGGTGACGCTGCGGCGGGACGTGCCGATGGCGTTCGATCTCCAGGCGTGTGCGTGGAGCGGGCTGAAGCCGGAGCGCCTCCATCCGCTGTTCGAGGAGTTGGGCTTCCGGCGGCTGACCGAGCAGATGGCGGAAGGGGCGCAGGCTGAAGAATCGTCATCGGACGGTGGCGGTTCGGCGAGCGCGTTCTCGCAGAAGAAGACGGCCCCGCGAAACTACCAACTGATCGATACCGAAACGAAGTTCGACGCCTTCATGAAAGAGTTACGGTCGCAGAAGCTCTTTGCGTTCGATACCGAGACGACGAGCGTGAACCCGGCCGAAGCGGAGCTGGTGGGGCTGAGTTTTTCGTGGAAGGCGAACGAGGCGTATTACCTTCCCCTGCGCGGTATGGGCCAGTGTCTTGATGGAGAGTCGACACTCGATGCCCTGCGACCCGTGATGGAAGACGCCGCCGTGCGCAAGGTCGGTCAGAATCTCAAGTACGACATCGTCGTGCTCAAGCATCACGGCATCGATGTGCAGGGGGTCGCGTTCGACACGATGATCGCGAGCTTCGTATTGGATTCGACGCGCCGCTCGCACGGGATGGACGCCCTGTCGCGCGAACTTCTGGGTATCGCGCCGATCCCGATTTCCGATCTGATCGGCAAGGGCAAGAACCAGATCACCTTCGACCAGGTGGACACGCAACGGGCATGCGAGTACGCGGCGGAGGATGCCGACCTCACGTGGCAACTGGGCGAAGTGCTCCGCGCGGAGATGGATTGCAGCGACATGCAGTCGCTCTTTCACGAGACGGAGATGCCGCTGGTGCAGGTGCTGGCGGACATGGAAGCCGAGGGCGTGAAGATCGACTCGGCGTTTCTGGAAAACATGAGTCGCGAACTGGAGAAGCAGCTCGAAACACTCACGCACGAGATTCATGAACAGGTGGGCTACCCGTTCAACATCGACTCGACGAAGCAACTGGCCGAGGCGCTCTTCGATCACCTGGAACTGCCGGTGGTGCGCAAGACGAAGACAGGGCGCAGCACCGATGCCGAGACGCTGGACACGCTGGCGGCGCAGTCGGACCACCCGGTGCCGGGACTGGTGAAGCAGTACCGCGAGCTGACCAAGCTCAAGGGGACGTACATCGACACGCTGCCGACGATGATCTGCAAGCGGACGGGCCGCCTGCACGGCAGCTTTCACCAGACCGTGGCGATCACCGGGCGGCTGTCGAGCAGCGACCCGAACCTGCAGAACATTCCGGTGCGCACCGAGATCGGGCGGCAGATCCGCAAGGCGTTCGTCCCGCGCGACGACGATCACGTGTTGCTGACGGCGGACTATTCGCAGATCGAGTTGCGCGTGCTGGCCCATCTCTGTGAGGATGAGGCATTGCGGTCGGCGTTCGCGGAGGATCGCGACATTCACCAGTTCGTGGCGAGCCAGGTGTTCGGCGTGCCGCTCAACGAGGTGACCTCGGAACAGCGCGGCCGGGCCAAGGCGGTCAACTTCGGCATCATCTACGGGCAGACCGCCTACGGGCTCGCCCGCGGCACGGGCATGCCGGTCGCCGAGGCGCAGGGATTCATTGACATGTACTTCATGCGGTATCCGGGGATTCGCATGTTCATCGACGGGGTGATCGCCGAGGCGAACAAGGTGGGCTACGTGAAGACGATGCTGGGGCGCCGCCGGGCGGTGCCGGACATCAATTCGCGGAATCGCAACGCGCGGCAGCTCGCCGAGCGCGTGGCGGTCAATACCGTCGTGCAGGGCACCGCCGCCGATCTCATCAAGCGGGCCATGATTCACATCCACGCCCGCATCCGCGACGAGGGACGGCCGTCCCGCATGCTGATCCAGGTGCACGACGAGCTGGTTTTCGACGTCCCGCGTGCGGCGGTCGAGGCCGAAGCCGAGTTCATCCGTGAGGAGATGGCGGGGGCCCTGCCGCTGGACGTGCCGATCAAGGTCGACCTCGCCTGGGCGGAGAACTGGCTGGAGAGCAAGTGAGGGATTCGGAGCCTAATCTGTCAAAAATATTGTCGCGAATCAGCTTGACTTGTGTTCGGGATATTGCGAACAATATCAATAAGGGGTGCCGGGATGCCGCCTGTCGATGTTGTTTTTTTCAAGGAAGAGGATGGATCGGTGCCGCTCCGGGAGTGGCTCGATCGACTTCCCGGAAAAGCACAGGCGAAGTGCCTGGTGAAGTTGGGTCGACTTGAAGAACTGGGGTATGAGCTTCGACGACCGGAGGCGGACTATCTGCGTGATGGCATTTATGAACTGCGTGTACGGTTACAGAGCGTGAATTATCGAATGCTCTACTTCTTTCACGAGCGAACGGCAGCAGTGGTGTCCCACGGTATCGTCAAAGAAAAGGCAGTGCCCGATATCGAGATCGAACTTGCCATCGATCGCAAACTCCGCTTTGAGGCGGATCCCGAAATACATTCGGAGTAATCCATGATGAAGAAGAACAATCCATTTCGTTCGAAGTCGCTTCAATCCGCTTATGATCGCTACATTGGTGACGATCCGGAGCAGCGGCAGGCCTTCGAGCAGGCCCTGGCCGAATACGACGTGGCTCGGAAGATCCACACCATCCGGACGGAGGCAGGACTCAGTCAGCGCGAACTTGCCGAGCGTATCGGCACGAGCGCGTCGGTGATCTGCCAACTCGAGGATGCGGACTACCAGGGGCACTCGCTGATGATGCTCCGCCGTGTCGCCGCCGCTCTGAACAAGCGCGTTGAAATCAAATTCGTTCCCTTGGGTTCTCCGACCGTCTGAACTCGGGAAGCGACCTACCTGGGGTTTCACCATGAGTGGTGGCCAAGAAGCCGTTTGTCATGATCTGTTATCGCGCGGTTTTCATGGCAGTATGCAGGATCATTGGGATCATCTGGAGATGCTGACCGGCGAGCGCGGGCGAATTATGGTTTCCGAGTATGATCCACCATTGGTGAAGAGCGAGCGGCCTTCTTCAGGGATCTCATTCTGGATCCACGTCGGACCGCATCATGCATTTCTGGGCGTGTGGACTGGGCTGGTGTATCGCGTCTCTTCGACGGACGCGCTCATGGGGTTGATCGAGGAGATCTTCCGCGGCGAATGGATGCCCAAAGGTAAGACCCCGTACAGAATCGCACCTGAATTGGAGGAGCGTTTCGCGCTACGACACTCCAAGTTTTTCGTGGTGACTCCGCCGACGCCCGCGGAGCAGTGGGATGACGTCATGGATCATCCACCTTCCTCCAAGCTCACGAGATCGCAAATGTTACAGAACCTTGTGCGGGTGATGGGCGAGCCGATTGAGTTTGCCGAAGATCTATTCGAGTACCGCGTGGGAGCGGTTGTGGTGCACGCGCGCGTTCCGGCGGGAGATTCCAATTTTGTGCCGTTCATGTTTGCGTGCTGGGATGCGAACCGGTTGCCCGTGAGAACGTACCCCATATTAACGGCCATGGCGAACGTGTTGCCGTGCGCGGTATTTGATACAGGGTGGGGTAGCAGGGTGCATCTGGGCGATCCGTACTACGCCGAGCCGGATCGCGAGAAGCGGTACGAGCATCCCGAAAACTGGAGACCCGGTGAGTAGACATGGATGAAGATTCTCCGCCTGCTCAATCATTTTACTTCGGTCGAATGATCGCCACGTGGCCGTTGAAGCTTCCGTCCTTGAGGCGACTGCTTTGCAGCGGGCGGGGGCCGGCGTGGAGGACGAGGTCGTCGCCGTCGAGCAGGCCGTTGGCGTTGGCGTCGCGGTAGAGGGCGCCGACGTGCTGGTACTGCCGCGCGTTGCGGTAACGAACGGCGATGAAGTCGCCGCGGCGGACGTCGGTGTTCCAGCGGATGCGGGTCTGCGGTGCGCCGTCCGCGATCTCGAACTCGCGGACGCGGGGCCACTGCGAGACCAGCATCGCGACGTTGTAGTTTTTCTCAATGGGCTTGTTCTTCCATCGGCCGTAGGCGGCGATGAGCACGTCGGCGCAATCGACGCCGATGTAGTGGCGGCTCTGGTAGGTCACGGATCCGAAGACGCCGGGCACGTTGTGGAACGACGTCAGGTGCCCGATGTAGCTGTCGTCCTCCATGACGGAGACGCGGAGCACCTCCGGCGACAGGCCGCGATGATCGGAATCGGCGATTCCGGGCGAACGGAGCAGGCGGCCGTCCGCAGCGACCTCCACCTGGAACCAGAAACTGCCGAGATCCTCGCGGGCGTAGGGATCCCGCCGGGAGGGTTCACGACGGGATGGTTCGCCTCGGGCCGTCGCGGATGCGCTGGACGACTTCTCGGAGGGGAACGGGCGGATGGTCCACCGGTCGCGCAGGTGCGTCAGTTCCTGCCGCGCGTAGTCGATCTTGCCGAAGCCCTGCCACTTGTAGGGATCGGGGTCCCAGGGGAAGCTGGCGTTCTTGTACATCTTCGACAGGTCGGGCCGGATGGCGAACCAGCGGACGTGGGCGTCGGCCACGGGATCGATCCGGAGTCCGACGCGTTGCCCCTTGATCGGGTAGACGGCGTCGGTGCGCTTCCACGGACCATTGTCGATGCGCGCGAAGATGTTGAGCGTCGGCTTGGATGCCTCGCGCAGCCCTTCGAAGGGATCTCTGGCGGAAGTTGTCGCCACCAGCACCGCCGGTGCCACGCGCCGCTCCGGGGTGGCCGTCGGCGGGTCGACTCTCACGGGGGAGGGCGAGGCGACGCTCTCGTTCGTGGCCGACCGATTCACGTGAGGTGGGCCGGATTTCTCACTCCGGTTCAGGAGCACGAACAGAACGACCGCCGCGGCGATGACGACGAACCCCAGTGGATTCAGAGAGATGCGCTGCATGGTTCTTCCCCGGGAAGCATGAGGCTCAAGACGACTGGAAGTGTATCGGATGATCCGCTCGATCGCCCGCAGCCCATTTCGCGGCCACCGCATTGCCCGGCTCAGCCCGCTCGCGGCATGCTCAATTCGACGTCTGGTGACTTCGTCACTCGCCTGTTTCGTCTTCCGCACTGCCGTAACGTTTCGAGGTCCATTCCCATTGCCGCTGCTCGTTTGCGAGATAGGCGTCCATGCTGCCGTCGTCGGCCTTGAGGCCGCCAAGAATGGTCTGGAGGGGCAGATCGTTCATCGAAGGGTGATTCCAGACGAATTCCGGATCGATCTCGGCGAGCGTGCGGATCAGGTGCAGCGCGAGTTCCCGATTGCCCTGGAGCCACTGGTGGGCGGCGAACGTGAGGACGGCCTGGTTGTGATGGTTGGCGTAGGCGCCAGTGGTGGGCCAATGATTCTCCCGGACCTCCTCGAGCTCGATCACTTCCACATCCCACTCATCGATGGACGTGCTTATCGCATCGTTCGGGGCGACGGCGAAGAGGCGAACCCGGCGGTCATCGGCATCGCGGATGACGGTGGCCTGCGCGGCGGCGAAATTCGACAGGGCGGACGCGTTGGATTGATCGGTCTGCACCGTCATGCCGTAGAACATCAGCCCCAGGAACGCGGAGAGCACTACGCAGATGATCAGGAGAAGCACGGTCGCGATGATGAGAAATGTGGATGTGCGTGAGCTCAAAGAATACGTTCTCCTGGCGACTGGGGATGCGTATTGCCCTGCCGCCATGCAGGCTCTTGCAGGAGTCGCTGGAATCAGGGGCAACTATGGGAGATATTGATCCAGATCGAGGGCGCCGTGGAAAACGCCCAGGATGTCGATGCTGTTCGAAGGTCGAAGCAGATAGGCGATCCGGTAGTGGCCGTAGATCAGAATTCTGATTTCTCCTTCGGGTGCATCGCGATACGTGTAGCCGATTTCCGGGAAATCCAGGAGTGTCCGGGTCTTGTCATAAATGCCGGAAACCACTCTTTGTGCCGCACCGGGATTGTCCAGAGCGATGTACTCATGAATGTCCCGAAGCCAGCAGGCCGCTTCCTTGGTTCATCTTATTTCCGCCATGACCGAATCCTGCGTCCCATTTCTTCATGAGCGATCACTCGTCCTTCCCGGGCATCCGCCAGGCCTCGATCGACCATGCGTTCGAAGGCAAGCTCACGCAGGATTTCCTCATATGTCGCATCATCCGGCTGGGCCTGGATGATCTTCTTCATCTGTTCTTTCGGCGTAGACACGATGAAGCTCCTGGATACTCATTCTGTTCATGTCGGCCCGTTGTTGCGACCTGCACGCTTATTGTAATCCTGGATTACGACGTGACCAAGGCCTGTGCCTCACGGGCGGTCAGGTTTCTCATCCTCTTCTCATGTTCGCCGGGTAGAATGGCGGATGTGCTTCGAGGAACGGCGTGTATCCATGAGTCACCGGAGGGCGTCGTTGTCTCGCAGGCGATGGCCGAGTTTCCATACAATGATAAGGAATACAAACATGCGCAAGCGATGGATCGGAGTGATGGCGGGTTGTGTACTGGTGGCGGGGCTGGTCGTGACGGCGGAGGAGGACGTCGCCTGGTCGGACGTGCCCGCCGTGGTGCAGAAGGTGTTGAGCTCGATGTCGAAGGGCGCACCGATCAAGGAGATCGAGAAGGAAACCAAGGGCGACATCGTGTACTACGAGGGCGAGTGGGTCGTTGATGGCAAGGAGGCGGAGGCGGTGGTGACGGCCGACGGCGACCTGGTCGAGCTGGAGGAGGAAGTGGACGCGTCGACGGTGCCCGCGCGCGTGAGGGCGGTGGCGGAGAAGGAATTCGGCGCCGGGGCGAAGGTGGAGTACGAGAAGATCCTGATCGTCGTCTACGAGATGGAAGCCAGGGTCGACGGCAAGGAGAAAGAAATCAAGGTGCTTCCGACCGGTGAGATCGTCGGGCGCGATGCCGACGACGATGATGGGGAAGACGATGACGATGATTATGATGACGACGACGATGATGAGGATGATGGCTGACCCCGGATGACGGAGTCGTCGTGTAGAATTGGATCGGCTGCCGGAAGACGTTATCCGGCAGCCGATTTCCATTTCACGGTAGCGTCCCATGCGTGTTCTGGTGGTCGAAGATTACGAGCCGTTGCGCGAATCACTCAGCCAGGGGCTGCGCGAAGCGGGCTATGCCGTGGATGTCTCCGGTGACGGTGAAGAGGGACTGTGGTATGCGCGGGGTGAGAGTTACGATGCCGTCATTCTGGACATCATGCTCCCGGGGCTCGACGGCATCTCCCTGTTGCGCACTCTTCGCGAGGAGGGGCGGGACACTCCCGTGCTTCTGCTCACCGCCAAGGATGCCGTTGAAGACCGTGTGGCCGGTCTCGATGCGGGTGCGGACGACTACCTGGTCAAGCCGTTTGCCTTTGAAGAGTTGCTCGCGCGTCTTCGGGCGTTGATCCGCCGACGCTACGAAGCCAAGGATCCCGTCATTCGCGTGGGCGATCTCGAGGTCGATACACGTGCCCAGACGGTCACACGATCCGGGGAGTCGGTCACGCTGACGGCGCGAGAGTACGGCCTGCTCGAACTGCTGGCCATGCGTGCCGGTGCGGTGGTCTCGCGAACGGAGATCTGGGAGCATCTCTACGCCTTCGATGCATCGGCGGAGAGCAACGTCGTGGACGTGTACATCGGCTATCTGCGCAGGAAGATCGAGCGCGAGGATCGCCCGAGGCTGATCCATACGCGTCGCGGACTCGGCTACGTCCTGGAGGAAGCTTGATGTCCTCGTTGCGACGACGTCTGATCCTGGGCACGACCGCGGCTGCATCACTCGTTCTGATCGGTTCGGGGTTGCTGCTCTACCAGCTTATTTCGACGGCGATGTGGGATGCATTCGACCGATCCCTGGAAGCGAAGGCCCGTTCACTGACCGCCATGACCGAGCAGGAGGACGGTGAACTGGAAATCGAGATCGACGAAGTGCGCCTGGTCGAGTACGAGCCCTCGGAGAGTGCCGAATACTACCAGGTGTGGGTGGGCAAGGAGCGTTCCCTGCGTCGCTCACCCTCCCTGGAAGCGCATGACCTGCCCTTTCTGAGCGGTGAATTGGGGCAAGCCGTTTTCATGAGCGCCCCTTTGCCTGACGGCCGGCCCGGCCGATTGGTCGGCCTGCGCTATGTGCCGAGACCCGACGACGAAGGTAAGGCGAGCGATGCCGAATTCATGGAGGTCACGCTCGTGGTGGGGCGCAGCACCGCCGATGTGAAGGTGATGCTCGGGTTCATCGGGGCCGCCATGGCCGGGGTGGGGGCGCTGGCTGTTCTGATCACGGTCGTGGTTGTGGCATGGTCGGTGCGAGCGGGACTTCGGCCGGTCGATGATCTTGCCGCCGAAATCGAGCGTGTGGACGCGGACGAATTCAACCAGCGTGTGGAGGTCGAAGGGTTGCCCATCGAACTCGCGCCGGTGATGGATCGACTGAACGGCATGCTGGCCCGGCTCGAGGCCTCGTTTCAGCGTGAAAAGCAATTCACCGCCAATGTTGCGCACGAATTGCGTACGCCGCTGGCGGGTCTGCGATCGATGATCGAGGTGGCGCTCCGTCAGCCGCGTGAGGCGGAGGACTATGCTCGGACGCTGAAAGGGGCGAAGAAGATCCACGGCCAGATGGAACGCATGGTCGAGAACCTGCTTCACCTCGCCCGTGCCGATGCATCACAGTTGTGTGCCGTCACAGAGGTCGTGGATCTGTCCGAACTGACGCGGACATTCTGGTCGCCCTTCGCCGAGGACGTGGAACAGCGCGGCATCTCGGTTGCATGGGAGATGAGTGATCCCTGTACAGTCACCACCGATCCGGACAAGTTGCGCCTGGTGCTGACGAATCTCATGAGCAACGCAGCCGCGTACACCGAAAACGGTGGACGCATCGCGGTGTTCGCCGGTGCCAACGGAGACTGCGTGTCCTGGGTGATTCGTAATTCAGGATGCACACTGGCTCCAAATGACGTGGGGCGTGTTTACGATCGCTTCTGGCGCGGAGATCATGCGCGGGGCGATCAGGGGCGCCATTGCGGACTGGGGCTCTCGCTCTGTCGGGCGCTCATGGAGTTGATGGAGGGAGATATCGACGTTGCGGTGACCGATGAAGGGGAGTTCATCGCTGCGCTACGACTCAAGTCGGGGGGCTGACCTGTTGACAGGTTGGTTCGAAGTGTTGATGTCGTCCTGGGCAGTCGGTTTATGCCAAGAACCCCCTGATGCGTGACGCTTGGTGATTCGAGCCAAGGCATCACGCATCAGGGGATTCCGAATTCGCGGCAGTGAGCACGAAAGCTCACGCACTGGTATCGTAGCGATCTCGATCAGGGATCCGCCAGACCGTCATCGCAGGCGATGTCCGCCGGGACGTCCGGTCCCGAGGTATTCGCACAATTCAGGAATGCGTTGAAGTCCGCCGAGTCGATGTCCAGATCACCGTCGGAGTTCATGCAGCGGCACGTCTCCGCGTCATAGATGAACAGCGGATCGTCCGCATCGGTGTGGCACAACTGGAAGAAGGCGAAATCATCGCCGTCGACATCACCGTCGTTGTCCTGGTCGAAGCGGAGTTCGGGATTGTTGCAGACGGGCGCGGGGGGAATCAGCGTCAGCGAGACGTTGTCCCACGCCACCACCTGCTTGAAGGGTTCCTTCATGCGATAAGACAAGCGTACCTCCACGTCGCCCGTGGACGTGCTGAACGGCTGCTCGACCACCTCATGCACCCAGACGCCGTTGTTGGTCACGTCGGGGAAGCCATCCCAGTAGCCGACGCTGAAGCCGGGGCTCATGTCTTCCTCGGGATCGACGGCAGGATCGTCATAGTTGCCATCGGTGATGACGTGCAGGAAGTTCCCGACCGCAAACGGCTGGGGCACGTCGTTCTTGTAATCGGTCTCCCAGTCCGTCAGCGGGTCAACGCCGTTGAAGTCATCGGAGAAGGTGTACACCGTAGCGGCGGTCGTCTGGTCCTTGAAGGTCAGGACGATATCGTCGAAGGCAACGATGCGCTGCAAGGTCGCGCCCGATTTCTCCCGCCAGAACAGCACGATGTCCAGGTCGCCCGTGGGGGACATGAAGCCGGAGACATCGGTGTAGTCTACGTTGACCGTGTACCAGCTTCCCTGACCGCTGTCGCCGCCCTGGTTCGCCCAGCGCGTGGTGCGCCAATTGCCGAGGCTGTCAGGATCGGTGTACGCCGTGTCCGTGGCCAGCGCGATACCGCCGGCGACGTTCCAGTCACCGATGGCGGGATCGTCCTCCACGTAGATCCTCGCCTGCACGTTGAGGTCGTAGGTTTCCGCGGGTTCCAGTCCGCTGTCGGCGGCGGCGATGAACTGGTGAATCCAAACGTAGGCGTCGTAGTTGAGTGCCGAGGGCTGGTCGTTCTCGAAGCCGACGCAGGGGCTGCCGTTGTGGCCGACGTTGGCGCCGTACATGCTCCCGGCATCGGGGTAGACCATCGGATCGATGACGAGCGGATAGCGCTGCCAATAAACGTAGCGATCGAACTCGAGCCGGGCGGTGTACAGCACGCCGGGATCGGCCGTGCCGGGGAAGAGTTGGTGTGCCCAGAACCAGTTGAATCCGCCGATCTCGTCGTAATCGTTCGAGTACCCGGCCGAGGTGCTCCCGGGATTGTTGACGTTGTCGTAAAGCGCGGCGTCGTCCGTGGCGAATTCCTGGAACACGGGAATCTGGCCGAAGAGACCGGGCAGCTTGTACTCCCAGTCGGCCAGAGGATTGGTCCCTTCAAAATCTTCGGTCAGCGTCCAGGTATTGCCGGGATCATTAATGTCGACCAGGTGAATCGTCAGGTTGTCCCAGGCGGCGGTCAGCTGGCCGGGTGACTTTTCCCAGAGTTGCAGGCGGATCTCGAGATCGCCGGTGGTCGTGGTGATCTGGGCGGTATCCGTGTAGCCGATGATCCAGTCGCCGGGATCTGTTCGCGTGTCCCAGGCAGGGTTGCCGTTTTCGCTCGGGCGTGTCCACATCGTGCGACGCATGCCCGACGTGCCCAGCGAGTCTTCCAGGTGGGCCAGCGCATCATCGTAGAGATCGTCGGTGAGCACGAGGATCTGGTTGCCCGCCTGCCAGGTCGGACTGGAGTCATAGCAGTTCGCGCCTTCCCATGCACGGCACCACCACATGTACCGATCGGAGGTGATGGTCACATCATACGTTCCCGGAGGCACCGCCGCTGCGAACTGGCGCTGCATCCATTGCGGATTGATGCCGTCCCAGGCCGGGAAGATGTTGGTGGAAAATCCTGCCTTGCGACTGGCGGGGGCGCCGTCGTTGTTGCCGTACATGTCATCGGCCCCGGCATCGGTGATGTTGTTTCCGGTGGCATCGTAGATATGAGGCACGTTCTCGTTGTCGGCTCCCGGATCGGTGAAAAGATTCGTGGTCCAGTCGCCCAGGCCCGCCTCGAAGTCTTCGGAGAACACAACCACGTCCTGGCCCGTGCCGACAGGGGCGAAGAGCAGGATCAGCATCATTGTCAGAAGTCCCGTTCGCATACCTTCCTCCTCGAGCGCAATTGAAATGAGTGGATTCCGACTCCTGAGCCGGCGTGAAGCGGACCTCCTCCGCACACCGGTACCGCCAGATCGGCGACATCAAGACTGATGTATCAGGAGAGATCTGGTTCAGATTTTGAATCGATCTGATACTTATCCAGAATAACCGGCTTTGCCCTCGCTGTCTACTCAAAACCTGTCTTCGAAAAGAAAAACAAGGCAGTTGCGAGCGCATGTCCAGATGGCGGAGGGATGTCTGTGAAGCGGCTTGATCTGACGCACTGTCTTTGTGTATATGCAATCACTTCATGGTTCTCGCCGCTTGGTCGAAATAACACATTCGCGATATCGTGAAGATCAGGCCTTCTGGCTCGATCCAGGGCATGACGAGGGAGTGCGGATGCCTCGATGCCGCCCGGGTCATGTTTCGGAGTATTGTCGAATGTCCTGCTTTCTCCTCTTCGTGTTGACCGGCCTCGCCTTGCGTGCTTCGCCGGAGTCGGATCCCGGGATCTTCCCGACGTCGGAGGAATGGGCGATCACCGATCAGCGGATCGACCTGGTTTCCGAGATTCATCAGGGCATCGACGCTTATCTGGAGGCGGAACGGCAGCGAGCCGAGACGCAGCGAGTACACGAATGGACTCGGCAGGCGGCAGGGCGGAGAAGCGAGGAGTCTGGCTCCTGGCTGGACGCGAAGCGAGCGCGACTGGCGCACCTGCTCGGCGTGGTTGATACGCGCGTGGAGCCGATTCAATTCTGTCAGACGATCCGTGTTGATGAGAAGCCTGTTCTCGCACAAGGCGCGGGTTACACGGTCCGGGCGATTCGCTGGCCCGTGTTGAGTGGGATGGAAGGCGAAGGCCTGATGCTCGAGCCCGTCGGGGAAGTGCATGCGGAGGCTGTGGTGCTGCCGGATGCGGACGTGACGCCGGAGCAGGCGGTGGGGCTGGCGCCGGGACTCGAACAGGAAGCGCAGGTCGCGCGGCATCTCGCCGAACACGGGGTGCGCGTCGTGGTTCCGGTTCTGATCGATCGGAAGGACACGTGGTCGGGAAATCCTGACGTACGCTTCACCAATCAGCCTCATCGTGAATGGATCACGCGGGGCGCGTGGCAGATGGGTCGGCATGTCATTGGTTACGAGATTCAGAAGGTGCTTGCCGCCGTGGATGTCTTCGCGGCAGAGGGAGATGACGCCACACGCCGCATCGGTATCGTCGGCGACGGCGAAGGGGGGATGATCGCGCTGCATGCCGCCGCGCTGGATACCCGGATCGCCTCATGCTGGGTCAGCGGGTACGTGCGCGACCGTAAGGTGATGGGCGAGAAGCCGATCTATCGGGGTATCCGGTCGTACGCTCGCGGTTTCGGTGATGCGGAGGTGGCGGCGATGATTTCACCACGCGGACTGGTGATCGAGGCATCGCGTCATCCCGAAGTTGATGGTCCCCCCAAAGCGCGAGGTGGACGCACGGGTGCGGCACCTGGAAGGATCAGCACGCCGCCACTGGAAGAAGTTCGCCGGGAAGTGGCACGGCTCCGAACGTACCTGCCCGAGGACGCACAATCGAGCGTTTCCTTTGTCGAGTCTCCGGAGGGCCGCGGACGTTCGGGCTCGAAGGAAGCGATGCAACGTTTCCTGCAATCGCTGGGTGTGGATGCCGCAAGGGCGGCGGAAACTGCGTTGCCGGTTCTCCAGGGATCGACTCCCGACGCGGACGAGCGGATGCGGCGTCAGGTGCGGCAGATGGGCGATCACGTCGAGATGCTGATGCGTCGTAGCGGGCGGGATCGTGAGACCTGGTGGTCGGAGGGGGACGCCGGTTCGCTCGAGGCGTGGCGAAAGAGCGTGGTCCCGTATCGGGAGTATCTGCATGACGAGATCATCGGTCGTTTGCCGCCGCCATCGGTGCCGCCCAACGCGCGGATACGTCCGTTGGCCCGGGAGGCGACATGGCAAGCGTACGAAATCGTGCTGGATGTGCATCCCGGGTTGCCGGCCGGGGGATTGCTCGTCCTGCCGGCGGAGGTGTCGATGGCGCGTCGCCACCCGGCGGTGATTTTCCAGCACGGTCTGGAGGATCGCCCGGAGATGATCCTGGCGGATGCGGGGGAGGACGGGTTCCCGGTCTATCAGCGGATTGGGATGCGCCTGGCGGAGGAGGGCTTCGTCGTGTTCGCGCCTCAGAACCCGTACGTCGGGGGCGATGCCTTCCGCCAACTCCAACGGAAGGCTGATCCGCTGGGGCTGTCTTTGTACGCGTTCATCGCCTGCCAGCAGGAGCGGATTCTCG
Organism: uncultured Planctomycetales bacterium; assembly: GCA_964618455.1. Lineage (GTDB taxonomy): Bacteria > Planctomycetota > Phycisphaerae > UBA1845 > PWPN01 > CAZUAQ01. The sequence goes on along the minus strand of CAZUAQ010000054.1, from coordinate 11,615 downwards.
AGTGGCTGGGCGCTCTGAACGTCGTCGATGCGGATCGCATCGCCTACTACGGCCTGAGTTATGGCGGAAAGACCGCATTGCGTCTGGGCGCCCTGATGCCGGAGCGCTACGCCGCCGTGATCTGCTCCGGGGATTTCAACATGTGGACCTGGAAGGTGATCTCGACGGATGTCCCCTTCAGCTATCGCTTCACCGGCGAATACGAGATGGGCGAGTTCGGCATGGGGCCGCGCTTCGATCACACCGAGTTGGCACGCATGATCACACCGACGCCTTTCCTCGTGGAACGCGGGCACGATGACGGCGTCTCCGTGGATGCGTGGGTCGCCGCCGCCTTCGCCCCGGTGCGGCGCCACGCCAGCAAGCTGGGAATCGGGGATCGCGCGGGGATCGCCTGGTTTGACGGCCCGCATCGTATCGATGGGCGGGACGCCATGGCATTCCTCAAAACGCATCTGAAATCCGCCGTGGCTAGCGAATGACCCTTCGCCCGCGTGCAGCGTCTCGTACGTAGGCGCACAAACGCCCCGGCCGCTCTTTCATCGGAGAGCGGCATGGGGCGTTGAGGATTTGCACCGAGGCAAACGTGACAGACCGGGGAGAGTCGCCCGTCAGGGGTGTGCGGGATGGCGATGCAACCGTGGCGCGTTCAAAACTGCATCAAAAAGGCGGATCAGCGCCCCTTCTTGGTCAGGAAGTCGTCCAGATCGGCGAACATCTTGTGACGATCCACCGGCGAGGCGTTCAGGAAATTCTCGATCGACGCCGCGACGACTTTCTCACGGACATAGCCGCTCTTCTGGCATTCCTTATCGAAGGCCTTGATGAGTTTCTCGGGAAGATAGTACGAGCGTTTGGCTTTGGACATCATTTTCTCCTTGGTTCTGTCTGCGGAAAAGGCGATCAGCACCTAAACCTTCTACATATATCCCATGTCGCTCAAGACGGCAACAGGAGTGCATAGGGTAAATGCGAACGATTCCTGCCTGCCATACGATGTTCCTGCATCCAAGATGATGAAGTGCGGAAAAGAACTATCTTAAAGCAACTGAGCGTAGATTAGCGACCAAGGACTCTGCTGCCTATAAGTACTAGTTCGTATTGGGCATTTTATTTCTGTTCGTCTCAAACATGCGGTCGACGGCCGGGATCCCGATCTCCGGGAGATCGATGTTACGCGTGAGTTACATTCAAGTGGCAGTTCTTCAAGTACACTTCTGACGTGAGGATGTTCAAGGCATTTTCAAGTTCACGGCTGGGAATATATGCCTTCGAGATTCATAAGACAAACTGCGCTTTGTGGGGTACTTCCATGTTCACTTCCGGGTATTGCTTGAAACGATCAATAGGATGGCCAAGGGGGTTCAATCTTTTTCTTGTTTTGTTGAGTGTTTCGGGGCCGGTTGCCGTGCATGCCGTTTCAGAGGGGGCATCTCGCGTGCAGGAAACGCTACCTTCCCACGTGCTGAAGACCCAGCCCCGGACCGTAGCCGTGTTCAAGAACGGCTTTGGATTCTTCGTGCGTGACGGCGAAGTCGAGCTCAACAACGGGTGGTGCATGAGTCAGCAGGTGCCGCCGGCATCGTTCGGCACGCTGGCTATCTTTTCTCATGATGAGGAACATTTCGTGGACCTGGTCGGAAGCGGCACGGGAGAGCTCGTGGTGTTTGACGGTCACGATCGCCCTGATACGGAGTCGGCGCGTAAAGCCTATCTTGAAGAATTAGCAGGGGCTCGGTTGGAACTCACGTATGACAAGGCCGGTGCGGAGAACCTGAGGGTATCCGGCAAGCTGCTGGCGATCGGGGCCGAATTTGCCGTACTGGATGCCGAGCAACAAAACGTGGCGGTTCCGCTTGGCGATATCAAGTCCGTGAAGGTCCTCGATTTTCCGCTACGGATCCACGTGACCCGGAACGGGAAGAACGCCACGGGGCGGACGCGCGTCGGCATGGCGTATCTCCGTCAGGGGATCTCATGGGTGCCGGAGTACACGCTTCGGATCCTGGACGAACAGACGGCAGAGCTCACACTGCGGGGCACGCTGATCAACGAGGCGGAGGATCTGGTGCATACGGATGTGAGTTTCGTGGTGGGCGTACCGAACTTCGCCCACAGTCAGTATCCGGCGCCGATTCTGGCGGGGCAGGTGATCCGGGCGATGAGCGCGCACACGCTGCCCGCCCAGGTCATGACGCAGGTGGCGAACAACGCGTTCGTGACCAATCTCGAGAACGGCCGGGCCATCGATGTCGCGACGTCGGGTGACGGTGTGTCTCCGGGGCTCGGTTCGATCCTGGAGAGTCTGCCGCGCCTGGAGGGTTCGGCGGGCACGGACTTCACGGTGTACACACGTGAGGACTTGACCGTGCGCAAGGGAGAGCGTGCGATCGTGACGCTCTTCAAGACGACGATCCGCTATACCCACCGCTATCGATGGACACCGCCGGGCAACCTGCGGCATTACCTGGCGATGGAGAACGCGACGGACTCGGCGTGGACGACGGGGCCCGCGCTGGTGATGGAGGGGAATCATCCGCTGAGCGAGGATCTGATCCGGTACACGCCCCGCGGCGCGACGGGCGAGATCATCGTCACCTCCGCTATCAACGTGCTCGGCAACCGGGAGGAGACCGAGCTGGAGCGGGAGTTCAAGCATCATACGATTCACAGCAGCAGGTTCCTGGATCGCGTGGTCATTCGTGGCACGCTGACGGTGAAGAATTTCGAGGAGCGGGCGGTAACGATCTACATCGACAACCCGGTGCCGGGCCGACCGCTGACGGTCTCGGACGACGGGTCGATGCATCAGAACACCGAGCAGCTTCAGCTTCACCAGCTGTCAGGGAGCGTCCGCTGGGAGCTGACGCTCGAACCGGGCGAACAGAAGAAATTGAGGTATACCTACGAGCGGTTCGTGCCGACTTCGTAGAATCGCAAGTAAGAAACGCTCCGCCTCGGAAGGGGTGTGGGTACAATAGCATCGGGTGGCGCGGAACGGGGTGCCGCGCTGCCCGGTGGTCGTTGGCTTTTTCAGCAGGACAATGATATGGCACGCTATCGCATCCTCGTGGTAGAAGACGACCCAGCCATCCGGCAGGGTGTGGTCGACGCGTTGCAGTTCGAAGGCTACGACGTGGCGGAAACGGGTCACGGCCACGAAGGGCGAAAGATGGCGTCGGGCATGGAGTGTGATCTCGTGCTGCTGGACCTGGTGCTGCCGGGGTGCGACGGCCTGGAGATCCTCGAGGAGATTCGTGCGTCCCGGCCGACGTTGCCGGTGATCATTCTGACGGCGCGTGGCGGGGAGACGGATCGCGTGAAGGGTCTGAAACTCGGCGCGGATGATTACGTCGTGAAGCCGTTCAGCGTGGTGGAACTGCTGGCGCGGGTGCAGGCGGTGTTGCGCCGCTCGCCGGATCGCCCGGAAGACGTCAGGGAGATCGCTTTCCCCGGGGGCGTGGCGGACCTGGCTCGATGCGAGATTCGCTACGAGGACGGCACGCGCGCAGAGCTTTCGGATCGCGAGGGGCGGCTGCTGCGTTACCTGGCGATGCATGCGGGGCGGGCGATCACGCGGGATGAAATCCTGGCACGGGTATGGCAGCTCGAACCGAAGGGGATCACGACGCGAACCATCGATATGCACATCGCGCGGCTGCGGGACAAGCTGCGTGACGATCCGGAAGCGCCGAGCGTCATTCGCACGGTGCGCGGCAAGGGATACATGTTCGCCCAGATGAGTGCGATGCCATGAGGCGGCCCTGGCAGACCTGGTTGATCTTCGCGGTATTCGCCCTGGTGCTGATCGGCGCCATGGGTTGGATCAGTGCGGAGATGCTGCGCATGGAGGGCGAGCAGGTCGATTCCGAGCGACGCGCAGTGCTGGAAGAGAACGTCCGCCTGTCGCTGTGGCGGATGGATTCGTTTCTGTCGCCGTTGATCGCGCAGGAGCAGGTGCGTCCGCAATACATGTACCGATCGTACTACCCGGTGCAACGCGCGTACGACAACGCGTACAACCCGCAGGACTACGGGGAAGTCATTACGCCGTCGCCGCTGATGACGGAGGAGTGGCCCTTCGTTCTGATTTACTTCCAGTTCGAGCCGGACGGGACACTGACTTCGCCCCAGGTGCCGGACGCGCAGGTTCGCGATAACGCCGTTTCCTCCGGCTATCTGGACGAGATAACCCTTCGGGAACGCGCGGAGTACCTGGAGAGGTTACGCGAGATGGCGCCGCAGACATACCTTTATCTGAACTGCGCGGACATCAGTCGGTCCTCGTCGGTGAATGTGGTGCTCGGCAACGGCACCAACGAACTGCGCGGGTCCAATGGCGCCATGCAACGGCGGGCTGGTGAGGGGGTGCAGCAGTTCAAGGGGCAGGTGGAGTGGAATACGCGGGTCGGCAACGTGGAGAGCACGAATCTCATGCAGACCTCCAATTTCGTGATCGACATGGAGCATCTGCTTGATTCGTGCGAAGGCTACATGAAGCCCATGTGGTACGGCGAAACGCTCCTGCTGGCGCGGCGGGCGGAGGTACGAGGCCAAACGTACATTCAGGGCTGCTGGCTGGACTGGCATGCGTTGCATGCGGAGTTGAAGCGCGGGATCGAGGATCTCTTGCCGGATGCGGCGTTGGTTGCGTACGACGGGGAGAAGATTGATCGCGAAGGGCGTCTTCTGGCGAACCTGCCGGTGCGTCTGGAACCGGGAACGCTCCCCGTGGCGGAGGTGGAAGCGTGGACACCGATTCGAATCTCGCTCCTCGTGGCGTGGGGTTGCGTGCTCCTTGTCATCCTGGCAGTGGCCGGGCTGCTGCACGGCACGATGGTGCTGAGCGAGCGTCGCGGGGCGTTCGTTTCAGCGGTGACACACGAGATGCGTACGCCGTTGACGACGTTTCGCATGTATACAGAGATGCTGCTGCGGGGCATGGTGCCGGACGAAGAGAAGCGACGTCACTACGTGAAGACGATGAGCGGCGAGGCCAACCGGTTGTCGCACATGGTGGAGAACGTGCTGGCGTATGCGCGGCTGGAGGGCAACGGCAAGGCGGGGCGCGTCGAGCCCGTGGAGTTGTCCGCAATCATGGAGCGCGTGGAGGAACGCCTGGCGGATCACGCCGCGCGGGCGAAGTTTGATTTCCACGTGGACCTCGACCCGCCGGCGCGGGAGACGCGTGTGCTGGCGGACGCCGCCGCTGTCGAGCACATCCTGTTCAACCTGGTGGACAACGCCTGCAAGTATGCCGTGGATGCCGAGCCGCGCGAGATCCGGCTGACGGTGCGTCCGGAGGGACGCCGCGTACGGTTGGCGGTGCGGGATTTCGGTCCGGGCGTTCGCGCGTCGGAGTCACACACGCTGTTCAAGCCGTTTCACAAGTCGGCGCATCGCGCGGCAGAGTCGTCTCCCGGCGTGGGGCTGGGTCTGGCGCTGAGCCGGCGGCTCGCGCGGCGGATGCAGGGGGATCTCGATATCGATGCCACCTCGGAACAGGGCGCCTGTTTCGTGTTGTCGCTGCCGATGGCGGATGGAAACGGTAACAGGCAGGCGGTCGAGTCATCATCCGCATGAAACCGGATGACGCAGCAATTCATTTCAGTCTACAAGCGTTGATCGGGAGCGGCGCCGACGATCAGGAATCAGATATGCAATCCATGCGGCGGCGCGAAGACGGGAAAGTCGGCGATGTCGCGAAATCCGAGCCGGGCATAAAGCTCGTGGGCCATCGTCGAGGAATGCAGGACGGCGGTGGTGCATCCGGCTTGAGCGGCCGCGTGAAGGGCTTCGAGGGTCAGTAGCGTCGCCAGCCCCATTCCCCGGGCTTCGGGACGCGTCGAGACGCCGTAGAGCCCGGCAACGTTTTCGTCGATCAAGAGGACCGCCTTCGCGATAGGCAAGTCGCCACGCCAGGCGATCCAGCAGCGCACGACGGCATCCGCCTCCCCCAATCGCCAGGAGCGATTCATCTGCATGAGGTACTGAAGCGCATCCCGGGGCACGCTCCAGCGCCACGCCACCATCTCGAGGAAACGATAGGCCTGATCGCTGCCAATGACCTCGCGCGCCACTATATCCTCTGGTGGAGGATTGATTTCAGGCAACACGTTCAGCGATGCCGCCATGCCCGATAAGACCTCAGCTTGCGCGAAGCCTCGCTTCGTCAGTCTCTTCGGTAGATCATCGGGGCGTGCCGTGGGGTGAACGAACCAGAAGAACGGCACACCGCGTTCGTCGAAATGATCGAATAGCGCGTCGATCCTGTCGTCGGTCTCGTCTTCGGCATGAAAACGGAGGACGCCGTTGTAGGGCTGAGAGGGGATCGGCGTCTCGAACCACAAGGCATGCGGGGTCTCGTGAAGGTGCCCTCCGGACGCCTGGCCGAAGAGCGAAAAGAAGCGCTGGAAGTTGCGCTCCAGCGCGGCAATCAAGCGTTCATGGTCGGCCGTGGGTTTTTCCTGCGATGTCATCGATCGTGGCTCCCAAGGCCTTTGTCGTGCGGCGGGCAGGATGGTCCGCTAACGTCACGCGAAGCTAGCAACGCCTCGATCGAGGGTCAAGTGCTGACATTAAACTTCGATGACAAAGAAGAAGCGCATGTCTCAGAAAGTGTGTGAGAAGCTCCTCCCGGAGAAAGAGACGGTCCCCGTTTAGTATTCTCGCACGGAATGAGCCTCTTCAACGCCCATGATGCATTACAGCTCCCGGCAAAACGGGGACGTTCCCTGAGCTCCTCACACACATTCTCAGTCACGATCATGAACGTGACATCGTGTCCCCGTATAGTGATCCAGTGTCCCTGCCGATGGTAGGGAAGTGTGTGTTCCGGCTTGTGACTCCAGAAACACCTCGGGAGGTAGCCCCTATGGTTCGTTGGATGTTTGGGCTGATGTTGATGTCGACCGTGCTATTGAGCTTCGGACAGATGTGTCAGCCGATGCCGGGAGATCCGGCCGATGAGGACGGAAGCGGCAGCGGAGATGATGGCCATGACGGTGGAAGCGGCGACTCCGATCAGGATGAAGGATCCGAAGGCGGCGCTGGAAATAGCGCGGGCATGGTCGATCCTGGGGATCTCTTTCCCGCCGGGGCCATCTGGTACGAGGACATCTCCGAGGCGCCGTTGGATGCGCAGTCGGCGGAGGTCATCGCGTGGCTCGATAGCGTTGGTGGATGGGGCGGCGGCGAGATGCGCATCGACTACTCGATCGAGGTGCTCTACGCCGACGAAGACACGGAGTTTCGCAGCTTCACACCGACGGACGATCACTTCCTTCCCGACTGCGACCTGGATGACATCCCCGTGCCCGACGAGGGCGCGCTCGAAGGCGAGAATGGGTACGCATGCACGAACGACGGGGACTGCCATCTCATAGTCGTGCATGCTTCGAGCAACACGCTCTACGAGATGTGGCGGGCGAACATCGTTGGGAGCAGCTTTCAAGGGGGGTGTTTGTCGGTGTGGGACCTGACGCGCATGTATGACGGTGCCGGTCGCGGCGAGAATTGCACCAGTGCCGATGCCGCCGGGTATCCCATTGCGCCATTGCTGTTCACGGCGGACGAGGTCGCCGCCGGGGAGATCGACCATGCCATTCGGTTCATCCTGCCGAATTCGCGGATCCGTAACGGTGTGTACGTGCATCCGGCAACGCATTCGACCGGCGCGACGAGCGGACCTTCGTCGGCGCCGCCGTACGGCGCGCGGTTCCGGCTCCGTGGCGACTACCCCCTCGATACGCTTCCCAACGAGGCTGCACGGACAGTCGCCCGCGCGATGCAAAGGTATGGCATGTTTCTTTCGGATGGCGGCATCATCGCCCTGACCGCCCAGAGCGACCGATTGACCACGGCCCAATGGTTGGGGCTTCTCGACACGCGCGACCTCACCGATCTGCAGGTGACTGATTTCGAGATGGTCGACGGCGGCGAGCGTATCGCCTATACCGGGGATTGTGTGAGAATCGAATGATCGGCCAGTCGGGCCGGCTGCAACGACATCGAAGACAATTGATGGTGAAGCTCCGTACGGTATGATGAGAGAACAATTCAATTTCCGGTTCCATGTCCTGAGCGTTTTCCTATCGATGGGTGCTGCATTGGGCCCTCAATGGGTTACGGCATCGAACGCCGATGCACAGCCATCACAGGCGGGGATCACCGCGGAGCGTGTCGACATTGCGTTGTTCGCCAGGGTCGTCACCTCCGATCCTGCACGAAAGCAGGGATCGCTTGCCGGGCGACTCGATGAGTTTCCTGAAGAGGACGTGTTTCTGACGTGGGAGGTACCCCGCAACAGCGACGACACCTACACGCTGCCGGCGAACAAGCAGGCATGCATCGGCTTGGAGTGGGCGGAACGGCGGGTCCTCACGGATCTCTCTCTGACGTTTTCGGGGCAGTCCGACATTCCGGATCCTTCCCAGGCCTTCGTCGAGTACTGGTCCGCGGCGGGGCGCGAGGATTCCTGGGCGGGTATCGGCCAGACCTGAGCGAACTCTGGATTCGGGATTGCACTACCCAGTCGGCAATCAGCCCGTCGAAGAAATAGTCCGCGAACTTGGCGAACGATCCGACATCGATCTCGATATCGAGGTAGCTGCCGACATCCTGAAGTTCCCGCTCGAAGCGACGAAGTTCCAGCCTTGCCTGATGAGCCGAAGGACCGTGTAAAATAGTGCCGTGAGCCGACGGCAGCGTGAAGCTCCTGCCCGCGCCTTCAGCTTGATGTCGCTGGAGAAACTATCGTACAATCCCTACCAGATTCTTGAGCTTAACCCACGTTGTCGTGCTAGCCCGGATGTTTCATCAGGGATAGCTTTTTGTCTTGCTTTCGGCATGAGGTGCTCGCGATCGTTCTTGATGAGGGGATGCGCGCAGACCTCGATCGCACTCCAGGTACCGATGATGAGCCTGTTGACGTAGATGACGACCCCCCGCTGTATCCCCCGCCGTGGGCGAACGAATCGGAGCCGGCGGACGCGGAGCGATGCGAGCACAGCGATGCGTGCACTCTGCTGAACTTCCTCGCAAGGAGACTGTTCATAAGTCCTTGCCCAAGATGAGCTATGCGGACCAGTTCGGCGGGAAGCGACGACCATCAGGAAAGCCACCGGTCGGACTCGAACCGACGACCTGCGGTTTACAAAACCGGAGATTAATTCTGTAAGTGATGAGAATGCAAGGGATTATGTTGGCGGGGTAGCGACGCCCAGCGATAATCCCCGCAGTATGACTCACGATGAGCAGCATGAGCCTGAGTTGGCCAAGATCATCGAGCGTTGGTCGACTCTTCCTGAGCCGATTCGCATGGCGATTTCGACGTTAGTTGATTCAGCGGGTGACTCGAACTCGTCAGAGCGTCTCCAGGAATAGCACCATCGTCACAATGTCACATTCTTGGTGTGGGAATTGACATCGAAAGACTTGCACTGCACAGCCGAGACGGGTTCAAATCGGAAGCGAGGGAAGCGGCCCTGGTTGATCAGTATGCTATGCAGATTTCACACCTTCGGGGGGTCCCGACGGCCTTCCCAGGATCCGAACCACGCCCCCGGCCCTGATCCGCCTCGGAGTCCCAGCCTAACCCTCTTCAGCCATGCTTATATCCCTCGGTTTACTATAAGATTAACTTATAATTCAAGCGTAGGCTAAAACGAATACCTCCTTGCGTGGCCAATTTCGTGAGCACGACTGAGGCGAAACTGGCAGATGGTATCGAAGTGCCCAAAAGTGTCAGAAAGGAACCCTGATTTAGAAATCGTCAATTTCAATCTGTCTGGAGAAGTATTTCAGGGCAGTCGCTCGGTCAAGGCACTATGCGAACATGATTATTCTTAGGGTGCGACATGAACAGTCGTACCGTTGGCGTAGGATTACCTACTGATCAAAGTGAGACGATTTTGGTAAAAGTAGTTCCTTATGGGTTAAATACCCCACCGATACTGTCTCTGGGTATTACTTGACCATCACGTGTTCATACACTAATAAAGAGAGTTCTTGCTCTATACTGGGTGCTATCCACTTCATCTCAAAGGGAGGTTTCCATGCGACACATCATGATCATGCTTCTCGTATCGGCGCTGTTGTGTTTAGGCCAGTCATGTGGTGCTCCCGCCCCAACTGATGATGATTCCTCGTCTGCCGAGGATGTATCTCAAGAGTCTGGTGAGTCCCAGGATTCGGAGGCCGGCGATAGTCAAGATTCGCAGCCATCGGATTCAGATCCAGGCCAAAATGATAACGAGGAGACACCGAACGATTCAGGGGCATCGCAAGAGGAGGACGACGATGATGGCATGCTGGACTCCTGTCCAACATTGCAGGATGAGTTCGCTTCCATGACCCCCGCTTCGTATGTCGTGGTCGTGACCTTGCAAAGAAGCACGGATCCATCTGATACAGACCATCTTGCCATCGGTTCCGCTTTCGCGATCACCTCTCGATTACTTGCTACAAATGCCCACGTCGCCTTGGGCATACTCGATAATGCTCTTCCAGTGAGCCAAGTGGTAGCGATCCAGGCCGGCACAGGAAACGTCATCCAACTGACTCATGCTTACCCCGCACCCGGCTACACGGGAAATCCAATTGCCTCCCCCGATGTGGCATTACTCCGATTGGCAACCGATGCGCCAGTGACCATCCCCTTGGCAAGCAGCACTGACTATGAAATCCTGGCGGTCGGAGAGCAGTTAGCGCTCACAGGATTCCCAGGTGATGTCAATGAGGTTTTAAGTATTACACCAGGAATAACTGTGCCTCAAGCGACGTCACTTTCCGGCACACTCAGTGCCATGAGGCGTTTTGATCCCAATTCGGAAGTAAGTTCCACGACCACGGATGTCATTCAACATCAACTGCCGACAACTCCCGGTACGAGTGGATCCCCATTGGTGGCTTGCGGAAAGCTTGTGGCTGTTAACAATGCGGGGACAGTGAATCTGTTTGTCACTGTGGATAAGAACGGCAATCTGTCGGCAGATCGGCAATCAGTAGCGGCCAACAATTTTGGCATACATGTTCGCCATCTTGAAGCACTGCTGGATCAGGTCGAGAGCAGCAGCTTGCCCGGTGTGTCGCTCCCACCACCCGCACCTACATTTCAGGGAGTCTATGACTGCGTCGGTATCGATGGAGTCAGCCTTCAGCAAAATCACACTTTTGAGCTAGTCATCGATTCATCTGGAAATATATTGGGGACCAGTATGTGGAATAATGGCGTGTTTGCCATTGATGGCATCATCGACCAGTATGGCAATATCACCATGACAGATAATGGTACTCTTTCTGGATTCCAGGAACTCAACTACGCCGGATATGGGAGTGCCCAGACCGGTGAACTTGCAGGTCTTTATCTGGAAGGTACTACGGAACTTGGGGCTTGGGGATGCATCGTTCGTTAATTCTATCAATTTGTCCATCATCCATCGAGCCGGTTACGCACCCGTGATGCCTAGGGGCAAGGTGAAGCTGCTGGATCCTTAAGGCAGGATCGTGCTGCAAGAAAAGAATCAATGGACCTCTGCGTAGGAGTAAAGCCGACGTGGCGTTGACCTTGCCCCCTGAAACGAGTCCGGGTGGCATGTCGTAGCCATTCCACCTGT
>CAZUAQ010000053.1:0-35772 GCA_964618455.1 uncultured Planctomycetales bacterium | reverse complement strand
ATGATCCTCTTGCTGCTTCGAAAGGTTTTCTACAGAGCTAGTGATGTCCCCTTTTTTCACCAGGCGAGAGAGCATTCATGACTATTAATCGAAACAATCAACCTCTCTTGTTTCCTCCCATCGGTCTCTCCGTACTATCGGAGATCGAAAGGTCAATTGATATCCACACGCAAGACCCCTCGGGAATGCTTCAATGGGTACGTGCGCATGCCTCAGAGACCGATTGGGTTCCGATCATTCGGGAAGCATGGGCCTCGGAGGACTCGCCGCAATGCCTGAAGATGCAATCTGAGAAAGTAACATCGGTAGCATTGCAGCTCGTTCAGAACTCCCCCTAAGCTGAGGGTCGTCCTGAAGAGTGGCGGGATCTTCTTTCAGCTTGCCCCTTGGACTTCAGATCGATTCACACCATTAACGACGCTGCCGATCGACCTGCCCAAGTGCATTTGGGAGTTCGCTGTGACAGCTCCTGGCATTAGCCCAGTCGGAGCTGGATGCATGGCGGATCCTGTGTTTTTTGCACATCGTTTGAGACAGGTGAAAGAATGGTTTAATGCCCACGATGCCGTACCCCGAAACGTAGAACCACGAGGTTGGACGTATCTGAATGATGATATGCACGCTGTAGAAATAATTGAGACGTGTCTTGGGGATTACTATCTCTTGGATACGGACTGCCACGTATGGTTTTTCGATCACGAGGAGGTCGGCTTGATGAAATGTAATGTGGATGTAGCCGATCTCACTTACAGATTCTTAATCGACAACGATTCCATTCTTGATCCATTTGAGAACGGCGCATCTTTGAATGAGTCTCACGGGAGTATGGAGGACTCTCACGAGGACCAGGATTCTCCTCTTATTGTTCTTGAACATGCCCTTGATGAGGCAATAGGTCGTCTTTCTGGATTTGCTAATCTTGCCCTAGCACTTAGAGGATGCTTCAGAGCAATTGACTTGGCGAGATCGTTAGATAATACGAAGATGTTGCAACTCGAACTCGGTGAATTGAGAGATCTACTTTCAAGAGCAGAGATGTACGTAACGACTGGGCATAAGCTGGATACGTCATACGAAAGCGACCTCCGAAATGCTTCGGAGAGCGCCAACGATAGATGGAAGCAGCTATATGCGGAGAACGATCGTGTCTCCGCATGTAATATATTATGCGCATATTCGATACCCTCTATTGGAGAGGCGTGTTCGCCAATCGCTGGCATTGAAGCGGCTAGTGATGCAGCGGGCTGGTGCTCTGAGGTTCTGGTAGACCCTGATTCAAGAGATAAGCAGGTTCAATCCTCAATTGCTGACGTAAAATATCTCGAGACCCTGAATCTCGGCAGCCCCAAGGTAATGGGTAAGCATGTGCCGCAGTTTTTCTTCAAGAGGAAGTTGTGGGTGTCTGATCCGTGAAGATGGGCTACATAGGCGGCGTGAAGGGGATCACAGCCCGGAGGCGGGTCAGAGGTATTCAGATGGACTCCAAGCATACGTTGAATTCGAGTGATCGCCCTAGGTTTTGGGTAGGGAGGGAGACAGACATTCCGTATTATGGAAACCTACCCGTATAGAAAGCGTAAGCGCATCTTCAAGCGCTGCTCGCACCTATGTGTGGGGCGACCGAAGTATTGGTTGGGATTAGCGATCACTGTGGCACTCCTATCAACTGGGCTTGTATTTGTCTATCCTGTCAAACCAGATCTCCAGGAGCGTCGAGCTTTTCTCATGTTTCTGACAATATGCGTGGCTACCTCGTCAATATCGCCCGCTCTAATCTCACCAATATGCGGCGATGAGATTCTTGACAAAGTGTGTGAGAAGCTCTTCCAGTGAAAGGGACAGTCCCCGTTTTGCATGCTTCGCACGGAATGAGCTTCTTCAACGCCCATGATGCATTGCAGCTCCCGGCAAAACGGAGACGGTCCCTGAGCTTCTCACACACATTCTAAGGCGCGGGAGTCTTGATCAAGCGTGGATCAAACTTGATCGGCTGCTTCCGGCCGATGGTGATCTTCGTGAAATCGGAGTGTTCGGGATTCAGCAGATAGTTGGGTTCGCTCGGGACGATCGCACTCGGCAACTGCAGAACAGCCGACTCGTTACCGGCCACCCAGGCATCACCCACGTGCCGCACCTTTGCCGAAGACGGCGACCTTTTCCATGTCCTGGGGAGCTTCGCAGCGGTGATGGTCTTCATCAGCGTGTCTTCGAACGACACCTCGAAGATCACGTAGCGCCGGATGAGGTCGTGCGTTTGCAGATGCACCAGCATCTCCAGCATCGCCAGCGAGGTACTGCCGGCGGTGTACACGATGGAAGTACCGGGATTATTCCATCGCCCACCGTGATTCTTGGCACCCATTCCCGAGAACGCCGTATCGGCATGCTTGGCCTTCGTGATGCGCCATGCCCGAATGGTCATATGAAGATACCATGCTCGAGCCGACCGATGAGGTTCTCGACTTCGCGCGCTCCGACTTCGGTAGAAGCGAAGTCCAAGGGCGCTTCTCCCCCCAAGCCGCGCTGGGGCGTCTGCAGCCACTTGCGTGCCGCCTCCGTATCGCCCTCGAACAGGGCCACGGCCATCTCGAAGATCCTCGATGCACGCAACACCCGGTCGGATTCGTCGGACTGAAGCGTCCCCTGGCTCTGACGCCGAGTCAGCGTACGCTGCGGAATGGCCACAAAACGGGAGATGGCAGCCCAAGGCAGCTTCGTGTTCTTCTGAAAGCTGGCCAGCACCTTATACGGAAAGCCATCGCGCACGCGATGAACCATCTCTACTGCATTGTCCGCCGTGATCCCCAGCTTGTGGGCTGTACGCTTGCGTTTCCCACGGCGGGCTTTTCGTTTGCCCTTATCAGCGACCGGCATCTTGTTTCTCCTGACGTGGCCATCTGACTTAAGTATATGCGCCAATTGGCCGTTGATCAAAGTACATCGGCAGAATACGCCGCCGACCACAGCATGCCAACGCCCATCAGATCTCACAACCCCGAGATCACGGCCCATCCGCCGCCAATGCTCTCAAAAGCCCGGCTCCAGCAACATCGAAATAACCTCAGGGTCGCTGACCTCAGAAACGCAGACTCAAGCAGGGGGTCGACAATGTTTTTGGTAAACATATATAGAATATGAACTTAAGTGACAATGCCGAACTGGGGCTTCTGAACACGAGTTTGCGGCCCGCTTCACGACTCTGTTTCCCGCTCTCCGGGGAATGAATCCAGAGAACCGTCCTTCGGCGTGGTGACACACCCGTGCCGCGCTTATGGTGCAATCAGTTTTCGCTGGGGCGGTGGCGGCCGAGGCAGCCGCGGATGTACTCGGCGCGGACGATGCTGCGGTTCTCGCCGTCGAGGAGGCGCTGCTCGCGCTTCTGCAGGTGGGCCGACTGGATGGCGATGAAGAGATCGTTGACCGACTCGAGATCGAGGTGGCCGATGCGCCCCATCACGACGCCGAGGCGCAGGTGGCTCAGCAGGACGAGGGCTTCCTCGCTGCTGATCGCCCGGGCGTTCTCCAGCAGGCCGAGGGCCCGCCAGCACTTGTCGTCCAGCGCGGCGGGGCGATCCTGCGACAGCACGCGGCGGGCTTCCTGCTCGTACTTGACGATCGACGGGATGACGTGCGTCTTGAACCCCTCGAGGATCTCGTCCTCGCTCTTGCCGAGCGTCGTCTGGTTCGAGACCTGGTAGAAATCCCCGGTCGCTTCCGTCCCTTCACCGAAAAACCCGCGCACCGCCAGTTGCATGTCCTTGGCGGCGCGGAAGAACTTCTCGATTTCGTTCGTGAGCTTCAACGCCGGCAGGTGCAGCATGACCGAGACGCGCAGCCCCGTGCCCACGTTCGTCGGGCAGGCGGTGAGGTAACCGTACTGCTTGTCGAACGAGTACTTGACCAGCCCTTCGAGGGCTTCGTCGACGGTGGTCATCTCCTTCCACGCCTCGTCCAGGTTCATACCCCGCCGGAGCACCTGGATGCGCAGGTGATCCTCCTCGTTGATCATCAGCGAAAGCGTTTCGACCTTGGAGATCGCCACGCCACGCGAACCTTCGCCCTCGGCGTGTTGCCGGCTGATCAGGTGCCGCTCGACGAGGATCTTGCGGTCGAGCGGATCGGCGTCGGGGATGTTGACGTAAAAGGTTTCCTTGCCGAAGTCGGCGGCGTTGATCGCCTCGTTCAGTTCCGCCACGATGTCGCGGCGCTCGGTCTCGTCGGCCCGCGTCAGGAAGTGATGCCCGAGGAGATTCCGCGCCAGCCGGACGCGCGACGACACGACGACGTCGCTCAGCGGCCCGCCGCTGCCGAGCCATTCGCCCGGGGACTTGATCAGGTCGTCGATGTTCATCGCCATCAGAGCTCCTGAAGCCGATCGCGAATCTCGGCCGCCTTCTCGTAGTCCTCGCGCTCCACGGCATCGCGGAGGTCGCGTTGCAGTTGCAGCTTTTCCTGTTGAGCGGGATCGAGGGTCCGGACTTCGCCCGGGCTCTTGCCGGTGTGGTGGGCCGCGCCGCCCTGGGCGCGCTGAATGACCTGCCCCAGCGCCTCGCCGAAGACCTCGTAATCGTGCGGGCAGCCCAGCAGCCCCTGGCTGCGGAACTCGGCGAAGCTGAGCCCGCACTCGGGGCAGCGCGTCTTGATCTGTTCCTGGACGGAGGATTGGGCCACGAGGAAGGAATTCAGCACCTCGTTGATCGTCACGTGCTGCTTGACGACCACCCCTTCCTGGGCGGCACACTGCTCACAGAGATGGCGTTCGCGTTTTTCCCCCTGAACCAGATCGGTCAGATGCACCGTGGCGGACTGTTTTTTGCAGTTCTGACAAAGCATCCATGAAACCCGTCTGATAATTACTTGATCCATGGGATCTTAGGAGTCCCCTTCTACATCGTCAAGATGGACCCCGGGTGTGAGTTCGCGAGCCGGAAGAAGGGAATCCTTGCGGATCTGGCGGGTTACGCCGGGTCGCGCCAGTATCCCGCCACGCACCCGGGGGCTTCCTTGACCCAGACCCCCGCCAGCGGCGTGTCGTCGCCCAGTTCCTTCAGCAGCGCGTCGTGGACGCAGCGGGCGACGTTCTCCGCCGTGGGTGATTTCCCTGCCAGCAGCGGCGCGTCGTTCAGATGCGTGTGGTGCAATTGGCGGGTGATGCTGGTGAGCGTATCGCGGACGTAGACGAAATCGATGACCACGTCGATGCGATCGAGCTGCTTCGCCCGAAACACCGCCTCGGCCGTCCAGTCGTGGCCGTGCAGCGGTTCGAGGCCACCCTCATACAGCGCGACCTGATGGGAGGCGGAGAACGCGACTTCGACACGGACTTCGTACATGTTCTTCACCTCCGTGAACCGGCCTGCCCCCTGCCGCTCATGATGGACGTGATGGCGGGTTGTTGACCCTTCGAGCCGACGCTCGATACGATGGTCGCATGACAGGATATCTCCCGACATTACCGGACTTCAAGAAACTGTGCGAGCGGGGCAACACCGTTCCGGTGTATTGCCAGTTGCTGGCGGACCATCTCACGCCTGTCACCGCCTTTTCCGCCATCGCCGCCGAGAGCGCGCATGCCTTCCTGCTCGAGAGCGTGGTCGGTGGGGAAAAACTGGCCCGGTATTCCTTCCTGGCGGCGCATCCGCAGCAGGTATTCGAAGCGACGGGCACGCGCGTGACCCTGTCGGGACAAGGTGGCAACGTCGAAGAGACGCACGCCAACCCGCTCGACCGGTTGGCGGAACTGCTCGCTTCGCATCGCGCGGTCCACTTGCCCGACCTGCCCCCGTTCACCGGCGGCGCGGTCGGCTACGCCGGTTATGACATGGTGCGTTACTTCGAGCCGCTGCCCGACGCGCCGCAGGACGATCGCCAATTGCCCGACCTGCTCTTCGCGCTCTACGACACGCTCGTCGCCTTCGATCACGTGAACAAGACGATCCTGGTCATGAGCCACGCGCACATCGACAGCGATGGCGTCGACGAAGGGTACGCAAAGGCCTGCCGCCGGGTCGAGGAGATGGTCACGCGGCTCAACGCTCCGCAGCAGACGCGCGCCGTACGCATCGATCGCACCGGCGACCCGCAGATGGACTTCACGAGCAATTTCGAGCGCGCAGAGTTCGAACGCGCCGTCGACGGCTGCAAGGAATACATCCGTGCCGGTGACATCTTCCAGGTCGTGCTGTCGCAGCGTCTCGAACTGGAGACCGCCGCCGACCCGTTCGACATCTACCGCGCGCTGCGCGTGGTGAACCCCTCGCCGTACATGTTCTACCTCAAGAGCCCGAAGACGATTCTCGTCGGCTCGTCGCCGGAGATCATGTGCAAGGTGCAGGACGGCGTGATCGTGAACCGCCCGCTGGCGGGGACGCGGCGGCGGGGCCGCACCGAAGAGGAGGATCTCGCCCTGGAGAAGGAACTCCTCGCCGACCCGAAGGAGCGGGCCGAGCACATCATGCTGGTCGACCTCGGGCGGAACGACGTGGGGCGCGTGGCGGAACTGGGCTCGGTGGAACTGACGGACGTCATGGTGATCGAGCGGTACAGCCACGTCATGCACATCAGCAGCAGCGTGCAGGGCAAGTTGTCCGAGGGACGGACGGCGTTCGACGCGCTGCGGGCGACGCTGCCGGTCGGGACAGTCAGCGGCGCGCCAAAGGTCCGGGCCATGCAGATTATCGACGAGTTCGAGCCGACGCGCCGCGGGCCGTACGCCGGCGCAGTGGGCTATGTCGACTTTGCGGGCAACATGGACACCTGCATCGCCCTGCGCACGATGGTCATCACGCCGGGCAGCGCAGGCCGCCACCGCGTCTACGTGCAGGCGGGCGCGGGCATCGTCGCGGACTCGCAGCCCGAGATGGAGTACCACGAAACGATCAACAAGGCGAAGGGCTTGCTCCGCGCGATCGAGATCGCCGAGCGCGGATTAGCTTGAGGACGCACCGGCAGATGGAGACGATGCCGTGGCCGGTTCACGCTTGCCCATATCCCGCAACCACTGAATCACGAAGTACAGCATCGGCGCCGCCACCAGGCCCAGGATCGTCCCGAGCAGCATCCCGCTGAACACCGTCGTCCCCAGAATACGGCGGCTGTGCGCGCCGGCTCCGGTCGCCACGAGCAACGGAATCACCCCAAGGATGAACGACATCGCCGTCATCAACACCGCCCGAAAGCGGAGCCGCGACGCGTTGAGTGCGGCGTCGAAGGCGGATTGCCCTTCCTCGCGCTGCGCCTTGGCGAACTCCACGATCAGGATCGACGTCTTCGCCGACAGCCCGATCAGCAGCACCACGCCGATCTGCGTGTAGACGTTGTTGTCGAACCCGAGCAGCAATGCTCCCGTCGCGCCGCCGACCAGTGCCGCCGGCACCGTCAGGATGATCGCCATCGGGATCGCCCAGCTTTCGTATTGCGCCGCCAGCACGAGATACACCATGATGATTGAGAACAGAAAGGTCATCCCCGCCGTGCCCGAGGCGGCCGCTTCCTGAAAGGAAAGCTCGGTCCATTCGAGGCTCATGTCCGCCGGTAACGTCTGCGCCGCCATCTCCCGGACGAGCCCCATCGCCTGCCCCGACGAATAGCCGGGCGCGGGTGAGCCGTTGATCCGGGCCGAAGGATAGATGTTGAAGTGAGCCACCGTTTGCGGGCCGAGCGTCTCCTCGACCTCCAGCAGCGCGCCCAGCGGCGTCATGCCTCCCTCCGGATGGCGCACCTCGAGCCGGCGGATGTCGCCGGGCTTCATGCGATACTCGGGAGCCGCCTGCGCCTTGACCTGGTAGATCCGCCCGCCGTACGTGAAGTCGTTGATGTATGCCGAGCCCAGCGCCGCCCCCAGCGTGTTGAACACCTCTTGCAGGGGGATGCCCATCAGCTTGGCCTGCCGGCGGTCGATGTCGAGGAAGAGCTGCGGGACGTTCGCCCGGAACGTCGTGAACATGCGGGCGAGCCCCTCCTGGCTGGTGCCCGTGGTTACCATCTCATTCGCGATCCGCTGCAACTGGTTGAAATCCAGCTTGTCGCCGCGGTACTGCACCTGCATCGCGAGCCCGCTCGTCGCACCGACTCCCGGCAACGAGGGCGGCGGGAAAGGCACGACCTGTGCTTCCTGCACCGCATCGAGTTCGCGCCGCAGCCGCATCAGCAAGCCGCGAAGTGAGAGCGCACGCGTCTCGCGATCCTCCCAGTTCTTGAGCACGACATACGTCGTCCCCGCGTTGGGTGAACGGGAGCCGTCGATGGCGTTGAACCCGGTGATGCTGACCACGTCCGCGATGCCCTCGGAGAACCCCTCGGTTTCCAGCAGGATGCGGTCGATGTCGTTCATGACGGTCTGGGTGCGTTCCATCGAGGCGGCGTCGGGCAACTGCGTGCTGATCAGAAAGTAACCCTCGTCCTCCTGCGGGACGAAGCCACCGGGTAACGTCGCGAATCCGTAAAGACCCGCCGCGTAGAGTCCGCCGAAGAGCACGATGCCCAGCACCGCCAGGCGCAAGGCCCAGCGCACCACGCCCAGGTACGCGCCCGTCGAGAACCCCAGCACGGCGTTGAACAGGCGGAACGGCAAGGGCGGTCGCTTTGGCGTGGGCCGCAACAGGATCCCGCACAGCGCCGGGCTCAGCGTCAATGCGTTGAAACTGCTGAACAGCGTCGCGATGGAAATGGTCATGGCGAACTGCTGGAACAACTGGCCGACGATCCCCCCCAGGAAGATGGTCGGCACGAATACCGCCAGCAGCACGAGCGTCGTCGCCACGACCGGGCCGGTGACCTCCTTCATCGACTGAATCGCCGCCTCCCTGCGGGCCATCCCCCCGTCGATCAGCCGCGTCGTGTTTTCCACCACCACGATGGCGTCATCCACCACGATCCCGATCACCAGGACCAGCCCGAACAGCGTCAGGATGTTCAGCGAGTAGCCCAGGGCGGCCATCACGATGAACGTACCGACCAGCGAGACGGGAATCGTCAGCGCGGGAATCAAGGTCGCCCGGAAGTTCTGCAGGAAGAGATACACCGTCGCCACCACCAGCCCGAGGGTGATAAACAACGTGACGACAACCTCCCGAAGCGATGCGCGGATCACCTGCGTGGAATCAAAGGAGATCTTGTACTCCATGCCGCGCGGCCAATTATCCGCCGCGCGGAGTTGCTGCATCGTGGCCTCGACCCCGTCGGCCACCTCGATCGCGTTCGACCCCGGCATCTGGAAGACGCCCATCGTGGACGTTGCCTGGGTGTTGAACCGGGCGCTGAGCAAATAGTTCTGGGCGCCGAGTTCGACACGCGCGATTTCGTGAAGCTGGACCATTCCGCCTTCGGGATCGCTACGGACGACAATCTGCTCGAACTCCTCAACCGTGTTGAGCCGGCCCTGCGTGTTGATTGTCAACTGGTAGGGCTGCTCGCCCGGCGTGGGGGGCTCGCCGATCTGCCCCGCCGCCACTTCGATGTTCTGCTCGCGCACGGCCGCCACCACATCGTTCGTGGTCAGGTTGCGCACACGCATCTTCTCGATGTCCAGCCAGATGCGCATCGCGTATTCCGTGCCGAAGACCATCACCTCGCCCACGCCGTTCACACGCGTCAGTTCGTCGCGGATCTTCGAGCTGGCGTAGTTGTTGAGATCGAACTCGTTGTACCGGCCGTCGGGGGAATAGAGGTTCACCAGCAGCGCGATCTGGCTGGACTGTTTCTTGACGGTGATGCCGAGCCGCCGCACCTCTTCCGGCAGACGCGGTTCGGCGAGCGCCACACGGTTCTGCACCAGCACGTTGGCCATGTCCAGATCCGTTCCGGTCTCGAACGTGACCCGCAAGGTCATCGTCCCGTCCGCCGAACTCGAACTGGTCATGTACAGCATGCCTTCGACGCCGTTGACCTCCTTCTCGATCGGCGTCGCGACCGTCTCGGCGATGGTGGCCGCCGTCGCCCCCGGGTACAGCGCCGTCACTTCGATTGTCGGCGGCGCGATGTCCGGATAGCGATCCACCGGCAGGACCAGCATCGCGATCGTGCCCAGAAGAACGATCACGATGGAAAGGACGGTCGCGAAGACGGGACGTTCGATGAAGAATCGACTGAACATCACTTTACCTCGTCGGCCGAAGACGCGTCATCCGGAGAGTGGACATCGCGCGCACCTTCCGGCGCAGGGCGTGTCGCCGGTCCGCTCTCGAGATCTGGATTCCACGACGCCGTCTCAGTCTCTACCTTGATGCCCGGCCGCGCGCGTTGAAGCCCCTTCAGCACGAACGCCTCGTCGGGGGCGAGGCCGGACGTGACGATGCGCGCGTTGGTCACCTGCTCGCCCACTTCGACATCGATCCGCTCAACCACACCCGCCTCATCCGTGCCGAGCAGAAAATCCCCCGACATGTCGCGCTGCAACGCCTGGATCGGCACCAGCAGCGCATCCTCGATCGGTAACCGCGCGATCCGCGCGTTTGCGTACATCCCGGGAAGCATCCGCCCTTGGGGATTGGCCACCACCGCACGCACGCCGATCGTACCCGTGGATGTATTCAACTCGTTGTCGACGTAATCAATGACGCCCGTCTCGGGAAGGCGCGAGCCGTCCGCCAGGATGATCTGCACCGGGACCTCGCGACGCTTCAACTCGGGATTCTCCGCCATACGGCGGCGAAACTCGATGACGAAACGCTCGTCTACCGTGAAGTTCACGTGGATCGGATCCCATTGGGTCATCGTCGCCATCGCTCGTGTGTCATTGGTACCGACCAGGTTACCCGCATCCACGTAGGACTCGCTGATCCGCCCGGCGATCGGCGCGTGAATGGTCGTGTACTCCAGGTTGAGTTCCGCCGAACGCAATGCCGCCTGTGCCGCCAGAAGATCCGCCTGCCCCCGATCCCGCGATGCCTCCGCGTCGACCATCTCCACTTCGGCCGCCGCGTTGCGCTCCCGCAGTTTCGCCATGCGATCGACTTCGTACCTGGCCCGCTCCAGAGCGACATTCGCCCGCTCAACCTCCGCCTTGGCGGCATCCACCGCCGCCTGGTACGGCGCCGGGTCGATCGTGAACAGCACGGCGCCCTTCTCGACTTCCTCGCCCTCCTCGAAGTGCACTTCCAGGAGATAACCTGTCACGCGTGGTCGGATATCCACCGACGCGATCGCTTCGGCGCGGCCGGGGTACTCATTGAAGATCGTCACCGTCTCCTGAACAGGTTTCGCCATTGTCACCTTGGAGGGCGGCGGAGGGCTGAATGTGTTCTTCTCGCGACAGGACGAGATCAGCAACATGGGGGCGATGAGAATCAGGCACGGGATTCGGCCTCGCCATCTCCCGACGCGAAGGCATCCGTGATGCGGCTTTGGCATGGTGTTGAGCCTCACTGGCTGAAGGCGCGGTTCGGAACGGACATGGGAATCAACAGGCACCCTGCATCTCGTCCGGGAATGCCAAGATGATAGCGCAGAAACTTACCCTCGCCTTCGCATAAAAGCGAGCACATGGCGCGTGAACGAGGGTTGAGAAGAGGGTGGGCCGAAGGGATGAATTCCGACAATGATCCGCTTCAGGGATGCAGGAATCCGTCAGGCCGGGGAGACCTCGACGTACTCCTCGACGCTGCCGAGGTCGCGCAGGACGTCCACGGAGGCGAAGAGCTTGTACTGCGCGCCGGGCTCCGTCTTCTCGATGGTCAGTTGCGGGGGACGATCCGCCCAGGGGCGACCGCCGCGGGTGTGCCAGCGGACGGGCCGGGATTTGCTCAGCCGCTTGCGCTCGGCCACGATCTTCGGGTCCTTGCGGAACAGGCGGCGCATGGTCTTGCGGGCGCCTTCGCTGCGCGGTTCGGCCTTGACTTTCACGGTAACCCACTGTCCCGGTTGGACGTCGACTGCCATCTGAATGCTCCCGAGTGATCGTCATCTCGCCGCCGGGTAACCGGGCGGCCATCGCCTGTGAATCTTTCCAGAGCCCATCAAGTATACCCGAAGCCGCCCCGATCGCAAATCCCCGCGAGGAGAGCCCGGAACGCCCCTCGACGACAAATCCGGCCTCGCCACCCGATAAGCGTGCCTAATCCTGAGATTCAACCTGCCCCTGGGCCACGGCCTCCCCGCATTCCGGGCAGATTCCGCTGACATTCCCTGTCAGGTCGTAGCCACACGAGCCGCAGACGGGATGATCCGGATTCGGGGCCTTTGCCTGCCCCGTCGCGTGCACATAGATGATTGAAAAGAACCACAGTCCCATGAGGAGGAACGATAGCCTCGCCAGGGTATCTGCGATCAGGAGCTGCACCGGCTCGCGACTGGGGATAGATGGCAACAGCGCCCCCCTCATCAACGCCAAGACTGCGGAGAGCACGGCATAATGGGTCGATGCGAGATGCCTGAGCATTATCACACCCCACCTGAAGGTCGATGATCCCCGCTGATCGCGACCTTTCCGTCCGGATTCATATCCGCTCTCCGCATTCCGGGCAGCGTGGTTCGCTGATGCCGCGCAGAATGTAGCCGCACTTGCGACAGCAGGTTTCGCCGGATCGAACTTGACGTGTCCCAGCAATCTTCGCCAGAAACCCGTACGTGAGAAGGGTGATTAGGATCACAGGCATGACATTAATCAACGCCAATGACGCATCATATGGCCATGGAGGACTCCCGGCTTGCCCCCAGTTGTATCCCCAAGCCTCACCTGCGAGCCCCATGAGATAGAGCGAAGCGCGTCCCCACCAACTCCATGGAGGAATCCCCGCGAACGGCGGATAATGTAGGCTGATCTGATATGCCGCCGCGACCACGATTGTAATTGATGCTCGCCAGAACCAGTGCATCGGTCCCCCTTTCTTCGATTCATGATAACGAAGTTGCGAGAGTCCAAAGCGAACACAGATCTCAGATCACCCGCGCCCAGAACGCCTTGAGGTAGCGGCTCTCCGGGCAGTTGGCCATCACCGGGTGATCGGGCGCTGCCCCGGTCTCGCCCAGGATCTGCAGCGACCGGCCGGCGCGGGTGGCGGCTCCGCGGATCATCCGGAAGAACTCGTCCGTCGCCACCGACCCCGAGCACGAACAGGTCAGCAGCAGGCCCCCCGGCTTGACCACCGTCATCCCCAGCGTGTTCAGGTCGACGTACTTGCGGCAGCCTTCCTCGCGATCGTCCTTGCCGGAGACGAACTTCGGCGGATCGAGCACGACCGTGTCGTACGTCTTGCCATTCTGCTGCATCTGGCGGAGGTAGGCGAATGCGTCGGCATGGACGTGTTGAACACGGGCGTCATTGAGGTGCGCGTTCTTGCGCGCCAGCGCCACCGCCTCCTCATCCAGATCGACGCCGGTCACTTCCTCCGCTCCGCCGAGCGTCTTGGCGTAGATGCCGAATCCTCCCGAGTAGCAGCACACGTCCAGCACCGACCCCGATCCGCACCAGGCCGCCAGTCGCTTGCGGTTCTCGCGCTGATCGCAGAAGAACCCCGTCTTGTGACCGCTGTGAAGATCGAGACGGAAGCGCAGCCCGTGCTCGCGCACGTCCACCGTGTTCGGCGCGTTTACCTGGTCCGACGGCTGCACGAGGAACCCCTCGATCCGCTCGATCCGGGTGTCCGCCCGGACCACGAAACGCGTGATCCCGGTCAATTCGGTCAGCAGCACGCGCAGCATCTCGAGGCGCCGATAAATGCCCAGTGAGAAGACTTCGATCGCGATGCAGTCGCGATAGCGTTCGGCGATGAGACCGCTCAGCCCGTCTCCTTCGGAGTGCACCAGCCGAATGGCATCGGTGTTCTCCTCCGCGGACAGCATCTGTTCACGCCACTGCACCGCCGTGCGCAGTCGCTCGCGGAAGAACGCCTCGTCCACGGCCTCGGCCGACCACGACAGCATCCGCACCGCGATCTGGCTACGGTCGTGATAGAAGCCGTGCCCGAAGTGCTGGCCCGTTTTGTCGTAAACGGATACGATATCTCCAGGATTCGCGTCAGGACTCGCTCCCGCCACCATCCTCTGATACACCCAGGGGTGAGCCGTCCCGGAACGCAAACGTACCCAGGGATACGGATACGCATGCTCGGGCGGAGGGTCGACACGTTTCGCGGAACGCTGGCGGGACGGTGAACGCATCGGGCCATCTTCGCGTCGCCGGAGACGCCTCGCAAGTCGGAAGGAAATCGCACGTTGCTACCCATCGGATGTCATCTCTGGTGCTACCGGCAACTGCTGGGCCGGGAAAACCTCATGGAGAAGATGGACTCCATCCTCGGCCAGGTGGCGGCGGCGGGCTATCAGGGCGTGCAGAGTTTCGTGGACATGGTCACCCAGGCGCGCTCCGCCGAACGCTTCGCCAAGCTCCTCGCCAAGCACCATCTCCACACCGCCGGCATCTACGCCACCGGGCCGATCCACGACGCCAAGACCGCCCAGGGCTTCGTCACCAAACTCGCCGATGCCGTGAAGCACGCGCGCGGTTTTCTCGATCTCCGCTCGCTCACCTTCAGCCCCGACAGCCTGCCGGACCGCTCCCCCAAGAGCGATGACCAGCTCGACACGCAGGCCGATGCCCTCAAGGCGCTGAGCGTCCTGCTTTCCGAGCATTCCGTGCGGCTGCTGTACCACCCCTCCGTCGAAGACTTCGCCGACAATGCCCGTGAGTTCCGGCAAACGCTCCGCCGCGTCCCCAACCGTACCATGGGCCTCTGCTTCGACGCCGACAACGTGCTTCGCGGCGGACAGGTGCCCGGCGACATGCTTGACATGTTCGTTCCCCGCGTGCAGGAGACGCACATGCGCACCTCGAAGGACGGCGTCTGGGATGAACAGGTCGGTGACGGGGACGTCATGCTCCAGGAACTGGTCGAGCAACTCGACGATTACGACTTCAAGGGCTGGCATATCGTCGAACTCTCGCGTGAGCCCCAGACCCCCAGGAACCTCTCCATGCCCGAAAGCTTGAAGCGGAGCCACCATTACATTCAGACCATGCAGGCCGCCTCGAATCGTGCGACTCGCTGGCATTACCGCCACACCTGATCGTCAATCGCCGCATGCCCGAAGCGAAGCCCGATCGCCGGGGCCATCCTCCTCCATTCGAGCCTGGGGTGAAGCGATGGGCTATAATGCCGTTCAGCGAGACTCTACGGCTCACTTGCACGAAAGATGGGAGAGATGAATGGCCGGTGCCCCCCCGACAACCCCGGTAAAAATTCCCGACGAACACGGTCGCTTCGGACCCTATGGCGGACAGTATTGCCCGGAGACGCTCATGGGCGCCATCCGCGAACTCGAGGCGGAATACGCCCGCGCCAAGAACGACCCCGCGTTCTGGCAGGAACTCGACGGCTATCTCGCCAACTACGTCGGTCGCCCCAATCCGCTCTATTTCGCGAAGAATCTCACCGAACGCCTTGGCGGCGCGAAAATCTACCTCAAGCGCGAGGATCTCAACCACACGGGCGCGCACAAGATCAACAACACGCTCGGCCAGGCGCTGCTCACCAAGCGGATGAACAAGCCGCGCGTCATCGCCGAGACCGGCGCGGGCCAGCACGGTGTCGCCACCGCCACGGCCGCCGCCGTCTTCGGGCTCGAGTGCGTCGTCTACATGGGCGCCGAAGATGTCCGCCGGCAGAAGCTCAACGTCTTCCGCATGGAACTGCTCGGCACGAAGGTGGTGGCGGTCGAGTCCGGACAGAAAACACTCAAGGACGCCATCAACGAGGCCATGCGCGACTGGATGAGCAGCGTCGAAACCACGCATTACATCATCGGGTCGGTCATGGGTCCGCATCCGTTCCCCATGCTTGTGCGCGATCTCCAGTCGGTCATCGGCCGCGAAGCCCGTCAGCAGTGTCTCGAGATCGAAGGGCGGCTGCCTGATGTCGTGGTCGCGTGCGTCGGCGGAGGCAGCAATGCCGCCGGCATCTTCGCCCCCTTCGTCGACGATGCCTCCGTGAAGCTGCTCGGCGTCGAGGCGGCGGGAGACGGTGTCGAGACCGAGCGGCACGCCGCCACGCTCGCCAAGGGACAGCCCGGCGTGCTGCATGGAATGTACACCTACGTGCTTCAGGATGATGACGGCCAAACGCAGCCGGTGCATTCGGTGTCGGCCGGGCTGGACTACCCCGGTGTCGGCCCGGTGCACGCCCAGTGGAAAGACGCGGGCCGGGCGGAGTACCTCAGCATCACCGACAGTGAAGCACTGGAAGGGTTTACGCTGCTCTGCGAGACCGAAGGGATCATCCCCGCCCTCGAAACCGCGCACGCCATCGCCCAGGTCGCCAAGACCGCCCCGCAGATGACCAGAGACGAGATCATCGTCGTGAATCTCTCCGGCCGCGGCGACAAGGACTGCATGGAAGTCGCGAGCCTGCTCGGCAAGCAGATCGGTTGATCGCACAATCCAATTCAGACATGAGAGACGCCTCCTACGTCTTGGTCGACGGAGGAGGCGTTTTGAATGGATCAGGTCATTCAATCGCAATCTACTTCACGGATTGCAGCCCGGCGGCGGATTCTGATCGTCGAACGGAATGTCCGGACCCGTCGCGCAATTGATGAACTCCGCCACGTCGAGTTGCGTGATCGCATTGTCCGTTTCCGGATTACGATTCAGGCATCGGCAGTAATCCGGCTCCATCGGTACCGGTCCCGAGGGCCCGGTCAAACAGAGCTGCAACACCGCGAAGTCCTGGTGATCCACATCTCCGTCGCCATCCGAATCGGCGAAGGGGAAGTTACACGGCGCGCCGAACAGGAACTGCACATCGTCCACGTGCAACGCGTGGGCACAGTCGCCCGCGGCGATGGTATCCATCTCGATCACCAGCGTCATGAAACTGCCGGTGGCCACGCCGCTGACCTCGTCGGCGACCCATGTGTCCAGCGGGTTCTGGCCGATCGGATTCGTGATCGCCGTCGAGCCCGCTTCCGTGCCGGTGAGTTCATCTCCGGCCAGCAATCGAATCCGCCCGCTGTGCGGCAGGCAGCCGCCTTCGATGCCACCGGTGAACGAGGCGGTCACCGTCACCTGCTGCCCCGGCGAAGTGGCAAAGCTCTGGAACAACGAGAACGTCGGCCCCGCGCCGTCGAAAGACAACCCGGCGTAATGATCGCCATCGGGCAACGGACACGGCGCCACATGCGTGCCGTTGTCACGCCGCAGAATCATCTGCGCTTCCGACTCATCCCAGTTCACCGGGCGTGACTTGTCCGGCGTGCGGTCCCCGTTCGGCAGCACGCCGTCACACCACGCATCGGTGGGATCGCCCGGATCGGCACCCGTCTCGAAACTCAGGTTCGCGGGGACGTCGAGATACACGAGGAATGCGCGATCCAGCGGGAGCACGCCCTGGCACGGATGGATCGGCACGAGGTCGTAACGTCCCATCTCCGCAGCAGTCAGGTCGAACGTGGCGGCACGCTCCGTTGCGCCGGAGTCGGCCGGCCCGAGCACACCCGTGATCATCGCCCCGCCCCTGTCCCTCACCAGTTCGATCCCGGTCAACGCATCCAGATCCGTCCCGGTGATCGTCAGGCTCGCGGCCGAGTCCGCCGTGCTGCCCGCCGTTGCATCGATCGACGTCAGTGTCGACAGCGGCACGTCGCAGACCACCTCGAACGCGCCCGCCAGCGACAAGTCGTCGTAACACCCGTTCTGAATCACGATCACATCGTAGATGTCATCGGGAACCCCCGTCAGGTCCACTTCGCAGCTCAAGCTCGTGCCACCGCCGAGGACCTGGACGTTGTCCGCCACGATCGTCGTCTCGCCCGTGCGGAAGAGCACGATCGGTGTACCCGTGAATCCGCTCCCGGGGATGTCCGTGATCTGCACGACGTTCCCCACCGTACCCGTGGCCGGCGTGATCGTGCCGGTGATCGTCGGAGGTGAAGAACACGTCTGCACCTGCATGTGATCGCCGTACGTCGCATGCGGCGCCTCGCCGAACACATTGATGCGCCAGCCGACCGTGAGGAAGTCGCCCGTGGGCGTGCCCGCGACAGCGTTGTACGTCCAATCGTACGCATCCGGAACCGCCAGTGAATTGATCGTCGTGCTCGCCAGCACCGGATCATTGAAGAAGCCGTCGCGCATCTCCATCTGCACGAGGTTGTTGCCACCGCCCGCGAACTGACCCGAGAACAGGTAACGTGTGCCGGGCGTGACGCTGAACGTCTGGAAGATGAAGTCCTGCTCGCTGCTGCCACCATCGCCTTCCGTGCTGGCACCGGCGTAATGATTGCCATCCGGCGGGGGGCATGTCGGCAGGAACGGCGATGGCCCGAGCGGCGGTTCCAGGTCGTTGCGGAACAACTTCGTCGATCCGCCGAACCCGTTGATCTCGATCGCGTTCCACCAGAAAGGTGCCGCCTGCGGCTGGGCCGGGCAGCCACCGGGTGCGCTGGGCTGTTCAAAACTACCATCCTGGAAAGGACCTGAGAACAGAACGATCGTCGCGTTGCCCAACGCCGCCCCGCCACATCCGGTCACTTCGACGACCACCGTCCGCGTGCCGATCGCCGCATCGGCGGGCACGTCGAGATCGCACGTCAGGCTGAGCCCGTCCGGGGCCACCTGCACGTCTGTCGCCACGATGGCGGGAATGTCATCACCTTCGATGCGGACCTCGGTCTGGCCGGGCACGAAGCCCGAACCCGTGATCGAAATCGAATCGTCGAACACCGTGTCGCGGAAGAGCACGCCCGGCGCGAAGGCATCGATCGTCGGCGGGGTGCAGGTCGCCTCATCCAACACGAGGTCGTTGGCGTGCAGGGCAAAGTTGTTGCCGCCCGAGTCCGCCGCCCGCAGCAGCACGGTCAGGTCCGTCCCCGAGGGCTGGCCCGCCACCGAGAACGGCAGCCAGTTGAACTTGCCGCTGCTCAGCACGACGCTTGTCTCCGCGATCAGCGGTGAGGTGGGCATGTCTCCATCGCGCAGCTCCGCTGTGAATGTGCATGCGGGTGAGAAATCCCCGAGCGTCCACTCGCCCGTCAGGAGGTACGTCTTGGCCGGATCGACACCTGCCACGTGCTGCCAGAGGATCAGCGTGCCTCCCGATCCCTGGAGTGACGCATGCTGGCCATCACGGCAGCCGCCCTCGTCCGGACAGAGCGCGAACGGACCGGGAATGAAGACATTCCCATTGCGTACGCCGTTGTTTCCCTCCCAATCGAGAATCGTGAGCCCGTTGCTTCGGCAGGCTTCGTTGAAGTGATCCACGACGATCTGCCCGGTGAACTCGCAGTTGCGCGGAATGATATTGCCATTGGCATCGACGAGATCGAGCACGGGCACATCGTCACCGTCCAGCCCGATCCACGTCAGGATCGTGATCGGCTGGCCGTTGCCTGGATCGATGCCCGTCGCCGCGGTCGCCAAGGCCGAGCCGTCACCATTGACCGCCGCCGCCAGTTGCGTGACCGCGGTATTCTTATCAACGCCGCCTGAGATATCCACCGCCACGGCGCCCGGCGTCACGCTGCTGTCTGTATCGAATTCGTAGGTGGCATCCACGCCCCCCGGATCGATCACGACCTGGTCGCCGTCCGACACATCACCCACAATGATAATGTCCACCGTGCTGGCCTGCGTCGTGCTGTTTTGAACACCGTCCCCTCCCGTGCCGTCCCAGACCACAATCACCTTCGGACTGTCGGCGGTATTGATGTCCTCCGTCTCGGAATTAAAGGGAACGATCAACCCCGCGAAGTCCGTATTGATGGCATTGGACAACAACTGTGCCGCGTTGTCCTCCGTCGGATTCGCACTGATGTCAATCTGAACATGGCCGACGCCGACATTCCCGTCCGTGTCGAACTCGTACACCCGCGCCACCCCGTTGGTGTCCATTTCGATGGAGTCCCCGTCGACCGGGGCGGATTCAAACTCGATCTGGGCCACGGCGGGATCCTGGAAGCTGGGATTCAAAAGTAGATTGGCCGACAAGGCAGGGGCCGTGATGACGACAAGTGCGAGTGCAGCCGCTCGGCACATGGGAGTCACTCCTTCCTCTCGTGGGTGGTCACTCGGCGACATGTCGTTACGAAGCGACCGGATTTCAAACATTCTTGAAGCGTCGTTTTGATGACGTCGAGACGGATATCCCGCTTTTCATAGCCTTCGAGGTGTCCCCATTCCCGTCATCTGCAAATCCACGCCAACGTGGCTGAAAACGATCCTGTTAATGTTCCCCGGAAACACAAAAACGCAGAAAGGAACGTGTTTCTATGTGCTGATGCTAACCCGCACCGCCAGAAGTGTCAACGCATTTTCGCCCCCTCTGCCCGCCTCCGGCCGCATAGCCCTATGGCGGAATCTGCTCTAATAGACTGCTATAAATAGGCTTACAATCGCCACCCTGTGAAGCATGAATGAGAAGTTGGCACAGGGGTTTCCCCCTATCCTGGACGCATCACTTGTGTTCAGTCTGAAGAAATCGACAAAAAAACGTTGACATGGCTCCCCTCTTTCGAGTATCAATAAGATGTTCACGTGCGGCAGTGCAAATGCGTGAAGCGATGACGTGCTCGCGAAGCAAGCCGGGCATGCGTCGCCGGGAAGACCTGAAAAATCCGTTGAGTTTCTCAATCAAGTCAGCGCGAGGAGGCGGAACATGCGAATCTTGTCAACAATGGCAGTTGTGCTCTGTGTGGCGATGCCCAGCTTCGGCGTCGAAGTGTCGTTCAGTGATTTCGAGGTCGGCACGAACTATGGTCTCGGCCTGGTGGGGGAAAACGTCGAGGCGCCGGCCGGATATGGGCCGCCAACATCCTACTCGCTGGATGCCGGTACCGTAACCACGGGAAACACGTCGCAGGCCTACTTCGTTCCGGGCGAGCAGACGTTCGCCACGAATCCGGATGGCGAAGGTTGGATGATTCCCAGCGACGGTGGTGGTGCCTTTGACCCGACCGACTGGACGGACTTCATCGTCAACACGCTCGGCGGTCCGGCCCCCGCGCCCAACTCACCGCTCAAGTTCATTGCCGATGTCCGCATCGACTTCACCGGCACGCCCTCGGATTACAGCGATCTCCGCTGGTTCCCGCTTCACAACGCGCCGGGGGCGACATTTCAGGAGTTTGACCCGCTGCTCGATGCCAATGACAACTTCGGCGTCTGGAAGAACGATTTCGTCTTTCTCGAGACGGCGTTTGATGGTGCGGGTCAGCTCGATTTCATTCTCATTCTGGTCAGCAAGTTTAACATCGTGAACCCCTTCGCGGGCGACGCCACGTTCTATCTCGACAACATGCGGGTCGAGTACGTGCCCGAACCTGCTTCGCTGGCGCTGCTGGGCATGGGTGGGTTGCTCATGCTGCGACGCCGTCGCTGAACAGCCGCCTTTCAACACAACGAACCTTCTCCAATCTGACGAGGCCCTGGATCGGTATGACCCCAGGGCCTCGTTTCTTTTTCTGAGCATCCACGTTTCCCCCACCCCTTCGATGCTCCCGATGGGCAAAGCACGTCGGCGCCGGCTATGATCTTCCTGCCAACGGAAGATTACGGAGAGACCTCACTTTCTCAGGAGAGATTCGCATGCCCGAGACCGCTCTGATCACCGGCGCTTCCGGGGGCATCGGCCGGGACTTCGCGCGTCTTCATGCCGCGCGTGGCGGGGACCTCGTGATCGTCGCCCGTCGCGAGGATGCCTTGAATGCACTCAAGGCGGAACTCGAAGAGAAGCATTCCATCCAGGTCACCTGCATCGCCCTCGACCTGACCGAACCCGACGCACCGCAACGCGTGACTGAGCGTGTCCGGGAAGACGGGATCGACGTCGATATCCTGATCAACAACGCCGGCTTCGGTGGTCATGGTAAATTCCATGAACGTTCCTGGGATCAGGACCAGGCCATGATCCGCCTGAACGTCATGGCCCTCTGCGACCTGACGCATCGCATACTGCAGGACATGGTCGCGCGGAATCGCGGGCGAATCCTCAACGTGGCGTCGATGGCGGCGTTCCTGCCCGGCCCTTTGCAGGCGGTCTACTATGCGACCAAGGCATTCGTCGTCTCTTTTTCGCAGGCCATTGCCGAGGAACTCTCGGACCGGAACATCACCATCACCGCGCTCTGTCCCGGTCCCGTCGAGACGGATTTCGCCCGCCGCGGCAACCTGACCGATGTGAGCGGGTTCCGGAACGCCGCCGCTTCCATGGATGTCGCCCGAATCGGCTACGACGCCATGCTTCAGGGCAAGTTGATCGTGACCAATGACTGGAAGCTGAGCTTCCTGAAGAAATGCGTCATCCCGATCGTCCCTTCGCGGACACTCCTCAAAATCTCGCGCCGTACGATGGAGAAAAGATAGCCACCGACGGCCTGCAGCGCGAGAATTCCTGGCTCTCGCATGGGCGCGACAGGTCTGCACGGGAGGGCGTCATGCGGGGGGAGCAGGCTCAGCGCTTGTGCTTCTTTCGACGCTTGCGCTTGTCTTTCTTGGATTCACGCCGCTTCTTGACCGTGCCCTTGGATTTGAATTTCGGCATCATGCCGGAGCCGGCCATCTTGCTGAATTGCGTGACGGACTTCATCCGGTCCATCACGGACATGCCGCTCATCGCCTTCATCATGTCGCGGACCTGGCTGAAGGTTTTGATGAGGTTGGAGACGTCCTTGGTTTCGGTTCCGCTGCCGCGGGCGATACGCCGGCGCCGGGAAGCCTCGACGAGATCGGGATCTTTTCGCTCGCGCGGGGTCATCGACTGGATGATCGCCTCGAACTTGACGAGTTCTCCCTCGTCCATGTCCATGTCGCCAAGCTGGTTCATGCCCGGCATCATTTTCATGAGATCCTTCATGGAGCCCATGGACTTCATTTTGCGCATCTGGCCGAGAAAGTCCTCGAGGTCGAGCCCCTTGGACATCTTCTTCTGAAGTTTCTCGGCCTCCTTGGCGTCGTACTGCTCCTGCGCCTTCTCGACGAGCGAGACGACATCGCCCATGCCGAGAATGCGCCCGGCGATGCGGTCGGCGTGAAACTCCTCCAGCTTGTCGAACTTCTCCCCGGTTCCGATGTACTTGATCGGCTTGCCGGTGATCATCTTGGCCGACAGCGCCGCACCGCCACGGGTGTCGGAGTCGAACTTGGTGAGGATCAGGGCGTCGAGTTCGAGCCGCTCGTTGAAGCTGCGGGCGGTGTTGACCGCGTCCTGACCGGTCATGGCATCAATGACGAGGTAGACCTGGTGCGGACTGGTCGCCTTCTCGACCTGGGCGATCTCCTCCATCAGTTCGTCGTCGATGGCGAGCCGGCCGGCGGTATCGAGAATCACCACGTCGCGATCGAGCTTGCGGGCCTGGAGCACGCCGTTACGGCAGACCTTCACCGGGCTCTGGTGATCGCGCTCGGTATGGACGGGCACGCCCACCTGCTCGCCGATGACCTCGAGCTGGTCGATGGCGGCGGGGCGCTTCAGGTCGGCGGCGACCAGCAGCGGACGCTTGCCCTTGCTCAAGATGTACTTGGCGAGCTTGCCGCAGGTGGTGGTTTTACCCGAGCCCTGCAGACCGGCGAGGAGGATGACCGTCGGCCCCGGCGTGACGAAGGGGATCTTCGGGTCGACCGGGCCCATGAGCTGGATGAGTTCGTCGTGGACGATCTTGACCAGCACCTGGTCGGGCTTGAGCGAGCTGATGACCTCGGCGCCGAGGGCCTTCTCCTGGACGTCATCGACGAACTTGCGGGCGACCTGCACGTGGACGTCCGCCTCAAGGAGGGCGGTCCGCACTTCGCGCAGCGCGTCGGAGATATTGGCCTCGGTGAGCTTCCCCCGCCCGCGAAGCTGGTGAAAGATGCCGTTGAATCGTTCGCTGAGTGAATCAAACATGGAACGCTCGAAGAGACCTCACATTATGGCTTGCATGAATACCGACTCACACCCAATAATATTAGTACATACCCCCTTCGATCACAATCGAACAATGCTTACTCAAAGAGAAAGGTTCGTTGACTGTCGGGCTTGACGCTGCAGACCCTGCGCCAAAGACGGCCTCCCATTGGATTCTTCGAACAAAACACGAGTTGGTATAGTGGAATCTTTCTACCCTCGATCCGTTCTGCGTCGAAAATAGAATAGCCCAACGTGCCTATTCTCTCGAAGTATAGACTGCGTATGATCTCTGGCCACTTAGAAGAAGAAGCTTTGTCTACCTCTTTTCTCCATGCTGAACCCATGCCAAGGTACTTATCAAGCTTGGATTGAGTGTTGCCGTAATAGTATTCTCTGATATTCCGCGCAATATCAATCTTGTCTGGGAAGTAGATGATCAAGTCAACACGCTTCGTCCCAAGAAGCGAAAGTGCCTCAAAAGTCGGATTCAGGCCATATGGGTCCAGAAACGCTAATGAGAGTGAATCGCTTGGAAGCGAATCGACTATTTGCCGAATAACTGTGTTTGCGTCCCTGTTGTACAATGTTACGTTCGTGCCAAATCGGGCTACACGCTGACTCAAGGCCTCGAAACACTGTCGATTCTTTTCACAGAGATGCAGATGGTGAAAAGGCTTCGGAGCTTGTAGCGCCAATAGCGGTGAGCCCCATTCAAGCTTACCAGAATTTTTCAGCTTTGTAATTCCTGCACCAGCGTATAGATCAACATAGTGAAGCTTCCACTTCTCTTTCATCGACACGGTGAATGCATCAATGTACCGCCATAAGAAATGGTGCTTGTGCGCTGACCAATCCCCCACTTCAGGAATGTGCAGCCCGTCATCTTCCGGTGGCGGCAGCTTTTTTTTCGTGCGTTTCTTGGTCACTTCTGAACTCCGGCATGGCGTCCCATGTCCTTCCATCAAGCATGCGGCCGGATTTCTTCTTATTCGTGCCGCCCCATTGCTTGAAGAAGAACGGAACCCCCTTGGCCAAACAGCGATCGCGTATACGCCTGACCCAATCCGCTTCCATCGGCCTTGCCCCGGGACCCGACTCGCCACCCACAATTACCCAGTTGATCCCTTGAAG
Source organism: uncultured Planctomycetales bacterium (assembly GCA_964618455.1). Taxonomy (GTDB): domain Bacteria; phylum Planctomycetota; class Phycisphaerae; order UBA1845; family PWPN01; genus CAZUAQ01. The sequence goes on along the minus strand of CAZUAQ010000053.1, from coordinate 10,828 downwards.
AGGCAGGCGTGGAATCGGACCGATCAGGGGTTCCACCGACAGGAAGCGAGTATGGGCGGGCACTTTGCGGAGGTCCCGAATCCGATGGGTATAGAAGGCGTTTTCCACGCTGGTTCCCAGCCAGACGTTCTTTGGCCATGGCAAGTCTGGAGAGTACTTCAGAGCAATTTCCGGCCGCTTGGTCAGAACTTGGAATGTGTGCCGGGATGCGTCCCGCATCACCCGAAAAACGCGCTGGATGTAATCCAGAGGAATGTCTTTGTGAAACAGGTCGCTCATTGAGTTGACGAACACGAAACGCGGCTTTTTCCATCGCAGAGGGACCGAGAGCGCTTCCTGCTGGAGAGTCAGCGCAAAGCCATTACGGTACTGTGACACCCCCATGGCCTGGAGACGGCCGGCCATACGGTCGGCGTAGCAGTTCTTGCAGCCGGGACTGACCTTGGTACATCCTGTCACCGGGTTCCAGGTAGCATCGGTCCATTCAATGGATGAATTGTTCGCCATGCCGTACCTAACATTAGCCTAATTCAGAGCTGTCGTCAAGACTCTTCTCATGCGTCTTTTCTCATTACGTCATTTCGCCTCCGACTCCGATAGTGTCGTTTTGGCCTTGGGCACGGTTTTCGGTTAGTTTTGGGCTATGAGTCAGGCTTCCAGTCAAGTTTCGGCCGCCGCTTCGGGCCAGGCCCCGCCGATGCCGCGGGTTCGGTTCGTGGACAAGCTGCGAATCGTCGCCGGATGCGTGGTGGCGATCGGGTTGATGCGTTACCTGGGCTGGATGGTGGCCGGGCCGAAGGACCCCGAGATGGGGCTGACGCTGGCGGTCGGCACAGGGATCGACATCGGGAGCTGGGTGGCCATCCTGGTGCTGTCGCTGGTGTCCTCGGTACTGGGGACGGCCATTTCGGGTCGGCGGCTGCGCGAGGCGGGCCTCCTGGTCGGATGCGTAGGTCTGGCCGCCATGGCACAGCGTGCCGGAACCATGCAGGACGTGCTCGGCTACCACGCGGGCATCGAGGAATCCAGCCGCCAGGCGCTCATGATCCGGCTCCTGCTCGATACGGCCCTGTGGGGGGCCATTCTCGTCGCCAACTGGCTGGCGGTCATGTTTGTGTACGGCTGGCTCTGGTTACCTGGCGGCGGCGAAGCGGCCATCAAGAACGAAGCGCCGTCGCCGGCCGCCAATGGCGAGGGCGCCAAGCCCGGCTGGATGGCCACCGGCGCCACGACGATCGCCGCGTTGTTCATGCTGAATGCCACCTTGTCGCGGACGGACGTCACGCCGATTCTTCGCGGGCAGACCATCGGCGTGCTGATCCTCGGGATGATGCTGCTGGTGATGCTGGTGCGTTACTTCGTCGGCGTGCACGAATCCCGGTGGTACCTGGGCGCGCCGCTGTTCGTGGCGGTGGTCGCTTACGTCATGGGTTACGTGAACGCGGACATGACCTGGACGCAGGGCGAAGTCCTGCATTTCCGCCATCTGGCGACCACGCCACCGCATACGCTCGCGCGTGTGCTGCCCGTAGAATACGTGAGCATGGCGACCATCGGCGTGATCCTCGGCTTTTGGAGCGGGGAGAAGATTGAGGAAGTGGCGGAATCGGAGTTGGCATGAATCCCTTTCAGCGGAAACGCCGTCATGAATGGGAAATGATGCAGCGACGGATGTTGCGTGAGACGGAGGTTTTCCTCGAGGAAGGGCTCCGTCATCCGGATCGCGCGGTGCGGATTCCTTCGATACGCGTCGGCGAGGGTGAATTTCTTCGCGGGTATGCGGACATGTTCTGGTCGGCTCTGCTGGGATCGTCATGATCGACTGCCGTGAGTCTCGAAGGCGTGTTCGCAGGAATTCGGAGTATCACGATGTCGCAGAAAATCGATGAAGCGATGGTGCGTCACATCAGCCATCTAGCGCGGCTCAAGCCGTCGGACGAGGAGGTGGCGTTGTTCAGTGAGCAACTCTCTTCGATCGTCGCCTACGTGGAGCAACTCAACGAAGTCAATACCGAGAACGTGAGGCCGACCGCCCACGCCCTGCCGATCCACAACGTCTTTCGCGAGGATGTCCCGCAGGATTCACTGACCCCGGACCAGGCACTGTCCAATGCGCCTCAGCGTGAAGGAAACTTCTTCGGCGTGCCCAAGGTGTTGGGCCAGGAGAGCGGCGCGTAAAAAGATCGCCGCGGAGTACAACGACGACCCATGAGCACACCCGCCTCATTGATGGACATTCGCGATGGGATCCGAGAGCGCACCACCTCCGCGCGGGAGCAGGTTGAGGCGTGCGTGGATCGCATTCAGGCGCTGGATACCCACCTGCACGCAATGGTCAGCTACGACGGCGACCGGGCCATGGACCTGGCCGAGCAGATCGACATGCGTCTCGATAAGGGCGAGGACGCCGGTTCGCTGGCCGGTGTGCCGATCGTCATCAAGGACAATCTCTGCACGAGGTTCAACCGGACGACCTGCTCGTCGCGGATTCTCGAGCATTTCGAAGCGCCGTACGACGCGCATGCCGTGGAACGGCTCGAGGCGGCAGGAGCCATCATCGTCGGCAAGACGAATCTCGATGAGTTTGCGATGGGCTCGAGCACGGAGAACAGCGCGTTCGGTGTGACACGCAACCCGTGGAACACGGACCATGTGCCCGGCGGCAGCTCGGGCGGATCGGCGGTGGCGGTGGCCGCAGACTTCGTGACCGGCAGCATCGGCTCGGATACGGGAGGCTCGATCCGCCAGCCCGCGTCGTTCTGCGGCGTGACCGGACTCAAACCCACCTATGGCCGCGTGTCGCGTTACGGGCTTGTCGCGTACGGCAGCAGTCTCGATCAGATCGGCCCCTTCGCCCGGCACGCGCGCGACGCGGCGCTGCTTCTGCAGTGCATCGCCGGGCACGATCCGCGCGACTCGACCAGCGTGAACGAAACCGTGCCGGATTACCTTCACGCCTTCGACGTGCCGCTGACGGGCATGAAACTCGGCGTGGCGGAGGAATACTTCGGCGAGGGCCTCGACGAGGAAGTGCGGCGCGCGGCCTTGCAAGCCATCGAGGTGTACAAGGACGCCGGCGCGGAGATCGTCACCGTCCACCTGCCGCACATGCGTTACGCGATCGGCTGCTATTACCTGATCGCCACGGCGGAGGCATCGAGCAACCTGGCGCGCTATGACGGCGTGCACTACGGCCATCGCACCGCCAACCCCGAGGATTACGTCGATCTCTATTGCGCGAGCCGGCAGGAAGGCTTCGGCGAGGAGGTCAAGCGGCGGATCATGCTCGGCACGTACGCGCTGTCGAGCGGGTACTACGACGCGTATTACCTCAAGGCGTTGAAGGTGCGCACGCTCATCCGGTCCGACTTCGAAGACGCGTTCAACACGGTGGACGCCATTCTCTGCCCGACCGCGCCGACGCCCGCCGTGCGCATCGGCGAGAAGATGGATGATCCGCTGGCGATGTACCTGCTCGACATCTACACCGTCTCGGCCAACCTGGCGGGGATTCCGGGCCTGAGCCTGCCCTGCGGATTCTCTGAATCGGGCCTGCCGATCGGCATGCAACTCATGGGGCCGTACTTCTCCGAGGAGAAACTCCTGCGGCTCGCCCACCTCTACCAGCAGCAGACGGACTGGCACACGCGCGTGCCGGATCTTTCGGGATCGAGTGTCTGATGGCTTTCACGGAAGACGACGTGCTGTCGGCGGTTCACCGGTCGAAACAGGCCTATCACGATCAGATCAGCGAGAAGCAGACGCTCTCGTGCGGGATCGCCTACCGCTCGACGGACTACCCGCGATTGTTCGAATGCAATCACCTGCGCGAAGTCATTCTGCCCACGCAGGGAACGCTGGCGGAGTTCTGGGACGAGGTGCAGTCCTTTTACGCCGAACACGAGTTGACCTGTTACCGCTGGACACCCGCCATCGGGTCGCCGATCGAGCCGCTGGAGGCCTTTCTCGCTGAGCGCGGCTTCGGAGCACAGCGACACGCGACCATGGTCCTGAATCACGACGTGGACCTGCCCGTGCGCGAGGACATTCGCGTGCTGCCCGGCCGGCCGATGCGAAAGGCCATTCACGATCTGCGCATGACCGACGCGCGATTCGATGAAGACACCCGGGCCATGCTGGCCGAGTCGCGTAACGAGCGCATGGACGATCCGCAGTATGACATGTTCGTCGCCATGCAGGACAAGACTCCCGTGGCGTCCGGTGTGCTGATGCAGGTCGGTGATATCGGCGCGATCGAGAATGTCTTCGTGGCCGAGCATGCGCGCCGTCAAGGCGTCGGCCTGGCCCTGATGGGCGAGTTGCTTGCCCTGGCGCGGCGGTTGGCGCTGCGCATCATCGTGCTGGAGACCGAGATCGACAATCACGCCGCCATCGCCCTGTACGAGCGGTGCGGCTTCAGCGTGGCCGGCAGCTATGTCGACTTCGTCGCGCCGGAAACACAGAAGTAGCTTCGTAATACATCCGAAGCAAAGAAATAGAATCATGTCCTCTTCGAACGCATCTTCATCATCTCACTATCGAGCCCGCTGGGTGATCCCTGTCTACGATGCACCGATCGAGAATGGACGCGTGACAGTAAGCGATGGGCGCATCGCCTCCGTTGCAAAGGCCGGCACGCCACGCGAGGATGAGATTGATCTCGGCGACGTGGCCCTGCTGCCGGGCCTGATCAATGCGCATACGCATCTTTCGCTTTCGTACCTGCATGAGAAGATCCCATTCGACGGATCGTTCACCGATTGGATCGAGCGACTCGTCGGCTTGCGGCGTGAGGCTGCGGATTCGAGCATCGAGGACGAGAGCCTGCGTGAAGGCCTGGAGCTGTCGCGGCAAGCCGGCGTCGTGGCGGTGTGCGATATTGCCTACGATACCCGTGCTGTGGAACGCTGGCGTGAAACAGGTATCCACACGTTCGGATGCCTCGAAACGCTCGGCATGTTTACCTCAGCCGGCGACGATCCGCTCGCATCGATCGAATCTCTCGTAACGACCACGCCGCCAACGGGAGCGAACGCAGGTCAGCACGCACAGCTCTCCTGCGTCGGTGTTTCACCTCACGCGCCGTACAGCACGAGCCCCGAGCTCTATCGTCGCGCCATCGCCATGGCCGGGCGAACCGGATGCCTGCTGACCACCCACCTGGCGGAGACGCGCGAGGAGCGGCAGTTCCTCCGCGACGGGACCGGCCCGTTTCGCCGCTTGCTCGAGAAGTGGAACCTCTGGGACGGGTCCTTCGAACCGCCGGGCTGCTCGCCTGTTCGGTATGCCGACGAACTCGGTCTCCTGGCAGTGCGACCGCTGCTCGCGCATGTGAACCATGTCGACGACGAGGAACTCGAACTGCTGCATCACTCACGGTCACACGTGGTGTATTGCCCGCGCACGCACGCCTTCTTCGGCCATGACCCCCATCGCTACCCGGAGATGTTCGCCTGCGGGATCAACGTCTGCATCGGCACCGACTCGCTGGCGAGCAACACCTCGCTTTCGGTACTCGACGAGATCCGCTTCCTTCGGGCGAACGGCTCCCCGCTGACCGATCACGCTCTGCTCGAAATGGCGACGATTCACGGCGCCCGCGCACTGCGATGCGAACACGAACTCGGCACGCTCTATCCGGGCAAGCGGGCGGAGTTGATCGCCGTCCCGCTCGACCACGCGTCGACGAACGATCCGCTCGCCGACCTGCTTCGCTCCGAGCAGCCGGTTCATGTCGTCTGAATGGCATCACATTCAATTCAGGTCGACTGGGTACTGCTTACGTGCGTGATTCAACGTCTTCCTGCTTGGAAGGCGCGCTCTGGTGGGCATCATCCCTGGCCAATGCCGCGCGGACGAGGCCGAGGAACATGGGGTGCGGGCGCAGGGGACGGCTCTGGAATTCGGGATGGGCCTGCGTGCCGACGAAGTAGGGGTGTTGCTCGGAACGAAGTTCGAGGATCTGCATGATCGGGTAATCGGGGGCCTTCCCGGAAAAGACGAGTCCGCCCTGCTCCAGTCGCTCGATGTACTGCGGGTCGACCTCGTAGCGGTGGCGGAAGCGCATGCGAACTTCGGGCGACCCGTTGAACAGCCGCGAGGCGACGGTATTCGCATGCACCTGCACGTCGCGCCCGCCGAGTCGCATGTTCCCGCCGAGACCTTCGATCTGCTTCTGCTCGGGCAGGATATCCACGACCGGGTGCGGCGTATCGGGATCGATCTCGGTGCTGTTGGCGCTGTCCAGGCCGCAGACGTTCCGTGCGAACTCGATCACCGCCATCTGGAAACCGTAGCAGAGCCCGAGGTACGGCAGCTTGTGTTCGCGGGCGTGGCGGATGCAGGCGATCTTGCCTTCGGTGCCGCGGACGCCGAATCCGCCGGGCACGATGATGCCGTGCAGCCCCTTCAACGCCTCCGCGGCGTTGTCATCGGTGATGTCGGTGGTGTCGACCCACTCGATGCGGACGCGGGCGCCGGCGGCGGTGCCGGCGTGTTCCAGGGCGTGCATGATGCTGGCGTAGCTGTCGCGCAGTGACGTGTACTTGCCGAGAATGCCGATGCGCACCTCGCGCGACGCCGAGCGGATGCGCTGCACGAAATCGTTCCATGTCGCGCGGCGCTTGGCCTCGCTTTCCACGTGCTGCCGATCGTCGAGCTTGAGGATATTCACCACCGCATCGTCCAGCCCCGCGCCTCGAACCATCTCCGGGATGAGATAGATGCTGTCGCAGTCGTGCATGGAAAAGAGGCGGTTGATGGGAACATTGCTGTAGATGGCGAGCTTTTCGCGCACCTTCCGCGTGATGGGTTCGCGGCCACGGCAGGCGATGATGTGCGGCTGAATTCCCATCGCCAGCAGGCCCTTGATGCCGAGCTGTGCCGCCTTGGACTTCTGTTCGCCGAGCGTCGGCGGCGAAATGATGTACGTCAGGGCGACGAACGCGCACGAATCGGCGCCTTCCTCAAAGGCGAGTTCGCGCATGGCTTCGATGTAGTAGGCGTTCTCGACATCGCCGACCGTGCCTCCGATCTCGACGAACACGACGTCCGCATCGGACCCCACCGCCAGCTCGCGCAGCTTGGTCTTCACCTCACCGGTCACGTGCGGAATCATCTGCACGTCGCGGCCGAGGTAGGTGCCCTTGCGTTCCTTCTCGAGCACGCGTGTGAAGATCTGACCGCTGGTCGCAAAGTTCAACCGGCTGAGATTCTGATCGAGCAGCCGCTCGTACGTGCCCAGGTCCATGTCCGTTTCCATGCCGTCGTCGAGGACGAAGACCTCGCCGTGGCGGTACGGATTCAACGTGCCCGAGTCGATGTTGAGATACCCCTCGAGCTTGATGGGCGCGACGGTGAGCCCCTTGTCCTGCAGACACTTGGCCAGGGAACTCGAGAAAATCCCCTTGCCCAGTCCGCTCATCACCGTCCCGAAGACGATGACGTACTTGGTCTTCCCCGGCTTGTAGCCGGCGGGCATGGGGGCGTAGAACTCGGTTTCGTCGGACGTCGCGCCGAGAGAGGAAAGCACGTTTTCCGCATCCATGGTTCTGCTTCCTTTACCGTTCGAGGGCATCCAGGCCGGTTCGGAACATCCATCATCAAATCCCCGCCGCCGTGCCACGCGACCAACGGGGGAACACCACACCGGACGTCCCGAGAAACTCTCAGGACGCATGGGCCTTCCTTCTCTCCATCTTCCGATCCTCCGGCGGTGCCGACACCTTGCCGGGGGTTCATTCGTTGCTTGTTGAGGCACCCGCCCGCTTTCGGTAGCGCTCCACGAAGGAGGCGTACTGCTCGGGCGTGTCGATGCCGCTGCTTTCCCGTTCCACTACGGCCATGGCGATGGTGTGCCCCATCTGTAATGCCCGCAACTGTTCGAGCCGTTCCGCCTGCTCCAGCGGCGTCGGCGGCGTCCCGGCGAAGGTCTGCAGAAACGCGGGGCGGTACGCATAGATGCCTAGGTGCAGCAGCCACCGGCTCGGATCGTCGACGCGTCCCCCGGCATCGCGGTCGTGCGGGATGACGCTCCGGCTGAAGTACATCGCATCGCCTCGGGCGTTGATCACCACTTTCACGCACGCGGGGTTGAGGACATCCTCGGCGCGTCGGAACGGGCAGGCCAGCGAGCCCATGTCGGCATCGGTCCGACCTCGCATCAGGTCGATCAGCGTATCGATCGCGGCCGGATCGATCTCCGGTTCATCGCCCTGGACGTTGAGGATGAGATCCGTCTCGACATCCATGGCGGCCTCGGCCACGCGATCGCTCCCGGTGGTATGGTCGCTCCGCGTCATGGCGACCTCGCCGCCGAACCCGCGTACCGCCTCGGCGATACGTTCATCATCGGTCGCCACGATCACACGACTCAAACCGGAAGCCTTCGACACCGCCTCCACCACGTGCTGGATGAGCGGCCGGCCTGTATCAGCGGCGAGAGGTTTTCCAGGGAATCGGGTTGAGCCGTAACGCGCGGGGATGATGGCGACCGCGGACAAGGGTTGACAACCTCGGGAAGGAGTCAGAACCTGATTCGCTCGACTAAGTACGTATCGTACCGGCCGATGCGATTTCTGTCAAAATAGATGCGAACCGGCGCTCGCGATGGGCCGGACGATGCATCGCGGTGCACACACCGGGGTATCATCCGGCGAATAGATCCCATAGCATGATCAAGCCTTACCCCCTGCGGAGATTCCACCTTCCATGAGCAAAGGGCGTCCCCCCATCCTGGCCAAGGGCGATATCGATGGCTTCTTCGGTCTCGCCATCGACAACCTCGTGCAGTTGCTGCTCATCGTCCTTCTCTGTGAAAACCTTTGCGGGATGAAGGGCGCGGATGCCGGGTTCCTCTTCGAGCTCATCCTGCCCGGTGTGGCGGTCTCGCTGGTGATTGGGAATCTGTTCTACGCCCTTCAGGCGCATTGGGTGGCGTATCGCGAGGGACGAAGCGACGTCACCGCCCTGCCTTACGGGATCAACACGCCCTCCCTGCTGGTCTACATGTACTTCGTGATGGCACCCGCCTATCGAGCCGAGGGTGCCGAATACGCCTGGAAGCTGGGGCTGGTCGCCTGTCTGGGCAGCGGCATCATCGAGTTCGCCGGGGCCTTCGTGGCTGAGCGTGTGCGCCGCAACACGCCTCGAGCCGCGCTGCTGAGCACGCTCTCGGGTATCGCGATCGCGTTCATCTCCATGACTTTCGCGTTGCAGATCTGGCAGCGGCCGCTGGTGGCGATGGTGCCGATGGCGGTGGTGCTGCTCGTGTTCTTCGCCAAGGTGCGCTTCCCGCTCGGGTTGCCGGGCGGGCTGGTGGCGGTGCTGCTGGGCACCGGGCTGGCCTGGCTGCTGTCAGGCCTCGAAGCGTTCGGCGTGCAACCGATCTCGCCTGTGAACATGGATCCTTCGGCGGTGCAGCAGGCCTGGAACAGCACGGCGTGGCACCTGCCGCAATGGTGCGGACCGCAGGTCTGGGACGCGCTTCACCTGAAGACTGCGGATCTGTTCCGGCTGATTTCGGTGATCATCCCGATGGGGCTATTCAACGTGGTCGGTAGCCTGCAGAACATCGAGTCGGCCGAGGCGAGCGGTGACGTCTTTCCGACCGGCCCGTCGCTGGCGGTCAATGGCCTGGGGACGATCGCCGCCGCGCTCTTCGGCAGTTGCTTCCCCACGACGATTTACATCGGCCACCCGGGATGGAAGGGGCTCGGCGCCCGGGCGAGCTACTCGACGCTGAACGCCGTGTTCATGACGCTGATCTGCCTGACCGGTACGGTGTCGCTGATCGGCAAGGTCGTGCCGATCGAGGCGGGCATCGCGATCGTGCTGTGGATCGGCATCGTCATCACTGCCCAGGCGTTCCAGGCGACGCCCGTTCGGCACGCCCCGGCGGTGGCCATCGGGCTCTTCCCCGCCATCGCCGCCTGGGGCGCGACCATCCTCACCACGGCATTCATCAATGCCGATCCGAACATGACCCCTTTGCACGCTGAAGCAGCGACGCAGGCTGTCGCCGAGACGCAGCCTTCGACCACGACGCAGGAGGTCGCAGGCGCATCTGATGCCGTGACCACCCAACCGGCGGGAGCGAGTGCACCGAGCGCACACGCGGCGAGCGAAACTCAGACCGATGAGACACCAACGAAATCGCCGCCGACTCCCGGCTCCAACACGCTGCAGGATCTCCTGCTCAGCGAACGGGCTAGCCTGGGTATCGACACGGAGGTCGGCGGATTCCTCGTTCACGGGATGATCGTGTTGGAGCGCGGCTTCATCTTCACGTGCATGATCATCGCCGCCATCAGCGCGTTCCTGATCGATCGGCGGTTCAAGGCTGCGGCAATCTGGTCGCTGGCCGCTGCGCTGCTGACCGCTGCCGGGATGGTGCACGCGTATTCGTTACAGGGCAACGTCGTCGATTACCTGCCCTTGTTCATCACCGCCCCCGATGGCGCCATCGCTTACCGCGCGTGGGACATCGCCATCGGCTACCTGCTGATGGCGTTGCTCTTCGGCATCCTGACCCTGGGCGGTTCGAAGTCGGATCGCGGCGACACCGGCGACCCGCTCGAAGACGCCCGCGTCGTGGAGGACGACTTGCCGGAAGTATCATGATCCGGGACGAGCATCGGTTTCGCCGATAATCGTGGTTATCGTACGTTTCACTGTGGCAGCCCCAGTCTCGTTGGTACGCCATGATGACAGAGGTATAATGTTCTGAGTGAGCCGGTTCATTTGATGATGGCGAAATAGAGGTCCGCACCTATGATACGCAGCGCAGGTAGAAATCGTGCGCGTTAGGCGCCTGTTAGGGTTGCGCTCT
>CAZUAQ010000052.1:0-35876 GCA_964618455.1 uncultured Planctomycetales bacterium | reverse complement strand
GGGGCATGGACGAGTGGTACATGGACGGCAAGGAAGTGTCGCAGGATCACCCGCTTTCGTTCGAGAAGGCCGACCGCGATCTCTGCTTCAACCGCATCAACCCCAAGCTCGTGATGCCGGATTCGCAACTCCATTTCCCCAAGGCCGATCCGACCAAGTACATCAAGAGCTGGGAAGGCGTGCGGTGCGTGGTGATGCAAGGCGGGCAGGGCGAGATCAAGCACTGGGCGTTCAACGATCCGCTACGCCGCGAAGGAGCGCACCAGGACGCGCCGCCCTCCCCCGCGGAATACCGCAAGCTGAACACGCGCGTGGTGGAGCTTCACCCGCTGACGCTGGTGCAGAATGCGCGGACCAGCGGCGGCGGGAATGTGGCCGGGGTGCCGACGCACGCCATCACCGTCGGGCCGGTGCAAACGTGGCAGGCGGAGCGCGTGTCGATCTGGCACGCGGGGACGCACGACAACCCGTTCGGGATGCGGCTGACGGCACTGATGATCTCGAAGGGCATCGCCGACAGTTCGGTCCCGATGTCGCTCCTGGCGGAGCATCCGAACGTGCAGTTCAACTACTTCCGCCCGGGCATCGGCACGTGCGAGGCGGAGATGCACTGAGGTGAAAGAGATGGCCTCAGTGCCTTTGAGTCGTTGTTCCCCAGCGCATGCTGGATTGGGCTTCAAGGACAGGTTTGCGGCTCATCGCTTCCTGCGTTGCTTCTTGATTATCAACTTCTTGATCGGCATCGGATTCGTCAATTCATCGAACTCTTATGCGGATGACGACACGACCTTCCATGACCCCAACCCGGAGGAAGTGGAGTTACGACGTACCCGCTTGCGCGAATACTTGACCGGGCGAAATCTTCCGATTGAGTTTTCCGGTAGAGTCGTCGATCAGCACGGCAAGCCCGTTGCCAATGCCAATGTCCGTATTGACGTGAAGTCCATCGAAGGACTGGACGACCCTGACGCCTGGCCTCGGGGTACCTCTCATTCCCATATCGCCACGACGGACGCCGTCGGCGCCTTCAGCTTCGAAGACCTCGATGGCTATCATTTGCTGATCAAGGGAATCGAGAAACCCGGCTACGTGTACATGCAGAAGCATCCCAGTGAGGCATCTGTCTTCTATCCCCCGGTACCGGGGGAAGATAGTGCCCCGCGGCAGAACGGCGTACGTCTCTTCGTTCTTCGCAAGAAGAATCCGGATGTGTTTCTGCTAGATTCGTCAGGCCGCTTGCGAGTCACAACTTCGCAGATGGGGTTCGCCATCGATCTCTTCGGGCATCAGCGGACAGTTTATGAAATGGATTCGCGCCCTACTGCTCATCGCATACCCGAAGCCGTGGATCTGTACGTGGAGGTGGAGTACTCCGAAGAGCAGAATGCATACACCTTCCTGTTTCGATCTGGCACGGATACGGGCGGCATGATCCTGGTAAATGAAGTCGTCCATGAGGCGCCGGCCGAGGGATATCAGGACAAAGCCGTGGTCACGATAGCGGCCGGCAATCTCGAGGACCAGGTGACTTTGCTATGTACTCGTACTCGAGATCCGAGCATCTACGGCATGCTCAAGTTCACCTTCAGATCTCGATTCAGTGGCGAGGAACACGATTTACGTGTGAGCTATGCGGGCAAGCTGAATCCCTACGGAGAGCGGAATCTGGAAACCGAATCCGACATACCCCCCAGAGTCTATACGAAACTGGATCGCATCTCCCGCCTGGCCATCAACGCCGGGAAGCGCCCGAAGAAGCCGGATCTGAAATCCCTCTTTGAGGCGGAGAAGTCCAGAGTCACGACCGCACCCGCGACTCGGCCAGCATGGAAGCGTAGCGAGCCTTGATTCGTGCCTCAGAGCACAGTGAGAACGACTGACTATGATACTCCTTGCTTTCCATCGCTGCCCACGGCCGCGCAGCTCAGCTCAATCAGTCGAAGAAAAGTTTAACGAAGGCAAAGAAGAGCTAGGGAATCATCGCCGTGGCGGCCAGCGGGACGAGATAGCCCAGCCATGGCCACCCGGCGCGCATGACAACCCCTCCGGCATGCGACTCACGGCGCTGATGATCTCGAAGGGCATCGCCGACAGTTCAGTCCCGATGTCGCTCCTGGCGGAGCATCCGAACGTGCAGTTCAACTACTACCGCCCGGGCATCGGCACGTGCGAGGCGGAGATGCACTGAGATCACGATAAGCAAGAATTTATGACTTTTTGGCAGGCTGTAGACTGATGGGGCGGACGAAAGGCGTGCATCTGAGAGGATGTGATGCATGAGCATTCGACACCGCCCGCGATATCGCACTTGCAACGGTGACCGTAGAAGCAGAGCAACTGAGCGTTTCCGCCTGGCTTGCTGAAGTCCTACCTCATTGGTGAGTATGGGCGAGCGTTGCCGATCTCTCTCTTGAGATACCCGCAGACTGGGATGAGCATTGTTATTTGTATCTGCAGATGGTGATACAGCGAGCGATAGATACTGTGCGTAATCAGGGGGACTGCTCCTCGGATGATCTCCGCGGCGGGACCGTCCTCGCTGGGTACGGCGTCGCCGGAGCCACCGTCTTCGAGCTCGTACTCGCCGTTTCCCTCGGGCAATCGCCCACCCATCGAAACTGAACAACCACTGCGCTCCAGTCGCCCGACGCCCCGGCTTTCGACATTCAGAACGCCAACCGCCACTTCTCCGGCACCGCGTCCAGTTGCATCAACGCATGCAACAGAATCCCGACGAAATGATTCGCCTGGTACGTCTCCTTCGATGGATGCCCCCGGAAGATTCCGGTGACGTACAGCTTCTGAACCGCCTCCCGACCGAGGAGTTTCGCGCGGCGGAGATACTTCGGGTCACCAGTCGCGTGGTAGAGATTAACGTGGAAGGAGATCGCCCGGCCGTAGTTCTCGGCGTAGGTCCCGGTCACCTCCAGCAGCGGCGGGTATACGCTCGCCATCTCGCAGGACCATCGCCGTCCCAGTCGCGGCGGAAGACTGTTGGCAATGCCCTCCGCCCAGCGCTCGGCGATGGCCAGCAATTCGGGATCACGGCTCGCCGCATCCTCGCCGGACAGTTCGTACGCATACAGAGAGGCTTCGGCGGCGATTAACGGAAACTCCAGCGTAAACATGATCGTCCGCCACATGTCCACCGGGCCGTCCGGGTACACCGTGTAGTTCCAGTTCTTCGAGCACGAGAACGGCGATGCCGGAAACGGCGTACCCCCCAGACTGATCATGCCGTAGTGAATCCCCTCTTCCGCGTTCCACCCATACTGGTCGTACGCCTTGATGATACTCACGGCGATGTCGCGAAAGTGGGTGTCCCCGGTCAATTCGTAACAGCGCAGCATCTGTGATGCGAACGGACCGCTGACGCTCGTATAGGAGGATGATTCCGTATCGTTATCCGGCACGAGATTGGTTGTCGGATCCCGCATGTTCCAATGCCAGTCGGCCATGAGCCGGGCACGATCCAGGTAGATCGGATCGTTCGTCGCCGAGTACATGGACGCAAATGCAATGGCAAACGAACCACCACTGAACGCGAAATCACCGCCACCGAGACTGTCGTGCCGATTGTGGGAGCCTGTCGTCTTGTTCTGCACATGGTATGCCCAAATAGCATCCACGGCGGCCTGGACTGCCGCCGGCTGCAGGCGGTACATCTCTCCCCATTCCGGATGATGAATCAGTATCTCGTGGACACCGCGATCCCCGCCATCGCTGTCCGTAAAGATGTTCCAGTAGCTGTGCGAACCCCAGTAGATCAGGCCCGTGGACTTGACCGCGTGCTGAAACACCGCGTCGATGGCATCGTCCGCCGCCTCGGCATACGTGGAATCCCCTGTCACCTGACTCATGCGATACATCACACGCAACGTGGCCATGTCATGCCAGAGATTCGAGCCTCCCGGGCTGAGCCGTCCGTGCGTCGGCCGGCCTTCCGTCCGGATCTCGTCATCCTGCGGCGAGGGATTTGGCGGCGAATCGAGCGTGTGCACATCGAGGATGCTCGCGAGCATCGCCGATTGGACCGGGCCGTATCGATCCGTTCCGTGTTCGATCAACGTGTCCAGGCAGTTTCGCACGTAGCGCCGCCAGCAGAGATCAAGATCCGGATTCAGCGGTCCTGTGAAACTCGCCTGAAAGAGGTTCCAGTCGTCCGTATCCACGTCACCGTCCTCATCCAGATCCGCGGCAGGGCTCTCGATCGTGATGGACAACTCCACCTCCCGGACAACATCACTCGCGCCTTGATCCGTCAGGCGTACAAGCAGCGGGAAGGTGCCCCCGACTATCGGTATCCCGGTGACAGCGCCGGTCGAAGCATGGAGTGATAAGCCGGGTGGCAGCGTGCACCCGACAATCTCCCAGGACAGCGCGTTGGTGCATTCCGGTGACGCCGTAAGCATTGCCGCGTAAGGCATTCCCGCCTGTCCATCCGGCAACGCGGCCGTGTCGATCATGCAGGCGGAGTCCGTGAACACGACGAGCCTCCCCGCCTTCTCCACGTATCCGGGGCCACCTGCGTTCGAGGCGTCACCCCAGTCCCCGCGGTACTCGTTCCCATCCTCGTCCGCAATGAACACGAGGCTCAGCAAGCCGTCGCCCGCCGCATCTGATGCGATCAGTGCAAGATCGGCTGAACTGGCGCCGGGACCTTGAATGTACGTGCCGGCCGTCCCGTCGGAGTTCGGGATACTCTCGTCATACCTTCCCATTGTTTCCAGGGGCAGTTTGCCGGCGTCCTTTTCCGAGATGAAGGTGTCCCACGTCAGGTCCGTCAGCGGCGTACCGCCCGAATCGATGACGTAAGCCTTCTGCGTGAGGGGGAAGGCCGCACCCGAAAATTGATCATCCACCCAGAGGCTCAAGTGTGCGGCTGCCAGGTTCTCTCCGTTAAGCGAACTGACGTCGAACTCGATCAGCCCATACCGGCGATCGCCTGAAGCCGACGACCAGATGGAGACCAGGTCGCTCTCGAAGACCGTGTCGGGAGAGTTCTCCCGGACCCACACATCCCCGGTCGCATCCAGTTGAATCGGCCCTGAAGCCGGAGGCCCCGGGTCGCATGGCGAGAGTGGCGTCATCGGACCGGTGTGCACCAGCACGAACCGATTCAGATCCTCCAAGTCGACATCCCCGTCGAAATCGAAGTCCGCCTTCGACTCGTAGAATCCGGAGATCGTAAAATCCGTTTCCTTCCGGTCCAGCTCCGTTCCCTGTTCATCCGACAGGCGGACCGTCAGCGGAAAGATCCCGTGCATTCGCGGTGTCCCGGACAACTCTCCCGTCGCGCTGTTCAGGCTGAGACCTGGGGGTAGAAAACACTCCAGCAGCTCTACCTGGACCGGCCCACCACATTGACTGATGTCCGCCAGCGCTTGCGAATACGCCTGGCCGCGCGACGCCTCCGGCAGCTCCGCCAGAAACTCGCAGCCTGTGCTGACGTCTGTAGTGGTGATCGTCAGTCGCGCCGCTTGCGAGCCGCCCGTCTGTTCGAGATCACCCCAGCCCGCCTTGTAGCCGGTTCCGTCCTCCACGGCTTTGAAGACGACGCTAAGGAATCCGGTGGGTCCTTCTAGGGCGTTCTGAACCGCTGCCACGTCGTTGGCGCTTGCGACGCTGGCGATGAAGACATTCTGGATCTCCGGCGTAGTGGTGGTCGGACCGATGTCATACGCGCCGAGTGTCTCTAAGGCGGTCTCGTTCCCATCGTACTCGACTTGGTACACGCTCCAGTTCAAGCCAGGCCCCATGGCGGTTCCACCGGAGGTATCAATGATGAAAGCCGCCTGCCTGGCCGGTTCATCATCATCCGAGAAACCGCTGACCGGATTGAACATCTCGAGCGTCACCGCCGTGATCGTCTGTCCGGCCAGGGCCGAGAGATCGAATTGCACCAATCCGTAGCGGACAGGGCCGAATTCGCTTGACCAGACCCCCACGAAGTCATTGTCCCGCACGAAATCGTCATCCGGCCCCGGGGCTCCCTCATCTCGAATCCACGCGTCAAACACGGGCTCCAGGACCACCTGAGCCCCGCCAGCATCTGTTGAAGCAGCATGCAAAGCGGCGATTAGTAAGACAAAAATGCCGCCGAAACCGAAACGAGGGTGATCTTTGGGCATAACGCGTCTCCGCTGGTCAGACAATTTGTCTTCAGGGTATGTTCCCGGCCGATATCTTGTCAAGGATAATCCGCGATGGTGCATATCCGGGAAGAGTGGAAATGGTCCGTCATCAAACCGGAACGATGATGACGGCTTGCGGAGGACACACGCACTGCAGCGCGACTGGTGTACGCCGATCTGCGACTCGAGATTCAATCCGCCCGGTCGGGCTGAGGGCTCGGCAGCTCCGGCAGGCCGTCGGGAACGTCGTCTTCGGGGTCGTTCTCACTGTCCCCCTCGGGCGAGGGTCCGTCTTGACCGTCTGTCGGCGGTATAAGCGGCGGCACTTCGCCGAGATCCTCGGGCACCGCCAGCACCACGCTCATGTCGAGTTTCTCGTCGCCGCGTTTGATCTTCACGCTCACGCGTTGGCCCGCGCGGCGCGTCGCCATGATTCGCTGCAGCGAGGGATAATCGGTCACGGTGTGCCCGTCGACACCGATGACCAGGTCGCCCACCTGGAGACCCGCCCGCAGCGCCGGCGAGGGATCGACCACCACCGCCACACGCACCACCTTCGTCAACTGCGCGTTGACCTGGATGCCCAGCAGACCGCGACGGACCGTCAGCCCGTCTGCGAGATCCTTCGCCGCCTCCTTCATCCGCCACCACGGAATTGCGAAGCCGATCCCCGCGTCGTACCATTCCACCCCCGCCATCGTGCTCGTGCCCATGCCCATCGGCACGGCCAGACCCAGCACGCGCCCTTCGACATCGATCAGTGGTCCACCGAAGTTCCCCGGCGAAAGTTTCGCATCGGTCTGGATGGCCAGACCCGACTGGCGGTTTTTGCCGCTGATGATTCCCGCCGAGATGGCGGGCTCCTCCGTGCGGAATCCGCGCCCGAGCACCAGTGCCGTCTGGCCGACGCGCACGCTCTCTGCCTTTTCAATCCATTCCGGCTCGGGCAGGTCATCCGCCTCGATTTTTACCATTGCCAATCGGCGGATCTCGTCACGGGCGAGCAGTTCCCCGACGAAACGGCGACCGTCGTGCAATGTCACCGTGATGACGGACGGCTCCCGTACGAAGTTAAACGCGCTGGTGATGATGAGCCCGTTACGATCGAACACGAGACCGGTGGTCGGCCCGTCGGCCACGATGAACGTCGGGTTGCCCGGACCGCGACCGCCGCCCGGCCCACCCCCACGCGATGACATGGGTTGCGTCCCGCCGACGGTCTCGATCGTCACCACACTCGGCGCCACGCGGCTGGCCGCCTCTTCGATCACGATCTGACGCGCGCGATACAACGCCAATTCATTTTGAACCGGCGCGCGTTCCTCCTCTGCCGCCGCAGGTGCCGCGAAGCATGCGGATGCAATAGCCATCAGGACCCATCTCGTTGCACTCCTCATTCCGGCGGCTCCGTCAGCGTCACGCGTACATTCACCAGTTCCTCACCGCGCTTGAGGATCAACGTCAACTCGTCACCAGGATGCAACCGCTCGCATACTTCGTTGAACGCCCGGGCACGGGGGATGGCGGTCCCGTTCGCGCTGATGATCAGGTCATTCTTCTTCACGCCCGCCGAATCCGCCGGTGAGCCGTTCGCCACACTCTGCACGAACGGCAGCCGCCGCCGGTACGCGACCTTCGAGAGCTTGATCCCGTGGTAGCCTTCGACCAGTTCCCGTTCCACGGCCGGCTGGGTCGATGGAGAAGAATGCGCACGAGCTTCCTGGAGAAAGGCTTTGACCTCCTCCATGGGGTAGGCGTAATTGATGTAGGTATTGGTCAGCTTCGACGTGACCATCCTGCCCACGAGGCCGACCCATCGACCCTCGGTGTCGATGATTGCGCTGCCCGGCGTGCCCGGGTTACTCGTGATCGCATCGAGCAGGAGGACGTCGCCGCGGTACTCGAACTCCTGCGTCCCGCGCTCGGCCTGCAGTTTGGCCTTACCACTGATGATGCCCTTCAGCACGCTCAGCGGTTCGCGCCCCTCGGCCACCTTGAAGGTGTTTCCGATGGAGAGGATCAACGTGCCGCGTTCGACCTCGCCCGAGTCCGCCATGGGCAGCACGGGGAGCTTGAGCGGTGTCATCTGCTCACGCACGGTGGCGGAGGTGTCGGTGTTCATCGGGTAACGCCCGAGCTTGATCAAGGCGAGCTGTCGATCACCATCCCGATGGACAACTTCGGCCCGGTAGAGATGGCCGTCATGCGTCACGGCGCGAAGCCGTTCGGTTTCCAGCAATACCGACAGCACCGTCACCACGTAGCCGTCACTCGTGACGGCCACTCCGCTGCCGTAACCCTGGTGGCCGCGCACCGCCGCGCCGTAGAGTTTCACCACCGACTTCATCGACTCCTCGGTCAATTCCGTGATCGTCCAGGGCTTGTCGGCGTCATTCCCACTCGCCAGGGGTTCCGATTCAATCGCTGCGAATTCCGGAAGACGCTCCGTCGATGCGGCAGGACTTCCATCACCTTCCGAATCGGCCGGCTGTGCCACCAGAAGAGTCGCTGTCGCCAGCATGTAGCTAAAGGCCGCACCAACCAGGAACAGGGAAAAGTGGCCTTGCTTATTCTTCCGCATCATCACCCTCCCACACATACGTGTCGATGCGGAAGTCCATGCGCAGTTCGCCGTTCACAAAGGTGCGCAGGCGGTGCGGCATAGGCACGCCGTCCACCGCGCGAAACTCGGAGGGCTCCAACTCGATGAGCGGATTCTCCCGGGAGATCACGTCAATCGGCTGCCAGATCACCCGGACCGGCTCATGCGTGAGAGGATCAATGCAGACGTACACGTCACGCCCCGCCGACGAGGCATAAGCGAGACGGTCGACCACCTCGCCCATCCACGCATCTCCGCCGCGATGCGACCAGCGCGATTCATCGCCCTCGACAGGTCGGTACAGCGCCGATCGGGCCACGAGCCACAAGTTCAACTGATCCCGCAGCACGTCGGTGACTGCCGCGGAATTCCTGTCGTCGTTGCCGGAATCTTCGACAATCGCATCCCGCCCCGTGCAGACGTAGGTGCGCGTCTTCCCGGTGAAGACATCCTTCAGCGTTAGCTCTTGGCGATCGCGAGAAAGTTCCCGGCCCGTGTATTCTGAAATAGTGACGCTCTCTTCATCACGTTCGACCGCATGTTCACGGCATTCGCCCCGCCACGTGAGCCGCTTGCCCTCCGGCAATACGCCAAGCCGGTCACGACACGCCTGCAGCACGCGCTGCGTCTCGCGCGTGTTGATCCGCTCATCCACCTCGAAAGGTTTTTCCATCGGCACGGTCAAGCGCTCCAGTCGCACGCGCTTTGTGAGGACTTGCCCTTCGTGCTCGAACGTCACGGTCACCGGCCAGAAAGCCGGGTAAACGCCGAGGATGTTCGCAAAATCGTTGGCGGAGTGAATCGGTCGCCCGTCGAACTCGATCAGCCGATCACCGACTTCGATCCCCGCCGCCGACGCTACCGACGGCTCCAGCATGCGCTCGAACACGACGCGGTCGAAGCCCAGGTCGACCACCGTCGCGCCAAGTGAACCGTGTTCGGTCAGCAGGCCCGCCCGCAGCCCCGGGATGAATCGCTTGATCTGGTTGATCGAAATGGCGTATCCCGCGCCGACATTCACCCGCCCGCGATGCACGAATGACGCCCGGCCATTGATGCCGATCAGTTGCCCGCTCATGTCGTACAGCGGGCCACCCGAATTGCCCGGGTTGATCGAGGCGTCGACCTGGATGCAGTCGGTGTAGACGAGCAGGCGGTTCTGCGACCCGAACTGGTAGCGACGTACACCGCTGACCAGGCCGTACGTCACCGTCGGCGTGTAGTCTTCCGCCATCACGAAGGGATTGCCCATGGCAAAGACCCAGTCGCCGACCTGCACGGTGTCCGAATTCCCCATCGGCGAGGTGGGAAATGCATCCCGCCCTTCGAGCCGGAACATCGCCACGTCTCCCGTAGGGTCGATTCCGAGCACGCTCAGGTCGTAGAGTTCGCCATCGGCCATGCCCCCCAGTCCGGCCCGCTTGTCCATCATCCCCGCCACGACGTGAAAGTTCGTCAGCCCGTAGCCGTCCTCGGTGATGACCACACCCGAGCCGCCGCCGCCCTTGTTCGCATCAAAGATGCACACGACCGACGGCGCGACGTGTTCCATCGTCGCAATCCGGTCCGCTTCGGCCTTGCGTACCTGCGCGAGCGCTTCTTCATAGCCGGTCGGTGCGGCGCCGAGCCGAATCGTGCCGACCGACAGCATCAGCAGGACCGCCAGAAACGAAAAACGCTCACCACGTTGTCGCCGACATCTGATCATGATTCACTTCACCAGACGTGCATCGGCCCAGTTGGCCTGATCTCCGATATCCAGCCGCTCACCGAACTCGACGACCAGCGTCAGCGTCTTTGCGCCGTCGACGGCGACACGAACAGGCAGCGGCTTATCATCGCCAGTGATTGCTTCGCTTGCGTATGCCTCCTCGCCGTCGACGAGTACGCGAAAAATCACGTTCCCGCGATACCCGACCTCCTCATCGATGCCGATGTCGGCGGCGAAACTCGTGAATCCCTCGGGCAACGCGAACGTGAGCCGCGACTGCGAGTGCATGCCGATGCCTCGCGTGTAATTCTGATCGCCGATCCGCAACGGACGATTGGCGACCGAGCGGTCGCGCCGCCAGGGCCACTGCGACGTGGAGAACGGCTCGAACGCATACGCTTCCGGCTCCAGATCGGTGAGGTAGAGTACGCGATCGCTTCGGAAGCGGATCTCCGCAAGACGCGCGACCGGCAGGGACACGCGCTGGCCGGTGATCAATTCGAGTGTGATCGATTTCGCATCACCAACTGTGATCTGCCCGCCCAGCAGTTCGCCCGACTGAAGTCGGCACATCACCGGGGCGGCGTCACCACTCCCCACGCCGGCGGCAATCATCAAGCCGTACACCCGATCGAGGGGAAACGAGCGTGATCGGCCACGCCACTGGAACGTCAGCGTCTCCGCGGTCAGCGCTTCGGTGATTCCTTTCAAGTGAGAAAGGGTGCCGTCACGAAGAATCACCAGCGTATCTTCATCTTTGGCCCGGTCGTCGAGAGAGGACTGGAACACCTTGACGAGATCCGGCTCGGAGGAGTCGCCGAAACGGATGGCGGCGAGATCACTCAGTGATAATTGTATTGCTTCCGACGACGACGTCTGCAACGTCAGTTCGCCCTCCTTGGAAGAGACCAGCCTGGTGGCGAAACGGCTGCCGTCCACGAGGTACACCGTCCAGGGCAACTCCGCGTCGGCCGGCTGGGTGGTCGCGTGCTTGGTTTCAAGGGACAAATCCGCCAACTCGCCGGGCAGGAATGTCTGCACCTGCGACTCTCCCTTGACCACGATCCGTCCCTGATCGTCGACACCCTGCCAGAGGCCTTCGAACGGTCGGCCGTCGATCGCCCGCCCCCGTACGATCGGCTCGGCCCAAGCCGCATGCCCGGCGATCAGCGCCGCGAGAATGACGCACACGACCCGCATCACTGCTCCTTGGCCAACTGCTTGTAATACTGTTCGATGAGCTGACGGTAGCGCGTCGGGAAGTTACGGCGCAGCGACTGCAGAATCTTCTCGCGCTCCTCCGGACGCATCTTGCCCCACTCTTCACCCGGCTTGGCGCGAGGTGCGCGCTTCAACTCGCCGGGCGATCCATCGCCCCCCGGCAAGGACGACTCCCGCGCCCCGCTGCCCGGCTTACCGCCTGCCGGACCCTGACCGCCCTGTTGTTGCTGTTGACTTCCGCCGCCCCCTCCGCCGCTCGAGCCGCTCTGTTGCTGCTCCTGCTCTTCCTGCTGCTTGATCAGCTTGCTGAGCAGTTCGATCGCGCGGTCCTGGCGAATCTGGACCGGCTTGCCCGGTTCGCCGTTGCGCAGCCGGCGCCCGGAGTACACCATGAGGTCCGACACTTCCCCGAGACTCTCCGGACGTCGGTTGCGAAGTTCCTGCAGCATCTGGATGGCGGGCAAGCGGAACATGTCCGGCGCATCCGGGTGCTGACGCTCGAAACGGGTCAGCGTCTCGGCGGCCTCTTCGTATTTCAGATTTGACAACTGGGCGTAGCCGAGGAAGAAGTCCAGCTCCGCTTCGAGGAAGCTCATGGCCATCAGGTCGGACTCCCGCGCCACCAGAGGGGTCAGGATCTTCTCCGCCTCCTCCAGCCGGTCCTGCTCGACGAGCGATCTCGCCAGCAGCGCCCGGGCATGCAGGCTCAGCCACGGATCATTGCTCGTCGTCAACGGAGCGAGCAGGCTGTCGGCCTTGGCGTAATCGCCCTCGTCCAGCGCGTCGAGACTCTGCTTGAACGGCGCGGACGCCATCGCCAAAGCGGCGGTGAGAAAGTCCTGAAGTTCCTGGAGATCTTTCGTCGCGCGGTACGCCTCCCAGGCCTCACCGACCGCGCCGGCGACCTTGGCTTCGTACGCGTCCGATTCGGCCAGGTGCCGCACAAACCGATCGATCGTCGCTTCGGCGCGTTCGCGCTTGGCCTGCGGACTCAGGATGGGGCGTAACGGCTCGGCCACCGCAGCGGCATCGCCTTCCGCTGCCGGTTGTGTCTGCGGCGCCTGTGCCCACGCCGGCCCGGCGATTACCGCCATCGCGATGAATGTCAACAGGATCATTCGCATAACTGCTTACCTCAAGTCCGTTGCTCCAGACCTTCCGAGAGAAACGTTACAGGTATCCGCCCCTCAACGGGCAAACTACTGCCCCGTGATTCGTTCATTCATTTTCCTCGCCATCTCCGCCACCTCTTCCTGGCGTTCGGCGATGCGGTCGATCTGCGCGCGCTCGGCATCGTTCCATTCAGGACGTTCGCTCTCCTCGACGCCATGGCGGCCGAAGAACTCCTTTGTCATCCGGTTCACGCGATTCTGGCAGGACCGCAGCAGCTTGAGTTCGGCCGAATTCGGCAGCAGCGGCGGATCACTCATCCCCCCCTGTCCGCCACCTGGGGCCATCTCTCCCGACTGCAGTTTCTTGCGCAGATCCTTGATCGCCTCGATCAACTCCTCGAGCGTGGTGATGATGCGCTCCTGCGTGAACTGCGTCTCTTCGTCCGTACGTTTCTCGCGGAGCCGGTCGGCGGTGATCTCCATGTCCTCGCGCATCTGCTCAACGATGACCGGGAACACGATCGTCGTGCCTTCCTCCTTGAGGATCAGCAGCGCCGCGCCGGATTCGTCGACCAGTTCATCCTCATCTACCGCCAGCCCCGCCACGCGCAGGGCGTCGGCGTGCGTCCAGTTGTCCGGCCCCTTGGTCTCCAGGGCCCGTGTCGATTCCAGGATGGTCGTCTGCGCCGCCAGCATGTTGCGGAAGCGCGACTCCAGACCGCGCAGCAGTTGCTCCTGCTGTTCGCGGCGAAGCTGATCCAGGACCTGCTCCAGTTCCTGTTGCGCTTTTTCCAACTCCTTGATGGCCTGTTCTTGATCCTCGGAGGCATCGTTGGGCTTGTTCTTCTCCAGATCCTCGGTGGCGTTCTCCATGTTCTCCCGGGACTTCTCAACGCTGGGCTGGCCGGGCGCGGGCGGCTGACTCTGCGGGTTCTGCGGCTGCTGGTCCTGTTGACCTTGTTGACCCTGCTGACCTTGCTGGCCTTGTTGGCCCTGCTGGCCATTCTGCTCTTGCTGACCTTCCTGGTTCTGTCCGCCCTGCTGGCTTTCCTGGCCGTCCTGCGATTCACTGCCGCCCTTGCCCCCCATCTCCCGGGCAAGTTTCTCCGCTTCCTGCTCGAGTGTTTTCTGCTCCCTGGCAGCGCGGGTTTGATCCAGGAGTTGTTCCACCGCCTCCTGCTGATTCTCCAGCTCCTTCAAGGCCCGGCGAAGCGATTCCTCCGCCTTGCGCTGCTGCGGTAACGCCTCGGCGGGTTTCTGCTTCTGCAGTTCCGACTCCGCGCCTTTCATCTCGCCGCCGGCCCGGCGAACATCATCACGCGCCCGACGCATGCCCTTCTCGACATCCGCTTCCGTCGGCTGCCTGGTTTCACCTTCTGTCGGGTCCCCCTCCTTCGTCTCGGAGGGATCGGACGGTTCTGACTCGCTGCCCTTCGACTCCGCTCTTTCCTGAGAATCGCTGCCCTCCCGCGAGTCGCTCCCGCGTTCTCCCGCCGGCGAACCTTCGGACGGATCATTGACCTCCTTTGATCCTTCCGCCGCCTCGGACGCTTCGCCAGCGTCCTCTTCCCGCTGTCCGGGAGTCATCATCTCCTCCGTCAACGCTTCGGTGCGAATGCGCGTCGACTTCTGGCCCTTGGCGATCTCTCCGGCCTTCGACGGTTCCCCCGCCTTGGATGCTTCCGCCGCCTGCTCGGTGAGGGCCTTCTGCGCTTCGATCAGTTCCTGAACCTGTGCCCGGGCCGCGCGAATCTGCGCTCGGAGCTGCTGCAGTCGCGGCGCCGCGTCGGAGTTTGCCTTGAGCTCACGCTGGCGGTCCAGTAACGCTTTCACCCGCTGCCGGTACGCCTCGAGCGCCTTGATTTCCTCTTCCCGTTCCTCCGACCGGTCCGGCTCCTCGAGCAGCATCTGCAGAAGCCGTTCAAGATCCTTCGTCAACTCCATCTGCGATTCGGACGCGGTGGTGAGTTCCCCCTCTTCCAGCTCTTGCATCACGTCTTCCATATGCCGACGAATCAGCATTTCGCGCGACTGCCGCAACGCCTCCTGCAGCCGCTCCGCCTGCTCCGGCTCAGTCTCCGCAAGGCGCTCGGCGAGGCGGAACATCTTGTCTTCCAGCGCGATCAGACGGTCACGCGCGATCTGCTGCTTGGTCGCCAGGGGATCGTCAAACCGTTCCGTCGAGACGAGTCGCGTCTCCTGCGCCTGCATCGCATGCGAGCCGACGCCCCAGACCATCAGAATCGACAGACCGTATATCGTGATGCGCAACATCTTCATCTGTGCATGACGCTCCATGGATCACCCCGATTCCACCTGTACGTCGATCTCCGCTCCGCCCCTCATGTTAGGGCTCTTCCGGCTCGGATGACGAATCCGGCAATTCCTCGCCGAAAAAGGCCTTCTCGATCGCGTCTTCCGTCTCCTCGTTCAGTTCGTCCTGAATCTTCATGACCTCGCGCAGCAGCGCGATGGCCTCCTGGAAGCCCTCTCTTTTGACCATGTTGGCCAGGATCAGTTCCATCTGACGATTCACGGCCCTCTGGGCATCATCGGCGGATTCCCGCATGGGCTGAGAGGGATTCCGGGCCAGGCGGTCGATCGCCTCGGCGGCGGCGGGCATCAATCGCCTCGCCAGGTCGTCCAGCGGATCGATGATGGATCCTTCCAGACGCTGCTCGACCCCCGGTGACGACAACTGATTGATACGCAGTTCCGAGAGCACCTGCTCGAACTGCATGCGCAATGTATTGACTCGGCCGGCATGGTCGCGCTGGCGACGGGAGAGGCGGCTCCACTCCCGCGCGTCCGGCGCGGTCTCTTCAGTCAAGGCGTTACGCCCGGCCATGGCGAGATCCGCACGCAGGTCCTGCTGGCGATGATGCAGACGCGAGAAATCCAACCGGTATTCCTGTTCGCGCCGGTTCAACTCGCTCAGCAATTCTTCTCGGCTGACGATGCGGAAAGAGAAGGGCGTCGACTCGCCCACGTTCGGGCCGCTCACGTCGTCGAAGTCGCTCGCCTGTGCGAGCAGGACCAGTGTGTCGTCCTCCTGGATGCCATGGGCAGGCAGCGCCCAGTTCCGCGTGTGGGTGTAAATCACCGTGCCCGGCTCGAATCCGTCCAGCGGTTCGCGCGCGTTCAAGACATCCTCAACGTCCCGGCGTGTCACGTTGTGAACCAGCCCCACCTCCGCCAGTCCGTAGACGTCGTTGAATTCCATCTCGATCGGCAGCACCGCCACCGGCGTCAACATCTCGCCCGCGCCGCGAATCTTCATCTTCACCTGCGGCGGGCGGTCTGCCAGCATACGCACGGAGAACCGGACCGGCGCCACCCGGTCGCTGCGGTTCGTCATGCCTTCGGCGTCGGCGAGATCGAAGAAGTAGGTCGTCGACTCGGGCGGTAAATCACTCGCCTGATATTCCGTCGCCGACAGGCGCTCCGCCGGACCGATGACGAGCTCCTCGCCGGCCAACTGACGCACGAGATTCGCCCGCGACACCTCACGCTGCGTGCTGATCCGAAAGTGAATGCGACTCCCCCGCAGCGCTTCGACAACCGTCTGCCCTTCACGCAACGAGAACGACTCCTGCCCGGTGTAGGCAGGCGGCTCAATTTCGATCACGACGTTGCTGACCCGGGGGCGCTCGACCACTTTGACCTGGAACGGGTCGGGCCGCGCATCGCCGCCGCCGATGCGACAACGCATGTTTCGATTGACGCGCTCAAACGTATGCGCGAACCGCACGGCATCGGACCGGGTCGACACCATCTGCTCGCGCCCGGAGACATCGCCGGCCAGCTCGTAATCGATGAACACCTGCAACGGGGGTTGATAGCCTTCTTCCACGCGAGCGGTCACGGTGAGATCGTCGCCGCGCGGCACCTGAAGCACGCCATCCTCCAACCCTTCGATGATCAGGCTGTGACGGCGCGGCCAATCCACGTTTTCCAGCAGCACGTTCCGCCGGAACCACAATCCCATCGTCTCCCCGCTCGTGAAGAACAACACGCTGAGCGCCGCCACGCACGACAGCACCAGCAGGCCTCGCCGACGGGCCCGCGCATGATCCAGTGTGCCCTGCAGCCGAACGTCACCGATCTCCCGCTCGGCCTCGGCCACGACCGAAGCCATCAACGCCGGGGAGGTCGTCGGGGCGTTGCGGCCGGTCATGAAATCCACCGCACTGAGCAGCCGGCTATGCAATTCCGGGTTGACTTTCTCCACGAGACGGGCGAGATCCGGCAGACGGATCGGTACCCGCAACGGCTGAATCAGAAACCGCCAGGTGATCGCCCCGAGAATGGCCAGCAGGGAGAGAAGCTGCACGGCCCGCATGTCGCGTCCAAGCATGAACGCGCGGTCGACCAGAAACGTGATCAGCACCGACAGCAGAACGCCGCCCATGCAGAGTGCCAGGCCATCCAGGGCGAGGTACAAGCGCATGCGGCGTCCAATGCCCGCCAGCCTGTGCAGCACGCGCCGCTGAAATCGTGATCTCAGTTCGGGATCCATCATGCCCGACGCCATCTCCCTCAACCTGTCCTCATCATAACAATCGTGCGCGTTTGCGCATCGCCCATTCCGTGCCCAGGAACCCGACCAGCAGGATCCACGTCCACCAGCCATCCCACAGCCGAACCGGCTGACCGCTGAGCGTCAGCGTGGTCGTCCGGTTCGGGATCATCTCGGGAAGGCGATCGACCTCGTCAATATCCAGATAGCGCCCGCCGGCGGATTGAGCCGCGAGAACTTCCAGCGACGATCGGTCCAGTTCGGTCCTGCGGAACTCCAGGTCCGGCTGACCGACGCGCACTTCGCCGCGCACCGTGGCGGGCTCTACACCGTCGCCACCGGGAAGCTCAATTTGCACCGTGAATGTGCCCACCTGAGTCGGAACGAACTGACCGCGATACCACCCGGGACGGTCCGCCTGCGGCGCGAGGATGGCGGCATCGATCGGCTCACCGTTACGCGAAATCCGCGCTTCCACCTCCGGTCGATCCAGCGGCAGATGCCGTGTGTCGAGCAGGCGCGCCTCGATGGTTGCGGCCTCCCCGACGGCGTAGCGTTCTCGCTCGACCTGAATGAGCCCCCTCTTCTGGCCGCTGAGCAGCTTGCCCTTGACGAGGTGACGAATAAGCTGAACCCAGAATCGATTGAAAAACTGTTCACCGTAACGGCGCCATCGCCACGTCGTGTCGAATCCGAGATAGCCGGTCCGGCCCGATCCGTAGTACTGCAGGGCGAGCAGCACATGCCCTCCGTCGGAGTCACGCATGCGGGGGTTGGAATGGCGCAGGAGGACGTCGGCGACCGGCTTGGCGCGGCTCGGTGGATAATGCCAGTAGACCCCACCGAGCTGCGACCAGATCGCCTCGCTTTCTCCCGGAACCTCGGTCAGGGCGAGCACCGGGTGATTGGCGGCGGCGGGAGGAATCAACACCGGCCAGGAGGTGAGTTGAAAATGGCCGAGCTCGTTGAGAATCAGGTCCGCCTCGCTCGGGTTCAACGACACCGGCAGCAGATCGACAAGGGTCCGTGTCCGCGGGTCGTGGATGAACCGCGGTGCGAACTTACGCCCGGCGACATAAAGCAATCCACCACCATAGCTGCCGACGAGCGATTCGACCTTCTCCACCCAATCCGGACCGAACTCCGCCGGTTCAGGATCCAGCAGGATGATGCAATCGTAGACGTTGATCTCCTGCTGCTCGTCCGGCAGGTGATCGATGATGGTATTCCCGTCGCGGACGGCGTTTTCGTCGGCGGATTGAAGCCAGCAACTGACATCGACTGTGGCGTCCCGTTCAAGAAGGCGCGAGAGATAGCGGTACTCCCAGGTGGGCGACCCGCTGACGAGCAGGACACGCATCTTGTTTTCGAGAGCGCGGATGGTGATCTCCCGGCGATTGTCATCGAGCAGCATCTCCCCGTCCTGGCCGGCGACGCGGATTTCGGCGGTCACCTCCGCCGCCTCGCCGATGGTGCGCTGGAACGCGACGGGATCCAGTTCACCGTCCGGACCGACGCGGACACGTTTGGTCTCGACCAGCCCAGGCTCGCTTTCGGGCGTCGCGCGTTCGAGCAGCTCGACCGTGATCTCGCGATCGGCGAGTCCCTGGGCACGGATGTGCGCGGTGATCTGAAAAGGATCCTTGACGAAGACATTGGGCGGGGCTTCGACGGCGGCAACGGTGACGTTCTGCGGCGTGGTGGGATCGCCCACGCCGATGGTATGAATCGGAATCTTCTTTGCTCGCGCGTAACGGGCAATGACCTCCGGCGGTTCGCCCTGGTTGAAGCGCCCGTCCGACAAGACGACCACGGCGGCAATCGGAGACGGACCCTGCGCGTCGATGGCCTGGCGAATGGCCTTGCCCACGTCCGTCGCGCCGGCCGAGGCTCGGGATAACGCATCCAGCCCTTCGGCCTGCATGGCCGCCTCGACGGGCGACGATTCGTCAACCTCATCGCCCATCGGCTCGAGTTCCGACGCGTCCTCCATGCGCCCGACAGGCATCAACCGATCGCCGAAGGTATAGACGCGGACGGGATTGTTTTCCGCGAGTTGTGTCAGCACGCTCTGCTCGCCATCCGTCAGCGCCTGTCGCGCAATGTCCGCGCGGCTCCGATCGGCCAGGTCTTCGCCTTCCTCCAGGACCGCGCGCACACGCCGGGCATCGTCGGCCTCGGGGTAGAGGTCACGCATCGACATGCTGGCCGAGCCGTCCGCCAGGATCAGTGTCCAGGACTGGATGCTCCGCTGGATGTAGGTGGCCAGGATGGGCTCCAGCCAGATCACTGCCAGCAGGACGATCACGATGCAACGGAGGCCGGCGAGAATCGCGCGCGTCTTGAGCGGCGCGCCGGCACGCTGCTCCCGGTAATAGAGCAGCAACGGCCAGTAGACCAACAGAAGCAGCAACACGATGCTGCCCAGCGCCAGCCATCCGGATGGAAGACGCGCGAATTCGAGCTTACGCACGATCTCTTCCGAGGCAAGCAGGGTCGGGACATGGGCGGTCAACCAATTCACGCGGGCCTCCCCTGCCACAGGACATTCCACTGCCGATTGGCGCCAAACCACCAGGCCAGCGTCTGTTCGATGACCAGGGTCAGCACCAGCGCGAGCAGCACGAGCTGCCAGAGTTCCTGCCGGGCATCGATCTCGCCGCTGCCGATGACATCCTCTCCGGTGAGATACTCGAAGGGCAGACCGGAGGCGGCGGCATTCAATTCCATGCGCGAGGCGCGGCTGAGATCGCTCTCGCGGGAGTCGACATTGACCGCCACGAAGCGATCGGCGGGCTGCCCGCTGGATTCCACCAGAGCAAAGCGATAGATCCCGTTGGCGTTCGATTCATTCCACCGGAGCACGGGGATTCCCGTGTCAGGATCGGGTTGTGCCTCGAGTCGAACCTCGGCCTCGCTCGGGTAGGCCGGCGTACGGACGACCCCCGAAGGCTGGTAACGCGCGGGATCGAGATCGATCTCGATCGGCTGGCCGACGGTCAGGATCTGCTCGTCCCCGCTACTTCGAGCGAGATATTGCATCATCTCCATCAGGAGTACGACGTAGATGGGATGATTGGGCAGGTCGTTCCATTCCTTGTCCGTCGTCGTGGTTGTGAGCAGCACTTTGCCGTCACCCCATCCGCGTTCAATCATGATCGGTGGTGCGTCCGGTGCGGACAGGCGCATGAGCACACCGGCCGGCGAGTGTTCGGCGGTTGCCGGCTGCGTTGATGCGGCCAAGGCGAGATCCGTCTGCAAAGCTTCCTCATTCTGATCGTCGGCCACGTCCGCAGTGAACCATCGCCAGAACAGCGCGATGTCGAGATACGTGCTTGCTCCGTCGCGAAATCGGCGCAGCATGGGATGGTTCGTATCGACGTCCTGGAGCTTGACGCCGGCGACATCGGAAGGAGCATCGGCCACGTCCAGAAGCCGGGCGGGCAGCAAGCCCTTGCCGTCTTTGTAGAGCGTGCGGTTGTAGAGTTCGGCATCGACCTGGTCACCCAGAAAGATCGCCACGCCTCCCCCGCCGTTCACGTACTCTTCCAGCCGCGTGGCCCATTCCTCGTTGACGCGATAGACATTCGCCAGCACCACCACGTGAAACGGAGAGAGTTCCGTCGCTTCGAACTCGTTCTCATCGACAACGGTCACTTCGTTGCCGCTGAACTGGCGGCCCTCAGGCCGCAGGGCGATGGACAGCAGGTAGACCTCGTCCTCGTAGGGATCGGAGTCCGCCTCACCGTTCACGATCAGGATGCGCATGGCGCGGGCCACGGGTTCAGCGCGGAATCGTCGATCATCGGTCGGCAGGACGTCGCCTTCCAACTCGACGGTGATGCGTTCGGGACCTTCCCGTGGAAAGGTAATTTCCAGGGGTACCTCGGCGGATTGCCGCGCGGGAATGGCAGGCACCGCCACGGCGGGCAACGCCGCGTCGCCGACAAAGACCTTCATGGATGAGGGCGAGGCATCGGCGGCCCCGAAGTTGGTAACCTTCACACGATAGTTCGCGGGCACGCCCCGAACCGCCAGTGGCTGCTCCGGTTCGATGGAGGTGATCGCGGAATTGTTTCTCCGCTCCGACCCCACGTCGATCATCACGAGCCGCAGCGCGCGATCGTCACCCGGCCAGTCGACGAGAGGCGTTACCGGTGATGTCGCCCCGGTCACAGCGTCCGTGGAATCGGCACCGGTCACCGCCCCGCCTTCCAGCCATTCGTACCGTTGGAAATCGCTGAAGAGGTGAACCGTCACGTTCACGGCATCGCCACGGCTGTCCAGCATCCTGCGAATCGATTCAAAGGTTCCGGCCATCCGACCGGCGTGGCGCGAAGGACGCAGTTCATCCAGCGTCGACGCGAAGGCGTTCATGTCCATGCCTCTCACGCTGGATTCGGTCAGGAGGGGATGATCCGGACGCGAGGTGAGCAGGACGGTCAGCGCATCGGTGGGTGACTCCTCGCGCACCCACTGCACCAACTGCCTGGCGGCATCGCGCGCTTGATGGAAGACCATGCCGTCGGCGGTCTCCAGTTCCATGCTGAAGGAGTCGTCGATGACGACGAAACGCTCGATCCCGGAACCGCCTCCCAGCACGGCGGACAGCGCCTCGGGACGGATAAACCACCGGGCCAGCATCAGCCCGATCAGAAACATCGCGAGGCATCGTAATGCCAGCAGGATCAACTCCTCGATCTGCACGCGCCGACGATTGCGCTGCTGCGCCTCGCGAAGGAAGTCAATGGCCGCCCATCGGACGATGCGAAATCGCCGCTTGCTCAGAAGGTGAATCAGGATGGGCAGACCGGCCGCGCCAAGACCCGCGTACATCATGGCGGGGGTCATCATCGCTGCCAGCATCGGCCCTGCAAGACTCATTTACACCTGTCCTTCTCTGTTCAGGATGCCCCTCAACGCCGCGCCGCCTGATGCATGCGCGCCGCCAGGAACGTGGACAAACCGGCGTCCAGCGGATCGCGCGTGGTCATCAGCTTGTAATCGATCCGGTGATTCATGCACTCGCTGCGTACCTTGCTGATGAATGCCTGCACGATTTCCAGGTAGCTTTCGCGCAATGATTGCGGATCCGTCAGCAGGCTCACATCCGGGGCCTCGAGGCCGTCGAACTGGGTATTGTCCTCGAAGGGGAAGTGCACCTCGTCGTAGTCCAGCACGTGGAACACAATGACGTCGTGCCGCGTGTAACGCAGCCGTTGCAGGCCCTGGATCACCTCGTCCACGTCGGTCAGCAGATCACTGATCAGCACGACGAGCCCGCGCTGCTTGAACTGCTCGGCAAGCTGCATGAACAGCATCTTGACGTCCGTGGCGTCGCTGGGAGCATTGCGTTCGATGACGTCGATAATGGAACGTAACTGGCCGGTGCTCGACGTCGGCGGAATTCGCTCCCGTATCGATTCGTCGAACATCGTCAGTCCGCAGGCGTCCTGCTGATGCATCAGGAGATACACGAGCGACGCCGCGAGTGTGCACGCGTAATCGTACTTGGTCATGCCTCCCGACGTCGGGTGCTCGGGATACGCCATGGAGCGCGAACAGTCGAGGAGAATCTGCGTCCGCAGGTTGGTCTCCTCCTCGTACTGCTTGATGTAATACCGATCGGCCCGGCCGAACAGACGCCAGTCGATGTGGCGCGTATCGTCTCCGGGAACGTACTCCCGGTGGGAGGCGAACTCCACACTGAAGCCCTGGTACGGGCTCTTGTGCATGCCGCTGATGAAACCTTCCACGACCATCCGCGCGCGAAGCTCGAGGCGCGAGATCTTCGTCAGGACATCAGGATTCAAGTACTTTTTGTAGTCGGCCATCCTGGGTCAACGCTGATTCGTGGGGTGAGGTATGCTCCAATAACGCATCGATGATTCGGTCGGGGGTGTAGCCTTCGGCCTCGGCGGAGAAGTTCGGAACGATCCGGTGGCGCAGAACCGGGTGGGCCACGGCGCGGACGTCCTCCACCGCCACGTGGTGTCTTCCATTCAGCACCGCGCGCGCCTTGGCAGCGAGCACCATGTACTGCACGGCGCGGGGCCCGGCGCCCCAGGTCACCATCCGCTTGATGACGTCGGGCGTATTCAATTCGTCCGGCCGCGTCCGCCGGACCAAGTCCAGGGCATGTTCCACGACGGATCGTGCCGCCGGAACACGGTGGATCAGCGCCTGAAGCTCGAGCACCTCGGCGGCATCGACCACGGCGGGAATGCCTGAGGACGCTTCACGTACCCGGGCCGGCGTCAACTCGGCAATCTGCAGTTCCTCGTCGTAACTGGGATATCCGACGAAGACCTTGAACATGAAGCGGTCCTGCTGCGCCTCGGGAAGCGGGTACGTGCCTTCCTGCTCGATCGGGTTCTGCGTGGCCAGCACGAAGAACGGCGGCTCGAGGGCGTGACGTCTTCCGCCGACGGTGACCTGCCGTTCCTGCATCGCTTCAAGCAGCGCCGCCTGTGTCTTCGGCGGTGTCCGGTTGATCTCGTCGGCGAGGATGACGTTGGCGAAGATCGGCCCCTGCAGGAACCGGAATTCCCGGGCGCCGGTCGCCTTGTCCTCCTGGATCACTTCCGTGCCGGTGATGTCCGAGGGCATCAGGTCCGGTGTGAACTGGATCCGCGCGAAGCTCAGGCTCAAGGCCTTGGACAGCGTCGAGATCATCATTGTCTTCGCCAGACCGGGAACGCCTTCAAGAATCACGTGCCCGCCGGCAAAGAGCGCGATAAGCAGTTGCTCGACCACGACGTCCTGGCCGATGATGACGCGCGACAGGCTCTCGCGCATCTGTCCATAGGCCTGTTGCAAACGTTCGGCGTTTTTCAGATCGTCGGCGGTAGGGGTTTCCGCCGGAGGTTCATTCATCTCAGTCATGCAAGGCATCCTTCGTTGTAACTCGACTTCGCGTCATCGCTGCATGATCGGCATGTACCCGTAAGGCATCTGCAGAATCACCAATGCGATGGACGTGCCGTAGATTTTGCCCACGCGATCTCCGTCCCACGAACCGTCCGGCTGCTGAAGATCCAGCAACCTATCGCGCATGCGGGGATAATACCACTCCCAGTCTTTCTCGCCGCTCAACCACATGATCTGCGCCATGTAGAAGTGGGCGTAGAAGTAATGACCGAACGTTCCGTTCTGCTCGCCCCGGCCGACGCGCCGACGGCAATAGTCGAGCGCCTTGACGGCGTGCGGGTTGTCATATTCACCGGCATTGAACCAGCAGGCGACGGCCGCGGCGGTGATGGGCGGACGGCTCGGGCCTCGACCGTCCGCGCGATACGTAATGCCGCCATCGGCGTGAAGCGACTTGACCAGGTAATCCAATGCATCGTCGACCACCTGTTTCGGGACCGCCACACCGGCGTTCCTGGCTGAACGCAACGCTTGAAGCTGCGTGATCGTGACGGAACCTTCGTCGTTGCGCGACTCCGGTGTGTAGTACCACCCGCCGAGGTCGCTCTGGCTTCTGCCGATCAGCGCCACGGCGCGTTGCAGGATGCCGTGAATCCGCGCCTGACGTTCGGGATCGTCTTCCATGCCATACAGTTGACCGAGAAACATCGTGCAGAAGCCGTGGCCGTACATGGAGCGCCCGGCTTCCTCCGGCCGGGAGATCAGCCCGTCGCTGCGAACGGAGTTGAGGACGAAATTCATCACACGGCTGACCTGCGGGGCGTACTGGCCCTGGGTGGCGGTCGAGCCGCTGGCGAGAAAGGCCATGCCCGCCAGCCCGGACATCGCCATAGGGTAGCTGCCCCACTGACCTTCCTGGCGCCATGCGCCGTCGCGACTCTGTGTCCGCGCGAGGTACTCCAGGCCGCGGTTGATCGCTTCCTGGGTTTCGGGGGTGACCATCGGCGGAAGCGGCATGACCGGTTGACTCCGGACCGGATCGATCGCCATCACCGCCACCACAACTGCAGTTACCATGGATGTCGTTCGCATCTGCATCACTCTGATTGCAATACCCTTGCTCCAGAAACTCACGATCGTTCAACGTCTCGCCGGCGGTCAACCTGCATTTTCCAAACGCGCCGCCGCGCGGGCACTTTCGCTTTCCTTCAGGCTCGATGCCTTTTCCAGCGGAAAAACGACCACGCTCCCGCCTGTACGGACCATGATCTTGTCCTCCCAGCACTGCACGTCCAGGATCCACCGGGCATTGCCCTCGCGCGTGATCTTCTTGGATTGCGCTTCGCCCAGCGGCTTTCCGGTCTTCTTGTCCAGCAGGATCAACTCCAATTCACCGATCAGATCATTGGAAGAATCGCGCCCCGCCGCCACAAACTGGGTAACCGGAATGGCATTGGTGGCGGCAGTGAACAGTTCCGTCGTCATGTGCCGAGAGGATCCCGTGTACCCGGGGGCGAGCCAGAGTTGTTCGCCGCTGCGCATGTCGATGGCAGCAACGTACCATTGCTGCTGGTCGACTTGCGCCCGCTCCGCGGGAAGATCTTCAAAACCCGCGACATACAGGACGTCCGCTTCAACTGCACCGCTGAAGACGCCACCGCGGCCGCGTTCGATACGCGTTTCGAGCTGGAGCTTGCCGGTTGCCGGGTCCAGAATCTTGATTCGACCGTAAGCGTCCGCCACCCCGAGCAGATCCGGCGCGGGCTTGAAGATGCGGGTGAGGCCCTCGGGCATGCTTTCGCGCCAGCGTTCGATTCCGGGTCGCGACAGTTCGTAAGCCACCACCTCGTTCGTCGATCCCGGGCCGCAGACGACTTCCTCGAAAACCGAAACGCTGAGCGGCCCGTCGTCGACGTCATCCTGGGCGAAAACACACTGCCCCAGCCGGCGCCCGTCCTGCAATTGAAACACGTCCAGATGTTTCAGATTTTCGTCGGCCGCGACCACGTAATCGCCACGCGAGAGCACACGGTGCCAGCGCTGCATGGGCATTGCCGCGCGCCAGAGAACCTGGTGACCCTCGTCCACCAGCGCGACTTCGAGCTTGCCGCGCGCATCCACCGAGATCACGTACCCGCCCTTGGCCCAGATGGCACGATCCGAGGCGGCGCGGTGAAGCTGTTCAACCGTCGGGGCCACATAAGGACGCGACCACAAGCGCCGGCCCGTCAGCAGTCCGATGGCATGCAGTCCATAGTCGCTGTTGACGATCAACGTCTGACCCTCGACCACGCCGTGCGCGAGTGTCAGCATTTTCTGCCGGTGCTGCTGGGCCCGCGCGCTGTCCGTCTGTCGCATGGACAAATCGGGCTCGACCGCCATCTCGCCCAGCAATCGAAGCTTCGCCGGCCACCGCACGCTCCACGTGTCGGCGTCGTGAGCCTCGATCTCTTTCTCGTCGATCAGCATGAGCACGAGATCCGCCATGGCCTCGACACGCGGTCCCCGGACGGCCATGGGACGCCCCTGCGTCAGGTTCCGCGCCAGGGGATCATCTGGTCGACCAAAGGCGTACGGACCGAGGCTCGTGATGTGTTTCTTCATGATGCCCGCGTCGATACGCGCGCGAAGCCGTTCCACGAGCTCGCGGCCCGGCAGTCGTGTTTCGGGCAGGTCGTTTTCGGAAACCTCCCCCGTTGCGAGATCGTGAAGGAAGAGAATCGATTCGGTCATTTCCGTGTCGGCGTAGGACTGCTCGAGATCGTCAAGCAGGGCGGATGCCTGCACAGGAAGATGAAAATCGCTCGGGAACAGGTACATCGCCGCAAGCCAACCCATGGCTTCGGCGCGAATCGTCTCGGAACTGTCACGACGGATCACGCGCCGCAGATGCGCTTCGGCCTGCTCGAAGCGGCTCGCGGAGGCCATCCACTTTCCAAGCGTCAGCTCCGCTTCGCTGGACACCTCTCCCATGGCGGTCGTTTCCGCGAGGCGACGCAGCATGCCGCGATCGCGCGTGTTGATGGCGGGCAGCAGGTAAGTCTCGCGCAGCGCGCTTGAGAAAGCTTCCCGGTCCTTCTCTTCAAAAGCATGCGCGGCATCCATGATGCGAAGTGAGGCATCCCGCCGGGCGAGACGCTCCAGGCCGCTCTCCCCTTCCTGAGTAACCATCTGATCCCCGTGATCCGACATGGCCAGCGACGCATACTCGAGGGATGCCCGCATGGGCTGATCGATCATCTCGTAGAATTCACCCAGGGCGAAGATGCAGAGAATGGCATCCTCGGGGCTTTGCGAGATCTCCCGGGCCTCCTGCAAGAGCGTCAGTGCTTCGTCGTCGTCCACTTCGCCCGATGCAGCCAGTTCCAGCATCGCGCGGACGCGCAATTGCACCGCGAGCCCGTAACGCTGCCGGCCCTCTCCCTCGGTCGGCGCCTCGACCTTTTTCAACACTTCCAGCGCCCGGGCCGGCTCGTACCGCTGAAGTTCCATCCAGCCCAGCGAAATCACGCGGGAGAGATCATCGGGGTCTTCTTCGTACCGGGCCAGCGCCCGCTCGTAGCCCCGCTCCACATCCACGTAACGGCGAACTTCAAAAACGCCCGTGCTGAACAGCGACGCATTCCAGGCCAGCAGATTGCCTTCGGGATCGCTGTTACGGGGTTGATCCACCGAGATGCGCTCCAGCGTGGACGCATCCAGCCGGACAATGCCCTCGCGCGTCGGCAGGTAGATGCGATCGCCCGAGAGCGCGCCTCGGCCGGCGATCTCCGGGAGGTCGGCCTTCTCGAGCACCTGCCCGGTCTCGACG
Organism: uncultured Planctomycetales bacterium; assembly: GCA_964618455.1. Taxonomy (GTDB): domain Bacteria; phylum Planctomycetota; class Phycisphaerae; order UBA1845; family PWPN01; genus CAZUAQ01. Next base: position 7,896 of record CAZUAQ010000052.1, on the reverse strand, counting down.
TCGAGGCGATGCACCTGCTTGCCGACCAGCCAGATCTGCTCATCGTTGGCGGCAAGGATGTAACGCATGTCGCCGCGGGGAATATCCCATCGCAGCGCGCCGTCGGTCCGGCTGAAGCAGTAGAGGCGATGCGCGTCGGGCGGCGCCACCAACACCACATCCGAGACCGCCACAAGCGGCTGAGGGATCCATCCCGAACTCATGTAGGCCTGTGGATTGCCTTCATAACGAACGGTCCAGCGCATCGATCCGGAATTGAGGTCCAGCGCGAAGAGCAGGCCACGCCCCGTGGGAATGAAAGCGACGCCCTCGCTCACGCAGGGCTCGAGTGCGTGCAACGTCTTGAACTTGCCCCCACCGGTTCCGCAAAGATACACCCGGCGGACAATCCGGCCGGTCTCCGTATCGAGGAAGATCGCATAGAGATCGGTATTGACCCGGGCGGGGGCGAGCAGCGCATCCCCCACCGGTACGGGCACGGAGAGAAATTCCATCTGGAGGTTCGGCTGCGCGGGTTCTTCGTCTCCAATCAAGGCACCGCTCTTCCAGAGAATCGAGCCGTCTCGAATCGAGTACGCCACGACCTGGTTGGGGACGGTGTCCATGCCCGTGACGATCGGACCGCCGCTCCACATGCCGAGGTGCTTCATGTGCAGCGGGGGCGGCGCGCCGTAGAGCCAGTCGATGGAGAGCACCATGTCATCGACGACGGACACCGAAGAGGCGACGTTGTCATAAAGCAGTTGCCAGACATCCGGATCCCGCTCGAGTTCTTCATCCCCTTCGGTCACATTGGAGCCCGGGTGAGTTCTGAAGCGCTGCATCGTCACTTCCGGAACGGGCCTCGTCGCGTTAATGATCGGCTCACTGGTCCAGAGTTCCGAAAAGCTGTCGATATCCACCGCCACGATACGCTCGATCCCTTTGACGACCAGTGTTCGTCCGTCCGAAGCCACGTGGCGCGTCGGCAACAGTCCCTTCCGACGCATGAAAGCCTGCAACACCTCCGCCGGATGCGAGAGTTCCGGAAGCGGAAGTTCCGCCACGTTCGGCATGTGGGTGACGAAATTCGGCTCGACAGGCGGCATCGAATTGCGACGCTGCGCGGAGCCGAGTTTCATCGGCCAGTGCTCGTGGTCGACCGACCGCCGGTCCGGCCCGCGGTCCGCAAAGGTGCGGATCATCTCCAGCCGCCGTTCGAGGTCTTCCGCCGAGTGCGATCGGATGCGCTCCGCATCATTCTCGATCAGCAGTTCAACCTGCTGCAGCAGGGCCACCGCACGTGCCTGTCGGCCCACGCCCGCCGCGCAGATCGCCAGCCGCAGTGTCGTCTCGAAATCCGAGACTTCCGGATCGGGATGCAGTTCACGAAGGGTGTTCAGGATCCCCGAGGCCTCCGCGAACTGGCCTTCGTCGATGAGCCAGTCGGCCAGCAGCAGGGAGGCTTCATCACCGAAGCTGGTGCAGAAGTAGCGATCCAGTATCGTCCGAAGCGGACGCGCGTCGTGCGCGTCGCGGGCGCGTTTGAGAAGCGCTTCTGCTTCGCCGTCGTGCAGCAGGCGATACGCGTTCAGGCCCTGGGTGGGCAACTGAGCCACCATGCGGTGGGCATAGCGACGGGCGGATTCGTATGTCTGATCATCCGAGGTGAGAACGTGTTCGCCCTGGAGCTCGATGATCCGCTGGAGCGAGTCCACGACCAGCTTCCAGTCCTTGCGCTCCATGCCTTCCTCGGCCCGCGAGAGCAATGTCTTGGCTTCCTCGGAAATGGTGATCACACCGGCGAATTCGGCATCGGAATCGAGGTTGGCCAACCGGGCTTGTGCCAGGACGGGGTGGCAGAAGAGCATGCAGAAGATGGCGGAGGCGGTGATCGACTTGAAAAACGTTCTGGCCAAGGCTTCCCCTCGATCGGGTTCACAGGCAACTCGAAGCATGCGCTCCTCCCTGAGCGGGTCCCCTGTTCGCACGTGCTCTACCGTATTCGGATCGCAAACCCCAGCCTCGTCGGCTAAGCTTTCCGCCTCACCGACAGGGCAACCGCTTCCGCAAGCCTTTGCGATCAAAGACGATAGCAATCATCGGCTCAAACATTCGACTTATCATAGCCTTCCGGACGGGGCCTCGCCAGCGATCTCGGAATCGTGGGAGGGCGTCTCATGGCCGATGGGTCGATGTACCCTGTTCCTTGTACGTCTGGAAGGGTCGGCCGGTCGCTTCGAGCCCGGGTTTTTACCGGGGCTTTACACGTGGAAATCGGAGCGTCGTTGTCGCGACCCGCGTCTTGACCGGCTCGGCGGGAGTCCGTATTCTCTGTGTCCAGCCTGGGTTTTCGACCCTCGCCGGATCGCTACCGCGAACCGGATATCAACATAGCCGACATTTGGTCACTCAAGCATCAGGAGACTCGCAATCATGGCTCTGAAAGTAGGAATCAACGGTTTCGGTCGCATCGGGCGTCTCGTGTTCCGTGCGGCGATGAACGACAAGGATATCGAGTTCGTCGGGATCAACGACCTCGTCCCGGCGGAGAATCTGGCGTACCTCGTCAAGTACGACTCGACGCACGGCCGGGCCGATGCCGAAGTCAGCGCCGACGGCGAGAATATCGTCATCAACGGCAAGAAGGTGCCCTGCTGCTCCGAGCGCGACCCGGCGGCACTGCCCTGGAAGAGCCTCGGTGCCGATTACGTCGTGGAATCGACGGGCCTGTTCACGCAGAAAGAGGCGGCGAGCAAGCACATCGAAGCCGGCGCCAAGCGCGTGGTCATCAGCGCCCCGGCCAAGGGCGACGTCCCGACGTTCGTCATGGGCGTCAACCATGAGAAATTCGACCCCGTCAAGGACACGGTCATGTCCAACGCCAGCTGCACGACCAATTGCCTGGCGCCGATCACCAAGGTCGTTCTGGACAACTTCGGTCTGGATGAGGGCCTCATGACCACGATCCACGCCATGACGGCGACGCAGCCGACGGTGGACGGCCCGAGCAAGAAGGATCTTCGCGGTGGTCGCGGCGCGGCCCAGAACGCGATCCCGGCCTCGACCGGTGCCGCCAAGGCGGTGGGCCTGTGCATCCCCGAGGTGCAGGGCAAGCTGACCGGCATGGCGTTCCGCATCCCGACGGCCGACGTCTCGGCGGTGGACCTGACCGTCCGCACGACGAAGGAGACCTCGCTGGCCGAGATCAACAAGGCGATGAAGGCGGCGGCGGAAGGCCCGATGAAGGGCATTCTCGGCTACACCGAGGACCCGGTCGTCAGCAGCGACTTCATCGGCTGCACGCTGTCGAGCATCTACGACGCCACCGCCGGCATCGAGCTCAACAGCCGTTTCTTCAAGCTCATCAGCTGGTACGACAACGAGATGGGCTACTCGCAGCGTGTCATCGACCTGATGAAGTACATCGCGAAGAAGGACGGGCTGCTGTAAGGCTCGTTACACTTTCTGAGTATCCGTACAGGGGCTCCGGGTTATTCAAGACCCAGGGCCCCTTTTTTTGCCACCACCACAAGGAGAAAGCACTCCCCCACACAATGGCGTGGTATAATGCTTCGAGTAGTTGGAGCGCAGGGTTGGGCGAACTCGCTGCCCAGGGGCGCGGAAGTTGGCTGAACTGAACTGAAAGGCCGAAGGTTATCCCAATGGAACCCAAATACTTGAGTGCCGACGACCTGTATCGCGAAGAGATCCAGGAAGCTCAACGCATGGACCCCGAAGATAAGTTACTTGAGGGACCCCGCTTGTTTGATCGTGCATGCTTATTCATGCTTGCAGGCATTCGCGATGAGAAGCCTGAGATTTCCGAAACCGAGGCACGTCGCTTGTTGGATGAGCGACTGGATGCCATTGAACGCATGGAGCGAGCACGATGAACAGCGATGAGGCGCTGGTGGCCGCAATCGACGCCTTGTCTGCATGCAAAGTTCCCTACATGTTGGTCGGTTCCATCTCCAGCAATTTCTACGGCTATCCCCGATCGACACGAGACGCCGACTTCGTTATCCAAGTCGACGACAACACGATTTCGACACTCATGCGACACTTGCCGGCCGAGATGTCGATCGATCCGCAGATGAGCTTTGAGAGCGTTACTGCTACGACACGTCACGTCATTCGAATCACGAATAGCAGTTTTAGAATTGAGTTCTTCATACTGAGTGATGACGGCCACGATCAAGAGCGTTTCCGTAGACGGGTCACTAAGGAACTTCTTGGCCGTAAAGTGCTCATTCCCACGGCCGAGGATGTTGTGATCACAAAACTCCGATGGGCGACGCGAGCACGAAGACGCAAAGACCTTGATGATGTTCAGAACGTGATTGCAGCGCAGGGCGAGAAAATGGATTGGGATTACATTCATAAGTGGTGCGGCGAACATGGTACGATGGAGCTCCTCCGGGAGCTTCGCGACAGTATTCCGCCGATGTAGGACTTACGGATGGGGTTATGGCCGCAGGTCGATCGTTATTGCCGACGCTCTTTTTCCTGTTGGGCTTCGCCTTTTTCGTGCTTGGCCTGGAGCAGGCATTTCCAGTGTTTGTGGATACGGCGGCGAATCATGTCAACGGGAATCTGGTTATCTACTGCTTTCGCGATCGAAGATGGGGTATCACCATTCTCTATGCCTTGGTGTTGCTCTTTCTTGCTTGGAGGTATCACCGATACCGGTCGCTCGGAAGTATCAAACCCCTTCTCATCGGCCTGGCTGTCATCATCATCCAGTTGGTTTATCTCGGCACTTATCTTCACGATGACCGCAGGATCTATCAATCTCCGAAGCAAAACCCCTATGCCCGGCCTCCGTTGTGGTGGGAAACGTCCGAGTATCTGGGACGCTTCATTCTCGATCCCCTTTTTGTAACGCGGATCATACTCTTTCTCGCGAGCATTGCTCTGGTTGCACCACTCGTTTTGAGTAAGCGCCATCTGTTTTTCAACTTGTTTCGCCGAAAGCCGGAACCCGGGATCTGCCACAGCTGCGGTTACAATCTGTACGGGAATCAGTCCGGCATCTGCCCCGAATGCGGTACGCCGGTCCATAAAAACCCTTATGAAGAGCTTATACGGGAAGCCTACGCCGCATCCGGTAGGAAAGTCGATGAAGTGCGAGGTACCGCTTTCTCACATTGGCGGTGGGTACTCGCCGCCGTGATCTTGCTTACGCTCACGTGCGGGCTCTGGCGCGTGCTCGTGTGGCACCGGAGCTTCGCACCGCCTGGAAATTACGACCTCACCGCGCGATTGTGGATCGGCGTGCAACCTGAAACGGGAGATATCTCTTTCTGGCCGATCGTCATCAATCAAGGCCATGACGACATTCGTGAATGGACTTATAATCTGCGCCTCGATATTAACGGTCGGTTCGCGGCGGAGATGCCCAAAGGGCATAGGTTTCCCGCAAGATCCTTCGCATTTCCCCATTTCTCCGTCATATCATCTGAACGCTCACCCGGGTCATACCGCTATCGCTGGATCATCGATTCCGAAAACCGTGTGAACGAAACGAACGAAGACAACAACATTATTGAAGGCACGATTGTTGTCCCTCCGCGTCAACCCGCCACGCCGGGCGAGAGCGGGCTGATGACCAAGGGCGATGAGAAATACTACCGCGACCCTAACGCTTGGGCGGAAGCGCAAATAGCCGACCTGATCAATCAAGGCTTGAGTCCCCCGCCGCGGCGATGATGCATTGACGCCGCGTCGCGGATCGGGTACACGATTTCTTTCGATGCGGGGACTCCCCTGAACGTACGCCAAGTACTCAAACCACGACCACCCGGTAACAAAGATGGGATAAATCACATGGCGAAGAAAACAATCGCAGACATCGACGTCAAAGGGAAGACGGTTCTGATTCGTGTGGACTTCAACGTGCCGCAGGATGATACCGGGGCGATCACCGATGACGCCCGCATTCGCAAAGCCCTGCCGACGATCCAGCACGTGCTCGACGGCGGTGGAAAACTCGTCCTGATGAGTCACCTCGGCCGGCCCAAGGGCGAGCCCGATCCGCAGTACACGCTCAAGCCCGCCGCCGACCGCCTCGGCGAACTCATCGGCAAGCCCGTGACCATGGCCCCCGCCAGTGTCGGCCCCGAGGTCGAGTCGCTCGTGCAGAAGCTCGGCGACGACGGCGTGCTCATGCTGGAGAACCTCCGCTTCAACAAGGCCGAGACGATCAAGGACAAGGACGCCGCCGGCGACGCCGCCCTCCGTCAGGAGAAGGACGACTTCGCCAAACAGCTCGCGGGCTACGCCGACGTCTACGTCAACGACGCCTTCGGCACCTGCCACCGCGACAACGCCAGCATGCTCACCGTCCCGCAACAGATGGGCTCCAAGCCCAAGGTCGTCGGCTTCCTGGTCAAGAAGGAACTCGAGTACCTCGGAGACGCCCTGAACACGCCCAAGCGCCCCTTCGTGGCGATCCTCGGCGGCAAGAAGGTCTCCGACAAGATCGGCGTCATCGAAGCGCTCCTCGGCAAGTGCGACAGCGTGCTGATCGGCGGCGCGATGCAGTACACCTTCATGCTGGCCCAGGGCAAGAAGACGGGCAACAGCCTCGTCGAGGCGGACAAGGTCGACGAAGCCAAGAAGCTCATGGCCGCCGGGGGCGACAAGCTCAAGCTTCCGGTGGACTGCACCATCGCCGCCAAGCTCGAGGCCGGTGCCGCCACCGAGACCTGCGAGGGCGACATTCCCGACGGCAAGGAAGGCCTCGACATCGGCCCGAAGACCATCGAGATGTACAAGCAGATCATCGCCGACGCGAAGACGGTGGCGTGGAACGGACCGATGGGCGTGTTCGAAATCAAACCGTTCGACAAGGGCACCTTTGCCGTGGCCGACGCCCTCGTTGAAGCAACGGGCAAGGGCGCGACGACGGTCATCGGCGGCGGTGACAGCGCCGCGGCCATCGAGCAGGCGGGCCTGAGCGAGAAGGTCAGCCACGTCAGCACCGGCGGCGGCGCCAGCCTGGAATTCATGGAAGGCAAGTCGTTTAAGGCGGTGGAAGTACTCGACGACGCGTGATCGCATTAGAAAATGCTGATCATAACAACATGATGACGAGGGCTCATGGAGTTGTGTCAGATCCATGAGCCCTGTTTATGACGTATCCTCTGGATCAGGCCGGTTGACCTGATGATCCCGCAACCAGTGCGTCAGTGCGTCCTCGGCGAGATCCCCCTGGGCGAGTTTCAGAAACGTCACGTACTTGTCTTCCTGCGAGGCCTTGATATCCCTACTGTTGAGAATCATGAAAGTCCTGCACACCACGAACGCCGTGCGCTTGTTCCCTTCGATGAACGGATGATTGCGCGCGATGCCGTACGCATACGAGGCCGCCAGTGCGGGGATGTCGGGTGGTGGGTCGCTGTAGGCCAGAAGGTTCTTCGGGCGTGCCAGCGCGAATTCGAGGAGGCCTTCGTCACGAATGCCGGCGTCCCCGCCATGCTCCGCCAGTTGGCGCAGGTGAATCGCCCGGACCACGTCTGCCCGAATCCAGATGGGCTCGGCTGCCATGGTTACTCTCCGAGCTTGCGCAACACATCCCGATCCTGACGCATGACGCCCTCAGCGACATCCATCTGGGACGCAAAGTCGGGGTTGTACGGGGAGAGTTGAAGTCCATCCGGGGTTTCCACGACGCAAAGCGTATCCCCCTTCTCGACACGGAGCCTCTCCAAGAGCTCCCGCGGCAGAACGATCCCCGTTGAGTTACCGATCGTGGTGAGCTTGAGCTGAGTCATGATTGACAGACTTCCCTTAATTCAATCCCGTTATAACACATGTTATAACGAATGGCAAATAATTATTGGATAAGGACTTGTGAAAAGCTCTGTAGAAAACCTTTCGAAGCAGCAAGAGGATCATGAGATTGTGCGCAAG
>CAZUAQ010000051.1:0-37872 GCA_964618455.1 uncultured Planctomycetales bacterium | reverse complement strand
AGTGTGTATTAGGCGCGTCGCCTGACTCTCCAATTCAGGCTGAACCATTACAAAGATGTCGCGGAAGTCACCACGACGGCTACGCGGAAGTCACCACGACGGCTAAAGGACAAGACATCATACACCAACGATGCGGTTATTCTCTCTTCGCATGACCAATCTTGGCGAATAGTACAGCTAAGTGTAGCTTGGTCGGGAAACTGCCACTGGCGAGAAAAATCCCATCCTCTTATGACTTCATTTCTCATATTCTTATCGCTGCTCAGGAAGTACTCCACCAGCTTCATGTATGCATCATAGTTATCAGAATTCCTCAAGATATCCGATAGTCGCTGCAAGAATCGCTCCATTACTCGTTATATAATAAGAAAAGAGAACATCACTGATTTCCGTTTCGTTTCGCCGGGCGGGCGGGGTTGCTGAGTGTATAGAGGGGACGCAGCTAGTGTTTTCATGAGCCTTCGCCCTTACGTCCTGCTCTTTTTCCGCGGCCGCCCCTCGGAGCGCATCGGTCTTGCACAAGCTTACGTCCCCGCGTCGCCGGCGTCCTCCGGGGAGGTTGAGCGGGCGTGCGTCGGCGGTTCGGCGATCGAGACGTTGCCGGTGCCGTCGGGCTCGACGGGGTAGTTCGGTTCGGTGCTCGGGCGGAGGTCGGCGGCCGACGGCGGCGCGAGTTGGCGGATGCCCTGCGGCCAGAAGCCGACCAGCAGCACGGTGAAGCAGCACGCCGCCAGGCTCACCCGCAGGCAGCGCGATTGCGGCAGGATGCGCACCTCTTCACACGGCGCGCCGAGGTAGGCGATCGCCACGAGCCGCAGGTAGTACGCGGCGGCGATGGCCGAGTTGAGCACACCCACCACCGCCAGCACGACCAGGGCCGTCGCGTACGGGTGCGATTCGCCCGCCGACAGGGCGCTGCCGAAGAGGTAGATCTTGCCCAGGAAGCCCGCCGTCGGCGGCATGCCCATCAGGCTGAACACGCAGATCGCCCAGCCCAGCGCCAGCCACGGCTGCTTCCGTGACAGGCCGCTGAGGTTCTCCACCTGCTCCGCCTCGCGCCCACGCACCTGCATCATCGACAGCACCGCGAACGCCCCGAGGTTCATCACGCCGTAGACCACGATGTAGAACAGCATGGCCGAGAGCCCGTCGCGCATCTGCGCCCCCGGACCGACCGCGAACGCCACCAACATGTAGCCCGAGTGCGCCACCGACGAGTACGCCAGCATGCGCTTGACGTTGTCCTGCATGAGAGCGAGGACGTTGCCGAGGGTCATCGTGGCGGCGGCGACGATCCAGATGAACGTGAACGCCGCCTCGGGCAGCACCCAGCCATCCGTCATCACGCCCGCCGGCTGAACCGCCAGCGCCAGCTTGATCAGCGCGACGAACCCCGCCAGCTTCGGGAAGAACCCGAGCAAGGCGGTCACCGGCGACGCCGCGCCCTGGTAGACGTCGGCGACATAGACGTGAAACGGCACCGCCGCGATCTTGAACGCCAGCCCCGCGAAGGCCAGCAGCAGCCCCAGCGTCAGCCACGCGTTGTCCGACTGGAACGTCGCCTGGCTGAGCGTCGTCGTCCCCGACGCGCCGTAGAGAAAGCTCAGCCCGTACACCAGCAGCGCCGCCGCCAACGCCCCGAGGAAGAAGTACTTGACCCCGCCCTCCTGGGCGCGGATGTCGCCCCGGCTGGTCGACACGAGGATGTACGTCGGCACGCTCACCAGCTCGATGGCCAGGAACAGCAGCACGAGGTTGTCCGCCACCGACGTCAACAGGATGCCCGTCAGGCTGAACAGGATCATGCTGAACAGGTCGCTGCGTTCGTCCTCTTCCGGCAGGTGCACGTGGACCAGGACGATCAGCAACCCGACCGAGAGCGCCACGATGCGCGTGTAGCAGCTCAGCCACGTGACCTGGACGCCGTACGCCGAGATCGCCTCACCATCCGGCCAGGCAATCCACGCCATCATCAGCGACGCGAGGATGACCAGGAACGACACCGTCCCGACCACCGAGTGCACGGCCCGATTGCGACTGACGCCCAACATCAGCACGAAGATGGCGCCGAGGCCCAGCGTGATTTCCGGTGAGAGCGCGAAGAGAAGGTCGCCCGGTGTCATCGCAGCACCTCCCCGCCGACGTCGTTCGTCACGGCGTCTCCATGATTCAAGGTCGGTTCCGGCCGTCGCTCGCCTTCGATCTGATACGGCGGTGTGTGGGAATACACATCGGCGGAGATGCGCCGGGGCGACACGTTCATCGCCAGCGGCTCGTCCTCGAACACCGACTCGAGATCGATGGAATCGTCCTGCACCATGCCTTCCCCCGGATACACATGCTGGAGCACCTGCCGCCGGGCCGCCGGCTGGATTGAATCGATCACCACGTTCGGCACCACCCCCAGCACCACGCAGAGCACGGCGATGGGCGTGAGGATACCGACCTCGCGCGGCGTGAGATCGGCGGTCAGCCCGCGCGAGATGTCCGGCGTGCCTTCCGGCTCGATGAGCGGGCCGAAGAGCACGCGCTGACACATGTGCAGCATGTAGATCGCGCCGAGCACGATGCCGATGGCGGCGAAGGCGGCGTAGATCCAGTTCAACGGGCCCATGGGGGTCGGATCGCCGCGACCGGACGTGACCGTGCCGAGCAGCACCAGGAACTCGCTCACGAAACCGTTGAGCCCCGGCAACGCGATGCTGGTCAGCGTGAAGAAGATCAGGAAGAACGCGAACAGCGGCATCCGCCGGGCCAGCCCGCCGATCTTGGCGAACTCGCGCGTGTGGTACCGCTCGTACAGCATGCCGATCAGCAGGAACAGCGCCCCGGTGCTCAGCCCGTGGTTGACCATGTACAGCACCGAGCCGGTCATCCCCGCCAGCGTGAGGCTGAACATCCCGAGAATGCAGAACCCGAGGTGCGACACGGAGGAATAGGCTATGAGTTTCTTGACGTCCGACTGCACCCACGCGACCAGCGCCCCGTAGAGTATCCCCGCGATGGCCAGCACCCCGACGATCGGCGCAAGCTTCATGGCGGCGTCGGGCAGCATCGGCACGCTGAAGCGCAGGAAGCCGTACGTCCCCAGCTTCAGCAACACGCCCGCCAGCAGCACGCTCCCCGCCGTCGGCGCTTCCGTGTGCGCCAGCGGCAGCCACGTGTGGAACGGGAACAGCGGCACCTTGATCGAGAACCCGGCGGCGAACGCCAGGAACAGCCAGAACTGCTCCGTGCTCGACAACTGAAGCTGGTACAGCGCGTCGAGCTTGAACGTGAACTTGTCCACGCCGCCCAGGTCGAAGGGGCGCGATGCGCAGTAGGCGAGATAGAGCACGCCCGCAAACGTCAACACGCTGCCCGCAAAGGTATAGAGGAAGAACTTGTGCGCCGCTTCCTTCCGTTGCGACCCGCCCCAGATGCCGATCAGGAAGAACAGCGGAATCAGCGTGAACTCGAAGAAGATGTAGAACCAGAGCAGGTCCCGGGCGCAGAACACCCCGATCATGCCCGCCTCCAGAAGCAGCATGAGCAGGTAGTATTCCTTCACGCGTTCGCGGATCGACGTGAAACTCGCCCAGATGGTCAGCGGCGTGATGAACGCGGTCAGGGCCAGCAGCCAGACGCTCAGCCCGTCCACGCCCACCGCGTACCCGATCTCCACACCGCTCTCGTGCTGCGGACTGATCCACGACGACTCCGCCACCAGCGCGTACTCGCCGGTCTCTGCGATGCGCCGGCCGTCGGCATCGGTCGCCTGGTGATACGCGCGCAACGCCAGCAGCGCCACCACCAGCGTCGCCACCGACACGCCGAGCGCCCACTTGCGCACCCGCGCGTCGCGCAACGCACCCGGCAGGCCGTTGATGAAGCCGATGCCCACCGCCCCCGCCAGGGGGAGCAGAATGAGCAGCGTCAGGATCCAGTCGTCAGGTATCAACGCAATCTATCCTCTCAAAACACTCACGTCGCCAGCCATACAATCAGGACGATCAGGATCATGCCCGCCGTCATCGTCACGCCGTAGCTTTGCACCGCACCGTTCTGGAACACGCGGACCACGAACCCGACACTCTGCGGCAGGAGTCCCACCGCCGTCACCAGGCCATCCACCACGATACGATCGATCGCGTAAAGCGCGCGGCCCAATGCACGCAGGGGTGTCACCACGAACGCGTCGTAGATCTCGTCCACGTAATACTTGTGATGCAAGAGGGCGAACACGCCCCCGGCGGACTGGCGGATCCGTTCCGCCGTCGAGCGGCTGATGACGAACAGGACATAGGCCAGCCCGATCCCCGCGATCGACAGCAACGCCGACACGTACATCAGCAGATGGCCGCCGTGGCCTTCTTTCTCATGGCCGCCGGCCTCATGTCCTCCTGCCGCCAGATGTGCCTTCGCCTCCGCGAAGGGCTCGGTCACCGGGGCGAGGAAGCTGTGAATCGCGCCCTTCGGCTCAAGCACACCGAGGAACCCGCCCCAACCCAAATGCACGCCGAAGTACCCGGCGGTCACCGCGCCAAAGGCCAGGATCATCAGCGGCACGGTCATCCATTTGCCGTTTTCATGCGCGTGCACGCCTTGAGGAACACGCTCTTCGCCGAAGAACGCGAGGAACACCATGCGGAACGTATAGATGGCGGTCAGTACCGCCGTCAGGAGCCCGAGCATCCCCAGCAGCGGCGAACGCTCGAATGCGTAATGTATAATCTCGTCCTTGCTGAAGAACCCGGACAGCAGCGGGAAGCCCGCCAGCGCCAGCGAGCCGATCACGAACGTCGCGAACGTATACGGCATGATCCGCCGGAGCCCGCCGAAACGTCGCACATCGATGATGCCCCCCATCGCGTGCATCACGCTCCCGGCGCCGAGAAACAGCAACGCCTTGAAGTAAGCGTGCGTGAACAGGTGGAAGATCGCGGAGTCCGCCGCGTACGCCCCCACGCCGACGAACATGTAGCCCAACTGGCTCATCGTCGAGTACGCGAGGATGCGTTTCATGTCGTACTGCGCAATGGCCATCGTGGCGGCGAAGAGCGCCGTCACCACGCCGATCGTCGCGACCACCGCCATCGCCGTCGGCGACTGCGCGAAGATCACGCCGCACCGCACCACCATGTACACGCCGGCGGTCACCATCGTGGCGGCGTGAATCAATGCCGAGACCGGGCTCGGGCCTTCCATGGCGTCCGGCAGCCACACGTACAGCGGAAGCTGCGCCGACTTGCCCACCGCCCCGCAGAACAACAGCAACGCCACCACCGTACACTGCCACTGGGCCAGCGCACCATCCGCCACGAGCCGGAACGCCACCTCGTAATCCAGTGCGCTCTCGCCGGGTGCCGCCTGCGGGGACAGCCACAGGTACAGCAGCAGAATCCCCAGCGCGAAGCCGAAGTCGCCGATCCGGTTGACCAGGAATGCTTTTTTCGCCGCGGCCGCCGCCTCGGGCTTGGCATAGTAGAAGCCGATCAGCAGGTAGCTGCACAGACCGACCAGTTCCCATCCGAGATAGAGCAGCAGGAAGTTCCCGCCCAGGACCAGCATCGCCATGCTGAACACGAACAGGCAAAGGAACGCGAAGAAGCGTTCGTATCCCCGCTCGGGATGCCCGTCGTGACGCATGTACTCCTTCGAGTAGATCACGACCAGCAACGATACCGAACACACCATCACCATCATCACGGCGGTCAGTGTGTCCAGCCGGAAGTTCACCGCGAACGAGACGCCGTCCTCCACCGCGAACCATTCGTACAGCGTGTACGATTGCTCCAGGGACTCCAGTGCTTCGCGCGCTTCTTCCGTGCCGAGGTCGCTCGCGTAGTCGGCGTAGTTCCGATTCACTTCGCTGAAAAGCATCACGCTGTAGAGCAATGCCCCGGCGACGCCGATGATCGCCGCCCAGTGACTCCCGTCGCGGAACCAGCGCGCCCCGAACAGGCCGATGGCAGCCGCCGCGAGCAGCGGAAACAGCGGTATGCCCACCGCCAGTTCCGCCAGGTTGGATTCTGCAAGCATCACTGCGATCATCCTCGATCCCTTAGCCGCGGAGCGAATTCCACGCTTCGGCGTCCAGCGTTCCCTTCCGCCGGTAGAGCAACACGATCAATCCCAGCGCCAGCCCCGCCTCGACCGCCGCGATCACCAGCAGAAACAGCGCGAACGTCTGCCCGCTCAGTTGCTGGTGAAAAATCCCGAAGCCGACCAGGTTCACGATCACGCCCTGGAACATCACTTCCGTCGACAGAAACATCACGACCAGGTTCCGCCGCGACAGAAAGCCGATCAGCCCGGCGCTGAAGAGCAACGCCCCGATCATCACGTATGTGTGCGTCAGTCCCATTCTGCTCTTTCGTCTCTCACGTCGATGGACAAGTCCACGATTCAACCCGCCGGTTCAGAACGGCTTGGCCTCCCGGCCTCGTTTGCGAATGTCCACGTCCGCCTGCTGGAGTGCCTTCTCTTCCGGCGTCAGATCCTCGGGAGCGATACGTTTCCGCGCGATCAGGATCGCCCCGGCCATGGCGACCAGCAGCAGCAACCCCGCCACCTCCATGGCCACCACGTAATGATTCATCAGCGTCCATCCCACCGAACGCACGTTGCCGATCTCCCCGTTCATCGCACTGGGATTCGGCGCTTCATCCTGTGGCGATTCCTCAGCCTTTGACGTCTCCCCCTGCGCACTCGTCAACCGGTGCCGGAACGGCAGCCGCGGCTGTGAGGACTCGACCCACTCGCGTGCATGCGTCGCGATGGGATCCTGGTGAATCATCGCCTGCGTCGTGGCAGCCACCAGCAGAAACCCGACGACGACCGCCGCCAATGGCTCCCGGGCCGTGCTGTCGTACAGCGAAAGTCCGTTCTGCTGTGCCAGCATGATCACGAAAAGGTAGGTCACCAGGATCGCGCCGCCGTAGACGATGACCAGGGCGATGCCGAGAAATTCCGCCGCGCCGAGAATGCACAAGCCGGTCACGGACATCATGACCAGCAGAAAATAAAGCACACTGTACACCGGCCGACGACTCGTAATCAGCAGCGAGGATGCCAGCACCGCCACAAGTCCGAAGGCGATCACGAAGCCACGACCTTCGAATCCGGCACCGATCCATCCCGTCCAGTAGAACGCGATCCCGCCTGTTGTGGCCGCCCCGAGCACACCCCCGACCAGCACGAACGGGCGCGGTTTGTGCAACCGGCGCGGCATGATCAGCGACATGGCCACGCCACCGGCGGCAATGATGCCGTACAACAGGTATAAACCGAATCCTTCGAGATTCACGATCTCACGTCCCGCGTTTCAACGTTCCGGCCTTGCGGCCACCCTGCGAGCGACCGTGTGTCGCCCGTCCCTTTCCGTCCCGTGTGCTTACTCGTCACTCGGAGGAACCACCCCGCCTGTCCCCGTATACCCGGTGATCGGCGGATTCTTACGTGGCTTGATCTCCCGTGTCTTGTCGAAGACCTCGAGGAGTTTCTCCTTGTCGTAGATCATCTCCTCGCGCGTGTGGCCGACCAGCGAGTACTCCGGCGTCAGCTCGATGGCATCCACCGGGCACGCCAGCTCACACATCCCGCAGTAAATGCATCGGAGCTGGTCGATATCGAACTGGACCGGGTATTTTTCGCGATCCGGCCAGGGCGACGGCTCACCGACGATGTGGATGCAGTGCGCCGGGCAGGCGGTCTCGCACATGAAACACGCCACGCACGCCACGCGCCCGTCCTCGTCACGATTCAGCCGATGCACGCCCCGGTAAATCTCTTCGCGCATCTCACGGCGCTGCTCGGGATACTGCACCGTGATCTTCTTCTTGAACATGTGCCGGAAGGTCGTTTTCAGACCCATCACGATCTGCGGCAGGTAGAGCTTGTCCGCCGCCGTCAGTTCCGGCTCACTGATCAGTATGACATCTTCGTCTTTAATCATTGCAATCGCACCTCCTTCGAGGCGCCGGCATCTTTCGTATGTACAAATTCGCCCGTCAGCGTCTTCCCGTCGTGTTCCACCGTCACACGGTAGTCACCGTAGAATCCGCGAAACGCGGCGCATCCGTCGGATCGAACTTCCGCTCGCGTCCGCGTCCACCATGTCTCGCGGATCAGCGACCGTAAGGCATGGTAGGCGGGCTTGGGCGTCATGTCTTCCCGGAGAAAACCCGACGGTGCCCGCCGCCACGATCCCTGATCCGTGAAATCCCACCACGTGATCGCCTCGACCGAAGGGTGACTGAACAGGACCGTATAGAACCGTGTTACGTCCTCCGCCTGGCGTTGCTCGCCTTCCGGCGTACTGCTCCATTGCCAGTCCGGGTTTTTTTCTTTCTTCCGCGCCTCTTCGCCCCATCCAATCAACTCGCCCGAAACGAGCGTCGTCTCCGTGAAGTGGATCGGCACGCCGAACCGGCTGAACCGCTCGCACGCCTCCCACATCGTCTTCACCGGCCAGACGCCGCCATGCATGTGCGATTGAATGCCGATCACGTCGTACAGCGGACGACCCTGTTCATCCACGAGTTCGGTCAGCACCCGGTCGATGTAGCCGTAACCAATCTCATAATCGTTGATCAGCAGGACGGCCTCTGGATTCGCCTCCCGGGCCTGCTCGAAGCACGTCCTCACGAACGAACGAACACCCTCACGTCGAATCAGCGCCGACAACCTCGGCGACGCCTGCACAGGATCCGGCCGAAACGGATGCGACGCTTCATTCACCACATCCCAGATCCGCAGGTCATCCGCGAACGTTTTCATCTCGCGCATGATGCGATCGAGCTGCAGCGCGTAGACCCGATCGAGATCCTCCGGCAGCCATCGCGGATCGCGCCAGTTCCATACCAGCGGATGCCCCTTGGGTGTGACCCTGTGCTCCTCGCACCATGCCAGAATCTCGCGGGTCCGATCGTGCGTCGGCTTCCCCGCCTCCCGTTCATAGCCCCACCAGTAGAACGGCAGCGTGGCGTAATTCATCAACGCATCAAAGTGCTCCGCGTAAGCGGCATTGTCCTCCGGCGTCCGGCACCGGCCGAACTTGAAGATGTTCGAACCGAAGAGAAACGCATGACGCGTTTGCTCAATGCGCACCTCCAGACCTTCAGGCATCGGCCGGCCTTCCGCGTCGACGAGCCGTATCTCCGCCTCTCCCGTGCGATACCGGGCAATCCGCGCATTCGCTCCGTCCAGGATCGCCTGCTCATTCAGAGCGACGCCCGGCATCAGTGCGAACAGCATGGCCAGCGCGGCCGGTATCATCACGCTCGTTTCCTCCCAACACGCACTTCGCTACTGCGATGTCGACCAACCCGCCACCGGCGGCATCGACGGCTGGCGACCCGTGATCTGAGGCTTCTGCAGCAGCATGTACGCCAACCCGCCGCCCACGATCAGCACGTTCCCGATCGGCGCCAGGATCGACTGCGGCATCCCGGCGTACACCAGCACCGCCACCAGAACCGTCAGCGTCATGCTCATCGGCACCAGGCCCAGCCACGCCAGCCGCATCAACTGGTCGAAACGGAAACGCGGCAATGTCCATCGAACCATCATGAAGAGGAAGATGAACGCCCCCACCTTGCCGAACATCACGCCGATCCGAAGCAGC
This sequence comes from uncultured Planctomycetales bacterium, assembly GCA_964618455.1. Taxonomy (GTDB): domain Bacteria; phylum Planctomycetota; class Phycisphaerae; order UBA1845; family PWPN01; genus CAZUAQ01. Next base: position 28,265 of record CAZUAQ010000051.1, on the reverse strand, counting down.
ATCGCCAGGAAACCGGTATCGTGATTCAGCCAGTGGATCCAGGACCAGCCCAGCCGGTCGCTGAACGGAAACAATTCCCAACCCCCGAGGAACAGCACCGCCATGAACGCGCTCACCGTGATCATGTGCAGGTATTCGCCCAGGTAGAACAACGCCATCTTCATCGAGCTGTACTCGGTCTGGTACCCGCCGATCAGTTCCTGCTCCGCTTCGGCCAGATCGAACGGCGCCCGGTTCGTCTCCGCGAAGGCGGTCACCACCAGGATCAGAAACGCCGCCGGATGGAGCAGCACGTTCCACACGCCTCCCGCCGCCGGATCAATCTGCGCATTGACGATCGACTCGAGACGCAGGTGGCCCGTGGTCATCACCACCACCAGGATCACCAGCCCCATCGGAATCTCGTAGCTCAGCATCTGGGCCGCCGCACGCATGCCACCGTAGAATGAATACTTGTTGTTGCTCGCCCAACCGCCGAGCACCACGCCGTACACACCCAGCGAGCCCACCGCCAATATGTAAAGCAGGCCCACATCCACGCTGGCCACCTGCACCAGCAGCTCGCCACCGCCGAGGTCCACCGTCCCACCCCACGGAATCACCGCGAAGGCGATCATCGCGATGATGAAGGCGATGCCCGGCGCGACGACGAAAATCACCCGGTCCACGTGCGCGGCGATGAACTCTTCCTTGAGCAGAAACTTCACGCCGTCGGCGATCGGCTGGAGCAAGCCCTTCGGCCCCACGCGGTTCGGCCCCACGCGATCCTGGACCCATGCCGCCACCTTCCGCTCCAGCAGAATGCAGTACGCCACCGCGCCCATGAACACGTTGATCAGGGTCACCATCAGCACGAGGCTGAAGCCGAACTGGGATTGGAAAAACTCGATCATGCAATTCTCGTTACCGGCCGGTCATACCCGTCCGACCACTCGGACGGCACCACGCCGCGTTGTCGATTCACGTCAGTGCTGGTGCTCCGGCTTCGGCGGAGGCACGTGCAGTTTGTTGAACGCGGGAATCTTCTCCGCCATCTCGCGGCGGACGGCGTCGGGATCGTATAACCCCTCGTGCCCGGACAACGCGTACAGATACTGCTCGTCGCGCATCGCGTTCTCCGGAGGGTCGATCGCCCGGGTGAACGGTTGAATCAGTCCCGCGTGATTCATGAAGCTGCCCTCGCGCTCCACCCACGCGCAGAACGGCAGGACGATCTCCGCCTCCTCCATCAGGTCCCCGGCCAGCAGATCCTGCACGATCAGCAGGTTCGGCTGCGCCGCCGCCTTCTTCAATGCCTCGCTCACCCACGAGCTGTCCGGATAACCGCCGGTGATCCACACCACCTGGAACTCGGACTTGCCCATGCGCTCCCAGAGTTCTTCACGCGAACAGGTCGGGCCGCCCAACGCCTCGAGGATCGTCTCGACGCCCCGGCGATTGGGATGCTTTTCCGCACGAATCGTGAACTTCGCGTCCTCGGCGGAACAGCCGACCGGATAGTTCTCGTCCTCGCCGACGGTATGCACGTCGCCGAGCACCAGCGTCGCGTTCGGCGCGAGACCTCGAATGAACGACGCCAGCATCCAGGCCCCTTCGCACGACATCTCGGGCGAGAGCTGAACCGCCACGGCGGTGTCATCGTACTTGGCGATCACGCTCTCCAGCCGCTGGCGCAGCAGTTCGGGAATCGATTCCCAGTTCGTCGGCTGCATCGACGAGCCCCGGCGCACCAGTGGTGCCGTGATTCGATCCAGATCTTCGATGAACTTCCAGCCGAAGCGGCCTTCGTCGCAGATCCACCAGTCGTTCACCCCCGGGTTGTACCTCGGCTTCAGCCGCCACACGCGGCCCTTGTTCACATCCACGCGGATCGCGCAGCCCGTGCTGCAGCCCCGGCAGATCGATTCGCCGCCCTTGAGGTACCAGACGCGCTGCTGATGCAGAAAATCCTTGTCCAGCAGGCAGCCGACCGGGCAGATGTCCACCACGTTGCCCTGCAGCTTGTTATCCAGTGGCTGACCGGGAAAGACGTCGATCTCCGACCGGTTGCCCCGATTGACCAGGGCCAGTTCGTTCGTCCCAGAGATCTCTTCCGTGAATCGCACACACCGCGAGCAAAGGACGCAGCGATCCATGTAGAGCAGCGTGCGCGGGCCGATGTCCTTCTTCGGATTCTTGATCTTGGCGTCGACGGCGCGTGAAGTCGGCTTGCCGAACTCGAACGTGTAATCCTGCAGGTAGCACTCCCCGGCCTTGTCACACACCGGACAATCCAGCGGGTGATTCACCAGGTAGTACTCCATCACGTGTTCCTGGTTGTTCTTCACCGATTCGGAATCGAACCGGACCTCCATGCCGTCGCGCACCGGCGTCTGGCAACTCGGGAACAGCTTCGGCGCCCAACCCATCTCTTTCGTCTTCGGATGGGGCATCTTCATTTCCATCAGGCACAGCCGGCACGACGCCACCACGCGCAGCCCCGGGTGATAGCAGTAGTGCGGCACGTCGAAGCCGTGCTCCAATGCCGCCTGCAGCACCGGGATGCCCTCCCGCGTTTCGTATTCCTGACCGTCGATGATGATCGTCGCCATACGTATCCCAGTCGCCCGCGTGAAACCGCTCTACGGCAATACCCAATTCGTCGTTCGGATCCCGGCCTTCGTCGTTTCCAAAGTCATCCGGCCTGGCCCAGCACCGGCAGCGTGTATGCCGAGGGATTCAGCTTCCGAATCACCTCTTCCACGTAGCCCGGCTCCTGCCGGCGGATGTACCCTTCGAACTCGTCGCGATACTTCTCAATGATCGTGCGGATCGGGTACACCGCGCCGTCCGGCAGCCCGCAGATGCTCATGCCCGGCATCATGCCCATGTTGTGCGTCAACTCGAGAATGATGTCGAGGTCGGCGCTGCGCCCCGCGCCGGCGGCGATCCGCGCCGCCATCTTGTACATCCAGCCCGTACCTTCCCGGCACTGCGTGCATTGCCCGCACGATTCGACCGCGTAGAACCGCGCGGTATTCATCAGCACCTGCCGGATATCGATATCTTCACTGATGACGATCGCCCCGGCCGTCCCGAGCCCCAGCAGCCCGTACTTGCGCACGTCATCGAAATCAAGCTTGCAGTCCATCTCGTCGGCGGTCAGGATGCCCATCGACAGCCCGCCGGGGATCACGCCCTTCAGCGTCTTGCCGTCCACCATGCCCTGACCGTAATCGTCGCCGTACACCAGTTCGCGACAGGTCAGTCCGAGCGGCGCCTCGTAGCACCCCGGTCGATTCACCGGTCCGGCAATGGTGTACAGTTTCGGCCCCGCGCTGCCTTCCGTGCCGATCGATAGAAACCAGTCCGCGCCGCGTTCCATGATGTGCGGCAGGCACGCCAGTGTCTCGACGTTGTTCACCACCGTCGGCTTGCCGAACGCGCCCTCCACGGCGGGGAACGGCGGCTTGATCCGCGGCCAGCCCCGCTTGCCTTCCAGCGATTCGATCAGTCCTGTCTCTTCACCACACACGTACGCCCCCGCACCGCGGTGAATGTAACAGTCCAGCGCGTAGCCCGACCCGAAGATGTCCTTGCCGAACAACCCCGCCGCGTACGCCTCGTCGACCGCCTTCTGCAGAATGTGGTACAACTCGCAGTATTCGCCGCGGATGTAAATGTACGCCGTCGTCGCCTGCGTCGCGAACCCCGAGATGAGAATCCCTTCCAGCAGCATGTGCGGGTCGTGCTCGCAGAGGTAGCGATTGTTGAACGTCCCCGGCTCGGACTCGTCGAAGTTCACGCACAGGAAGGTGACGTCCCGCTCCTTCGGCAGGAACCCCCACTTCACCCCCGCCGGGAAACCCGCGCCGCCGCGCCCGCGAAGATTCGCCTTCTTGACCTCCTCGACCACCTCGTCCGGCGTGCGCTGCGTCAACGCCTGCCGCGCCGCCTCATACCCACCGTCCTGACGGTAGACTTCCAGCGACGCGGAGTTCTCGACGCCCACATGCTTCAACAGTACCGGTTCAAACGCAGCCATCAACGATTCTCAACAAAGATGGCTCTCGCCATCCACCATCCACTATCCACTAATCACTGCTCTTCATCTCATCCACGTCCGACGTACTCTCGATCACGCCTTCGACGTCGACATCGTCTTCCTTCTCATCCTCCGCCACCTCGACGCCGTCGTACAGATCGCTACGCTCCATGCTGATCTTGTCGTTCTCCGCGTCCGCCAGCAGCTTCTTCACATCCTTCGCCTGCACACACTTGTGCAGCTTCTCGTTCACCAGCAGGCACGGCGCATGATCGCACGCGCCGAGGCATTCTTCCGTTACAAAGCTGTACGAACCGTCCTCCGTCGTCCCGTGCTCGCCGACACCCAGTTCCTTCGCGATCGTCTCGTTCAACTCCTTCGCCCCCATCACCTCGCACGCCAGGCTCCGGCACGACACGATCACCTTCTTCCCGCGCGGATGCGTCCAGAAGTGGTTGTAAAAGCTCAGCGTATCCAGCACCGCCGCCGGAGCGATCTCAAGCAGTTCCGCCACGTCGCGCATCGCCCGGTGGCTGATGTATCCGTACGTCTCCTGCACGATGTGCAGCGCCGGCAGCAACGCCGCCCGTTTGGTTGGGTACCTTGGGAAGAACGCGCGAATCTTCTCCTTCACCGCCTCACTCAGAAGCGGCTCATCCCCGTCATCATGCGACGGTGTCAATCGATCCAGTGCCTGCCAACCCATGATGCTCTCAATCCCGAATCACGATCCGCTAACCACTATCCACTATCCACTATCCACGAACAACGACCCACTACCGATCCAGCTCCGCCGCAATGATGTTCAAGCTCCCGAGTATCGCCACCACGTCGCTGATCTGATGCCCCAGTACCAAGTGCTCGAAGCACTGGTAGTTGATGAAACTCGGCGGACGGCATCGCGCCCGGTACGGCTGATTATCACCATCGCTCGCCAGGTAGAAACCCAACTCGCCATTGGCCGTCTCGTTCGCCCCGTACGCTTCACCAATCGGCGGTTCGAACCCGCGGTTCGTCATCAGCATCTCGAAGTGATGGATCAATCCTTCGATGCTGAAGTACACCTCGCGTTTGTCCGGCAGCGTCTTCTTGTTGCCCGGCATCACGTCCACCGGACCGGCGGGAATGTTGTCGATCAACTGATCGATGATGGAGATCGCCTGCTTCATCTCTTCCAGGCGAACCAGGTACCGCGCCAGCACGTCTCCGCCGGTCGCGATCGGCACCTTGAACGACACGCCAGACGAGCCCTTCCCGTCCCAGTTGTCCGCGTAGCACAGGTACGGCTCATCCTTGCGCAAGTCACGCCGCACGCCGCACGACCGCGCCAGCGGACCCGTCCAGCCGTACGCGATCGCGTCCTCGGCGCTCAGGTACCCGATGCCCTTGGTCCGCTCGATGAAGATGCGGTTCCGGTTCAGCAGCGACTCCACGTCGTCGAACACCTTCGGCATCTTCTTGCAGAACGCCTTCACGTGCCCGGGCCACTCCGGGGGGATGTCGTACATCAGCCCCCCGACCCGCGTATAGCTTGTGGTGAACCGCGCCCCGCAGACTTCCTCGAAGAGATCGTTGATGTCTTCGCGCTCGTTAAACCCGTAGAGGAAGGCGGTGAACGCCCCGAGATCCAGCGCCGCCGTCCCCACGCACAGTAGGTGATCCTGCATCCGCGCCAGTTCCGCGATGATCGTGCGGATCACCTTGCAGCGCGGCGTGATCTCGATCCCGAACAGCTTCTCGCAGGCATGATGCCACGCGATGTTGTTCGCCATCGGGCTGATGTAATTCATCCGGTCCGTGACCACGACGTACTGGTTGTAATCAAGGTGCTCGCCCAGCTTCTCAAAGCCGCTGTGCAGGTAGCCGATGTGCGGCGTGCACGCCATCACCGTCTCCCCGTCCAGCTCCAGCACCAGCCGCAGCGTCGTGTGCGTGGCGGGATGCTGCGGACCGAAATTCAGCGTCCAGCGGTCATCGCCACCCGCCTCGGGCGACGTCTCGCGGACCAGTTTGGTCGGCTCGGGAATCGCGGTGGACACCAGCCTATCCCTTCATCTCAAAACAGACGAACCATGTCCGCATGGAAATGACACATCCATACGGCAAACGCCGGAATCACAAATTGTCTGGAGAGGATCGGCCACGCCTCCGCCGAGCCATCTCCGGCCCTTCGTACCAATTTTCACAAAGATCATAGTCCCAAGACCCTGACTTTCAAGGGCCGTCGGAGATTCAGCGTTCACGATACCGCCGACCGCCCCCAATCGCGATCGATGCGGCCAAAGAATTGACAGGGAAACCCCTCATTCTCATGAAACAAGGGATTCCGAAAGATGTGTCGCCCGTAACGACCGACCGCCCGGCGCTGGCCCTTCGGCCGTCGCTGCTTGGCCGAAACCGATTTCCCGGAAGCATGTTTTTAGAGCCCCCCACTCAAGCAGGCGCGCGTAAAAAAAACGCCCCCATGGGAGGCGTTCAAGGGGCGCTCCGTAGAGCGGAGCCCTGCGCGAACATAAGTCCTTACTATGATTTGCGGGACAAACGTCGCTCAGATACACTATCTGCGTCGCTCAGATACACTATCTGGAATCTAATCGCTTTCATTTCGTGTGTCAAGGGGATAATTCATGGATGCCGCAAGAGCAAATCCGCCTCATATCCTGGGTCTGGATCTTGGAGCCGATTCTATTGGCTGGGCGTTGATTGAGAGCACGAACAATCGACCGGCGAGCATTATTAAAGTCGGGGCTCATTGCTTCGATGCCGGCGTCGAGGGAGATTTGCAATCTGGTCGTGAGGAGTCACGCGCCAAAGCTCGTCGGGATGCCCGATTGCCTCGTCGGCAGCATTGGCGAAGAGCTTGGCGTAGAAAAAAGCTGCTCCGCATCCTTCAACATCATGGACTGATGCCCGCTGGCCCCATCGAATCTCCGCAAGAGACCCATGCCCTTATCCAGAATTTGGATCGCGAATTTCGCGCCCGCGACGATCAAGACAGCGGGGGCGGAGCGCACACCCTCCCCTATCGACTACGAGCCCGAGCACTGGACGAAAAGCTTGAACTCCATGAATTGGGAAGGGCGCTTTATCACTTGGCGCAACGAAGAGGTTTCCTTTCGAACCGAAAAACAGGTACCCGGGATGAGGATGAAGGCCAGGTCAAAACATCCATCATTGCGCTTGAGGAACAAATGAAGGCGGCAGGTGCCCGGACACTCGGAGAATACTTCGCAGGACTGAATCCGGAGGAAGAGCGCATCCGCCGCCGATGGACATCCCGCCAGATGTATCTCGATGAGTTTGAACACATCTGGTCAACTCAATCATGCCATTATCATGTGCTCTCGGAAGATCTTAAGGAGAAAATCAAGCAAGCCATCTTCCATCAACGCCCGCTCAAGCCTCAGGATCACCTCATTGGACAATGCGAACTCTGCGAGGGTGCTCGCCGCGCTCCGGCAGCCCTTCGAGTCGCTCAACGTTTCCGCTTGTTGCAGAAGGTCAATGACCTCATCATTTACGAGCCCGGAAAACTCGGCCGCAAGCCAACCCCTTCCGAGCGGCAATGTCTAATTGAAGCATTGGAAGCGAACGGGGATATGACCTTTGCTGCGATCAGAGGGAAAAAAGTGCTCAACCTGCCCAAGGAGACAACTTTTAATCTGCAAGAAGGAGGCGAGAAAAAGATGCCGGGCAACCGCACCGATGCCACGCTCGCTTCCATATTCGGCAATCGCTGGAAGGAATTATCGGAGGACGATCGAGAACAGGTCGTGGAGGACGTGTTGACATTCGAGAAGGAGGAAGCGTTCTATCGTAGAGCGAGAGGACATTGGAAGCTGGACGCCGAAGCCGCACGGCGTCTGGCGGAGACGCAATTGGAGCCTGACTTTTCGAGGCTATCACGGAAAGCGTTATCTGTACTTGTCGAACGCATGAAAGACGGCACACCATACATGACGGCGCGTAAGGAATGTTTTCCGGAGAGTTTCCAGGCGACCGACCCCGTGGATGTGTTGCCTCCCGTCATCGATGCCGTCCGGGATCTGCGGAATCCCGCGGTCTGCAGGGCGCTTACGGAACTTCGCAAACTCGTCAACGCGATCATTCGGCAGTACGGAAAACCGGAGAGGATTCATATCGAGTTGGCGCGGGACTTGAAGAAGTCCCGCAAGCGACGGCAGGAAACGTCCACGCGTAATCGCCAGAATGAAAAACGTCGCGAAGACGCCAAGCGAAGAATCCTCAACGAGATGAGAATCAACCATCCCTCAAGAGTCGACATCGAGAAAGTGTTATTGGCGGAAGAGTGCAACTGGATCTGTCCGTATACGGGACAAACAATCACGATGCAGGACCTCTTCGGTGAACATCCACAATACGACATCGAACACATTTGGCCGATGAGTCGCTCAATGGACAACACCTATCTCAACAAGACACTTTGCCACCATGCTGAGAATCGTGACCGAAAGAGGAACCGTACGCCATGGGAAGCCTACGCCCAGGACGAGCGTCGATGGGAGGAAATCATCGATCGCGTGAAGCGATTCAGCAGTGACTCTGCTCGTATCAAACTTCAACGCTTCCTGTCCAAAGAAATACCGGAGGGATTCACGTTACGCCATTTACAGGACACACGTTACACCTCGAGGCTCGCAGCGGAATACCTGGGACTTCTCTATGGAGGACAAATCGACAATCAGGATAAACGACGCATTCAAACCAACACGGGAGGAATTACGCACCATCTTCGAAACGAATGGGGATTGAACGGCATCCTCGATGATGGGGGCACGAAAACGCGTGATGATCACCGACACCACGCGGTAGACGCTGTCGTCATCGCTCTCTCGAGCCCTGCCGTCATCCAACAACTGGAACGGGCGGCTGCGGAGGCCACCCCTGGAAGGCGACTCTTCGCACCCATCAAAGAGCCTTGGGTAGGATTCTTCGGTGAGGTTCGAGAGAACATCGAAAAGATCAATGTATCAAGACGCGCGAACCGCAAGATCGCGGGGAAACTTCACGCGGAGTCACTCTACAGCAAGCCTATTCCCGGCGGCGGTGAGCACCGTCATATCCGAAAAGAACTCCAGAAACTCACCCGAACGGAATTGGCCAACGATACCATCGTCGACCCGGTCGTCCGCGAACGCGTCAGGAGAAAGTACGATGAATGCGGCGGCGGTGACCCGGCCAAAGTCTTTGCCGAACCCGACACGCATCCCACGATGCGCACGAAGACAGGAAGAAAGATCCCGATCCATAAGGTGCGCATCAAAACCAGAGTGAAGAAGCCATGGAGCATTGGAAAAGGCGCTCGCCAGCGAAACGTCGCGCCGAGTGGCGGATCCAATCACCACATTGCCATCATCGCGAATCTCGACACCGAGGGTAATGAAACTGGATGGGAAGGTCACTTGGTCAGCCGATTCAAGGCCCACGAAAGAAAACGAGAGGGCGTGCCTGTTGTCCAGGTGGATTGGGGAAAAGGCAAGCGTTTCAAATTCTCGCTCGCCCCGAATGACTTTGTACTGATTGCTGAGAAATCGGGCGAGGAATGCTTGTATCGGGTATCGGGCATCTCCGAGGGAGACATCGAGTGCCGCCTTCACACGGACGGACGCCTCAAGAAGGACCTGAAGCGCAGAACGCGTCTGCGGGGTGGCTCGCTCAAGAGAATGGATTTTCGCAAAGTACGCGTTACTTATCTGGGGGAGGTGATCCCGGCCAATGACTGATCATATCATCGACCTCTCGGAGGAGCCCGCCTATTTGCGGACGCGGCATCAGCAGCTCGTTATCGAGCGTAAGGACGCTTCACCGGTCACAGTTCCTCTCAACGAGACGGCAGTATTGATACTCGCTCATCCTCAAATTACCGCCACCCTGGGAATGATGTCACTCCTGATGGAAAAGGGAGGCTCGATCATAGTCTGTGACAGGTCAAGCCTTCCCGTCGGTTTGATGCTGGGAACCCGGAGCCACACTCTTCAGGCGGAACGTTTTCTCGCCCAGGCCTCGGCCCCGCGCCCCATGAAGAAGCGGATCTGGAAGCAGATCGTCATCGCCAAGATACGGGCACAGGGACGACTCCTGAGCGAATTGCATGGAAACGACTACGGTCTCCAAGAACTGGCGCGAACCGTCCGCTCGGGAGATACGAAGAATGTCGAAGCGCAGGCCTCGCGACGTTACTGGCCTGCCCTCTTTCAAGATGATGACTTCCGACGCCGTCGTGATCTTGATGATCAAAACCGGTTTCTGAATTACGGATATGCCGTCTTACGTGCGATCACGGGTCGCGCAATTACAGGGGCGGGCTTGCACGCATCGCTCGGTGTACATCACCACAATCGATACAACGCTTTTTGCCTTGCGGATGACCTGATGGAACCTTTTCGCCCGATCGTGGATGCCGCCATCGCGGAATATGTCAACTCGCATGATACGGATGCGCCACTCGATAAGCATGCCAAACAGGCAATCCTTGAGGCGCTTACGTCATTGTATCGATCAGGAAGGGAAGCAAGAACGATCTTCGATTGGATGGCGCGTGCGGCATCATCGTTGGCCAGGGTTTTCACGAAAGAGGTAGAGATATTGGCGCTGCCGGAGGAACTCCATCATGCCCGAGACCAGAGTGGCACTGTCGGGGTATAGACCGGTGTGGCTCTTCGCAATGTTCGATCTGCCGACGGTCACCAAAGCCGACAAGCGCCGGTATGTGCAGTTTCGAAATCATCTGTTGAATGAAGGCTTCGGCATGCTGCAGTACTCGGTGTATGCGCGGTACTGCCCGAGCGAGGACAGCAGCCAGGCATACCGGTACCGTATTCGTGAGAGGCTGCCTCCCTCCGGTCAGGTGCGCCTGTTGGCAGTTACGGACCGGCAGTTCGGCAAAATGGAGGTGTTCTTTGGAAAAAAACGAACGCCGACAGAGGATCCTCCTTCGCAACTCATGCTTTTCTAGTCATGACTTGGCTGTAAGTCCCGCCAGACCAAAGGTTTGCCCGGGAAGTAGTGTATCTGAGCGACGAGTCCCGGCAAACCACAGCCTTCTACCGCAGGTGGGCAGCCTCCCCGGCAGTGTATCTGAGCGACGAGTCCCGGCAAACCACAGCTCGCGTGCTGCGCGATGTGCTACCGAAGCGAGTGTATCTGAGCGACGAGTCCCGGCAAACCACAGCTGCGCCACCATCCGATTCACGGATGCCACCAGTGTATCTGAGCGACGAGTCCCGGCAAACCACAGCCGTAGCGCCGTAGCTGAGATAAATGGCGCCAGTGTATCTGAGCGACGAGTCCCGGCAAACCACAGCGGCCGCATTATCGACATCATAGCCCGAAGCAGTGTATCTGAGCGACGAGTCCCGGCAAACCACAGCGCCGGGGGCAAGCCTACCGGCTCCGAATTAGTGTATCTGAGCGACGAGTCCCGGCAAACCACAGCCCGTTGGCTTCGGATGGAAGAACCGGATACAGTGTATCTGAGCGACGAGTCCCGGCAAACCACAGCAAGATCGCATCGAATTTGCGATCGCTCAACAGTGTATCTGAGCGACGAGTCCCGGCAAACCACAGCTAGCCTGCTGCGCACTGTGCTACCGAAGCGAGTGTATCTGAGCGACGAGTCCCGGCAAACCACAGCTGCCGCTCTTGTCATTCCGGGAAAGCCCGCAGTGTATCTGAGCGACGAGTCCCGGCAAACCACAGCTCGCTTGAACGAGCCATCACCTCAATCCCAAGTGTATCTGAGCGACGAGTCCCGGCAAACCACAGCCCGTATGCCGTGACGATGATTCGCTCTCGCAGTGTATCTGAGCGACGAGTCCCGGCAAACCACAGCCCGATCACCGTGCGCGAGCGTACGATTTGCAGTGTATCTGAGCGACGAGTCCCGGCAAACCACAGCCGCATACCGAATCATGGCAGCCGATACCGGAGTGTATCTGAGCGACGAGTCCCGGCAAACCACAGCTACCCCTCGTCGCGCAGGAACTCGCGGCACAGTGTATCTGAGCGACGAGTCCCGGCAAACCACAGCGACTTCGATTTGTGCTCCACCGAGGAGTTAGTGTATCTGAGCGACGAGTCCCGGCAAACCACAGCGATCAGGATCGGGTTGGGCGTGAGCGGGTCAGTGTATCTGAGCGACGAGTCCCGGCAAACCACGCCGGCGCCGCCGCGCCGTCCATCCCCGATACGCCCCGCCTTCGCTCACGCTCGCCCCCTTCCGCCCGTTCACGTTAGAATACCCTCCGAGCGGCGGACCGCCACCCAACACCCGAGACGAACGCACCCCCTGGAGGTCGACATGATCACCATCGGCATGAACTACACGGTCATCCCCGGCAAGGAAAACGACTTCATCGCCATGTGGAACAAGGTCCTCGAAGTCATGAACAACGCCGACGGCCACGCCGAGTCCCACCTCTACAGCGACGTCAACGCGCCCAACAGCTTCCTCATCGTCTCCGAGTGGACACGCAAGGACGCCTTCGACGCCTTCACCAGCTCCGACACCTTCGCCAAGGTCGTCACCTGGGGCAAAGAGCAGATCCTCATGGGCCGCCCCAAGCATCAGGTCTACGGCCAGGACGAGCCCACCGGCTCCGCCGATCAGTGCCCCGTCGACCATTGAACGCGAACGCGAAAAAGACTCGAGCCGGTGCTTGCAGCACGACCTACTCGTCTACCCGTATCCCGGCAGTCAGACCCCGAAGACCTGCCGAGACACGATTCGTCGGAGTGGGCCAGGATCTCCGAGCCTGCGTTCACGAATCCGCCGGGACCCCTCGCATTCCGTAAACCCTCGTGACCTTCACCGCCGGTTTCCGAGATCACCTCACCACTCCTCCTCCGACGCGTTGCCGCATTCACGCTTCCGCGACCCCACACCAAGCCCGGAAAACAACGCGAAGAGCTCATCCTTTCGAGCCCTCCGACGTATACAGAATAGTGCGTCGTGACATGCCCCGGTTTGACGCAGGCTCCCGCGGTCAGCTACAATAAACAGGTGACTTCGGGCTTGGTCCCGATAACTTTTTCAGGAAACTGACATGAACGCAATCCAGACGACATTGGCGCTCGGCTTACCCGGCGGCTGGGAATGGATCCTCGTCGCATTGTTCGGCCTGCTGCTCTTCGGCAAGCGGCTGCCCGAGGTGGGCCGCAGCCTCGGCAAGAGCATCGTCGAGTTCAAGAAGGGCCTCAAGGGCGTTCAGGACGAGATCGATCGCGCCTCCGAGGATGACGACCAGGCGGACATGCTACCGCCACCCAGCAGCGAAACCCCGTCCTCCACAACCGCCCAGTCCACGACCGCGCAGAAGGAAAAAGAAGCCGTCTCCTGAGCGAGTCCCTCAACAGCCTTCCAGGCACGGGCTTGCCACCACCGCACGGCTTTGAATCATCAGAATCCCCAAGCACGCCGAACTTCAACGGCGTGCCTTTTTTATTGTTTCCGCTCTCCCATGCCGCCTCGAACTCGATTCGATCCGGCCGCAGTTCAATCCTGGAATCACTCAATCTGGTCAGACAGGAACCCCGAATAAGAGTTGCAGATAGCTGCGATAATGGCGGATCTGTGCGGCGAAAACGCCACGCCCCTGAAGACTGCGGGAAAGCACGAACGCCCCTTCGAACAGCACGGTCAACATGTCCGCCACACTGTCCGGGTCCACCTCCATCACCGTCGGATGGGCTTTCGCCGCCAGCCTGAGCTTCTCGCCCAGCGCGCGACGCCAGTTCAGAATCGCCCGACTGATCACCGCGTACGTCTCCTCCTCAAACAGCCCCTGCTCGAAGCAGTATGTCGCGAACAGGCACCCCGGCTGGGGATTGTCATCCAGGCCTTCCGCCACCTCCAGAAGGAGGCCCACGAAGATCAGTAACTGCTGCAACGGATCCGCACTGAGTCGCTCCGCCCGCTCCATGCAACTCCGCAGGATCTCCCCGTCGCCGGCGGCGAACCGGTCGATCAACGCCTTCGCCAATTCTCCCTTTGTCTTGAAGTGATAGAAAAACGATCCCTTCGTGATCCCCACCTGCTCGATGATCTGATCGATCGACGTGGCGGCATACCCCTGCCGATGCAGCATCTCCTCCGCCGTATCCAGGATCTTCTGACGTGTGACACCGCTCTTGGCTCGGGGCATGTTACACCTCCCAATGTTTTTATACCACATGGTAGTCTCAGCAGCAAACATGGGACGAGAGGCAATCAGTATTGTAAGTCATTATTTTTAATGTATTTAAAATCGATACAGCAAAACATCGAATTTCTGGGTTGACGACTTCATCCGATTCGATATTATACCGACTGATTGGTATAAAAAAGGAGACTGCCATGAGATCGGAACCTCAAAGCGACGGAAAAACAGGCTTTCCTCTTCGGAAAGAGCGGCGCGTACCGCCACGTAAAGACGCGGCAACGTACACCGAGGGCAGGGACCCGGGATGGGACCGCCACATGAGTCCGGCTCCCGGACGCCGGGAGAGTACTCCCGGATACCGCGCCCGGCGAGCCCTGGCTGGGACGGCGGCGGTCATCGGGACCCTCATCTGGACGCACGCCCTGGCCGCACTGATTCGCTCGTTCCTTGCCGAGGGCAGCGCGACGGCAACACCGCTCGCCGCCTGGCCGCTTACCCTGGCGGCGATCGCCACCGCCATGATGTCCGCGGTGAGCTATCCGCGGCGCGGGATGGCTGGCATCCTGGGAGGAATCGGTGGTTTCCTGGGCGCGGGGTGTGTGCTTCTCGCCGTACCTGAATCGTTCATGCCGGCGCTCGCACTGGTTCCCGCGGGAGCATTGATCGGCTTGCTTGGTGGATGGCTCTGTCATCGGTTGCCCGACGCGCTGGAGCAGAAAGCTGCCCACCATCCATGGCTCTCCCGGGGCTGGGTGATGTTGGCGGTGGTGGCGATCGTTCAGATTGCGCGGCTGTCCACGTACATGACCGACCCTACGACAGACTGGTACCTCAGCACGCGGCATCCGTTTTATGCCAAACACGAGTGCGCCGGCGCGTACTTCTACGCCGCCGAGTTGGCGCGCCAGGGCGAGAAAAACGTTTACCATGCCGCACACTATCCGGGGCTCACGCCCTCTTCCGAACCGCATAGTCAACTGCACGGAATGGTGGTGGAAGATCCCTTTCAGTACGCGCCGCAGTTTCTGCTCTGGCCGCGGCTGGCTATCGCGTTGACGCATGACTACTTCGTCATCCGACTGCTCTGGTTCGCGCTGAACACCACACTCTGTATGACCACGGTGATCGCCCTGTCGCTCTGGATTGGTGGACGCGTCGGCTGGGCCAGCGCGCTGCTCGCGCCGGCCGTGCTGGCGTCGTTTCCGGTGTTGCACAACTTCCAGTACGGACAGTTCCATTTTGCAGCAGTCGCGCTCGCCGTTCTCGGCCTGCTTGCAAGCCAGAAGGGACGGTCCCGACTGGCGGGCGTGCTGCTGGCGATCACGATCCTGTCCAAGCTCTTTCCGGTGTTTCTGCTGGTACCGCTGGCAGTGCAGCGGCGATGGCGAACACTGGCCTGGACAGCGGGCACAGGGATGGTGCTGAGTCTCGTCACGTTCGCCCTTCTGGGTCCCGCTCCATTCGTATCATTCGCGAACTACCACCTTCCCCGTTTAATGAATGGGGATGCCTTTGCCTTTGACAAAGCCTGGCCCGAGCTGGCGCCGCTGGTGATCGCGGGCAACCAGGGCCTCCAGGGAATGCTCCAAAAGCTCAGCGCGATGGGGGTCGACGGCGCGCTCTCGTTCTCCTCAGGACTCGGTCTGCTGTATACGCTTGTTCTCCTGGTGGCGGGGATCGTGATCGGGCGAAGGACCGAGGAGTCCTCTCGCGAAACGAAAGCAATGATGTGGCTGGGCTTGATCGGCATGAGTACACTGGCCAGCGCGGGGGCTTGGGCCGATTACGTGCCGCTCACCTGTATCTGGTTGTTGGCGTTGCTGGCCCCGATGGCGCGTGGACGTTGCATGACAACAGGCTTGGCCGTCTGCGGACTCCTGCAGGTGTTCCTGCTGGGGGCTCTGCCAACCGGCTCATTCTCGGATCCGCGTTGGATGCTTCCCCTCTCGTTGCTGAGTGCCCTGCTTATGCTGGGTACGTTTACGGGTGCGGCGTTCGGATGGCTCACCCGCGATACTCAGGACGTGGCGGCTGAAGAGATGCGGACGCCGAAGGGTACCTCGCCCTTGTGCCTGATCGGCGACCAGTCCCAAGAGGCATGGCCCTGCTGATCAGTTTCACTGAACGCCGGAAATGGAAAGAGGCACTGACCCTTTGCGGGATCAGTGCCTCTTGGTTCTTTGATACAGGGCGTTTCGCAAGGAAACGCATTGTCGGGATACAGCCTAAGCTGTGGACAGCATCAGCCGCCCCAGGCCCAAGCAAGGGACATGCCGCCCCAGAACTCGTCCTGGCCCGTGCCGTCGTCTTCGAAATTACCCCAAGTGTCATTGAAGTAAAGTTCGCCCGAGATCGACAGGTCGCCGGCCCAGTCCGGAAGCTGCAGAGCGCTTCCGATGTCATAGGCCGCCACCAGCGACAGCTGGCTACCGGCAAACCGCGTGGTGTCATCGACGTAGTAATCTCCATCGATGGCCACCATGGCGCCGGGCGTCAGCGTGAAGTTCTCGAACAGCTCGAAGTCGTGACTGACGGCCAACTCAATCCACACGCCGCCCAATTCGTCCACATCGTGAGCGAGGAAGAACGAGGGATTCAACACACCATCTTCGTTCTCCGGGAACAACCACTTCCACATCCACGCATCGTTATGCGCGAGTGAAATATAGTACTCCAGCGTGTTGATGCCCTTGTCATTGGGGAAGGTGTAGAACGTCATGCCGATGGCCAGATCAGTCGCGATCGGCTCGATGGAGTAGCTCCACTCGAACCAGTGATCGATCTCCTGAATGTTCGCGCCCTCACCATTGATTTCATGCTGAGCAGCGTACCATTCAAACCACGCACCATAGGCAAGTGCACCGTAGTCCCCGAGACTGACGCCGAAGTCCACACCCAACTGATGGTTGGGCTTTTCACGGCCTTCACCGTCGAATTCCGAGAAGTTCACGAAGCGGAAGATGTAGTCGCTGTAGAGCGAGTAAGCGACCCCCACGGAAATGGGAAACGAAAAATCATCCGTGGCGGCGACATCGGTCTGCGTGACCGACATGTCTTCCGACTGCGCCAGTGTCGACGTGGAGATCTCCGACATCACGCCCGACGGTACGTGCACATGGGAGACGGCCTCGGCCGTATCCAACTCGAGCACATCCATCTGGGCGGCGAGCCCCGAAGTCCCCATTCCCAACACGGCAACGACCGAAATGGCGAGACTGGCCACAGGCGAAGGCTTTCGCGTATTGATTAACACGATTACGACCTCCTTTCAGGAGGAAACACCACATTCCACACCTGCGGACGACCCACTGCGGAAGCCGGCCGAAGCGCAGGCGAAGCCAACATGCGGTGTCTCGAAAAGCGTCTCGATGAATATTGAGACTCCGCCTGTTCCCTTAGATCTGCAGTCCGGTACCCGTCTGAGCCAGAAGAAGGTTGATCACACCGATGATCAGACCGTTGACGATCTCGGAGCTCTTGTTGACCCAGAAATCATCCACCAGGCAGCCACCACCGAAACCCCAGAGCATCGTGCCGCTGAGAGTCAGGGCCAGTGCCTTGCTGATACGAGAAAGCTTGCTCATCGTAGTCTCCTTTCAAGATTTTCCCGCTGCGTGTTCTCTTGCAGCAATACAGATTTGCGACATCGTGCCATGACATCAAAGGCAGAACGACGCCACCATACACCAACCGATGAATCCAGTTTCCTTTAACGAAACGGAATGAAACGCTATCTTACCGATCGCCGGGAGGACAGATTCACCTCTGCCCTATCTCGTGTTCCCGACGCGCTTTCCGTGTCATACCTGCCGCGTAAGGGCAGTCGCAACTGCCTACCATTCGATCGAAAAATCCAAGCTTCGAATAGCTCCCTCGCATTCGCACCATGAATTGAGGGAACGTGAAAAACATTCTTCGATCATCGATGCTGCGAATAATGGAATACGCCAGTGTTACGGAACACCCGGAATCTGCTTGTATCCGACCGCGCCTTTGGTCTTCAAGCAGCTTCTCGGCGGCTTAGTTGCTTTGGCACATTATCGGAAACGTCGCGAAAAAGCAATAATCTTCCCGACGAATAAGAACGTTTTCTTGACTTTCTATAAGAATTATGACGAATATCCGCCATTACTTCTGCCCGTGAGAAAAAAAAGGGGGGCGGTGGGAGGACTGGAAACGCGCCTGTATCATTTCCAGTCCACCGTGGACGTCCGGCCACGCACCGGTCATCCCCACCGACCCAGCCCACTGGCACTCCGATCAGAGCCTCGCTGCCAGGGAAGAATGACCTGCCCTGACCGGCTCTCCGTCGAATATTCACATGTCAACGAGCCGAATGACTCGTGCGATTGTTGTTCTTACCGTCACTGATGCATACCCCGTGCCAATAACAGCCTCGCAGACTGAAATTGCCGTGACTTTAGCTAAACACATGAAAAACAATGCCTTATATGATATTCACCCATCCGGCGCAGCCGAGCTGACCGGGACCCCGGCGGAAGACTTGCACAAGCTCTAGGCGATCGGCTCCATCGATGCTCACCGCAGGTGCTCCCCGCGGGGCGGCATCCCCTCGGATAGCGCAGCGAAAACCCCGGATTCCGCAGTGGAAACCGGGGTTCAGCCAACTGTGCCTAAGGGATGGGAAGAAGCCGCCTGGTCAGGCATCCGAGGACGTACGAGACTTTCAGGACACGCACTCGTCCTGAGGGCCACAGGCGTGTTCAGCCGACAGCCACCCGCCGACCGCCCGTTTGTGAAGCCGGGGGTTCGGATTCCTCACCCCGGGTTTCCAGATCGTGGCTCGGCAGCGCTTCGGGAGCCACGCGAGCGCGCGTCAGCTGCTCCTCGATTTTCTCGATGATCTCGCGGATCCGCTCCTCGCGCGTCCCGGCGGGGGTCTGCCGCCGCACCAGGGCATCCTCGTGACAGAGCTTCTCGATCTTCCGGTTGGCAAGGATGACGGTGGAGTGGTTCTTGTTACCCATAAAGCGGCCGATCTCCGGGAAACTCATTTCCGTATGCTTCCTCGCGAGGTACATCGCGATGCCGCGCGCCAGCGCTATCGTCCGTGTCTTCCGCGATGTATGGAGATCGGCCGGAGTCAATCCGAAGTAGGTCGCCACGGTCTGGTCGATCTCGTCGAGACCGAGGGCGCGCTGCGACCGGCTGAGATAGTCCGCCAGCGTTCGCCTCGCCAGGGAGAGCGACACCGGCTGATGAGAAACCGAGCTGTACATCAGGAGCTTGAGCAGGGCGCCCTCCAGCTCCCGAACGTTGGAATGCAGGTTTTCGGCGATGTAGCGGATGACATCCTCCGGAATGGGTTTTCGACTGAGCAACGCTGCCCGCTGACGGAGGATCTCGCATCGCATGGGGAAATCCGGCACATCGATGCGCACCACCATGCCCGCGACGAATCGGTTCAGAAGCTGCTCGCTGAACTGCCCGATCAGCTTGGGATGCGAGTCCGAGGCGAGCACGATGTGCTTGCGCCGGGCATCGATCGAGTTGAACGTGTGGAGGAACTCCTCCTGCGTCGCTTTCTTATTGGCGAGAAAATGCACGTCGTCGATGATCAGCACGTCCACGAAGCGGTAGCGCTGCCGGAACGATTCAATCTGATTGGTGCGCAGCGCGAGGATGAACGAGTTGGTAAATTCGTCACCCGTCAGATAGGCGCACTTGCAGTCGGGATGCTGCTTCGTCACCTCGTTGGCCAGGGCGTGGAGCAGGTGCGTCTTGCCGAGACCGCATCCGCCGTGGACGAAGACGGGGCTGTACGCATCCTCCGAACGCTGAGCGATACGACGGACCACGGAGACCGCCAGTTCGTTCGCCGGACCGATGATGAGATCGTCGAACCTCCCCCGCAGCTTGCGCGGCGGAGGCGCGCCCTCTTTGCGGTATTGCCGGGCGATGCGCTCGGGGTTCTTGGCGATGAATTCCGCCTGGGAATCCAATTGGTTCTTCTTCAGGGCGTTCAGCAGCCGCGCATCCACCACGAACGAAATGCGACACTCCCGACCTGTCGCCTCCTGGGCGGCCTCGGTGATCTGATCGGCGAAGTGCCGCTCGATCCAGCCGCAGATGAACGCATTCGGTGCGCTGATTTTCAAGTGTCCATCCGCGAGCGTCAGTTGTGTGGAACTCTTGAACCAGACCTTGTAGCGCTGCGGACCAAGCTTCTCGGCGATCTTGCTCTGAATATGCGTGACCGTGTCCGTACCGGGAAT
The DNA here is from genome assembly GCA_964618455.1 of uncultured Planctomycetales bacterium. Taxonomy (GTDB): domain Bacteria; phylum Planctomycetota; class Phycisphaerae; order UBA1845; family PWPN01; genus CAZUAQ01. The sequence continues at coordinate 7,845 of CAZUAQ010000051.1, read as the reverse complement.
ATACACAGGGACACTCCTTCCCGTGCTGAGCGCGAGTCGTTTGATAAACCCAACCAGTGTGGCTACTTCTTGATGAGCTTGCCCGCCCTTGCGGGGATTACTGCGACCCCAGGCCGACAAGGAATTGGCATCCAATGCGGTCAGTAAATTAGTCGAGCATCTTGACTGAATCAATAGATTTCTTTACCGAATCCTTACATTCGCAATCAAGATTGGTGGCGAGATTTCTTACACACAAATACTTAGACACCGAAAAAAAAACTTATCCACCGGCAGAGCGCGGATGTGGATAACCGGTGAACAACATCGACGCGCGATCACGTAACTACTTGCGCCTCAAACGATAGCTCTTCCCCTCGGGGGCGAAGGCGGATCAGAGCAGTTCCTGTGACATGAAGACTCGAGTGCAGTCCTCAGCCTTCGGCGTCCTCGGTGAATCGGACCCACGCTTCCCGTGCCGCTGTCTTGCGAAAACCCGCGGCAGCATAGAGCTTCTGTGCCGGGACATTCGAGGCGTCTACCGTCAAGGAAAGCGTCGACGCCGCCATCTCGCGTGCGACCTGAACGGCCTTGCGCACAAGCGTCGCACCGAATCCGAGGCCGCGGTATGGGGGCATCAACCCCAGATAAACCACATCGCACGACCATCGTTCGGGCACATACGCCAGCAGAAGAACTCCGATGGCCTCGCCCGCTTCACCCCTGGCAATCATCCAATGCCCTGGGTGAAATTGCCCAGTTGCCCGATGACTGGCCAGAACATCCTGGATGTCCCGCCGACGATTGAGCGCCACGCAATCCAGGCTCGATTCATAGGTGGATCTGATGACGTCGGCGAACAGGTCGTGCCGACTCTCGGCGTAGGTCATCCAGGAGACCGGTGCGAATGCCCTCCCGTCCCGCCAATGCAGCGCGACATCCCGTTCCAGGTAGTCCAGTGTGGTCAGAAACTCAAATCGGGCCCGCTGCAGAACCTCCGGGATTTCGCGGGTCCCTTCGTCGACCAGAACTTGGAGCAGGCGCATTCCTCGACGGCGAGCGGCGTCCGTGGACGTGCGCAGCAACTCCACGGCGTCCTCCTTCTGCTCGTCCGTCAGGGGACGCGCAGGCAGGAAGAGGCTGGAGGTGCGGCCGGCCTGATCGATGGCCAGACAGGCCCCCGTCAGCCGTGGTCCCCGGTAGCTGAGGAGGCAGTGATCCAGGCTGAGTCCGCGGCTCTGGAGGTGATGCATCAGCACATCGAGGTGATCTTCCGGACGGGGAAGCGTCTCGGGCGACGGATCCAGAAGAAGCGCCAGCGCCTGACGCAGTTCGCGCCGATGGGATGGACGCGTGATGCGAAGCATGGCCTCCCGTTCTCCTCCCGTGAGAAACCGCCGGACATCCCCGACTGATGCCTCATGCCGCCGACGCCGGGACATCATCCACTATGGTCAGGGCCCGGCCAGCGCCCGCGCGGGGACCTGTGTGGAATAACCTTCGACATTCATGCCGTGACGCGGCACGATGACCATCGTCCACGGGCTGACGCGCTGCGGTTGCCCCACCTGGGTCATCCCGCCGCTGATCGTGCGTTCCTGAACGCGGATGCGCGATCCTTCCCGCCAGACGCGCGTGATCCGGATGCCCGTACCTTCCTGGTAGGTCGGCCCGAGACCTGCCAGCAGAATCATCTGCGTGTCGAAGTCCACGTCCACCTCCGCCAGGGGCAGGCGGGCCAGTGTGGCGGCATCGCGGATGACGATCCTCACCGGGCTTTTCAGACGCGAGTAACTCCCGCTGGTGGAATCGAGGATGGGAATCTCTTCAGGCGGATCGGCCGGCGGTGCGCTCTTCGGGGTCGTCGTGCATCCGGCAAGGCATGCACAAAGGGCCATCACGCCGACGCCGGGCAAACGAAAGTGAAATTGATCAGGCTTCATGCCCCCATGATAATCGATCGGTCCCGGCGCCGCCTGCCGCGAACCTCCCGGGTGCCTGCTCAAGCACAAAGGCCGAGCCCACTTGGACCCGGCCTTCACGCAGATTGTCATTGCTATTCGTACCTGACACGGAAACACACCCTTGGCGGCGCGAATCCGTCAGACAAAAAGATCGACCAGGCTCTGCAGCGCCTCAGGGATCTCGATCTCGTTGATGTCGAGGGCCAGGATGTCATCCAGGCTGGTGATGTTGTTGGCGATGATAAAATCGACAATCGCCTGAGCCTGCTCATCGGTTAGTTGGGGAATGTCATACTCAGAGAGATCGATGTCGGTGAACTCCGCCAGGGTCGGCAGGTTGTCCACGGCGATCTGCCACTCGTCGGCGGTCATGGCGGCCACGTCGCCCGAGGAGAGCTTGGCCGCGGCAGTGACGACCGAGCCTCCGCCCTGGTTGCTGGTGCGCGGACTCGGGCAGCCGGCCAGGAACGGGAGAAGCCCGATCACGCCGAACAGGAGTGCTTTCCGATACGTTGTGCTGCGGATCTGCATTTCGTCAGCCCCTTCAATGTTGGCGCCGGCGAGCCCCCTCTGGCTCAGGTCGACGCATCGCCCAAAGTATTTTCGTCTAGGCTCGGATCAGGGCATCCAGAAGTTCATCATCCGTGATGCCCATGTTGATGAGCCCGTCCCGTTTTTCTTCGTCGCTGAGCGTGTTGTCGCCCACGATCCGCAGGACCCCTTCCAGGCGGATCTGCTCGCCCTCTTCATCGACAAGCACGTCGCCGTACGGCGGACCGCACCCGACGGCCGACCAGCTCAGTACGCCTGCCAGACCGGCGATCACCGCACGCCCCACGCTTCGCCTCCACCGCCGGGCGATGGAATACCTTCCTCGAGCCATGATGCCTCCTCATGCCGGGTTCACCGGCACCGCTTGACGCACTAACCTTACGTTCGACCATGTGACCGACGCTCTTGATTATGACTTTCCCGGCGGGTGGTGGCCAGTTTCTTGGGCGATGCAGTCCTTGCTTGTTGCCCCACCGGGAGCGACCTATAGTTTGGCTCCCCGAAGGACGTCAGGGCGTTCTCGGGCGTGGAATCGGACCCGCGTGGTTCCGAAAACTTCTTAACCGTACCGAGGGACCACCGTATGAAAGATGCGCCGCTGGACGTGATTTTTTCCGCACCGCACCCCGACGACCTGGAGATCGGCATGGGCGGCACCATCGCCAGGCTGGTCGATCAGGGCTACCGCGTGGGGATGGTCCACCTGACCAATGGGGAACCCACCCCCCGTGGCACGGTGGAGATCCGAATGCAGGAGATGAAGGCGGCGGCGGAGGTGCTGGGCGTCCACGCGGTGGAGATGCTGGGGCTGACCAATCGCGAGCTGATGGACGGACCACCGGCCCGGTACGCCCTGGCGACGATGCTGCGGAAGTACACGCCGAAGATCCTGGTGGGCATGGCGGGGCGCACCCCGGCGGCCTCACCCGATCATTACCAGAGCCAGCTGATCGTCGAGGCGGCGCGGTTCTACTCGCAGTTGACCAAGTGGGATGATCGTTTCGACGGCACGGTCCCGCATCGGATGGATCACCTGATCTACCGCCCCGTCCCGTTGTCGGCGGAGCGTCACCAGTTCGCCGGCCAGTTCGTCATGGACATCACCGAGACGATGGAGCGTAAGCTGGAGGCGATCCGCTGTTACGCGTCGCAGTTCGACGAGACGCGCTACGCGAGGGTCGCGCATTACGTGCGAAGCATTGCCGGTGCCGAGGGCGGACTCTGCGGCTACGCCTACGGCGAGTTGTACGCGGTGCCGCGGCCGATCGGCGTGAAGGATCTCGTGCAGACGCTCGGCCAGTGGGAAGTTCCGCCACCGTTCACGTCACCTCCGGCGATCTGAGTCATGCGTGCTTGATTCCGAACCGGCGTACCTAGTGCATGACCAGTCTTGGGCGGGCCATCCACAGGCACGCGACTCTCGCGGGATGATCCGCGAGCAACAGAAAAAACCGCGCTTCCCTGCAACACTATCCATCGCATGGCTTGACCATCACATCAGCGCCGATGTCAATATGCTTGTGATTTCCGCCTGATCCGGGACCTTACCGGAAACCTTGACATCGCCATTGACGCTCAGGGCGGGCGTCATCATCACACCGCGCCCCGTGATGTCGTTCAAGGATTCCACTTTCACCAGTTCATAGTCGATCCCGAGTCCCTTGGCTGCCGCCTCGGCGTTCGCGGCCAGTTGTCGGCACTTCGCACAACCTGTTCCCAGAATTTCAATGCGCATCGGACACCTCTTGCGTTTTATGAGGGAAGAACCATCGCCCCGTAGATCATGCCGACCACCATCGACATGACGACCACCAGCGCACAGAACAACGCCGTCTTTGCGTTTCCCATCACCGAGCGAATCACCAGAATGTTCGGCAGGGAGAGCGCGGGGCCTGCCAGCAACAGGGCGAGCGCGGGCCCCTCGGCCATGCCGTGTTCGCGGAGCGCCTGCACGACCGGCACTTCGGTCAGCGTGGCAAAGTAAAACAGTGCGCCCACGACCGACGCCACGAAGTTTGAACGCATCCCGTTGTCGCCGACCAGTTGCCCGATCTGCTCATCGGGCAGCAGGGCGCCGAGGAAGCCGACGACGAATACACCTCCGAACAGCAGCGGCACCAGCAGCCTGGCGAAGTCCCACGTGTTCCGCATCCACTCGGACAGTTCCTCACGTTCAAACCATCTGGCCGCCATAAGAATCACCGCCACCCCCATCGCTCCCGCCAGGTACCACCGGATATGATGAACCTCCATCACCCAGCTTTCCTTCTCCTCGATGCGGGCGATGTCGCTTTTGGCCAGTTCGATGCGATCACCCGCGCGGACACCGCCCCCCGTTTCCTGAACCTGGATGAGCCTCGTGTCCACGGTCTCCTGAAGCAGCACGCCGCGAATGGCGGTGCCGTCGGTCTTGTGGACGACGGCGTCGCCGGGATTGAACCAGTCGCTGAACACGAGAAAGAGAATCATGCACGCCATGAACAACCCGGTCTGCCACCCCGATCGCGCCGGGGCGGAGGGTTCCGGCATGGCCATGGCCGCCGCCGCTTTGACCTGCTCCTGGCGTCGAAAGACGACCGCCATGATCAAGCCGAGCAGGAGCGCGAAGAGGACTGCCCCGATCGCCCGCGCCAGCCCGATCTCGAAACCGAGCACGCGGGCGGTGAGAAAAATCGCCATCACATTGATCGCCGGGCCGGCGTAGAGAAAGGCGGTGGCCGGTCCGAGACCGGCTCCGAGGCGGTAGATCCCGGCGAACATCGGCAGAACGCTGCAGGAACAAACTGCCAAAACCGTGCCCGAAACGGAGGCCACGGCGTAGGAGGTCGCCTTGTTGGCCTTCGGTCCGAGATACCGCAACACCGACGCCTGGGAGAGAAAGGTGGTCATCGCCCCGGCGATGAACAGCGCGGGGACGACGCAGGCAAGGGTATGGTTGCGCGCGTACCACTGCAGGAGTTTGAACGCCTCGATCAGCGCCGCCTCGACCTTCGGGTCGGCCAGCGGCAGCGCGTAGGCAACAACGAAGACGGCCAGCATCGCCGCAAAGATCTTCCACTGCTTCATCGGCGGAACTCCTTGAACGCCATCCATTCTTCCATGGCCATATAGCCATGGATAGGCGCAAATAAGAACGCTCAGACTCCGAGCGCCGCGCGATGCTCCTTGAGATTGCTCCGGAGCACGCTCTCGATGCATTTCCAGAAGCCCTGCAGGCAGCAGACTTTCACGCGGTAGTAGATCATGACGCCCTCCTTGCGATCCTCCACCAGGCCCGCCTGCTTGAGGATGGCCAGGTGCTTGGACACGGTGGACTGATCGGCACCGACGAGTTCCGTCAATTCGCAGACGCATCGCTCGCCCTCGGCAAGGGCGTCCAGCATGAGCAGCCGGCTCGGATGAGCGAGCGCCTTGGCGATCTTCGCCCGGGCTTCGTAGTGTTGCTTCGATTTCCTTTTCATCACTATATGGTAATATAACCATGGATGTGCGGGTTGTCAAATTGATATTCGAGCAACACACGTAGAAACACGACCCAGGATGGCGGAGAAGGCTTCAGATGGAAGTCGCTGATGCCCTTGAGTGTGGTAGAGAGATTGTAGTGAGGCCCGCTCAGGACTCGATCGGACCGAACGCGGTCTTACCTTCGTCACGGTGGATCACGTACCACTGATCTTCCACATAGACTAGCAGGATCCAAACAATCCGAGTCTTGGCGAGTTGGATGAAGGGAGCGTTTGGACGACTGCAGATGAGTAGTATGCACACGATCACATTCTGTGTCGCGCCGGAAGGTGGTCGCATTCCTTAACAAAGCGGAGCTTGCTGCGCCATATCAGCGGCGAATATAGGACCTGAAGCCGTTACGATAAGAAGGCACGCCGTGGTTTATGCCGTGAGTGGTATTTTTTCACACACTTGATCTCTTGCTAACCCAACAAGTAACGATGGTCGATACTCTAAGTGCAGTGTAACGATCAATCATGCAGCAGTGAATGCATTCTTCTAATGAGATCCGAGCTACGACTGAGGTCTTAGTAAAGGCGTAGAATGATGTCGAAGAAGAGAGGTCGCGAACTCGGCACTGCGTTGGTAATCTTTGTCGGTCTTATCGGTCCGTTCTTGTTATACGATTGGAAGCGACCACTACGAAATGCTGTGGCGAACGCGGACCGAGTAACTGTGGTTCATAATTGGCCTACGGGACCTACATTTGAGATTGCATGTGGAAATGAAGATATCTCGGAGTTGATTGAGATAATTGATCTTGATTTCAAATGGGGAAATACTTTGTGTCGTGGTAGGAATGCCCAGGTGGTGAGATTCTACGAGGATGATAAGCATTTAGTGACACTGAATATCTGCCTAGGGGCAGATCTCGGTTGGGATAACGGAGCATGGTTTTGCGACGCGGAATTCACGGAGGAGAGCAGAATCAATTTTGCTGAATGGTTTAGCGACCATGGTTACCCTTATTTTGAGAGCAGTTTGAAGGCAGAGATCACAGAGAGAAAAAGGAGAGAATACGAAACGCAAGCATTCATAGAGTGTTTTCCTGAAGAAGTTCGTGAAATCATAACAGGCGCAGTTGAGAAACCTGAAGTATATGAGACTTATGGGCAATGGGTCGCAAATGAGATGGCCGATCCAAAGGCCTCCGTCATCGCGGCTTCCGTTGGCCTCGCGATTCTGAGTGAGTCGCAGTATAGAACTGGAAACGAGAGGCTTGCTCAAGATGTGGCATTGACTGTAGATGGAGAGGCGTTCTTAGCGGCGTTGATTCAAATGAAAGCCGATGGCCAGGATCTAATAGGAGCCGCGCGCCTTTTCTTTCTGCTTGAAATGGGAGAGCGAATTCCGGTCGATCAACGCTCAGAATGGGCTGCGATCCTTGCGGAAGAAGTGTTGTCACGTGGCTTCGATAAGAATAAGCATCGCGTTCTACGCAATCTACGAGAATATGACAGCGAGTGTATTCGTTCTACACTCCATATGGTAGCGGCAGGTGATATCGGTACGGAAATCGTCTGTGAAGAATGTGCTTGTGAAGAATGTGCTAATGAAGAACCTTCGTTGCGGACAGCAGCACTGCTATGTCTTGCCGAGCTTGGTGACAATAGCATCTTACCCAAAGTTCAGCAATTACTATCCAAGCCCCAATCAAGGCAAGATCAGGCGGCTCTTGAAGTATGCATGGTGTTACTTGGAGATCCCGATTACATTAGTATAAAGCATCTGCAAAGTGAGTCGTGGAGGACTATTGGCTTAGCTGCCATTGAAGGGATCAAACGTCATAAGTGTAATGGTTCAGCCTGAATTGGAGAGTCAGGCGACGCGCCTAATACACACT
>CAZUAQ010000050.1:21150-38192 GCA_964618455.1 uncultured Planctomycetales bacterium | reverse complement strand
CCAAAGCCGGGAGGGACCTACATAGAAAGTGGTATCATGGTTGGGGGCGGGTCATTGAACTTCGGGCGGCCGATGAGCCCTTCCTCCTGGAAGGTGACGTACTCCGGGTAGCGCACGCTCCAAGGCGGATTCTTGTAGTCGATGTTCGTGAAATCCGCGCCCCAGATTCCGCCAGTGCGCGAATCGATCCAGATGGCGGGGTGGCAGTCGACAAAGACGTTGTTGTCGATGGTGTTGTAATTCGATCCGCCGCTGTGCACCGCCTGCCCCCCGTAGCAGCCGTAGAAGACGTTGCCGAAGATGTATGCCCCGTTGACGAGCACATCCATGTAGATCATGCGCGTGAACCCGCTGCCGGCGTAGAGGTGGTGCAGAAAGTTGTACCGAATCACCGTGTGCGCGGGGATGATGTAGGCGCTGTCCCGGTTTTCAAATGTGCAGTTGGCCATTTCGGTGAACTCGATGAGGTTGTCATTGCCCGCGGAGATGATGGCCTGGCCCGGACAATCGCGGATCATGTTGTGGCGGGCATAGATGCCGACTCCCGATTGCGTGATGGCGGTGCGGTGGCAGCGGACGATGCGGCCGGGGCGATAGATGTAATTGTTCTCGATCCAATGGTCCGCACGGGTCAGCGTGGCCCGGTCTCCGGCATTGCGCACCATGATCGCCGTATCGCCGGTGTCATGGACGTCGCAGCCCTTGATGGCGTGATGCTCACCGCCGTCGATGAAGATACCCATGCGTCCCGTGTTGCGGACCGTGCATCCGGCGATGAGGTTGTGGCGGCCGCCGGCCATGCGCAGGGCGGTACCTCGGCACGCTTCCAGGGTCAGGCCCCGCAGCGTCACATGGCTGACGTCGTTCATCATGACGAGGCTGGGAATCATGGACGCGACGGTATCGCCCGCCGCGATCGGTTCCGGCGGCCAGAAGTAGAGGATGTTCGTCCGGCGATCGATGTAGTATTCCCCGGGGGTGTCGAGTTCGCACAGCAGATTCAGACCGTACCAGCGGTGATTCCGTTCAATGCCGGGGCCGTTTTTCGATCCGTATTCGCTGAGGGTGATGACACGCTGGGCAGGATCGATCGACGCGATCCGCATGTGCCAGTCGTCCCAGTCGTTGCCGTGATAGCCGTGCGTCCAGGGGTCGGGTTCATCGCCCCAGTGGCCGGGGCGGTCCGCCCGGTAGCGATAGCTCATCAACTCCCCGGGCTGCAGATCATGACTGCGGACCACCGTGCCGCGCGTCACCGGCCAGAGTTGATCCACGCGCGCGAAGCCCTCGTTCGGCCAGCGGGACAGCGTCATGGCCTCCCCTTGGAACGTCAGTTCCATCGCCGGCCAGACATCCGCTGGATCCGTCTGTGCGAGGGATCCCTGCTCGCGGAGTTCACCGGTAGCCGACAGGCCCTGGGCGCCGAGATCCGCCTGCAGGACATGGTCACGCGCCTCCTCGGTCCAGCGCGCCAGGATCTTCTCGTCCTTCACCGGGCCCCAGCCGCTGACCGGCTGTCCGCCGGAGAGGATCACCCGCTCGTCCTGATCAGCGCGATAGCTGATCGGCGCATCGGGTGTTCCCGAATCCTGTTCCTCGAGTTCAAACGCGGAAGCGCGATGGTACTGCCCGCCGCGACACCAGACGGTGACGCCTCCCTCCGGCAGCGAACCCGATCGTTTCATGGCACGGATCGCATCGCGCGCACGTTCCAGTGAAGCGAAGGGCCTGGCTGCCGTACCCGGATTGCCGTCATTCCCCTCGAGGGAGACGTAGAACGACCCCGTACTCGCATCGAGACCAACCGGATAGGTCAGCAATGCGACGAGCGCGAAACCAACAGTAGCCTGGGTGGCGGGTCTGCCTCGAAACTTCAACATGACTCTGAACCTCACGCCGACGGGCCAGGGGACGGGACGGAATTCAACGGCAAAGGTGTTCCACCGTGTCGCACTCAGGGATGAAGACGGAGAGACACCCGGAAGACGCACGCGAAAGGAACCATTGCTATTCTACATCGATGCCGCGCAGCAGCCAGAGCGGGTGCCGTGGTGATCCCGGATTCGGGGAAGGACGTCGCGTTATTCGATTTGTGTCGGCGGCTTCGGAAGAGGTGTTCAATCCAAGAAGCATGGAGGCTCGGGAATGACATCTGTGCCACTCCGGCAGCGCTGAATGAAGGCAAAATCCGTTTGATCCACGTCGTGGTCCAGATCGAAATCGCGATCCAGGCACTCGGCAGGGGAAGGGACGGCGGGGAGCCCCTTGCACGTCGCGAAGGTGTCCATGTCCAGCGCATCGACATCGCCGTCGCGATCGAAGTCGCCGAGGATTTCCGGCGGGCAGCCGTACGTGTCCACGGCAATTCCCGGGATTGTGCCGGGGCAGGCATCGCAGTCGAACAGGACGTTGTCGCCGTCCAGATCATCGGCCGTGCCCTGGAGTGTCGTTGCCGGAAGTTCGATCAACGCAGGCTGGATGTTCGCCCCTGAGGCGTTGGTGACTCGAGTGGACGGTTCATGATCGCGAAAAGCGACCAACGCCGGCTCGAGGCCGGCCGCCGCCTGGATCTCGAAGACCAGACTGGCCATTCGCGTATCCTCGGAAGTCCCGGGGAGCCCGAAGCCCGCTCCGATGGCGTAGTCAATCTCCCCCGGCGTACTCGTGTCCTGAAAAACCGGCAGCGTGAAAGGGGCATCGCCCGGAAGCACCTGCAGAAGAAGCAGGCGCTGATCATCGTACGACAGAAAGAATTGCCCGCCGTTGATCTCCTCGGCCGCGTTGCGCAGGACCACATCAACGACCAGTTGCGTCTCTTCCAGGTAACAATGCTTCACCGATTCCAGGGCGAGTGAGATCGTACTTGACTCGAACGGTGAGGCAGAAGTGGCGGCTGCGGCGCTCACCCAGGATCCGGAGGATGCGACATTCGAGGCGGGGACCGGGCTGCCTGCGTTCAGGATGCAAGCCGTGAGGACCAGCGCGATCGCGGTGCCGATCTGAACTGCGGAAGAGCTTGAATATCTCCGAGCTACCATCACTCAACCTCCGAGAATGATACAAGTATAAAACTCCAGGGGTGGTTGATCACCCCTGGAGTCCGCCGCGGAGGGCTGAAAGGGAATGGATAGCATTCCTTGGGTCATCCGGGTGACTCTCATCCCCGACGCCGGATTCTCAGCAACGCAGGGGCGAAGGCCATCAGGAGGAGGGCCGATGCCGGCTCCGGAACAATCTCGATGACGGCACCGCTCAAAGTGCCCGTGACAATGGTGTTGGGCGTCACGCCGTCGAACACGCGCGAATCGATGCTGGGATTGCCGCCTGAGGTCAGAATGTCCACCGGGGTGCCCGGCGTCAGCGCCAGAGTCTGAAAACGGAAAGTGGTCAGCAAGGTCCCGGCGGGCGTCGCATCCACGGCACTGCTGAAGGAGGCGAATGCTGTGTACAGGCCATCGCCGTCCTGGGGAGGTACCGCCTCATTCAGGCCGTACGGGTCGGCCAGTGGAAAGCTCGACGACAGCAGCGGGGCCGCTCCTGTTTGATCGAGACCGATCAGTTGAAGGTACGTCGTATCCCAATCGAACACGACATCCGCCGCACTCAACGACTGGTTGACCGCGCTGTCGGAGACGGCATACAGGCCGACCTCCGCGATATCGCCGAGGGTGACCGATTGAAAATCGGGCCGATACTCCAGGTCGATGTCGGCCTGGGCTGTGGCCGCGCTGGCCAGAAGAACCATGCCTGTCACCGATGCGATACGAACTTTCATATGAGAATTCATTTTTCTCCTCCTTGTTGATGGCAGGCGCGACGGCCTGCACTCTACGACTCGTGTCACTCTTCATCATTTATCCGAGGGGAACGACCTCGGTTTACGATTTCATCTTCGATGGCGATCTCGAATATCCGAAAGCCATCTTTACACCCCCGTAAACAGCTCACGGCCCGAGCGCCCCTTGCGAGACGCCCGGGCCGTGCAATGGAGGGAGTACGGGTCAGGGACGCGTGCCCTGCAACCAGGCGGCGATGTCCAGCTCATCCAGCCAGCCGTCGTCGTTCAGATCGGCGCCGATGAGATGATCCAGGCCGCGTTGCGACAACTCGTCCGTGGAGATGCGTTCCACGGGGCCTTCCTGCGTCGTGGCGGTAGTGCCGATCATGGCTTTCACCGCCGACAGGTCGCGGACCGTGATACCGCCATCGCCATTGACGTCCGCCGAGGCGTTCTCGCCCGCCGGCTCCAGACCCAGACGGGCCTTCACGTAGGACAGATCCATTACGGTGACGCCGCCGTCTCCGTTGGCATCCTCGCGAAGCACCGACTGTGCCATCGCCATCGGCGCTGCCGACGCGCCGCAGCAGTTGGGCTCATGCGACTTCAGGAAATTGTTCCGGATGTACGTGAACTCGACAGAGTCCACCAGGTTATCGCCGCTGATATCCGCATGGGGCATAGGTGTGCTACAGGTTGTGTCACCACTCAAACCGTAAGAGGCACCGTACTGGCCGGTAAACACGCCGAAGTCCAGGATATCCACCCAGAAGTCGTCGTTGAGGTTACCGCCGAGCAGCGGCTTGCCCGCCGCGACGAAGTCTGCCACGTACTGCGTGCCGCTGGTCGGGAGCGTGCTCAGCGTACGTCGCAACGTGTGCAGTTCATCCCGGGCCGTGATGCAGGTATATGCGCCGCATGGCACCTCGATGACCGCTCCGCTGGCCACGCCGTTGGTGAAGGTCAATTCCTCCTTCACCTCGATCGCTGCGGGCGAAGCTGCGTTGCAGTCCCACAACTCGAACGTGATGCAACGCGTCAATGTCGGCTCGTTGACCGATTCGAGTTCAAGATCCACGACCAGGTCATTGACGGGATTCACAGTCACATCGAACGTGCACTCTTCGGTGTTACCACATTCGTCCGTCGCGCTACACGTGACGGTGGTCGTCCCTGAACTGAAGGATGTCCCACTCGCCTGTACACAACTTACCGGAATATTGCGGATAAGCTGCGTGTTGTCGATCGCAAGCTTGTCCACCTCAAGGAAGGTAAACCACATGTAGCGATGTCCCCCCACAACCGTGGCAATGAGGTTACCCGCGTCGGTGCGAGTTTCGGTCCACAGCAGTGTGCCGCTGCTGTCCCGCAGATTCATATCCACAGCCAGCACACCACCGTCATCACGGAAATCCCATTCGAACGTATACCAACCACTCGACGTGATAGCGTAGTGATTGAGCGTGGTAAGATCGTTACGACGCGTGAAGTTCGTGTTATTACTTCCCGCGACGAGGATCTCACCGCTGGCGTTGCTAGCCGTGTGGAAAATGAAATCCTGAAGATGGCTACCATCTTGTTGGGTTGCCGCTGTTGTCAAATCCCAACCGTAGGTATCTGCCGCAACGGCAGGATCGCTTAGATCCATGTAGACGTCGAGTGACGTCTTGAATCCGTCATTGAAACTGTCGTCATATCCGCGCAGCCGGGTAAAGGCACCGGTGGCTCCCACTCCCGTCGAATCAATCACACCATGCGCGACTCCGGACTTTGAAGGGATACCATCCGTTCCGGAGAGCACGCGTGTCAGCATACTGTAGTAGTCATTCCAGCTTACCGACGGAATACTTGGAGTAGACACCGAGACGAAGCCCGGGTCCTCGAAGCCCTCGGAGTAGCACGTATCGGTCGCCGTAGGCGGCGTGTAGGTCACCGTGGCATCACAGGTACCCGCCTCCGCGTTCACCGTGATGTCGGCAGGGCAGGCCGTCATCACCGGCGCCTGGTTGTCTTCCAGGGTGATCGTCTGATCACATGTGATCGTGTTCCCCGAGCAATCCGTCGCCGTCCATGTGCGAATGATGGCTCCCGTGGAATTGCAGCCCGTCAAGCCGCTTCGGTCATCAGCATACGTCACAGTGGGCGCCGTATCGCAGGTATCCGTCGCTGTGGCCACACCGGTAGCGGGAGGATCGGTCGAATCACTACAGTCTGCGACCACATCCGCCGGGCAGGAGATCACCGGGGCCGTGCTGTCGACTGATATGTCATCGATCGCTACGAGCACCGGATTGATTGCCTCACCGCCTTCCTTGGTGAGTCGCGTCGGTGGCGTGTGCGTTCGGAAGGTCACGAGATCCGAGGCATCGCACACCTCCGCATCCACCGTGAAGGTGAGTATGGCGAGTGTCGCGTCGTCCATAGTGCCCGGATCGCCACTTGGCGACGCATTGACGGCATAGTCAATCTGCCCCAGCGTGCTCGTATCTTCGAAGAATTCAGCAAAGGGCGCATCGCCGGGATCCGCACTCACAAGAGTCAGGATGGAATCGTTGTACTCGAGGAAAAACTGCCCGCCGACAACAAAGTCGCCCGGGTCGGCCATGTCGATATTCACAGTCAGCGTGTCATTCACCATCAAGCACGTATCCTGCGCCGCCAGCGTCAGCGTCGGGTCGTTGACCTCGAAGTTCACGACGCCGACAGTGCCGTCGGTCAGCGTGACCACCAGGCCGTCGATGTTGCCGTCGAAGCCGTCCCAGCTGCTGTCGGTCTGGACGCTGATCATCTCGATCAGTTCGCCGCCGTAAGTCGTCTTGATATCATCAAAGCTCATCAGGCCGCCAGGAGCGGGTGCATTGCTGTTCTCCTGAAAAGTCATGCCGCTGTCCGTCGACCATTCCTGCCAGGCGCCGGTGCCGGTGCCGTGCTCGTTGTAGTTGTTGATGAATCGGAGCCCGTACCACCCTGAAGTCGAGTCATCAATTCCATCCGGTCGCGTGTAGATCTGGATCCACCAGTCGCGCGCCGCAGGGATCGACGCATCGCGCTTCGTGGAGTAGCGAATCGACGCGATATCGGCCAGCGTCAACGTGGCGGCGTGATTGGGGAATACATCCGAGAGGTAGTCACCGTCGCTGAGGTAGCGGGCGTGCCAGTTGCTCTTGCCCGAGGCCGGCCCCTTCCATGAGTGATCGGCAAAGCCCGTCGGGTAGTCATCGAAGTTTGCGCGTGGAAGCTCTTCGCCATCATCGGGAACCTGGTCCGGGTATGCGATGTGCGTGTTGATTTCCGACGTCAGCGGGTTGGCCACGACGTATCCCGGATCCCCGGAAACGTAGTTGGAAAGCGTATCGCCGAAGACCCAGTTGAACCCGTAGGCCAGATTGGTGCCCAGTTCCCGAGGCGCGCCGCTTCCGAGACCCGACCAGCCCGCGGTCAGTTCCGCAACACTTGGGGCCTGGATGGCGTAGTCGGCCAGATCGGCAAACGTCATGCCCGATCCGCCGTTCGGCAGCCAGCTCATGTCTGAATTCTCATAAGCTTTGGCGACTTTGTCGGAGATATCTGAAAAGCTCAGATCGTAGCCGTCATTGTAGAGTGCCTGGAAAGCTGGATTGCTGGGTTCGTTCGCAATCACGGCGTAGTTGCCTTCGCCGTCTGTAATCCAGATGTTGAAGTATGGAGCCACGGCAGGACCACTTCCGGCGGTAAACCGCGATTCATCATCAAGGCGTTCAATCGCGACGCGGGTGATATCCTTGACGGTCAGGCCATTGAAGTTATTGGTGCCCCAGCCCGCCTTCATGCTTCCGGCATCGATAATGAATTCCTTGGCATCCGTGCTCCCCACTGTCACGTCATTGATCTGCGGATCGTTGTTGCCGGCATCCTGACGGATGACGAATGCTTCCCATCCAGGAACGTCCGCCGCCATGGCATGCCCGGCAAGCAATAGCGTTGCCAACAGTCCCATACTTAACGAGATGTACCCTCGAGTTGCGATGCTTCGTGTCATGGTCTTCCTCTCAAACTTTAGGTTGCTGTCCTTTCCCGGGGCGGGACATGCGTGTCCCGCCCGCTACGTTTCAATCCGTGTCTTTCGTTCAACTCACGGCTGCTGGCCGCCCAGGAAAGCGGCGATGTCCAACTCATCCAGCCAGCCGTCGTTGTTGAGGTCTGCCCCGATCAGGTGATCGAGGCCGCGCAGGGTCAGTTCGGCGGTCGAAATGCGCTCCAACGGACCCTCCTGTGTCGTGGCGGTCTTGCCGATTGCGGCCTTCACCGCCGACAGGTCCCGAATCGTGATGCCGCCATCGCCATTCACGTCCGCCGACGTGGCGGCTCCCGCGGGATCAAGCCCCAGCCGCGCTTTCACGTACGTCAGATCCGCCACCGTGACGCCGCCGTCGCCGTTCGCATCCTCCCGCAGGACGGCCTGGGCCATCGGCAGGGGCGACGGCGTAGGCGCACAGCAGTTGAGTTCGCTCTGATCCAGGAAGTTAATCTGAATGAACGTGAAGTCCTCGGTGAAGACCGTGCCGTTGCCGCTGATGTCCGCATGGGGCGCGGCCGTCAGGCAGGTCGTGTCTGTGAATCCATACGTCGTGCCGAACTGACCGGCGAACAGTCCGAAATCCAGAATGTCGACGTAGATGTCGTCGTTGAGATTGCCACCGATCAGCGGCTTGCCGGCGGCATCAAAGTCCGCGACGTACTGCGAGCCGACAATGCCGAAGTCGGGAGCATCCAGTGTGCGCCGCAGCGTGTGCAGTGCGTCCCGGGCGGTGACACAGGTGTACGCGCCGCAGGGGATCGGGATTGTGGTACTGGCGGTCACGCCGCCGACGCCCGTCGTGAAGACGAGTTCCTTCTTGACGATGGTCGGTGTCGGCACTGCCGCGCCGCAATCCCACAGTTCAAATGTGATGCAACGCTGCAGCGGCGATTGCGTGACTGCCGCCAGCGTCAGCGTCACCGCCATATCGTTCACGGCATCGACCGTGACCGTCTGGACATGATCAGAGGTGTTGCCGCAATCATCCGTGGCGGTCCAAGTGATCGTGATCGGCGAGTCGGCGGAGTCGAACGGATCGTCCAGATTCGTCGCCCCGTCGCTGCGGACCCAGGTGATGTCCACGTCGAGGTCGCAGTTGTCCGCCGCGGTCGGCGCGCCGATTTCCGACGTCGTCAGGGTCAAGTCACAGCTGCCAACGTCGGCATCGGCGGTGATGTCTGCCGGCACCGACAGGAATGTCGGCGGCGTGTTGTCCTCGACCGTGATCGTCTGGACGCAGGAGCTCTGAAGTCCGCACTCGTCGGTGGCGGTCCAGGTCCGCGTGATGATCTTCGGATCGCCGTTGCAGCCCGATCCGCCGTTGTCCGCATCCACGTACGTCACCACCGGGAACAGAGTGCAGTTGTCCGTGGCCGTCGCGAAGCCGACCGCCGAACTCGGGAAGTTGGCCGTCAGCGTGATCGCCCCGGCGTAGAAGTCCATCAGCGGGTACGGATCCGAGGCGGCGTCGTACGTCAGGATGCCCTCGAAGAAGAAGTCCCCGTTGAGGCCGAGGTTGGCCATCGGCGAATCCGGAGTCGTCAAGCCGTACCAGTGATTGATGCCGTCGGAGACCAGCTTGCCCGCGATGTGCGCCGTGTACACCGTGCCCGAAACGGAGACGTCGTTCCGAAGGATAACGACGTCCGTCCCACCGACGCCCGGTGACTGACTGCGAATGATGCTGTTGAGCACATCACCCGCCGTGATGTCCGGTGTGTGGGGCTTGTAATCGTTAATGGCCCACGTGACCGGACCGACGAGAATACGGCCTGAAACGGCGTTGTTACCATTGTCGTACGCATTCAAAATCGGCGTCGGCACCGAACCGTCCGAACTCGGCGCTTCCAGGACAAGGTCCAGCCCGAACTGCGAGTCAGGAGACGTCAGGCCACTGTAAATACCCTGCCAGTTGACGAGCCCGTTGCCGGTCAGCGGCGTGTTGTCGAACAGGAACGGCGCCCCGGCGGTGCTGGTATCCGAGAACTGCGCCTTGAGGTACGCCTGGTTCGTCGGCGTTTCGCCTCCACCATTGTCGTTGTAGTAGATCGCCACACCACCTGACGTCGACCCGAGGAGCAAACCGGGATCGGCCTCGGCCAGGCACTGCACGGACACGTCCGGTGGACACGTGATGACCGGCGGGGCGTTGTCGATGCGGGTGTTGTAGATGGCGGTATCGGAGTTGCCGCTCTCGTCCGTCACCGTCACGGTGATTTCCGCATCGCAGGTACCGGTTGTGGCGGCGGTGATGACGAGGTCGATCGTGGCCGTGCAATTGTCGGTAGCCGTCGTGGCGGCGATCGCCGCGCTCTCCGCTGTGGCCACATCGGAATAGCACGAGTCGATGCTGCCCGCCGTCACGATCGGCGCTTCGTTGTCTTCTACCGTGACCGTCTGCACGCACACGCTGACGTTGCCTGCGCAATCCGTCGCCGTCCAGGTGATCGTGGTAACTCCCAGCGGGAAGGGATCGCTCAACGTCAAGGCGGCGTTATCGCTCCGCTCGAAGGTCAGGCTCTCCACCCCGCAGTTGTCCGTCGGGGAAGGTGGCGTCACGGTCACGCTTGCCTCGCAGACACCCGGATCAGTATTGACGGTGAGATCCGCCGGGCAGGTCAATGACGGAGGTGTACCGTCGATCTCGATCGCCGGGGCGTCGGTCAGCGTCAGTGGCAGGAGTTCCTGGCCCTGCAGGTCGGTCAGTCGTGTCGGCGGCGCGTGATTCCGGAATGTCAGCAGGTCCGCAGCCGCACAATCATCGGGACCGCTCACGGTAAAGGTCAGTTCCACCAGGGCCGCATCGGCACTGCTGGGAACCTGTCCGTTCAACTGATCGATACCGGATGCCAGATTGAGTTCACCCGGGTTCGGATTCACCGTGGCCAACGTATCGAGCACCGGTAGCCCGAACGGCACGGCGGTGTAACTCCACCCGGTGAACGTGAGGACGGAATCGTCATAATCCAGAAATGCCTGGAACCCGGCGGCATCGGCACCAAGATCCTTCATGGACACCGTGGCGGTGACAGTATCGCCCGGCTGATAGCACGCGTCATCGAAGGTAATTTCCAGCGTCGCCGGTCCAGGCGGGATCGGATTGATTTCTTCAAGATCGTTAAGCGCCGCCAGGTACAAGGGATCCGGATCGAAAGTGCTGTTGCCGTAAGGAATATCAAAGCTCGCGTAGCTTCCGGGATCCGGGCCGGGGTTGGCCATGGAGTAAGTGCCCCCGACTTCCGGAAGCACCACGCCCTCCGCCACCCACGGGATCTCTTCGGCCGACTCGAAGGTCAGAAGGATTCCATTCTTGTTGTCGGTTTCGGTGGTGCCACTCGAGGAATCGAGATCCCAGTGGGCGACGAGGCGGGCATCCCCCCCCAGCGCGGCTACACCGCTGTTGCGAATCGCATCGCGATCAGTGTTGTTCAGGACGTCATCGAACCAGCCGATGTCATCCATCATCCCGTCGAAGTATCGAGAGGCATCCCCCGGATCGCGCCCCAGATTCATGAAGCCGTTGACGGTATCCGTGGCGGAGAGAAGATCCCAGCCGGACAGATTCTGATCGAACCCAGCCAGGTAAGTGACCTCGGTGCCGTCGATGTAAATACGCATCTCGCTGATCGAGGCATCCCAAGTGAACTGAAGATTGGTCCAGGATGTCGTTGCCGCTCCACCGCTCGGAATGACGTAATCGCCGCCGTCATTCGCACGGGAGAAGAACTGTCCACCGCTATTCGAGCGGTACTGGAATTCGAAGCCACCGTCTTCCGGGCCCTCGAACAATTGATTGCGGCGCGACGTGTCGTCCATCTTCACCCAGAGGTTCAGCGTGCCCTTCTCGCCGACATCAAAGAGAGAGCTCTGGAACCAGCCGAAGTCGCGCTCGGTGTTACCACGAAGCTCCGCCGCACCGCCGAACTGCCCCATTCCCGGTCGGAACGGAGTGTACGACGGGGGCGGAGGAGGAGAACCGGCGCCGTTCCAGGTTCCCACGGCGCCGATGCGATCGCGTGCGACCATGTTGGCGATTTCGATCCGGTCAATCTGGGCGGTGGCGTCCAGACCAAAGTCGCTCAGGTCGTATTCATATGCGTGAAGCACGCCCGTGGCCGGGGCAGTGTCCTGCGTGGCCGGGGCGAAGTAATGCCAGTCAGTAAAGAAGGGGCCGCCGGGCTGATTCGCCACCTGCACGCGAACCATCATCGCTTCCGGTACACCCGCGGATCCCGACTCGAAGATCACGAAATCGGGTCCCGGCTGATTGGGCAGGGTGGGTACGGTCAGCGCGGCACCCGCGCCCCCCACGGTTCCACCGGCCCAGCCGACGGACAGCCCACGACGGAACACCACCTGACCGACGTTGCCGCCAAAGGGAAGATTGACAGCGCGTTTGTCTGGAGACGTCGCGTCGCCGACCAGCACGGACAGTATGCCGACATTCGCATCAAACGTGCCGCCACTGACCGATGCGGGGAAGTCAACGATACTGCCCGTCGTATCAGACGATGTCACATTGAACGTGGCCCCACCAAGCGTCCCGCTGGTCAACTGACTGCCCAGGTTGGGACAGTTTTCCTGGCTCCATGAATAGCTGCCCCAGTCGACGTTGGTCGCCGCCTGAAGTGAAACTGCGCCGATAGCCAGCGTGCAGAGTGAAATACCTGTGAATTTTGCGCGGCAGAATATCCCTTTGGTCATGCCTCTCTCCTTTTCCGACGTGTCCGAAGCGTTGTGGTTACTTTCCATTCCCTGCGGGAAATGTGCTCAGGAGCATTGAGGTCGGTTAAGAATCAGTTGATGTCATTCTTAACTACCGATAGTCAAAAGTAACGATGCAGGAGCGGCAAGGGAATGGGGGGAAATACTCAATTATCGCTTTTCATAACTATGCAAACGGCTCATCATGAGTAAGGTATCCGAGGTTGTTCAAAGGATCGCAATGAT
Source organism: uncultured Planctomycetales bacterium (assembly GCA_964618455.1). Taxonomy (GTDB): domain Bacteria; phylum Planctomycetota; class Phycisphaerae; order UBA1845; family PWPN01; genus CAZUAQ01. The sequence continues at coordinate 25,407 of CAZUAQ010000050.1, read as the reverse complement.
GAATCAGGAATAGGTAGTATCGAGAAAATGATCAATCATAAATGTATTAGCCGTTAACCAGCCGGTATATCAGAACCGTATGTTGCCCGTAAATGTTCGGCCTTGTTCGTACTTCAGAGAGCACTTTGAATCGGTTTAAACTCTATCCATATCGCGCATCGTTCGAAGCAATGTGATGTCACGCTCCGCTGTTCATTGTTAGAGTTCCGTTTGGAGTATGAGTATTTTTGCCTAGCAGGCTGCTGAGCAATACACATTGACCGAGGAAACGGATTCCTCTGGGGCGTGTCTGTTCTGATTTTACTATGGCGACGGTTCAAGGCGGTATCGACTGAAGCGTTTTTCTTCGAGATTGAGTTTCCTTCGGTGCCCGTCAGGGCACCGAACCCACACCGCGGTCAGGCCGCCGACGCCAGTCATGCCCCAGGCAACAGGTTGCAGGCCGATGCCGTCACCTTAGCCTGTTGCTTGATCTTCCACAGGTAGACGAAATGCGATCGGGCCAGACTTCCGACCTGCTTGCACCAGCCGATGATCTCCTCGACCCGCTTGCGGATACGCTGGCTCAGCAAGCGTGTGAGAAGCTCTTCCAGAGCAAGGGACAATCCCCGTTCTGTATTCTATGCACCGAATGAGTCGTATAAACGCCCAGTATGCATTACGCCTCCCTGCGAAACGGAGACTGTCCCTGAGCTTCTCACACACGTTCTCAGGGGAGTTCTGTAACAGATTGATAGAACTTGTTATAGTCAGGGGAATTGAAAGTAACCCTGCGGTCCATCAGAAGGAGGAGACCAGGGCGGTCTCGTCCACAGCCATGCCGCGCCGCTCGAGCAGCGTCCCTTCCGCGAGGTACAACCGGACGAGGGCGATGCGATAGTTCACCTGCGCTTCGACCTCCGCGATCTGGCTGGAGAGCAGGTCGCGCTGGGCCTGGGCAACAAGTAGCGCCGTACTCGCGCCCACATCGAAACGCTGTTGTTCGGCTTCCAGAGTCTTTTCCTGAAGCTCGCGCGTGGCGGTGGAAGCATCAATCTGCTCACGCGCACGCCTTGCCTCGTTGGCGGCGAGGCGAACTTCATACCTGACCAGTTGACGCAGGTTGTCGATGGCGCGCCGGGCCTGATCCCGGGTCACGCGGGCAGCGCGATCACGCGCCTTGGCGGACCGGTTGCCCAGCATGTGGCTGAAGCGCACGCCTGCCCGCATGTCGTAGGTATCGCCGGAGATCTCGCGAAAGGCTCCGCCGAACGTATCCTTGAATCCCGTATCACCGAGCGTGATGAACAACTCGAGCCGGGGGAGGAGCCCGTTGCGTGTCACGACGGTTTCCAGCCGCGCCTGATCGAGGCGAAGAAGCGCTTCATTGACTTCCGGGCGAGCCTCCGTCGAAAGCTGGATACGGTCTTCGAGATCGCGGATCGGTTCGGGCGTGATCGTCGGTTCGCTGACGGCGATCACGTCGCGATCCAACCGGCCATCCGAGGCGGGGTTCATGAGCCGCAGCAGCCTCAGACGACTTTCGTTCAGGGCACTCCGTGCGTCGATCAGCGCCTGCTTCTGCAAGGCCACTTCCGCGCGTGCCGCCGCCGCTTGTGTTTCGGCCAGGGTGCCGACTTCGATGCGTTGCTCGATCTGGTCGCGCTGCTGAATGGCGACGTTGAGTGATCGTTCGAAGATGGCAATCTGCTTCTCGGCCAGTACATAATTCCAGTAGGCGACCTCGACATCGGCCAGGAGCGCTTCGGTGAAACCACGAAGTTCGTACTCGCTGGCCAGCGTGTCCATCTCCGCCAGTCGAATGCTGGCCAGATTGGCCTTGGGACTGAGACCGCGCAACAGTTGTTGCGTCACCGTCAGTCCCAGCCGCGCGGTCTGTTGTTCGGGCGAGCGGTTGGAGATCGAGCGATCGTGACTGACCGTCGCCTCGATATCCGTACCTGTCGGTATCCGTTGACGGATTCCCAGAACCGAATCCGCATCGCGACCTTCCACGTCAAACTGCTCTTCCGTCGAACGGGAAACCTCGGACGTTCGTTCCTCACCGGTACTTGCCTCAAGGAACAGTTCGGGATCGTAGGCACCGCGCTCGAGCGCTTCGAATGTACCGACGATCACCGGATTGAGTTGGCGGACTTGGAGATCGCGATTTTGACTGAGGGCGAGCAGGGCGGCCTGTTCGACGGAGACCCGGAGCGGCCCCTCGCCTTCCGGCCATTCCGGAGAACGGGTATCGACCTCGGGCTGCGGGCCGGCGGACGAGGCGGCAGTGATCGATGGTCGCTCGAGGGGCGCCCTTTCTGATCGCAGGGCTTTCTCCAAACGCTTCTCGACAAGTGAAGCCACGGAGGCACGGCGGGGCGAATCGCATCCCGATCCGACACAGACAAGGGCAATGATCGTCAGCAAGTAGCCGAGTCTCGTATATCCAGGTATCACGCCCTGACCTCCTTCCGCTCCGGATGGAGGAGCGTATAGACCACCGGAATCAGCACGAGGGTGATCAGTGTGGATCCGGTGAGACCGCCCACGACTGCCCGGGCAAGGGGGGCCTGCGCGTCCGCGCCCTCGCCCACACCCATCGCCAGGGGAAGCAGACCCAGGATGGTGGTCAGCGTCGTCATCAGAATCGGTCGCAATCGGCGTCGCCCGGCTTCGGCCACGGCGTCCCGGACCGTACGTCCCTCCTGCCGGAGTTGCCCGGCCTGGTCCACCAGAAGAATCGCATTGTTCACCACGATTCCGCCCAGCATGATACAGCCGATGTACGACTGAAGATTGAGTGTCGTATCCGTCAGAAAGAGCGTCACCAGTACGCCGATCGCCGCGAGTGGAACCGAGACCATGACCACCAGTGGGTCGCGCAATGATTCGTACTGCGATGCCAGCACCAAGTAAACCAGCACGATGGCCAGGAGCAGCGACACAATCAACTCGCGAAAGGACTCCAGTTGCTCCTCGTAATTTCCCGCCACGAAGAGATCGTAGCCCATCGGCCTCGAGATCCGGTTGAGTGCCGCCTGCACGTCCTCCGCGACGGATCCCAGGTCACGGTTCGCGACGTTCGCACTGACCGTCACCAGGCGTTGCTGATCCTTCCGCTGAATCTGGATCGGAGCACGGCTCGTCTCCGTCTGCACGAGATTGCGCAACACGACACGTTCGCCATCGGGCGTTGTCAGTGGAAGATCGAGAATCTCGTCGAGATCCCGCTGAAGTGCATCGGCCAGTTGCACAAAGATGCGGAAGGAATCGCCCTGGGTTCGGAACTCGCCGGCATCGGTGCCTGCCACGGCGGTCTTCAGCAGTTCGGAGATATCGCGCACACTCAGGTTGAGATCCGCGGCCTTGGCCCGATCGATGGTGATTTCCTGTTGCGGCACACCGGCTTCGCGGCTGATCTCAATGTCCGTTACCCCCGGAATGTCGCGGATGGACTCGGCGGCGCGCTGGGCAAGGGCGTCAAGCGTCTGCAGTTCGAAACCGCGAACCTCGACGGTCAGTCCTTCATCCCCCCCGAGAACACGGTTCAACAGGAACTGACCCTGTGGCGCCTGAACGCGGATGTCCATCCCGGGAATCTGCCCTTTGAGTCGTCGACGGAGATCGTTGGCGATTTCAATATTCGAACGCTGACGCTGGGCGGCCGGGGTGAGCGTCATTCGGATTTCGCCTTCCCCGTCCTCCACACTCACCACCGAGGAGACCACCTCCGGGACGGCCGGAAAGACGATGCTTTCCATGAATCGCGTTTGTCGGGCCACGATGCCCAGTCGCGTCCCCGGTTCCATCTCACCCGAGACACGCACTTCTCCCTCATCGCTGGGCGGCAGGAATTCCGAGCCGATCAAAGGATAGAGCAGAAGGCTGGCACCGAACAGCAGCAGGGCCGTCGTGACGGTGAGAAGGCGGTGCCGTAACACGACTGTCAGAAAATCGCGATACCCCTGGTCCAAGCCGCGGAACGCGCGGTCCGCCGCCGCCGCGAGACGACGCATGACGCCCTTGCGGGCCTGTTGCTCCTGGTCGGGCGAGCGGATCAACTTGGACGCGAGCATCGGGATCAGGCTCAGCGAGACGGTCAGCGAGCAGACCAGCGCGAAGATGATGACGTAAGCCAGTTCCTGGAACAGAATGCCGGAGACCCCTCGTACGAAGATCAATGGCAGGAAGATCACCAGCGTGGTGATGGTGCTGGCGATGATGGCGGGGCCCACTTCCCGGGCACCTTCCACCGCCGCAATCTCCATGGGCTCC